>NZ_JBIARQ010000018.1:0-134563 GCF_042890065.1 Streptomyces sp. NPDC002328 | reverse complement strand
CGTGGGGGGGGGGGGGGGGGCGGCGCGGGCCGCCCCCCCCCCCCCCCCCGCCCGCCCCCCCCCCCCCCCCCCCCCCCCCCCCCCCCCCCCCCCCCCCCCCCCCCCCCGCGTCAGGTCGCCGACTTGGTGCGACGACCTCATATGTCGGAGGAGTGTCCCGGTGTGAGAGAGCGTGCCGGGTCGAGCAGGGAGGCGATGTGGTTGACGGCGAGGGCCGCCTCGCCGAAGCCGATCGAGATCAGGCTGACCTTGCCGTCGTGGTCGGCGATGTCGCCGGCCGCGAAGACGCGTTCCCGGTTTGTGCGCATCGTGCGGTCCACGAGGATGCGCCGGCGGCGCAGCTCCAGTCCCCACTGCTCGATGGGGCCGAGATCGGCGAGGAAACCGAGCGCGGCGACCACGCATCGGGCGGGCAGGCTGATCCGGTCGCCCCCGGAGCCCGCGACCACGACCTCCGACACCGCCCCGTCGCCGGAGATCTTCTCGACCTCGTAGGGCGTCAGGACTCGCACGGAGGATGCGTGCACCTGCTCGACGGTGCGTTCGTGGGCCCGGAACCGCGTACGCCGGTGCACCAGCGTCACCGACGAGGCGATCGGCTCCAGCGACAGCGCCCAGTCCAGCGCGGAGTCCCCGCCGCCGACCACCACGACGTCCTGTCCGGCGAGTTCGTCCAGGCGCGGCACGAAGTACCGGAGCCCCCGGCCCAGGTAGTCGGAGCCCACCGGGAGCTCGCGGGGGACGAAGTTGCCGATCCCGCCGCAGACGAGCACCGCCCCCGCGGTGATCCGCGCGCCGGCGTCGGTGGTGGCGACGATGCCCCCGCCCGCGTCGTCGAGGCGGATGACCCCGTGCCCGAGCAGGTAGGTCGGGTTCCACCGCCCGGCCTGCTCGGCCAGCCGGTCCACCAGGTCCTGGCCGCGGACGGCGGGGAAGCCGGCCACGTCGTAGACGAGCTTCTCGGGGTACAGCGCGGCGATCTGGCCGCCCACCTCGGGCAGCGCGTCGGCGACCGCGACGCTCAGGCCGCGGAAGCCGGCATAGTACGCGCCATACAGCCCCGTCGGGCCGGCGCCGATGACGAGCAGATCGACAGACACCTCGGAGCCCTCGCCCCTGGCGGTCGGGAGGCCACTCACGCTCCCACCTCGGGGTGATCGTGGCCGACCCGGCCGACCTTGCGCGCGCCGCCGGGCGACCCGAGCGGCTCGGCTCCGACGATTCCGAGGGTGAAGAACTCGGCGTTGATGCGCTCGGCCTGCTGGGACTCGGCCGGCAGGTCCTCGTGGTGGAAGATCGAGATCTGTGGGCAGACGGGTTCGCAGCGCCCGCACTCGACGCATTCGTCGGGCTGGATGTAGAGCATCCGGTCGCCCTCGTAGATGCAGTCGGCCGGGCACTCCTCCATGCAGGACTTGTCCATGACGTCGAGACATGCCTGAGTGATGACGTACGGCACGGGCTTCTTGCCCTTCACACGGTCGCACAGTATGCGAGATGGCGTCTTCTAATGCGGAACGTGGAATGCATGATGACGGCGTCGGTCCAGGGTGTCAACCATCAGGTGATTGCTTGACATCGCCGCGTGTGCTAGTGGAAGCTGATGCGACATACGAGATGGCGTCTCACAGCACGCCGCTCGGGTCGGGACTTGTGAGAGGCAAACGCCGTAATGGGAAGCAACCCCCGGACCGTCCCAGAACCGATGATCGTCGAGGACTGGGACCTGCTCACCTTCCGGGTCAACCGCGAGGCCTACCGCAGCGCGGAGATCTTCACCCGGGAACGCGGCTGGGTGTGGACACACACCTGGCTCTACCTCGGCCACGAGACCGAGATCCCCAACCCCAACGACTTCAAGGTCCGCACCCTCGGCGGCCGGCCGCTGATCTTCTGCCGGGACACCGCCGGCGAGGTGCACGCCTTCCTGAACTCCTGCCCGCACCGCGGCACGGTGCTGTGCCGCGAGAGCGAGGGCTCGACCAGGCTCTTCCAGTGCTTCTACCACGCCTGGACATTCCGTAACAACGGTGACCTCGCCGCGATCCCCGACGCCGACGCGTACGAGTCGAGCGACGAGTTCAAGGCGTCCATGGGGCTGCGCGGCGTGCCGCGCCTGGAGATCCACGAGGGATTCGTCTTCGTCGCCTTCGATCCGGACGTTCCGCCGCTGCTCGAACACCTCGGCGATGCCGCCGACTACATGACGATGATCGAACAGCAGCACGTCGGCGGCATGACCACACTGACCGGCACACAGAAGTACAGCGTGCGGGGCAACTGGAAACTCGCCGTCGAGAACGCGATGGACGGATACCACTTCGCGCCGACGCACAACACGTTCGTGGGCTACCTCCGCGAGAGCGGCTACGCCGTCACCGACGACAACCAGTACGCCTACAACCTCGGCAACGGCCACGGGCTGCTGGTCCTCACCGGGCACGGCGGACGGATCAGCATGGAGTGGGAACCGCGCTTCGGCGAGGCCGAGCGGGTGCGCACCGAGGCCCACCGAGCCGAGATGACACAGCGGCTGGGGGAGAAGCGAGCGCATCACGTGGCCGACGAGAGCCACATTTTGTTCGTGTTCCCTAACCTGCTGCTGTTCGACATCGAGGGCCTGTCGATCCGGCAACTGGAGCCGGTGGCGCCCGACCAGACCGACGTGCGCGCCTGGCAGCTGGTGCCCCGCAACGAGGACCCGGACACCCGCGCCCTGCGCATGAAGACGGTCGTCAGCTTCGTCGGCCCGGGCGGGCTCGCCACGCCGGACGACATCGAGGCGTACGAGGCGGTCCAGCGCGGCATCCAGGCCACGGCCGACACCGCCGCGCCCGAGCTGGACTACAGCGACATGTCGCGCGGCATGGCCGACGAGGTCAAGGGTGTGCAGGGCAGGTCGATCGACGAGGGCGCGATGCGGGGCTTCTGGCGGCACTGGATCGAAGCCGTCGGGCTCGACAACGGCCTCCAGGTCCATGGCCGGCGTCCGGCGTCCTTCCTCGTGGGAAGGGACGTGCGATGAGCGCGATCACCAACACCCACTCCGTGCGATGCGGGGGACGCACCATCACCCGGCCCGAGGTGGAGGACTTCCTCTACGCGGAGGCGGACATCCTCGATCACTGGAACTACGACGGCTGGCTGGCCCTCTTCGAGCCCGGCGCCCGCTACGAGATCCCGACCACCGACTACCGCCCCGGCTGGTCCCCGCACGAGACCGGATCCTTCGTCGACGACGACTGGGACCTGATCCTCGCCCGCGTCAAGCGCATGAAGTCCCGCAAGGCGCACGCCGAGAACCCCCACTCGCGCACGCACCGGCTGGTGTCCAACGTGCGGCTGTCCGAGCACACCGAGGACTCCTTCCGGGTGGCCGCGTCCTTCGTGGTGCACCGCGCCCGCGACGGACACTTCGACGCCTACGTCGGCTGGTACGAGCACGTACTGGTGCCGGCCGAGGACGGACTGCGTTTCCGGCTGCGGCGCTCGATCCTCGGCCACGAGTCGCTGGCGGCAGGCGCCCGGCTCAGCTTCATCCTCTAGCCGGCGACGGACGGTGACCCGATGATCCGACACACCCTGTCCTTCCGTTTCGACGACGGCGTCGACCAGGCCACGCGGGAGTCCGTGCTGGCCGAGCTGCGCACCTTCCCGGACCGATACCCGGCAATGCGCGGCTTCGTCCTCGGCGAGAACATCAGCACCCGCGACCAGACCTTCACCCACACCATGGCCGTCGACTTCGACAGCCGCGACGACCTGCTCGCCTATCTCGGCAGCGAGTCCCACGAGAACTTCGTGCACACGCGCTGGCGACCGGTCATCGGCCGACAGGCCATCACCTCGTTCGAGTACGCCGAGCGTCCGTCGCTCGCTGCAGGAAGGACATCCCCAGTGAGCACCCGCCCGCACGCCCCGTACGGCATGGAGTACGCCCGGATCGAGGTTCCGGACATGCAGGCCACGATCGACTTCCTCGAGTACCACGTCGGACTGCAGCTGGAGCAGCGTACGGACGAGTACGCCTACCTGCGCGCCGACATCGAGCACCACGCGATCGAGCTGATCAACGCGCCCGAGCGGACCGACGGGTGGACGACCGCCGTCGGCTACAGCGTGGAGAGCGAGGAGGTCCTCGACCAGCTGCACAAGAGCGTCCTCGACGCCGGCCTGGAGGTCCTCCAGCTGCAGGAGCGGCAGCAGGCGCTGTGCGACAACGGCTTCGCCGTGAAGGACCCGAACGGTCTCGTCATCGAGCTGTTCACCGAGTTCCAGGAGTACGCCGAGCCGCCGCACACCGAGATCCGGCCGCTCGACCTGGTGCACCCCTTCATCGCCACCGCGAAGTACGAGGAGTCGCTGGACTTCTACCAGAACATCCTGAAGTTCGTACCCTCGGACTACGTCGTCGGCTCGACCACGTTCTTCCGCGGCGAGGACCGCTACCACCACAGCCTCGCGGTGCAGAACAACAAGGAGCACTACGTCGCGCACCTGTGTTTCGCGATGAAGAGCCTCGACCACGTCATGCGGATGCGCGCCCGCGCGCTGTACAAGGGCGCGCCGATCGCCTCCGACATCGTCAACCACTCGGCGTCGACGTCGATCGCCTTCTACCTGCACGACACGCGCTTCGGCCCGCGGTTCGAACTGTGCGACCGGCACCGGGTGTTCACGCCGGAGGAGCACGAGACGCACCGGGCCCGCAGGATGCCGGCCGACCCGCGCAACATCGACGTGTGGCGTCCGGCGTCCGACGACTGGGGACGTTTTTGAGACAGCAGTTGCTTGACGTCCTGCGCCTGCTCGACGCGACCCCCGCGCCACGTGGCGCGGAACGGACGGCGGCCCACCGGCTGCGCGCCTGGTGCGCCGACCGGTGGCCGCACGTCGAGTGGCAGGTGGTGGAGCACGGCCCCGCGGGCGGCAGCCTGATCGCCACGCACGGGGCCGGGCCGCTGCTGTACTCCCATCTCGACACGTCGCTGGACGACGGCGGGGCACACAACCCGCTTGTCACCGGCAACGCCGCGTCCGTCGCTCCGCTCGCCGTGGACGGCGACGTGGTGACCGGCTTCGGTCTCGGGGTCGCCCGCGGGCCGGCGGCGGCCGCGCTGGTCGCGTTCGCCGAGGCGGGCGCCGGACGGCTGCTGCTCGCCGGCTCCGGCACGCACCGCCGCGCCGGCGGGACCACAGGGCTGGATGCCTACGCCGACTCGTACCCACTGCCGCGGTCGGCGGTCGTCGCCAAGTGCGGCCCGCCCACCCTGCTGTGGCACGAGCCGGGCGCGTTCTACCTGACGGTCACGGTGACCGGCCGCTCCGGGGCGGCGATGGCGGCGGAGTCCGCCACGCCCCCCGGGGGAGTCGTCGCCCAGGCCGGCGTCGTCCTGGAGGAGCTGGCCCGCTGGCGCACGGACTACCTGGCCGCCGACGCGCGGACGGGACAGACCGGCCGGGCGTGCGGCATCGGCGCGATCAGCGGGGGATGGCCGGACAAGCCGGACCTGCTGCCGGCCCAGCTGCGGATCGATCTCTACGTCGTCGCAGGTGACCGGGTCGAACCGACGGCGCTGGCGTCCGAGCTGGCCGACCGGCTGCGGGCACGGTGCGCGAAGTCGGCGCTGCGCGACTGCGCGGTCGAGGTGGAGGCCGAGCCGGTCGCGGCAGCAGCGGCGACGCCGGCCGACGCCCCGGTGGTGACGGCCGCGCGGGCGGCCTGGCTCGACGAGTTCGGTGCGCAGCCGCCGCCGGTCACCGGCTGGACGGGATCGACCGACGGCGTCGTACTGCGTGCTCACGGCGTCGAGACCGTGCGCCTCGGCCCGCAGGCGAAGCCAGCCGCCGATGATCCCCGTCGAGATGCCCTGTCGTTGGGGCAGCTGACCGCCTACGCGCGCGTCTACCGCCGGCTGTTGACCGAGCTGCAGGCGTAGCGCCCCGGATCCCGGCACCGACCGGACCTTTCATGTCACTCAGCGAACAGCACACCGGCGACAGCTACTCAGTGACAACTGCTGAGCGAACAACCAATCAGCGCAGGGCGCCCTCGCCCTGCAGAAAAGTGGGCGGGCGGATGGACAAGATGGTCGCTTCCGCGGCCGAGGCGGTGGCGGACGTCCCGGACGGGGCGTCCCTCGCCGTCGGCGGCTTCGGACTCAGCGGAATCCCTGGGGCCCTGATCCAGGCCCTGCACGACGCCGGCATCACGGGACTCGACGTCGTCTCCAACAACTGCGGGGCGGGAGAATCCGGCCTCGCAATGCTCCTCGCCTCGGGCCGGATAGCCCGGGTCACCGGCAGCTACATCGGCGGCAACAAGGAGTTCGCCCGCCAGTACCTGGGCGGCGAGATCGAGCTGGAGCTGATCCCGCAGGGCACCCTCGCCGAGCGGCTGCGGGCAGGGGGCTGCGGCATCCCGGCCTTCTACACCCCGGCCGGGGTCGGCACCCAGGTCGCCGACGGCGGGCTGCCCTGGCGCTACGACGGCGGGGGCGGTGTCGCCGTCGCCTCACCGGCCAAGGAGGTCCGCGACTTCGCCGGCACCGCGTACGTCCTGGAACACGGCATCACCACCGACTTCGCCCTGGTGCGGGCGGCCAAGGGCGACCGGCACGGCAACCTCGTGTTCAACAAGTCCGCCCGCAACTTCAACCCCCTCGCCGCCATGGCGGGCCGTATCACGATCGCCGAGGTGGAGGAGCTCGTCGAACCGGGCGCGATCGACCCCGACCACGTCCATCTGCCGGGCATCTTCGTCCAGCGCGTGGTGGCCCTCAGCCCCGAGCAGGCCGCCGACAAGAAGATCGAGAACCTCACGGTGACGCCCAGGGAGGTGCGGGTCTGATGGCCTGGAAACGGGACGAGATGGCCGCCCGCGCGGCCTGCGAGCTGCGCGACGGCGAGTACGTCAACCTGGGCATCGGGCTGCCGACGCTGATCCCCAACCACCTGCCCGAGAGTGTCCACGTCGTGCTGGAGTCGGAGAACGGCATCCTCGGCACCGGCCGCTTCCCGTACGAGGACGAGGTCGACCCGGACCTGATCAACGCGGGCAAAGAGACCGTCACCGTCCTGCCGGGCGCGGCCTACTTCGACTCCGCCCTGTCGTTCGGCATGATCCGCGGCGGCCACATCGACGCGGCAGTGCTCGGCGCCATGCAGGTCTCCGAACGCGGTGACCTCGCCAACTGGGCGATCCCCGGCAGGATGGTGACCGGTATCGGCGGCGCCATGGACCTCGTGCACGGTGCCCGCCGGGTGATCGTCACCATGACCCACACCGCCAAGGACGGCACCCCGAAGATCGTGCGGGAGTGCGACCTGCCGCTCACCGGAAAGGGCTGCGTGGAGCGGATCATCACCGACCTCGGCGTCCTCGACGTCACCGACGACGGCCTTCTCCTCGTCGAGACCGCCCCCGGCGTCACCGCGGAGGAGATCACTGTGAAGACGGCGGCGAATCTGCTCATCCCTTACGGAACCCGCTCGTAGCCGGCCCTCCGTGGCGCGTACGACCTGGCAGCACGCCCGTGCTGCCTGCCGGTCACCGTTCCCGGAGCGACCGTCGAGGGGCTGCGCGTCGGGCCTGGAGGCTGTGATCCATGCCCGACGCGCCGTCGCCGTCGGTGAGGGACCCCGAACTCGTCGCCGACCAGGATCAAGGCCGTACACACGGCCCAGGTCCGCCGGCGACCGATGTACGTCACCCAGCTCGCGCCCGGATCCAGGCCCGGCGTGTGGAGATCACCGACCCGTCGGCCGTGAGCCGACGGGCCGCTCGACGTACTTGACCCGGCTGCGTGGGCGCGCTCGTGAACCTCGTGGCTGTGGAAAACGACCGCCGCAGCCATAGGGTCGCTATGGCTGCGGCGGTCGGTACTTCTCCAGGGCGGCACCCCGACGGTCAGCGGCGCTGGTCGAGCGGCCCCTGTCCGAGAGGCGCGGCCTTCACCGGGAGGGCGATGCGTCACACTCCCCAGTCGTCATTGACGGTGACGGCGTCGGCGATGCGGAACCGGCCGCCGGGCACCAGGGGTGTAGTGGGCTCACCCATCACGACGACATGCTTGCCGAACCGGGGGGCCAGCGGCCGGCCGACGTCGCGCTTGAGCCACAGACGCAGCAGGTGTCGGCGGCGCTCCGGTTCCGGGTGGTCGATGTAGCTGGTGCGCGAGTGCAGTGCGGCGTAGTTGAGCAGCCACTGCACGTCCCCCGGCTGGAAAGCCATGTCGATCGGCAGGCCGGGCTCCTGCGAGATCTCGTCGAAGAGGGTGATGGCCGCGGCTTGGTCAAGCGTCAGTTGGGGGACGCCGGGGTACTCCTGGGCGCTGAAGATCATCGAGTTGCCCGCGTAGGTGCTGAAGACGCCGTTGACGTGGCTGATGATCGGCGAGGTGTACGTGAGTTCCGGGGAGTCGGGGTCCTGACGCCGCCAGTCCCAGTGGTAGGTGTCGAAGAGCCGCGCAGCGAGGTCCGGCCGGCGGCGCAGCATCTCGTTGTAGATCGTAGTGCCGCTGACCAGGCTGGAGGCTCCGCCCTCCTTGGCGCCGCGCAGGCACATGAGGGCGACCACGTCGGAGCTGTCCGAGTGGAACGGGAGCCGGTCGCGTACGCGGGAGGGCAGCGCGCCCTCGTCGGACAGCGTCATGTTCGACGTGGCGATCACGTGGTCGAGCAGGTCGCCCCGCTGGTTCTGCCCGATCGGCTGGCCGAGGTGCAGGCCCATGACGAAGAAGATGGCCGCGGCCATGGGGTCGCCGTACTCCTCGGTGCGCAGCCCGCGCACCAGGACGAAGCCCCGGCCGGCGTCCATCTGGCGGGCGCACTCGTCGTTGAGGGCGCGACAGGCGTCGAAGGGGTAGTTGGCGGCGGTGACGGTGCGCAGGTCTGGGTTGTCGGCGACGAAGCGCCGTCCCAGGTCTTCCAGTTCGGTGCGCTCGGCGTCGCTGAGTACGTAGATCCAGTCAGTGGACTTCGACAGCTCGTCGCCGCGCCAGGCGGAAGGCCCGGAGATCGGCTGAAGGTCGACAGTGGTGGTCACGATGATGCACTCCTCGAAAATGTGATGGCACAGCCCGTCGGCGAAGACACGGCGGACGACGGACGTTCGGTGTGGCGGGGGCTCGTCGCGCGGCGACGAACTGCACTCAGAAGGGAGTCTGAGGCTCGCCGACAGCCGTGCCGGGGCGCAGTCCCTCCCGGGGAGGGAAGTAGCTGAGCGGCTCGTCGTAGGTCCGGCGGCCGGCGCATGACACGAGCAGGACGCCGATCAGAGCGACTGGCCTCATGCTGGTCCCGTCCTTTCGAGAAGTACCTCAACCATAGGAGACGTCTGAGTCGAGGTCAATATGCGAGACGTCGTCTCGTGATGCATTACGGCAAGGTGAATGGGCGCCCGCGTGGAGCCCCCAGGGTGGTAGGGGGCCTGACGGCCGCAGCGCCGGCAGATGTGCTGCGGCTGCGCGGACAAGCCCGCGAAACGCTGGACCGGGACGCGGCACACGGAACGACGAGATGTTGGGGAACGGGCTTGAGCTTGCCGGCGATCTCCTGCCCGTCCGCCATCGGGGACGGATCTCGCCGACGGATACTTCGCCTGCTGGGTGGTAAAGCTTCCTGCACCTGACCTGTATGAACACCGTGACTCTCGCGACCAGCGTTCGGGTGCACCCCTCAGTCGGGTACCGCGTCCACAGCAACACCCCCACAGGAGCCCACCCGCGGAGCCCTGTACGTGCATCGACCGCACTCGGCGTCAGCGGTCGCGACGCCGTGAGCACCGAGTGCGTGGCCCAAGAGATCGGACATGTCGCGGTTCCTCTCGTGTTCATGGCCACGTGAAGGGCCGTCTCGCCCGATACGCCTACCGGGACTTCGGCAAGGACGCCCCGGTACCCCCGCTGGTCCTGCTGCAGCGCTTCCGCGGCACCCTCGACCACTGGGACCCCGCCTTCCTCGAAGTCCTCGCCCAGGACCGGCGGATCATCGACTTCGACAACGCCGGCGTCAGTGAGAGCACCGGCGACGTACCGACGACCAGGGAGGGCATGGCCGAGTCGGCGTTCGACTTCCTGACGGCTCTGGGCCTCGACGAGGTCGACCTGCTCGGCTGGTCGGTCGGCGGATTCGTGGCGCAGCTGGTGACGCTCCGCGGTTTTCAGCCCGAGCGCATCGTCTTGGTCGAGGTGATCGGGATGGGTGAGCGTCCAGCGGCTGACCTGGCGCGGTTTGGGGATCGCCGGTGTGGTCGGCGCGGACTTTCCGGGGCCGCGTTTGCGTCCGTCGCCGTGCGGTCGTAGTGGCCTCAGGTAGCGGCGGACGATCTGGACGCTGCCGGTGAAGCCCAGGACGCGCAGTTCGGTGGTGATGTCCTGAGCATTGGTCACTCCGGCGTTCCAGTACTGGTTGACCACGTCGCGCCAAGGGTCCAGTCGACTGGACCGGCGCTCGGCCTTGGCCAACAGTTCCTCGACGATGGCGACGTCGGCGAAGCGGCGCACGGTCTGGATGTCGAGGTTCAACTCGCGGCCGACCGCCGCCCTGGACAAGCCGCGGGCCAGGCATTCCCGCACGTCGGCGTAGCGTTGTCGAGTCCGGTCGGCCAGCGGGTAGTTCCGGCTCGGCGGGCCGGGGAGTTCCGGCGCGGGCGCGTGTTCCTCGAGTTGGACTTCGGCCTCGGCACGGGCTGCCTGACGCAGGCAGCCGTGGTGTGCCACGACCGTCTTCTGCGCCGCCTCACACAGGTTCTTCACAAATGGAAGCGATCTGCGACTTGCGTAGCGTTCGGTGCGCCTGCCCGGACGTCCTCAGCGTAGGCGCCGCCCCGGTCCCGGCACACGATCTCGACGCCCGGATGCGCGGCCAGCCAATCGGCCAGCGTCTGGGCTTCGCGGTCCGGCAGCACGTCGATTGGCCGGTGCGTTTCCATTGTCGATCAGGATGGTGTTGAAGGAGTGACGGCGCCGGGTCGCGAAGTCATCGACGCCGAGCACGGTCACCTTCGGGACCTCGGGCGCGGGCTGCGCGCGGATCAGCTTGATGAGCAGGTCACGGCCGCACGGCATACCAAACCGGGTGGCGAGCCGGGCTCCGGCCCGGCCCGCCAGCGCCAGCGCGATCGACACCAGCGCCTTCGTCAGCGTCGGCGTCCGCCTGGCGAACGGCGAGGTGAGGTCCGGGACCTGTTCGCTGAGCGTCGTCTGGCAGCACGCGTCGTTGACGCATTTAAAACGGCGCACCGTCACCACAACCTTCACCCCGCGCCCGGCGACCGGAGAGTCCGCCAACGAACGGCGGTAGCGGCCGTGAACCCGCGCAGACCGGGCGCCGCAGCCGGAACACGCTGCGGCCGGCGCGGAAGACCGTACGGACAACGTCGCGGACACACCATCGGACTCCACCCGATCGACGGCCACTGGGCTCAGGTGCGGAAACAGGTCCTCAATACTCTGCGATAAGCACGTCGATCATGCTCCCCGATCACACATAGTCCTGTGGGTCGCGACGCGTGCAAGGGCAGGGAACGTCACGTGACCCGCCAGAACCGAGGGAACTTGTTCGCTTGTGGCCAACTCAGGTGTTCAGCCTTGAGAAGCCGTATCTCAACCGATCATGGAACGTTCAGGTCGAACAGGTTTCTCGCCGGGGTGATGTTCTGTCGGTCGGCGCATGAAGGCAGGGCCCCTTGGTAGCTCGGAGGTGCGAACCGAACCGAGCAGTACCAGGAGGCCCTGTTGTCGCAGTTGTACGCGCTTACGCCCGCTGTTCTCAACTTCGGCTCCCGATCGTGTGATTGCCTCGCGCACGTGTACGGGAATGCGGCCGATCATCCGGACCGGGTCCGCCGCTATCCGTCGGACATGACGGACGCGGAGTGGGCGGCCATCCGGCCGTTGCTGCCGGTGCCGGCCTGGCTTCAGGGGCGGGGCGGACAGCCCGAGGGCTACTGCCACCGTCAGATGTTGGACGCGGTCCGGTATCTGGTCGCGGGCGGGATCTCCTGGCGAGCGATGCCCGCGGACTTCCCCGATTGGGGCCGTGTTTACGCCTTCTTCCGCCGCTGGCGCGAGCACGGGCTGATCACCGAGTTCCATGACCGGCTGCGCGGTCGGGTGCGTGAGCGCGAGGGCCGTGAGGCCGAGCCCACGGCCGGAATCATCGACGCGCAGTCGGTACGGGCCGCCGCGACGGTGCCGGCCGCCTCACGCGGCTACGACGGCGGGAAGAAGGTGCCGGGCCGCAAGCGGCACATCGTGACCGACTGCCTCGGCCTGCTCCTGGTCGTCGCGGTCACCGCCGCGAACATCGGCGACCGGGACGCCGCCGCGGGCCTGCTGACCCGGCTGCACCGCCTGCACCGCGACATCACCCTCGTCTGGGCCGACGGCGGCTACACCGGCGACCTCGTCGACTGGTGCCGGCAGAAACTCGCCCTCACCCTGCAGATCGTCAAGCGCACCGACGACATGAAGGGATTCGTGGTGCTGCCCAGGCGCTGGGTGGCAGAGCGCACATTCGCATGGCTGATGAACTCCCGCCGCCTGGCGAGGGATTACGAATCTCTGCCCGCTACCAGCGAAGCGATGATCCGATGGTCGATGATCACGCGGATGGGTCGGCGTCTGGCAAGGCCACGGACCGCCGGACAGCGCTGAACGTCCCTGACGACTCCTGCGCCAGCCACCCGCGCTCCGCCAGACGCCTGGCCTTCGAGCGCAGCCCCTCGACCTTCGCCGGCGTTGTCTCCAAGCCCAGCTCCACCGCGATCTCCCTGGCCTTCAGCGGCCCTCTGCCCGCTGATCGCCCCTCCTCCAGCACACCCAGAAGCCGCTGATAATCCGGCGCCAGCACCGTCACCGGCAACCCGTCCCGCCAGGGCGGCACCGTCGAGCCCCGCACGGGAGAGGACACGGGTTCCCGCTCCGCCCCGGCCCCGGCAGTGGACTCAGCCGCAGAGACAGCCAGGGCCTCGACCAGCTCCTCCCGCGCGATCACCCGCCGGTCCAGCTCGATCTCCGCGGCCTCCAATACCTCAGTCAGCCGCGCGACTTCCTCCCGCAGCCCTTCCACCCGGACCCGGGCAGCCGCCTCCCGCTCCTCCAACATTCCCAGCACCGACGCCACAGCGCACCCCTCGACCATCAAGCGGACACAAGACGCCGCATGTTTCCCTCACTCCGAGCGAAACCATGCCTGACCAGCAGGAATCACACGATCCAGTTCGGTTGAGATACGGCTTCTTAAATGACAAGCTCAGAGGAGCCGCAGGACGCCGACGACCTTGCCGAGGATGCGTGCGTCGTCGCCGGGGATCGGCTCGAAGGACGGGTTGCGCGGCATCAGCCACACCTGTCCGTCCTGTCGCTTCAGGACCTTCACGGTGGCCTCGTCGTCCAGAAGCGCGGCGACGATGTCGCCGTCGCAGATCGCCGCGTCGATCATGGAGTCGCCGACCACGGTCAGTGCGAACAGCTTGCCGTCACCCATGTCCCTCCCCTCGTAGCGTGAAGGCCCTGACTGCAGGGGAAGTTGGGAGTCATGGCGGAGAAGCGACGGAAGTTCGATCCGGAGTTCCGTGAGGGAGCTGTACGGATCGTCACGGAGACCGGCAAGACGATCGCGGAGGTCGCCGAGGACCTGGGGATCAACGAGACCACCCTGGCGAGCTGGGTCTCCCGCGCCCGTCGGGCAGGGACCGTACCGGCCGGCGGGAGTGACGAGCTGGAGCGTCTGCGGCGGGAGAACGCCCAGCTCAAGCGGGACAACAAGGAACTGGTCATGGAGCGTGATGTCCTCAAACGCTGCATGGTCCTGTGGGTGAAGTAGCCGTGGCGGACCCGGCGTCCGTCGTCGGGGTGATCAGCGACTTCAGGACCGAGCACGGCATTTCGCACCGCATCTCCTGCCGCGCCCTGGGCGTGAGCGAGTCATGGTTCTACAAGCACCGCACCCGCCAACCCACCCGACGTGAGCTGCGCAGACAGCATCTGACCGAAGCGGTGCAGGGAGAGTTCGACGACTCCGGCGGCACCTACGGCTCGCCGAAGATCTGGATCAGGCTGGTGAGGCAGGGCTGGCAGGTCTCGGTGAACACCATCGCGAAGATCATGGCCGAGCTGGGCCTGGTCGCCCGCAAGGTACGCAGACGGCGGGGGCTGACCCGCCCGGGCAAGCGGCCGGCCGCACCGGACTTCGTGCGCCGCGACTTCACCGCCGAGGCACCCGACCTGGTCTGGTGCGGGGACATGACGGAGATCGAAACCGGCGAGGGCAAGCTCTACCTGGCCACAGTCATCGACCTCTTCTCCCGCCGCCTGCTCGGCTATGCGATGGGCGCACGCCACGATGCCGAACTGGTCGTCGCCGCCCTGCACATGGCCGCAACGACCCGCGGCGGGGACGTGCGCGGCGTCATCTTCCACACGGACCGCGGCAGTGAGTACGGCTCCAGGAGGTTCCGCCGGGCCTGCCGCCGGCTGCGCGTCTTCCAGTCCATGGGCCGGGTCGGCTCCTGCTTCGACAACGCCGTCAGCGAGGCGTTCAACAGCGTGCTGAAGGTCGAGTACGTCCACCGGCACACCTTCGCCACCCGCACCGAGGCCCGGATCCGGATCGCGACCTGGATCACCGACTTCTACAACACCCGTCGGCTACACAGCGTGTGCGGCTTCAAGAGCCCGATCGACTACGAACACAGCTACCAGGCCAGCCTCACCGAGGAACTGGCTGCATAGGAAGGTCTCCACAGATCGAGGGGATTGACACCTCGGCAGGTACCACTCCCGGTCGGCGATACGCTGCCAGGAATCGAACGTTTTCCAGCAGGATCAGGTCTGCTCCGGACCACACCTCATAACCCCAGCCGCGTCGCCCGACTAATTTTCCTGGCCATGCCAAGGCATCCTTGATCTTGGGATCGGCCAGTAGATCCGCGGGTTGACGTTCACGACGTGGACTACGCCGGACTGCATGGTCAGCAAAAGATCCGGCACGTGATGTCGCACTCGGCCGTCGATCTTGGCTGTCATCCGGAAGGGTTGGGCATAGATGGCTTGGACGGCTGGATCGAAGTCGGCCAGCAGTAAGCGGGCCAACTCCAGCCGACTCTCATATACAACGAGCCCGTTCGTCGTCGCCGAGGCATACGAGCCGGAGTGGTGGGCCATGCCGTGAACCGACCGCACCGTGCGCCAGGGCTTGGATCCCCTGAAGTCCGTCACCGTAGTTCGTCAAAAGGAACTTCCCGCACCGTCTCGTCCTCATATCGGAACGACGCGGTAGGTGGGCTGGGCCCCCGGCGAGCCTGGGTCGAACTCTGAGTCGCCATGCCTCAACGGTATGGAGCTTCAGTATCGCGACGCACCTAATGATCACAAAAATCGACAAGATGTAGTTACGGAGCGGAGTCAGTGCGCATCAAGTTCCGGAATTGTGCATCTAGTGCGCATCTCCCACCTGCATTGCGCACTGATCCGCGGATCCTACATGGTCGGTCAGGCGGTCGGCGCGGGGTACGTCGGGTACTCCACCCCGGAGACGTGCTGGACGACGCGGACGACCTGGCAGGAGTAGCCGAACTCGTTGTCGTACCAGAGGTAGAGGATCGCGTTGTCGCCCTCCACCTTCAGCGCGCCGGCGTCCACGATCGAGGCGTGGCGCGAGCCGATGAAGTCGCTGGAGACCGCGTCGGGCGCGCTGATGAAGTCGATCTGGCGCTTGAGCGGCGAGGTCAGCGACACATGGCGCAGGTAGTCGACGACC
The DNA here is from genome assembly GCF_042890065.1 of Streptomyces sp. NPDC002328. Classification (NCBI taxonomy): domain Bacteria; kingdom Bacillati; phylum Actinomycetota; class Actinomycetes; order Kitasatosporales; family Streptomycetaceae; genus Streptomyces; species Streptomyces sp. NPDC002328. Next base: position 118,798 of record NZ_JBIARQ010000018.1, on the reverse strand, counting down.
TCCTCGCGGTCCGCCTCCCGCGCGAGCTGGAGGTTGAGGATCGCGATCGACACGTCCGGCACCGGGACGCGGATCGAGCTGCCCGTGATCCGGGCCTTGAGGTCGGGCAGCGCCTTGGCGACGGCGGAGGCGGCACCGGTCTCGGTGATGACCATGTTGAGCGGCGCGGAACGGCCGCGGCGGTCGGACTTGTGGTAATTGTCCAGCAGGTTCTGGTCGTTGGTGAACGAGTGGACGGTCTCCACGTGCCCGCGCAGCACGCCGTACTCGTCCGCCATCGCCTTCAGCGGCGGGACGATCGCGTTGGTGGTGCAGGACGCGCAGGACAGGATGTCCTCGTCCGGCTTGATCGTGTCGTGGTTGACGCCGTGCACGATGTTCGGCACGTCGCCCTTGCCGGGCGCGGTCAGGACGACCTTGTCGACACCGGGCCGCAGATGCTTCGACAGGCCCTCGCGGTCGCGCCACTTGCCGGTGTTGTCGATGAGGATGGCGTTCTTGATGCCGTACGCGGTGTAGTCGACCTCGGAGGGGTCGTTCGCGTAGATCACCTTGATCTCGTTGCCGTTGGCGACGATCGTGCTGTTCGCCTCGTCGACGGTGATCGTGCCCTGGAACTGGCCGTGCACGGAGTCGCGGCGCAGCAGGGAGGCGCGCTTCACCATGTCCTCGCCGGCCCGCTCGCCACCGCCCCGCACCACGATGGCCCGCAGCCGCAGACCGTTGCCCGAGCCGGACTTCTCGATCAGCAGCCGGGCGACGAGACGGCCGATGCGGCCGAAGCCGTAGAGGACGACGTCACGCGGCTCGCGGCGGTCGATCTTGTCCGTGCCCGTGGCGCCGGCGACGGCCTCCGCGGTGAACTCCAGCACCGACAGACCGCGGTCGTCGGCCCGGTAGGTCGCGGCGAGCATGCCGATGTCGATCTGGGACGGGCCGAGGTCGAGCGTGGTGAGGGCCTGGAGGAAGGGCAGCGTCTCGGTGACCGACAGCTCCTCACCGGCGATCTGCCGGGCGAAGCGGTGGGTCTTCAGGATGCTGACCACCGACTTGTTCACCAGGGAGCGGCTGTGCAGCAGGACGGTGACGTCCCGCTCCCGGTGGAGCTTCCCGATCATCGGGATCATCGACTCCGCGATCTCCTCGCGGTTCTTCCAGTTGGTGAACGAGTCGTCGTTGACAGTCACAGGATTCTCTTTCGAGCTAGGCAGCGCTCATACGATAACCCCCCTCTGTTTCGGCCCTGCGGGCGGCCCTGTGCCTGCGATCTCACAGCCGCGGCGCGGTCCCGAAGCGGGGACCGAGGTCCGGCCGGTCGCTGCCCGCGAGTTCGGTCACCCGGTGGTGCAGACGCCTGAGGTCGTCGAGCAGGATCTGCGTCTCGTCCGTGCCGAGTCCCGCGCCGCGGGAGATCTCCTCCAGATGGACCGGCTCACCGCCGTTGCGCTCCTCGGCCGAGGCCAGGGCCCGGAAGACCTCCTCGTGCCGTGCGGTGCTAGGGGGCTGCCCCGGCTGCTTCACGTCCGTCCTCCTGTGTCGTCGTGGAAAGGTCCCGGCGTCGTGGTGGAAACGTCCCGGCGTCGTGGTGGAAAGGTCCCGGGTAACCACGAATCGACGACCCCACCCCGATTGACGTCAGTGGGAGCGGGTACGCGAGGCCGGACCGTCCATCCGCCGCCATCTGGGGAAAAGCCATGGAAACACCCGCCCACGAGCCCAACACGACCCCCGCCGCCCAAGCGCTGGACGCGCTGGCCAGGGACACCGGGGACACCGAGGCACTGGACACCCTCGCCCACTGCGACGTGCTCGTCCCCGTCCCCGACGACGCCACCGACGAGGACGTCACCAACCCCAGCACGCTGGCGCTGCCCGTGCTGGAGCAGCCCGGCGGCGCGTCCGTGGTGCCGGTGTTCACCTCCGAGCCGGAGATGGCCGACCTGCTCCCGGACGTCGCCCGCTACCGACTGGTCCCCCTGGGAGCCCTCGCCCACCAGTGGCCGGAAGGGGAACTCTCGCTCTCCATCGACGCGGCGGGCGACCACCCCCTGACCCTCACCTCGGAGGGCGTCCGCACGCTGCTGGCCAGGTGAGCCGGCGGGCGGTCAGCCGACCGGCAGATCAGCCGCCCGGCAGGTCAGCCGCCCAGCATCCGTTCCAGTACCGCCCGCTGGAGGGGCAGTACCTCTGTGTGCAGGTCGCGGCCCTTCGCGGTGAGGGCGACCCAGACGCCGCGGCGGTCCTCCATGCAGACGGAGCGTTCCACCAGGCCGTCCTTCTCGAGGCGGCCGATGAGGCGGGAGAGGGCGCTCTGGCTGAGGTGGACCCGGCCCACGAGGTTCTGCACCCGGCACTGGTCGCCGTGCCGGGGCGCCTCGGCGGCGAGGATGTCGAGCACCTCGAAGTCGCTCGCGCCGAGGCCGTGCGGATGCAGCGCGCGGTCGATCTCGCACATCGTGCGCGCGTGCACCGACAGGATGTCCCGCCACCGCTGTTCGAGGCCCGCCTCGACCGTCTTCGCTGCCATACCCGCACGGTAACACCGATGTCGCCTTTTATTTACTGTGCAACTAGTGCGGGTGCAAGAGAACCGGCACGCAGGTGGTCACGTCGACTCGCGTGTGACCAGTTCCGTCGGCAGGATCACCGCCGCCGGGTCCTCGCCGCCGATCTGGGCGAGCAGCACCCGCACCATCTCGCTGCTGATCCGGTCCCAGGGCTGGCGGATCGTGGTCAGGGCCGGACTCGCCGCCGTGGCCGCGGGGGAGTCGTCGAAGCCGCCGACCGCCACGTCCTCGGGGACGCGCCGCCCCGCCCGGTGCAGCGCCGCCAGCACGCCCTGCGCCATCAGGTCGGACGCGACGAACACCGCGTCCAGGTCCGGAGCCCGCGCCAGCAGCAGTTCCGCGCCCGCCTCGCCGCTGGCCCGGCTGTAGTCCCCGGAGACGACAAGCCGCTCGTCGTGGGCGACGCCCGCCTCGGCGAGCACCTCCTTGTAGCCGGCGAGCCGCTCCACCCCGCCCGGCGTGTCCAGCGGACCGGTGACCACGGCGATCCGGCGGCGGCCGACGCCCAGCAGATGGCGCACCATGTCCCGCGCGCCGTCCCGGTCGTCGGCGGCCACATAGCTCACCTTCGACCCGAGCCCGATCGGCTTGCCGCACGCCACCAGTGGCACGCCCGCCTCGCGCAGCTCCGTGGCGATCGGGTCCCCGGAGTGGCTGGAGACCAGCAGCACCCCGTCCACGTGCCCGGCGGTGATGTACCGCGTGATGCGCCGCCGTTCGTCCTCGGTCCCCGCCAGCATCAGGAGCAGCGGGACGTCGTGCGCGGCCAGCGCCTGGGTGCAACCCCGCAGCAGCACATTGAAGTTGGGGTCCTCGAAGAACCGCTCCTGCGGCTCCGTGAGCAGGAAGCCGACGGAGTCGGACCGTCCGGTGATCAGCGACCGGGCGTGCCGGTTGACGACGTAACCCGTCTTGCGGATGGCGGCGTTGACCGCCTCCTGCGCGGAAGGGCTCACGTAGTGGCCGCCGTTGAGCACGCGCGAGACGGTGCCCCGCGAGACCCCCGCCTCGCGCGCCACGTCGTGGATCGTCGGCGGTCTGCGCCTGCCCCCCGCACCGTTGCTCATGGTCATGACTTTACGGCTCCGGACAGCAGATCCAGGCTCCAGAACCGTTGCACGACCAGGAACAGCGCCACCAGCGGGATCACCGCGAGGAACGCGCCGGTGATCACCAGCGTGTACAGCGCGGGGGTGTTGGAGCCCTGCTCCAGCAGCGTGTGGAGGCCGAGCGTGATCGGGAACCGCTCGTCGTCGCTGAGCATGATGTACGGCAGCAGGAAGTTGTTCCACACGGCCACGAACTGGAACAGGAACACCGTCACCAGTCCCGGGATCATCATCGGCAGCGCGATCCGTGTGAAGATCCGCCACTCGCCCGCCCCGTCCATCCGCCCGGCCTCCACCACGTCGGCCGGCACGGCCGCCGCCGCGTAGATGCGCGCGAGGTAGACGCCGTAGGGGGAGAGGATCTGCGGCAGCAGCACGGACCAGTACGAGTCGGTGAGGTTCGCCTCCGCCAGCAGCAGGTACTGCGGCACGGCGAGGATGACCGGCGGCATCAGCACCCCGGCGAGCAGCACGTTGAACAGCGTCTCGCGGCCCCGGAAGCGGTAGGTCGCCAGCGCGTAGCCGCTGACGGCGGACACGCACGTCGACAGCAGCGCGCCCAGACCGGCGTAGAGGGCGGAGTTGCCCATCCACCTCCAGTAGAGGCCGTCGCGGTAGGCGTCGAGGTCGCCGATGTTGTCGGCGAAGCCGGTCCCCGGCAGGAACGTGAACGTGGAGAACAGCTCGCGCCCCGACTTGGTGGACGCGATCACCACCCAGGCCACCGGCAGCAGACAGTACAGCGCGCCGAACAGCAGCGTGGCCGTCGGGACGAGCGCGATACGGCCGCGCAGCGGCGGACGGCTCCGGTCGGCGCGCCCGGCGTCGGCCGCGGCGGGCGTCTTGTGGACGGCAAGGGAACTCATCGGGTCGCCTCCCGCTTGGTACGACGGTTCGCGGCCCGCAGGAACCCGAAGGACAGCAGCAGCGTGGCCAGCGCGATGATCACGGCCTGGGCGGACGCCCCGTGGACGTCGCCCGTGCGGAACGCGTCCCGGTACACCTTCATCAGCGGACTCCACGTCGTGGACACGGAGTTGGTGAGCGGCTTCAGCGTGGTCGGCTCACTGAACACCTGGAGCGTCGCGATGATCGAGAAGAAGAAGGTCAGCACCAGCGAGGGCGCCACCATCGGGATCTTGATCCGCAGGGCGATCTGGAGCGGGGTGGCCCCGTCCAGCTTCGCCGCCTCGTACACCTCGACCGGGATCGCCCGCAGCGCGGTGTAGATGACGATCATGTTGAAGCCGGTGCCGCCCCAGACCGCGATGTTGGACAGGGCGAGGTACAGCGGGCCGCCGTCCAGCAGGTCCGGCTGCGGCAGGCCCAGCTCGCCGAGCACGTAGTAGAAGGGGCTGACGTCCGGCAGGTACAGGAAGCCCCAGAGCAGCGCCGCCACCACGCCGGGGATGGCGTACGGCAGGAAGATCGCGAGCCGGGTGAACGGGGCCAGCCGCACCTTCTCGGAGTCGAGCATCAGCGCGAACAGCAGCGCGAGGCCCAGCATCACCGGGACGACGATGCAGCCGTAGCCCAGCACACGCAGTGTGCCGTCGAGCAGCTCGCTGTCGGTGAAGGCGGCCGTGTAGTTGTCCAGGCCGGCCCACACCTCCTTGCGGGCGCCGGCGCCCAGGCCGAGCCCGGACACCTTCACCTTGCGGAAGCTGAGCCAGACCGCGTAGCCGATGGGCAGCGCGAAGAACAACGCGAAGAGGATCGTCGCGGGGAGGAGGAACGCGTACGGGGCCCCCTTGACCCCGTACGACGTCCGGCGTGCGCTTGTCACTCGGAGACCCCGAAGCCGTTCTTCTTGAGGTCGGCGACCGTCGTGGTCTGCATCGTGGCCAGGGCGGCGGCGAAGTCGGACTTGTTCTTCGCGGCGGCGCCGAAGGCGTCCTTGAAGCTCGTGTAGGCGACGTTCACGTTCGGACCCCAGGCGGAGGGCGCGGTCGTCTTCGCGACCGCGGCGGCCTTGGTGTAGAAGTCCGGCTGGTTGGAGAAGTACGCCGGCGGGGTGGTGAACGCGCCGCTGAGCTGGGCGGACGTGGAGGCCGGGTAGATGCCGCCCTCCTTGGCCAGCGCGTTGAGGGCCTCGCCGTCGGTGTTCAGCCAGGCGGCGAACTTGGCGGCGGCGGCCTTGTGCTTGGAGTCGGTGGTGACGGCGGTGGAGGAGCCGCCCCAGCTGCCGGTGACGTTCTCGCTCGCCGACCACTGGGGGAGCGGGGCCATGGCCCACTTGCCCTCGGTGTCGGGCGCGGCGGTGGTCAGGGTGCCGGGGGCCCACACGGCGCTGACCCAGGCGATCTGCTTGCCGGTGTTGAGCGCCTTGTTCCAGGCCGGGGTGTACATCGGCTGGTTGTCGATGACGCCCTCCTTGACGAGGCCGCCCCAGAAGTCGGCGACCTTCTTGGTGGCGTCGTCGGCGATGCTGACCTTCCACTTGTCGCCGGAGGTGGTCCACCACTTGGCGCCGGCCTGCTGCGCGAGCCCCGCGAACAGCCCGGAGTCGGCGGCGGAGAACGTGGTCAGGTCGGTGTCCGGGGCCTTCTTCTTCAGCGCGCGGGCGGTCTCGGCGAACTGCTCCCAGGTGGTGGGAACCGTCAGGCCGTACTGCTTGAACAGGTCCTCGCGGTAGTAGAACATCATCGGCCCGATGTCCTGCGGGACCGCGTACACCGCGTCCGTGCCCAGCGTCGTCTGCTGCCAGACGCCCTCGGCGAACTTGCTCTCGGCGTCGCCGACGTCCTTCGCTATGTCCGCCAGCGCGTCATTGCTGACCAGCGTCGGCAGCGCCTGGTACTCGGCCTGGACGAGGTCGGGCGCCTTGCCGGCCTTGTGCGCGGTGAGGATCTTGGTGACCAGATCGTCGCCGGACGCCTGCTTCTTCACGGTGACCGTGATCTGGTCGGTCTTGCCGGGCCCCTTGTTCCAGAGGTCGGCGACCTTGTCCATGCCGGGCGTCCAGCTCCAGTACGTCAGCGAGACGGGTCCCGACTGTGCCTCGCCGTCGTCGGACGAGCCGCACGCGGCGAGGGCGGTGCCGCCGAGGGTGACGGCGACGGCGGCGGCCGTGCTTCTGAACAGCCGACGGCGCTTCGCGTTGGGCATGGATCTCTCCCCTGACCTGGGGTTCCCGCCTGCTGCGAGAACCTGCCATGCTTCTGTGAGCGTTCACAGTAGAGAAACATCCCGGACACTTGTCAATGGTTGTTGCTGTGCGGTTATGTTGGGCTCGCACCGCTGATCTGATGTGTGCACGTTCCCAAAAGGTCGACTCAACGGGAGAGATCCATGCCGGAGACCACCCCCACGGGCCTCACCAGGCTCGCCTTCGGTGGGGACTACAACCCCGAGCAGTGGCCGGAAAGCGTCTGGCAGGAGGACGTCCGGCTGATGCGGGAGGCCGGCGTCACCATGGTGAGCGTCGGCATCTTCTCCTGGGCGCTCCTGGAACCCTCGCCGGGCGTCTACGACTTCGGCTGGCTGGACCGGATCCTCGGCCTGCTCCACGAGAACGGCATCCGCGTCGACCTCGGCACCCCCACCGTCTGCCCGCCCGTCTGGTTCTACCGCGCACACCCCGAGGCGCTGCCCGTCACCCCCGACGGCGTACGCCACGCGTTCGGCTCACGCGCCGCGATCTGCCACAGCAACGCCGACTACCGCGCCGCCGCCGCGAACATCACCACCCGGCTCGCCGAGCGCTACGGCGACCACCCCGCCCTGGCGATGTGGCACGTCCACAACGAGTACGGCGTCCCCGTCTCCGCCTGCTACTGCGACTCCTGCGCCGCCCACTTCCGCCGCTGGCTCACGACCGCCTACGGCACGGTCGACGCCGTCAACGAGGCCTGGGGCACCGCCTTCTGGGGCCAGCGCTACGCGAGCTTCGACGACATCGACCCGCCGCGCACCGCCCCGACCGTCGGCAACCCCGGCCAGGCCCTCGACTACAAGCGGTTCGCCGACGCCACCATGCGCGAGAACTTCGTCATGGAGCGCGACGTCCTGCACCGCCACGCGCCCGGCGTCCCGGTCACGACGAACTTCATGACCGCCCTCAGCCAGTGCGACTCCGTCGACTACTGGGCCTGGGGCCGCGAGGTCGACATCGTCTCCAACGACCACTACCTGATCACCGACGGCCGCCGCACCCACGTCAACCTCGCGATGGCCGCCGACCTCACCCGCTCCGTCGCCGGCGGCGCTCCCTGGATCCTCCTGGAGCACTCCACCTCGGGCGTCAACTGGCAGCCCCGCAACCCCGCCAAGGCCCCAGGACAGATGGCCCGCAACTCCCTCGGGCACGTCGCCCGCGGCTCCGACGGCGCCATGTTCTTCCAGTGGCGGCAGTCCCGGCGCGGCGCCGAGAAGTTCCACTCCTCGATGGTCCCGCACGGCGGCACCGACACGCGCGTGTGGCGCGAGGTCGTCGAACTCGGCGCCGCCCTCGACTCCCTGAGCACGATCCGCGGCACCCGCACCGAGGCCGACGTCGCCGTCCTGTGGGACTGGCACTCCTGGTGGGCGCAGAACCTCGCCTGGCGACCCAGCGAGGACCACGACGCGCGCGAGCGCGCCGACGCCTTCTACGAGGCGCTCTACGACCGCCACCTCACCGTGGACTTCGCCCGCCCCGACGCCGACCTGTCGCGCTACCCCCTGGTCGTCGTGCCCGCCCTGTACCTGATGACGGAGGCCGCCGGGCACGACCTCCGACGCTACGTCGAGAACGGCGGCACCCTGGTCGTCTCCTACTTCTCGGGCATCGTCGACGAGCACGACGCCGTCCACGAGGGCGCCTACCCGGGCGCGCTGCGCGACGTCCTCGGCCTGACCGTCGAGGAGTTCTCCCCCCTGCTCCAGGGCGACCGCGTGCGCGTGACCGGCCCGGACGGGGCCGAGCTGAGCGGCGACGTGTGGAGCGAGTTCGTGGTGCCGCGCGGCGCGGAGACCGTCTGGACGTACGCCGACGGCCTCACCGCCGGCCGCCCGGCCGTCACCCGCCACCGCCTCGGCGAGGGCAGCGCCTGGTACGTCTCCACCCGTCTCGGCCAGGACGGCCTGGCCGCCCTGCTGGACCTGGCCGCCGCCGACGCCCGCCTCGCCCCGCGCGCCGACCTGCCGCGCGACCTGGAGGTCGTCCGGCGCTCCGGGGACACCGGGACCTATCTGTTCGCGATCAACCACACCGACGCCGACGCCAAGGTGCCGCTGGACGCGCCCGGCACCGAACTGCTGACGGGCGAACGCGCCGCGGGCCGCCTCGCGGTCCCGGCGGGAGCCGTGCGGGTCGTACGACTCGACGGCTGAACCGGCTCCCCCTTCGCCCGTGGAGCCACGAGCCGCGGGCGGAGGGGGCTCTCACCCGGGGAGACCGCCCCCGGAATTCCCACCCCACCACGTCGAAGGGACGACGGACGACGATGTTCCATCCCAGACGCACGCTCAGGGCCCTGCTGCTCCCGCTCACCGCGGGACTCGCCCTCACCGCCCTCCCGGCGCAGACCGCGCAGGCCGCCGCCACGCTCACCAACGCAGGCTTCGAGGCCGACGGCGCCGGCGCGGCCGTGCCCAGCGGCTGGTCGGAGTACGGCAGCACCGCCGCCTCGTTCACGGAGGCCGGCGGACACGGCGGCAGCCACCGCCTGTCCCACTGGGCGTCCACCGCGTACAAGGTGGAGACGTACCAGTACCTGTCGGGGCTCGCCAACGGCGCCTACCGGCTGACCGCGTGGGTGCGCTCCGGCGGCGGCCAGAACTCCGCCCACATAGCCCTCAAGAACTGCGGCGGCGCCGAGCAGCGCACCGCTCTGCCGGTCTCCGCCGGCGGCTGGATCCGCATCGTCACACCGGTCCGGGTGACGAACAACCAGTGCACGATCAGCGTCAGCAGCGACGCCAACGCCGGCAACTGGATCAACGTCGACGACCTCACCTTCGCTCCCGCCTCCGGCACGGGCGGACTGGCCGTCAAGGGCGCCGACATCTCCTCCCTCCCCAAGAGCGAGGCCAAGGGCGGTGTGTACCGGACGAGTTCGGGCAGCACCGGCGACGCGATCGGCATCCTGAAGAACGCCGGCATGAACTACGCGCGCGTGAAGGTGTGGGTCGACGCGGCCGACGGCTACCACGGCAAGGCGCGGGTGCTGGCACTGGCCAAGCGGGTCAAGGCGGCGGGCCAGAAGCTGCTGGTCGACTTCCACTACTCCGACACCTGGGCCGACCCGGGCGCGCAGAGCAAGCCGACCGCCTGGGCGGGCCATTCGTACAGTCAGCTCAAGACCGACGTGTACCAGCACACCTACGACGTGCTGAACGCGCTGAAGGCGCAGGGCACCACCGCCGACATGGTCCAGGTGGGCAACGAGATCAACGGCGGCATGCTGTGGTCCGAGGGCTCCACCGACAACTGGGCGCAGCTCGCCGGTCTGCTCAACTCCGGCTACGCCGCCGTCAAGGCGGTCGCCCCGTCCACCGCCGTCGCCCTGCACCTCGCCAAGGGCGGCGACCTGGCCGGCACGCGCTGGTGGTTCGACAGCGCGGTGGCCAACGGCGTGCGCTTCGACGCCATCGGCTTGTCCTACTACGGTTATTGGCACGGCGCCCTCGCCGACTTCCAGACCACCCTGGACGACGCGGCCGCCCGCTACGGCAAGCCCGTCTTCCTCGCCGAGACGGCCTACCCGTTCCGGCTGGACAGCAAGGACACGCACGAGAACATCATCGACCTCCCCGGTGAGCTCGTCCCCGGCTACCCGGCGACCCCGGCCGGGCAGCTCGCCTGGATGAACACCGTGGCCGACATCGTGGAGGCCGTCCCCGGCGGCCGGGGCCTCGGCGTCTTCTACTGGGAGGCGACGTGGACCGCCGTCCCCGGCAACGGCTGGGACCCGACCGACGCCGCCTCCGGCAACGGCTGGGAGAACCAGGCCCTGTTCGGCTACGACGACAGGGCGCTGTCCTCCACGGCGTGGTTCAGCCACCGCTGACCCGCTGACCTCGCGGGGGAGGGGCCTGGTCGCCGTCGTGCGGCCGGGCCCCTCCCGCTTCCCGGAGGCGATCCCGGCGACATCCTCGAACTGCCGTAGTGGGCAAGGGTGTTCGATCCCGGCCAAGGGTGACGGAGTCCGGGACACGGCGGCCCCGGCTGCGGAAGAGTGGGAGGGACGCGGAACCAGGGCCCCGATCCCAGGGACGGAGGGGACGACATGCTGAGGACTCCGGTCAGCGAACGGCGTCTGGCCATCCTGGAGTGGCTGAAGGATCCGACCCGGCACTTCCCGCCGCAACGGCACGCCGACCTCGTCGACGACGGCGTCACCGCGGACGCCGTCGCGGCGAAACTGGGCGTGCACCGCAGAGTCGCGGACACCCATCTCACCCTCCTCGCCGACCTCGGTCTGCTGCGCGCCAAGCGGATCCGCCGCCGCACCCACTACCGGCGCGACGAGATGCGCATCGCCGAGGTGGCCAGGATGTTCGAGAAGGGGTGGTAGCGCCCCGCAGGGAACCCGCACCCCGGCAGTGACACCCCCGAGCGAAGGGCAGGCACCACCCATGGACCGTCCCACGGATCTCGTCCCCCTCCGATACCTCTCCCTCGGCGGCCACGGCCCCGAGGACGTCGTGGCCGACCGCCGAGGACGCGTGCTGACCGGACTGGCCGACGGACGGATCCTGCGCATCGACGGCCTGGAGGATCCCGTGACGGCCCGCGTCGAGGAGATCGCCGAGATCGCCGGCCGCCCGCTCGGCCTCGAACTCCTCCCCGACGGCGACCTGTTGGTGTGCGACGCCGACGGCGCGCTGCTGCGCGTCGACACCGGCTCCGGCACCGTGCGCGTCCTCGCGGAATGGGCGGCGGGGGAGCGGCTGCGGTTCTGCTCCAACGTCGTCGCCCTGCCCGACGGCTCCGTCTGCTTCACCGTCTCCAGCCAGGTCCACCCCCTGGAGGACTGGCTCGGCGACCTCGTCGAACACACCGGCACCGGCCGGCTGCTGCGCCTCGCCCCCGACGACAAGGAACCCGAAGTCCTCCTGGAGGGCCTTCAGTTCGCCAACGGCCTCGCCCTCAGCGGCGACGGCTCCAGCGTCGTCGTCGCCGAGACCGGCGCCCGCCGCCTCACCCGCTACCGGCTCACCGGACCGGGCGCGGGCCGCGCCGAACCCCTCGTCGAGAACCTGCCGGGCTTCCCCGACAACCTGTGGCGCGGCACCCCCGACGGCCCCGTTTGGGTCGCCCTGGCCGGCGCGCGCGTCCCCCCGCTCGACCTCCTCCACCGGGCCGCCCCCGACGTCCGCCGCCGCGCCGCCCGACTCGCGCTGCGCGCGCCGTTCCGGCCCTCCGGCTTCATCGGCGTGCTCGCCGTCGACGACGAGGGCCGCACCGTCCACCACCTCACCCGCCGCCGCTCCGGCTTCCGCATGGTCACCAGCGTCTGCGAGGCCCGCGGCCGGCTGGTCCTCGGCAGCCTGTGGGAGCGCGGCATAGCGATCTGCGAGGCGCCCGCGCCCCGATGATCCGGCGTTACCCTGTCGACCAGCCCTGACCCGCCAGCCACGGGTCACATGGTCGCGCAGGCGGGAGACGTACGACATGACAGCCCCGGAGGCCGGGAAGCGGAGCGGCGGCGCGGGGACCGGCGGCGCGGGGACGCTCCCGGTGCTCGCCGCGGTCGCCGCCGGCGGCGGACTCGGCGCCGCCGCCCGCTACGCCGCCGCCCTGCGATGGCCCACGCCGGCCGGCGGCTTCCCCTGGACGACGTTCTGGGTCAACGCCGCCGGCTGCGCCGTCATCGGCCTGTTCATGGTGGTCGTCACCGAGGCGCTGACCGCCCACCGCCTGGTCCGCCCCTTCTTCGGCACCGGCGTCCTCGGCGGCTTCACCACCTTCTCGACGTACGCCGTCGACCTCCAGCACCTCTTCGACACCGGCCGCACCCGCACCGCCCTCGTCTACCTGGCCGCGACCCCGCTCGCCGCGCTCACCGCGGTGTGGCTCACCGCGACGGCGACCCGCCGCGCCCTGCGCCTGCCGAGCGGCCTCGCCGCCGCGGGCACGCCGGGACCGGACGACCCGGTCGAGGACGATCCCGGCAATTCGGGCACAGAAGGTAAGAGGTCGACGTGAACTGGCTGATCGTCGTCGCCGGCGGCGTGATCGGGGCCCCGCTGCGCTATCTGACCGACCGCTTCGTGCAGTCCCGGCACGCCTCGGCCTTCCCCTGGGGCACCTTCGCGGTCAACGTCACCGGCTGCCTCGTCCTCGGCGTGCTCACCGGCTCCGCCGCCGTCGGCCCCGACCTGCGGCTCTTCCTGGGCACGGGGCTGTGCGGCGCGCTGACCACCTACTCCACCTTCTCCTACGAGACCCTCCGGCTCACCGAGACGGGTGCCGGGCCGCAGGCCTTCGTCAACGTCGTCGGGAGCGTGGCGGCGGGCCTCGCCGCGGCGTTCGCAGGGTTCGCCCTGGGGCAGTCCGTGTGGCCTTAAGATCCGCCGGACGCGGTGAATGCGCGGGATCCGCACCCGCGCCTGGTAGGACTGGGCACCGCCCCGTCGTACCACCGCCAGGACTGGATCAAATGAGCGCCATCTCCGTCGGCCAGGCCGTCATCCTCGGAGCCGTCGAGGGAGTGACCGAGTTCCTCCCCGTCTCCTCCACCGGTCACCTCAAGATCGCCGAGGGGCTGATGGGCATCCCGGTCGACGACGACGCGGTCGTCGGCTTCTCCGCCGTCATCCAGGTCGGGGCGATCGCCGCCGTGCTGGTCTACTTCCGCTCCGACATCGCGCGGATCGTCTCCGCCTGGACGCGCGGCCTCTTCCGGGCGGAGGAGCGGCAGCACCACGACTACAGGTTCGCCTGGTGGGTGATCTTCGCGACGATCCCGATCGTCGTCGTCGGCCTGGCCGCGAAGCCGCTCATCCACGGCCCGCTCGCCTCCCTCTGGGTGGTTGCCGGCTCGCTGATCGCCGGCAGCGCGGTGATGTGGGCCGCCGACCGCCTGGGCCGGCACAAGCGCGGCGAGGACGACACGTCCTTCAAGGACGCGATGCTGGTCGGCGGTTCGCAGATCCTCGCGCTGCTCTTCCCCGGCTTCTCCCGCTCCGGCGCGACCATGTCCACCGCCCTCCTGCTCGACCTGGACCGCGTCGCCGCCACCCGCCTGTCCTTCTTCCTCGGCATCCCGGCCCTCACCGGCGCGGGCCTGTACGAACTGAAGGACGCCCTCGGGACGGGCGCGGGCGCGGCCCCGCTGATCGTCGGCACCGCCGTCTCGTTCGCCGTCGCCTACGCCTCCATCGCCTGGCTCCTCCGCTACGTCGCGAAGCACACCTTCACCGCGTTCGTGATCTACCGGCTCGCGGTGGGGGTGCTGCTGTTCGGGCTGCTGGGGGCGGGGGTGCTGGAGGGGTGAGCTGCGGGCCGGCCTTGACATCCACCCCGGGCCTCCCGGAACATCGGGTTCCGTGAACCTGTCAGACAGCCAGACAGGTGGCCCGGCGCTGCGTCGCGTGAGTGCGATGGAAGCGGTCCTCGGCCACCTCCGCGGCGCCATCGAACGCGGCGAGTACGCCATCGGCGACAAGCTCCCCTCCGAGGCGGAGCTCTGCCGCACGCTGGAGGTCTCCCGGCCCGTCCTGCGGGAGGCCCTGCGCGCCCTCCAGACCATGGGCCTGACCATGTCGCGGACCGGCAAGGGCACCTTCGTCATCGCGAGCACCGTCGAGGACCCCACCTTCGGCGACTACGCGGCCAGCGACCTGCTGGAGGTGCGCCGCCACATCGAGGTCCCGGTCGCCGGGTACGCGGCCCTGCGCCGCACCCCGGAGAACCTGGACCACCTGGCCCACCTCCTGGACCGCATGGAGCGGGAGACGGACACCACCGCGTGGGTCGCGATGGACACCCTCTTCCACCTGGCCGTCGCCGAAGCCGCCCAGAACCCGGTGTTCCGCCGGGTCATCGAGGAGATCCGCGACGCACTGGCACGCCAGTCGGCCTTCCTCGACAAGCTGGGCGGCCGTCGCGAGCAGTCCGACCGCGAGCACCGGGCCATCGTCGAGGCGCTGATCGACGGCTCCGAACGCGACGCCGTCGAGGCCATGAGCCACCACCTGGACCGCGTCTCGACCACCCTCGCCGACATCGTGCGCACCATGCCCGGGGCCGACGCGTGAACCCCACGCAGGCCCACGCCCACCGACCAGTGATCAGGCAGTGATGTACAGCAGTTCCCTCGTCCAGGCCCCCGCCGTCCGCGAACCCCTCCACGCCCCCGTCGCCCACCTCGTCCGAGGCGGGGTGACCGAAGGCGTCCACCACGGCTCCGTCGTCGTCCTCCGCCCGGACGGCGAGGTCGGCTTCCAGCTCGGCGACATCGAGGTCGCCTTCTACCCCCGCTCGGCGCTCAAGCCCGTCCAGGCCGTCGCCATGGTGCGGGCCGGACTCCCGCTCGACGGCGAGCTGCTCTCGCTCGCCGCCGCCAGCCACTCCGGCGAGGAACGCCACCTCGACGGCGCCCGGCGCATCCTGGAGCTGGCCGGCCTCGCCGAGGACGACCTGCGCAACGTCCCCGACATGCCGTTCGACCCGGCGATCCGCGACACCTGGATCCGCGACGGGCGCGGGCCCTCCCGCCTCGCCCAGAACTGCTCCGGCAAGCACGCCGCCATGCTCTACACCTGCAAGCTCAACGGCTGGCCCCTCGACGGCTACCTCGACCCGGCGCACCCCCTCCAGCAGGCGATCGCCGAGATCGTCGAGGACCTCACCGGGCAGCGGATCGCCGCCGTCACCGTCGACGGGTGCGGCGCGCCCCTCTTCTCCGTCTCCCTGCACGGCCTCGCCCGCGCCGCCGCCCGCATCACCACGGCGGCCCCCGGCACCCCGGAGGCCCGCGTCGCCGACGCGATGCGCGAGCACGCCGAGATGGCCTCCGGCGCCGACCGGGACGTCGCCGCGCTGATGCGGGCCGTGCCGGGGCTGCTCGCCAAGGACGGCTTCGAGGGCGTCGAGGTCGCCGCGCTGCCCGACGGCCGCGCGGTCGCCGTGAAGATCGCCGACGGGGCGAACCGGGCGAGGATTCCCGTGACCGCGGCGGCACTTGCTCGCGCCGGCGTTGAGGGTGCTCTCCTTGCCGAGTTCGCGGGTGAGCCGCTGCTCGGCGGGGGTGAACCGGTGGGGTGTGTGCGGGTGGTCCGTGCGCTGGATCCTGTGCCGGAGGCGGCCTGCGTGTAGCTCCGCTGGTCGGGCCGAATTCGTCTGCGGGCCTGTTGTGGCTGGTCGCGCCCCGCGGCGGTAGCCGCACATCGACACCGCCCCGCGCCCCTTTGGGGCGCCTCCCCTCCCCCCTTCTGGAAGAGGACCCGGAATCTCATGACCGTCGTCACCCGTCGTGAACACGATCTGCTCGGCGACCGGGATGTTCCCGCCGACGCGTACTGGGGCGTCCACACCCTGCGCGCCACCGAGAACTTCCCCATCACCGGCACCCCCATCTCCGCCTATCCGCACCTCATCGACGCCCTCGCCGCCGTGAAGGAGGCCGCCGCCCTCGCCAACGAGGAGCTCGGGCTGCTCGCGCCCGAGAAGGCCGCCGCGATCGTCGCCGCCTGCCGGGAGATACGGGACGGCGGGCTGCACGACCAGTTCGTGGTGGACGTGGTGCAGGGCGGCGCCGGCACCTCGACCAACATGAACGCCAACGAGGTCGTGGCCAACCGGGCGTTGGAGCTGCTCGGGCACGAGAAGGGGCAGTACGGGTTCCTGCACCCCAACGAGGACGTCAACCTCGGGCAGTCGACGAACGACGTCTACCCGACCGCCGTCAAGGTCGCCACCGTCTTCGCGGTGCGCGGGCTGCTCAAGGCGATGGCGGTCCTCCAGGACGCGTTCGGCCGCAAGGCCGTGGAGTTCCGCGACGTGCTGAAGATGGGCCGCACGCAGTTGCAGGACGCGGTGCCGATGACGCTCGGCCAGGAGTTCTCGGCGTTCGCCGTGATGCTGGACGAGGACCGCAGCCGGCTCGCGGAGGCCGTCGAGCTGATCCACGAGATCAACCTCGGCGCCACCGCGATCGGCACCGGCCTCAACGCCCCCGCCGGGTACGCCGAGTCGGCGCGCCGCCACCTCGCCGAGATCACCGGGCTGCCGCTGGTCACCGCCGCCAACCTGGTCGAGGCGACCCAGGACTGCGGGGCGTTCGTGCAGATGTCGGGCGTGCTCAAGCGGATCGCCGTGAAGCTCAGCAAGAGCTGCAACGACCTGCGGCTGCTGTCCTCGGGACCGCGCGCGGGTCTCGGCGAGATCAACCTGCCGCCGGTGCAGGCCGGTTCGTCCATCATGCCCGGCAAGGTCAACCCGGTGATCCCGGAGGTCGTCAACCAGGTCGCCTTCGAGGTGATCGGCAACGACGTGACCATCACCATGGCCGCGGAGGCCGGTCAGCTCCAGCTCAACGCCTTCGAGCCGATCATCCTGCACTCCCTCTCGGAGTCGATCACGCATCTGCGCGCGGCCTGCCTGACCCTCGCCGAGCGCTGCGTGTCCGGCATCACCGCCAACACCGAGGTGCTGCGCACGACGGTCGAGAACTCCATCGGCCTGGTCACCGCCCTCAACCCGCACATCGGCTACACGGCGGCCACCGACATCGCCAAGGAGGCCCTCGCCACCGGCCGCGGCGTCGCCGAACTCGTCCTGGAGAAGGGCCTGTTGCCCGCCGAGATCCTCACCGCCCTGCTCCGCCCCGAGGTCCTCGCCGGCAGCGGCTCGCCGCTCGCCCCGCAGTCCCTCGCCTGACCGGCCCCGAGGAGGGCCGAGCAGGCACAATGGCGATCATGACGACGACGTCCTCCTCCAGCTTCCGGCCGGTCCTGGAGCGCATCGCCGAGGAGATGGAGCGCACGCCCGGCCGGGGCCGGTCCGCCGACTACATCCCGGCGCTCGCCGCCCGCGACCCCCGCCGGTTCGGCATGGCCGTCGCCGAACCGGACGGCACGGTGTACGGGGTGGGGGACTGGCGCGAGCCGTTCTCCACGCAGTCCATCACCAAGGTGTTCACCCTCGCCCTCGACCTGGCCCGCGAGGGCGACGCGCTCTGGGAGCACGTGGGCCGCGAGCCCTCCGGCAACCCCTTCAACTCCCTGGTGCAGCTGGAGTACGAG
Organism: Streptomyces sp. NPDC002328; assembly: GCF_042890065.1. Taxonomy (NCBI): domain Bacteria; kingdom Bacillati; phylum Actinomycetota; class Actinomycetes; order Kitasatosporales; family Streptomycetaceae; genus Streptomyces; species Streptomyces sp. NPDC002328. The sequence goes on along the minus strand of NZ_JBIARQ010000018.1, from coordinate 100,947 downwards.
AACGGCATCCCGCGCAACCCGTTCATCAACGCCGGCGCCCTCGTCGTCACCGACCGCCTCCACACCCGTACCGGGGACGCGGCCGGCGAACTGCTGGCGTTCCTGCGCGCCGAGAGCGGCGACCCCGCCCTCGACTTCGACCTGGAGGTCGCCGCCTCCGAGTCCGCGCACGGAAACCGCAACGCCGCCCTCGCCCACTTCATGGCGTCGTACGGCAACATCGACAACCCGGTGCCGGTCCTCCTCGACCAGTACTTCCGCCAGTGCTCCATCACCGCGTCCTGCGCCGCCCTCGCCCAGGCCACCGGCTTCCTCGCCCGGCACGGCGTCCGCGCCGACGGCAGTCGGCTGCTCACCCGCAGCCAGGCCAAACAGGTCAACGCCGTCATGCTGACCTGCGGCACCTACGACGCGGCCGGCGAATTCGCCTACCGTGTCGGCCTGCCCGGCAAGAGCGGCGTCGGCGGCGGCATCATCGCCGTCGTCCCCGGCCACTGCACGCTGTGCGTGTGGAGCCCCGGCCTGGACGAGCGCGGCAACTCGGTGGCCGGCGTCGCGGCCCTGGACCGCTTCACGACCCTGACCGGCCTGTCGGTGTTCTGAACCGGTCTGCCGCTCACCGGATCAATCCGGTTGAGTGCGTGTCCGGTCACCGCGAAGATCGTCCCCATGTTCTCGCGCAAGCCCCGCCGCCCCAAGTCCCCCGAACTCCTCAAGGCCTGGGAGAGCCTCGACGCAGGTGACGTCCCCGGAGCGCTGCGCCAACTCCGGCAGGCGCCCGACGCCCCGCTCGCCGAGGTCGCCCTCGTGGTCGCCCGCGCCGCCGAGGCCGCCGGCTTCGACGACCTCCGCCAGGCCGCGACCGCCGTGACCGCACAGCCCGACCAGGCGCAGACGCTGTACGGATTCGGGTACGCGTGCGTGGAGCGCGGCGTCTCCTACCTCGCGGTGCCCGCGCTGCGCGAGGCGCTCCGCCTGGCCCAGGACTCCCCGGCGGTCCTGCGCGAACTGGTCTCGGCGTACGAGGACGAGGAGCGCCACCGCGAGGCGGCCGACGTGCTCGCCGCGCACGAGAGCGGACTCGCCGCCTGGCCGGACCGCTACCTGCTGGTGTTCAACGCCGTCCTGGCCGGCGACCTGGAGCTGGCCCGCCGTCACCACGCGCTGCTGCCCGACCCCGACGACGACATGTGGCTGCCCGCCCGCGAGCGCCAGAACCTCGTCCTGGAGCGGGCCGCCGCCGCCGGGCCGGCGAGCCCCCTGGACCGCGCCGACCTGCGCGGCTGGCAGTACGTCACGGGTGGCACCGTGCTCGGCACGCTCTCTCCGTACGGCTTCGACGCGGGCATGACCGGCCGGTTCGCCTACCTCCAGGACACCCACGACAACTGTCTGCGGGGCCTGCTGCGGCTGAAGGCGGTGCTCGCCGCCGCCGGGCTGCGCCCGCGCTCGGTGTCCCTGCTGCCCGACCGCGACAGCCGCATCCTGGGCCTGGCCGCCGCCGAGGTGCTCGGCCTGCCGGCGGAGCACTTCGACCCGGAGCGCGAGGACACCGTCGTCATCGCCTACGACCTGAACGAGACGCTGGAGGTCTCGCGGGGGCCCGTGGTGATCGGCCAGCTGGTAGGCAGGACGCCGGGGCAGGTGCTGCACGAGCACGCGAGCTGCTGGACGGACACCCCGGCCGTCGCCCCGGACAGCGTCGCCCTGCTCCACCAGACCGTGGTGGCACCCTGGGGCGCCGGGCTGCGGCAGGGCGCCGACGGCGGGGTGGAGCGCGGCGAGCCCGACGGACGGCCCGAGGCGGAGATCGCCGCCGAGATCGTGGCCGCCGACCCGACGCCGGACGAGGGCGACGGGCAGACGCCCGCCGACCCCGTCGAGCGGCTCACGGACTTCGTCGCGGCGGTCCGCGGCACCTGGCTGCACGGCGACCGGGCCCGCGTGAAGTCCTCCGGACCGGTGCCCAGTTCCCGTTTCCTCTGACCGCTCCCCACGCCTCGTCCGCGGCCGTCGAGGGCTCCTGACGCCGACTTCCGTCGTCCCGTTCCGCCGGCCGTTCGGGCCGCTCACGCGGCGGTCACGCGCAGGCCGTCGTCGCGCAGGCGGGACGTCGCCTTCCGGACATCCGGCGTTGACACGCTGACCGCGTGCTGGCCAAGGCTTTTCCCGTCGATCTCCGTCGCTGTCAGGTGCTGGGCCTGGCCGCCACCGCCGCTCTCGCCCTGGGCGGCGAGACGGCCGGCGCGCTGCCGGTCCGCGAACTCATCGCCCCGTCCTCGCCGCACGCCGTGCTGGGCCTGGTCGCGGTGTACTTCGGGCTGGTGCTGCTGACCGCGGCCTGGTTGCTGCTCGGCCGCCTGGTGCGCGAAGGCGACCCGCCCACCCCGCGCGCCCTGATCGTCGTCCTCGCCGTGTGGGCGGCCCCGCTGCTGATCGCGCCGCCGCTGTTCAGCCGGGACGTCTACAGCTACCTGGCCCAGGGCGCGATGGTCGACGCCCACATGGACGTGTACGCGCACGGCCCGGCCCGGCTCGGCGGCCCGCTCGCCGGGGAGGTCGCCCCGCTGTGGCAGCACACCGGCGCCCCCTACGGCCCGGTGTTCCTCGCCGTCGCCGCCGCGCTGTCCGCCCTCACCAGCGGCGAACTGCCTGCCGGGCTCATCGGGATGCGGTGCGTCGCGCTGTGCGGGGTGGCGCTGATGGCCGCCGCCCTGCCTCGGCTGGCCCGGCACAGCGGCGCCGACCCGGCCGCCGCGCTGTGGCTGGGCGTCCTCAACCCGCTGGTCCTGCTGCACCTGGTGGCCGGCGCCCACAACGACGCGATCATGCTGGGCCTGCTCGGCGTCGGCCTCGTCGCCGCCCTCGGCCGCAGATTCGTCCTCGCCGCCGTCCTGGTCACCCTCGCCGCCCTGGTCAAGGCCCCCGCGGCGCTCGGCCTCGCCGCCGTCCTGGCCCTCCAACTGCGCGCCGGACACCACCCGTTGCGCGCCGTCCTGACGACGACGGCGGCCTGCGCCGTCACCACGGTCACCGCGACCGCCGTCGCCGGCACCGGCTACGGCTGGATCAGCGCCCTGGACACCCCGGTCTCCCCGCAGAACTGGGCCCTCACCACCCTGCTCGGCCGCGCCACCCGCGCCCTGCTGGAGGGCCTCGGCAGCGACCTCGCGCCGCTGGCCGTCCCCGTCTGGCACACACTGGGCCTCGCCGTCACCGCCGTGGCCCTGGTCGCCATCTGGTGGCGGCTGCGCCCGCGCCCGGTGTACGCGCTCGGCCTGAGCCTCGCCGCGGTCGCCGCGTTCGGCCCGGCCATCCGCCCCTGGTACGCGCTGTGGGGGCTCTTCCTCATCGCCGCCGCGGCCCCCAGCACCTCCGTACGGCACCGGACGGCGGCCGTGGCCGGCGTCCTCGCCCTCGCCGTCCTCCCCGACGGCGGCCCGGCCGACGCCGGACGACTCGTCCTCGCGCTCTGCGGAGGCGCGCTCGCGGCGGTGTTCCTGTGGCAGGCCCACCTCGCCGCCCGGACCCCGGCCGCCCTGGGGCGTACGGCATGACCCGCACGTCCACCGACCGCAACCGTCTGCTGCTGCTCTTCGCCCTCGCGGCCGCCGTGACCGTCTTCACCGCGACGGTGCCCCTGCTGCGCGACTGGTTCGACCTGCGGGTCTATCACGGCGCCGTCACCAACTGGATCCACGACGGCGGACGCGTCTACGACTACCGGGTGCCGGGCACGCCGTACGGGTTCACCTACCCGCCGTTCGCGGCGGTCGTCATGCTGCCGATGGCCCTCGTGGGGCTGCGCACGGCGATCGCGGCGGCCCTGCTGCTCAACCTGGCGGCCCTCGCCGTCGCCCTCCGCGTCCTCGCCGGCCCCGGCCGGCACCGGCTCGGCTGGTACGGCGTCGCCCTCGCCGCCTGCGTCCTCGCCCTGTTCGAACCGCTGCGGGACACCTTCAGCTTCGGCCAGGTCAACGTCCTGCTGCTGGCCCTGGTCCTGACGGACTGCGCGCTGCTCGCAGCCGGCCGCTCCCGCTGGGCCGGCGTCGGCATCGGCCTCGCGGCGGCGATCAAGCTGACGCCGGCGCTCTTCATCGGCCTGCTGCTCGTGGCCGGCCGGCGGCGGGCGGCGGCGGTCGCCTCCGGCGTGGCCTTCGCGGCGACGGCGTTCGCGGCCCTGGTCGCCCCGGACGCCTCCCGCTTCTACTGGACGCGGGCCCTGTGGGACACCAGCCGGGTCGGCCGGCTCGACTACGTCTCCAACCAGTCGCTCCAGGGCGTCCTGGCCCGGCTCGGCGTGGAGAGCCGGCCGGTGTGGGCGGCGCTGGCGGCGCTGGTGCTGTGCGTGTGGGCGTGGCGGTCGCGGCGGGCGGCGGCCGACGGGGACTGGCCGGCGGCCTTCGCCCTGACCGGTCTGACGGCCTGCCTGGTCAGCCCCATCACCTGGGTGCACCACCTGGTCTGGCTGCTGCCGTCCTTCGCGGTGCTGCTCCGCGCCGGGCACGCACGCGTGGCCGCCGCGCTGTACGCGGTGCTGTGCACGAGCGTGGTGTGGCTGTGGTTCGACGACGCGTCCGGCGTCGACGGCTTCCTCGGCGGCAACCTGTACACCTGGATCACGCTCGGCCTGCTCGTGGGGCTGCCGGCGGGTCACGCTCCCGACGGCGTGCGTCGCCTCCTCGGCCGCAGCGCCAGCGCCACGGCCGCCGCGCCGACGAGGGCCGCGCCCGTGATCAGGGCGGCGTCCGCCCAGCCGGGGCCGCCGGGGGAGGCGGCCGCCGCCGTCACCGGCGCCACCTCGGGCCCCGACGCCGGACGCCGCCGCTCGCGCAGCCCGTCCAGCGAGCCCACCGGTTCGAGCCGCCCGGCCGCGTCGAACCCCCAGTCCAGCAGCTCGCGCGCCTCCCCGTAGACGGCGTAGGCGCCGCCCGACTGAGGGTTCATCACCGTCACCACGAGGGTGCGCCCGCCGCGGCGGGCGGCGGCGACGAGCGTGTGCCCGGCCTCGGTGGTGTAGCCGTTCTTGACGCCGATCAGCCCCTGGTACGGCTCGACGCCGTCCTCGCCGCTCAGCAGCCGGTTGGTGTTGACGATCCTGAACCGCCAGCCGTCGCGCCCGGGGAACCGCGCCTGCACGGTGGCGCAGTGGCGCGCGAAGTCGGCGTTGCGCAGCCCCGCCCGCCCGAACACCGCCAGGTCGTACGCCGAGGACACCTGGCCGGGCGCGTCGTACCCGTCGGGCGACACCACGTGCGTGTCCAGGGCGCCCAGCGACCGCGCCTTGGCCTGCATCAGGGCGGCCGTGGTGCGCCAGCCGCCGTTGAGCGCGGCCAGGACGTGCACGGCGTCGTTGCCGGAGCTGAGGAACACCCCGCGCCAGAGGTCGGCCACCGAGTACGTCCGCCCCTCGGCGACGCCCACGAGACTGCTGCCGGCCCCGATCCCGGCGAGTTCCTCCTCGGTGACCCGGTGCCGGATCCCGCCGGGCAGGACGGGCAGCACGGTGAGCGCGAACAGGGTCTTGAGGGTGCTGGCGGGCGGCAGCCTGCGGTGCGCGTTCGACGCGGCGAGCACATCGCCGGAGCGGGCGTCGGCCACCACCCAGGACAGCGCGGAGACGTCGGGCACCTCCGGCGCTCCGGGGCGGGGCCTGACCTGCGTGCCGGAGCGGTACAGCAGGGACGGCCGCGGCGCGGTGGCCCGCGCTCCGCCGCGCGGAGCGGGGTCCGGCTCGGCGGGGTCCGGCTCGGCGGGGGAGGCGACGGCGGCGCGCTCGGCGGGGCCGGCGACGGAGGTGGGTCCGAGGGCCAGCACGCTCGCCACACAGATCGCGCACGTCTGCGCGACAGCCCGAGAGGAGAATCCGATCGTCATACGATCAAATTAGGAACTCCGCCGTGGTTCCCGGCGCTGCCCGTGCCGGACATCGGCGCGGAGCACCCGGATGCCGCACGTCCGCCCGTCCGGGAGGGGCGGCCGTCCGCGAGGTCAGCCCGTGGGCAGCGTGGGCTGGATGCGGCGCAGGAACGTCGCGTTGTCCGGGGTCTCGCGCATCCGCTGGAGGAGCGTCTCCAGGTTCGCGTGGCCGTCCCGCGTCCGCAGGGCCCGGCGCAGACCGCGCACGGCGGTCAACTCGCCCTGAGGGAAGAGGAGTTCCTCCCGGCGGGTGCCGGATCCGTCGACGTCGACGGCGGGGAAGAGGCGGCGGGAGGCCGGTTCGCGGTCGAGGCGGAGCTCCATGTTGCCGGTGCTCTTCAGCTCCTCGAAGTAGAAGTCGTCGGCGCGGGAGCCGGTTTCCACCAGGGCGGTGGCGAGGATCGTGAGCGAGCCGCCCTCCTCGGCGGCCCGCGCCGCGCCGAAGAAACGCTTGGGGCCGATGAGCGCGGTCGCGTCGACACCGCCGCTGAGGGTGCGGCCCCCGGCGCCGGCCGCGTTGTTGTGGGCCCGGCACAGCCGGGTCAGCGAGTCGAGCAGGATCACGACGTCCTCACCGGCCTCGACGAGCCGCTTGGCCCGCTCGACGACCAGTTCGGCAAGGGCGATGTGCTGCTTGGGGGTCCGGTCGAACGTGGAGGCGTGGACCTCGCCGCGCACGGAGCGCCGCATGTCGGTGACCTCCTCGGGACGCTCGTCAAGCAGCACCACCATCAGCCGTGCCTCGGGGTGGTTGCCGGCCACGGCGGCGGCGAGCTGCTGGAGCAGCACGGTCTTGCCGGTCTTGGGCGGCGCGACGATCAGCCCGCGCTGGCCCTTCCCGACGGGGGCGATCAGGTCGGCGACCCGCCCGGCGAGCCCCGCCGCCGGGTGCTCGAGACGCAGCCGCTCGTGCGGGTGCAGCGGGGTGAGGTCGGCGAACTTCCGGCGGTCGCGCGTCTCTTGCGGCGTACGGCCGTTGATCCGTGCGACGTCGGTGAGCGTACGCGAGTCGTTCCGCGTCCCCTCGACGAAGTCGCCCTTGCGCAGGCCCAGTCGGCGGATCAGCGCGGGCGGGACCGGGAGGTCGGCGGGGGAGGGCAGGAGGTCTTCGCCGCGCAGGTGCCCCTTCCCGTGCCCGTCGATGTCGAGGACGCCGCTGACGAGCTGGACCGGGGACTGGCTGCGGACAGGGGGGTGTTCGAGTGTGGTGGTCATGGTGCGGGGTCCTTTCGAGGACGGGAGGCATGAGGCATGAGGCATGCGAAGAGCGAAGAGAAGGAAGAGAAGGGGGGAGAAGCCGCGAGGGGAGGGGTGATGCCCCCACGCCTCCGACGGCGAGAACGCCCGCCTCGGGCAGGGCACAAGAGCCTGCTCACGAGGAGTTGGTGCGAGAAAGCCGACGCTCCGACCGGCCGGGAAACGGCGGCGGAACCGGCGAGAGAGAGTGAGACCGGCATCGGCGTCGAAGAGACGACTTACACGAATGCCAGCATCAGCGTAGCACAGGGCTCGTGACCGCGGCGAGCGGAACGGTGATCACTGGTTCCTCGGCAGATGTCCCCAGACCATAACGATCCGTGACGACAAGGGACTTGACCGCCATCGATGGGTATCGTCACGTCATGTCCACGTCGCCGCCGCAGCCTCCGCAGCAGCCGGAACAGCCGTCCGACGCGCCCGCGCAGCCGAGCGCGTACCCGCATCCGCAGTCGCCGGGACCGGGCGCGGCGGCGGGGCAGCCTCAGCCCGCTCCCGCCCCCGGCGCTCAGCCGGGTCAGCCGGGCTTCTATCACCAGCCGACGCTGGCCGGTCTGCCCTCGCAGCCGCAGCCGCAGCCGGGCAATCCCTACCTTCAGCAGAACCCCTACGGTCCCGCGCCCGCCCCGCCCTCCGGCGGTGGGCGGGGCGGCGCCGGGCGGGCGGTCCTGTGGGCCGTCGTCGGCGCGGTCGTCGCCTCCGCGGCCTGGGCGGCGGGGGTGTTCCTCCTGTGGGGCGACCAGGACGAGCCGGTCCTGCGGGGCTACACCGCGCCCGCGAACCTCTGCACCGGCGCCGACTACTCGTCGTTCGAGGCGGAGTACACCGGAGACGCCGGCACCCCGACCCACAACGAGCTGGAGGACCCGGCCCTCGACGACAGCTATTGCAGCGTCAGCCTCAAGAAGTCCGGCTCCACGTACACGGACGCCTACCTCTCCATCCGGCTGGAGCTGCACAAGAAGACCGACCCGGGGCCCGAGTTCACCGCCCGCTGGAAGAACTACGCGGAGGGCCGCACCGGTTACGACGTGGACAGCGTCACCGGCATCGGTGACGAGGCCTACCTCGTCAGCAAGGACACCACCGGCAGCTCCTCCAGCGGCTCGATGGACGCCACCCTCGCCGTCCGGGACGGCTGGGTGACGTACGAGATGAGTTACAGCATCTACCTCTCCTCGTACGACGAGGACAAGGACCCGCCTGAGCTCGACGAGGTGGTCGGCTGGCTCAAGACGGACACCAGGGCCACCCTGGAGGAACTCGGCGGCTGACGCGCTCTGATCGCCGTGAGGCGCGCGGCAGTTCACACGGTCCGCGCCTCGGCCTCCTTCAGGATCTCGTCGAACCGCGCGCCCATCGCCGCGGCCAGCGCCTGCGCGCCCGACAACGGCCGCACCATCACGGTCAGTTCGTCGATGAGGCCGTTCTCGTCGACGTGGATGAAGTCGCAGCCGCTCAGCTCCCGGTCGCCGACCCGCGCCGCGAACACCAGGGCGCTGTCCCGGCCGTCCGCCCCGGCCAGCTCCTTCTCGTACCGGAAGTCCTCGAAGACCTGCGACACGGCCCGCAGGATCGCCGTGGTGATCGCCTTGCCCGGGTACGACTTGAAGACGACGGGACTGGTGAACACCACGTCCTCGGCCAGCAGGGCCTCCACCGCGTCGATATCGCCGGCCTCGACCGCCTCACGGAAGGCGCGCATCGGATCACCTCATAGTCAATTTATTGAATAGGTGCTGAAGAGAGTAATCACCGGCCCGTACGCTGTCCACATGTCCCTCAAGTACGCCGTCCTGGCCGCCCTCCTGGAGGGCGAGGCCTCGGGCTACGAGCTGTCCAAGGTCTTCGACGTCTCCCTCGCGAACTTCTGGCCCGCGACTCCGCAGCAGCTCTACCGCGAGCTGGAGCGCCTCGCGCAGGACGGCCTGATCGCGGCGCGGGTCGTGGAGCAGGAACGCCGGCCGAACAAGCGGATGTTCACGCTCACCGAGACCGGCCGCGCGGACCTGCGCGCCTTCGCCGCCGCCCCGCCCCGCCGCCCCACCGCCATCCGCGACGAACTCCTCATCAAGATCCAGGCGATGGACGGCGCGGACCCCGAGGCGACCCGCGCGCAGATCGAGGAGCGCATGTCCTGGGCGCGCGGCAAACTCGCCCGCTACGAGCGCGTCCGCGAACGCCTGCTGGACGGGCGCACCGAGGACGTCCACCTGGCCGAGGCCGAGCGGATCGGCCCCTACCTGACGTTGATGGCCGGCATCGCCTTCGAGGAGGAGAACCTGCGCTGGTGCGAGCGCGTCCTCACCCTGCTGAAGCGCCGTGCCCCGCTCACCCGGCGCGGATAGGCTGACGCCGATGTTCAGCCCCGAAGGCCCCACGCTGCGCGAACTCGCCGTCCAGGCACTGTCGTCCGTCGAGCACGGCTACGACCTGCTCGCGCCGAAGTTCGACCACACGCCCTTCCGCACGCCCGACTCCGTGCTGGCCGCGGTGAGTTCGGCCCTGCGCCGCACCGGACCCCACGACGACGGCCTGGACCTGTGCTGCGGCACGGGCGCGGGCGTCGACGTCCTGACGTCGGTGTGCCGGCGCAGCGTCACCGGCGTCGACTTCAGCGCGGGCATGCTCGACGTGGCCCGCGAGCGGGTGAAGCCGCAACCGACGGCATCGGCGCGGGTGTCCTGGGTGCGTGCGGACGCCCGCGCGCTGCCCTTCACCGCCGCCTTCGACCTCGTCGTCAGCTTCGGTGCGTTCGGGCACTTCCTGCCCCGTGAACTGCCCGGCCTCTTCCGGCAGGTGCACGGTGTGCTGCGGCCCGGCGGCCGCTTCGCGTTCCCCGTCGTCGCCCCGCCCCGCGCGACCTCCCGGGCCTTCTGGATGCTCCTCGGCTTCGACGCCGTGATGCGGGCGCGCAACGCCGTGTGGCGGCCGCCGTTCGTCATGTACTACCGGGCGTTCCGACTGAGCGAGGTGCGAAGGGAATTGGAGCGCGCCGGGTTCCGCGTGGACCTCCGCGCCCTGCCCGAGTTCGGGACGAGGGGCGACGGAAGTCCACGCGTGCGGCTGGTCGAGGCGCGCCGGGCGGGCTGAGGCGACTCCGCGGCTCAGCAGAAGCGCCGTACGAACGACAGGGCGGTGTCCGCGACCTCCTGCCAGCCGTGGTCGATGGTCAGCGCGTGCCCGCGGTCCTTGATCTCCACGATCTCGGTGACCCCCGGGTTGTGCTGCTGCCGCTTGAAGGAGGCGTGGGACAGCGCCCACGGCACCGTGTGGTCCTTCTCGCCCGAGATGATCAGCAGCGGGCCGCGGTCCGGGTTCTCCGTGTCGACCTTCGCCTCCGTCCACGGGTTGAGGTTCGCCGTCGCCGCCTGGAACAGCGGAGCGCCCGGCGCGGGCACCGCGAAGGTCTCGTACAGCTCCTTCGCCTCCTCGGCGCTCACCGCGTTGGCGAAGGAGTAGCGGAACTGGTCGAAGGTGAGCGGGACGGCCCGGTGCCGGTTTGCGGGGTTGGTCAGCACGGGCGCCGCCGCGCGCAGCGAGGAGACGGGCAGCGGCAGCACGCCCCGGAACGGCGCGGGGTCGATCGCGACCGACGCGGCGGACAGTCCGCGTCCGGCCAGGATCTGGGCGAGCAGCCCGCCGAAGGAGTGTCCGACGAGCACCGGCTTGCGCGCGAGCGTGGCGATGAGCGCCTGGAGGTGGTCGGCCACCTGGCCGACCGTCTTGCCCGCGAAGACCTCGGGGTGCTCGTTGGCCTCCTCCACCGTCTCCGGGTCGTCCGGCCAGGACAGCTGGACCGGTGCGTACCCGGCCTGCTCGAAGTGGGCCGCCCAGCGGTCCCAACTGCTCGGCAGCAGCCACAGTCCGTGCACGAAGACGACCGGGATCCGGTCGGTGGCGTTGGCGGCCTCAATCTGCTGTATGTCATGCGTGGTCATGGCCCGATGCTGGCAGCGGACGCGGCGCGCGGACCGACCGAGAGTGCACGGCGATCGACTCACAGTGCACGGCCGGGCTCCCCGTCACAGCGCACGGCCGGGCGCCCCCTCACAGCGCACAGTCGGCCGTCCCCTCACAGCGCGCTGTACACCGCGGCCACCAGCGCCGTCTTGCGCGGGTCGTCCGCGATGTGCGGGCCCATGCGGTTCATGACGTAGCCCATCGAGACCCCGGACGTCCCGGCGTCCGGGTCGGCGAGGCCGCAGGAGCCGCCGAAGCCGTCGTGCCCGAACGCCCGCGGATTGGGCCCGTACGAGCCGTTCGGCCCGCTGAGCCACAGCCCGAGCCCGATCTCCGTCTCGTGCGCGAAGCCGGCGCCCAGCACCAGGTCCCGGCAGCCGCCCTGCCCCTCGCGGACCCGCTCGGCGGCGTCCGGGGACAGCACCCGGCGGCCGTCGTGCGTGCCCCGGCCGGCGAACACGCCGTAGAGCGCGGCGACGGCCCGCGCGGTGCCATGACCGTTCGCCGCCGGGATCTCGGCGGCCCGCCACTGCGGCGTGTTCGCCTCCCGGGCGCCCGCCATGGGGTTCGTCAGGGCGGCGAGCGCCGCGGGCGCCAACTGGCTGAAGACGGCGGCCTGTTCACTGCTCGTGGCGGCAGGCGGATGCACCAGCTCGGCGGCCCGGCCGGCCTCCTTCTCCGGCAGCCCGATCGTGAAGTCGATGCCGAGCGGCCCCGTCACCTCCCGCTCCAGGAACGCGCCCGGCAGCAGCCCCGACACCCGCCGCACGACCTCCCCGACCAGGAAGCCGTACGTCAGGGCGTGATAGCCGGACCGGGTGCCCGGCTCCCACCACGGCTCGGTCGCCGCGAGACGGGCCACGGTCAGCTCCCAGTCGTACAGCTGCTCCAGCGTGTGCGGCTCGCGCAACCCCGAAAGCCCCGCGCGATGGGACAGCAGATGCCGCACGAGGACCCCCTCCTTGCCCGCCGCGGCGAACTCGGGCCAGTACGCCGCCACCGGCGCGTCCAGGTCGAGCAGCCCCCGGTCGGCGAGGATGTGCGCGCACAGCGCCGTCGGCCCCTTCGACGTCGACCACACGTTGACCAGCGTGTCCCGCTCCCACGCGCGCGTGCGCGCCGCGTCGGCCCAGCCGCCCCACAGGTCCACCACGGGCGTCCCGTCGACGAAGACGCTCACCGCGGCCCCCAGTTCGTCGCGTTCGCGGAAGTTCTCCTCGAACGCGGCGCGTACCGCCGTGAACCGCTCGTCGCAATGGCCGTGCACCTGCGGCACCTGCTCGGACATGGGCCCTCCGTGATCCGCCGGAACCCCGGACCGCGACGCCGCGGCCCGGGCACCCCGAACATACCGACTGGTCGGACAGCACGGAAGGGCGGCGAAGGCCCCCGGGGGCGTCTCAGGCGTACGACCGCAGCCAGCGCAGCTTCGCCGCCTCCTGGTAAGGGCCGCCGCCCTCATGGTCGTTGAAGTCGTACACCTCGATCGCCTTGTCCTCGTGCGCCCACGCGTTGAACGCGGCGAACACCGTCGACGGCGGGCACGTCTGGTCCTCCAACGCCGCCGAGAAGAGGGCGGGCGTCGAGGCGCGGGCGGCGAAGTGGACGCCGTCGAAGTACGACAGGGTCCGCAGCACGTCCTGCGTGCGGCCCCGGTGCGTCTTGAGGAACAGGCCTATCTCACGGTACGGGTGACGGTCCGTCAGCGTCGTCGCGCGCGGGAAGTCGCACAGGAACGGCACGTCTGGCGCGACCGCCGCCAGGTCCGGCACCAGGGCGCCCACCGCGATCGAGATGCCGCCGCCCTGGCTCGCGCCGAGCACCGTCGTTCGCGTCGGGTCGGCCAGCGGATGCGAACGGGCCGCCTCCACGGCGCGCACCGCGTCCGTGAACACCCGGCGGTAGTAGTAGTGTTCGGGCGCGTCCACGCCACGGGTCATGAACCCCGGGTACGACGGCGCGCCGCCCACCGGGTCGGCGGTGCCGCCCCCGCCGCCCCACGCGCTGCCCTGTCCGCGGGTGTCCATGATGAAGTGCGCCCGCCCCGTCGACGCCCACAGCAGGTGCTGGTGCGGCAGACCGCGCCCCCCGCCGTAGCCGACGAACTCCACGACCAGCGGCAGCGGTTCCGCCGCGCCCGCCGGCAGCGTCAGCCAGCCCTTGACCGGGTGACCGCCGAACCCCGCGAACGTGACGTCGTGCACCGAGACCGTGGACAGCCCCGTGTCGACCGGCTCGAAACGGACGTCCAGGTCGTGCTCGCGGGCCTCCTGGAGGGTCTTCGACCAGAACGCGTCGAAGTCCTGCGGCTCGGCGGACGCGCTGCGGTACTCGTGCAGCTCCTCCAGGGACAGGTCGAACAGGGGCATGAACAACCGCCTTTTGTTAAGTGGCCGAACGAATGATCACACCGTACGTGCGTGCGGGACCGCTGGCCAGACCGTTGTCCGGCGACGCCCCCGCCGCCACCGGCCGCCCCTCAGGCGCTGCGCCTGCTCCACTCGGGACCCGTGCGCGCCCACTCCCGGCCCCACTCGTCCAGCCGGCGGTGCAGCGCCACCCGGCGGACGACGGCGTGCCCGAGCAGCACCGTCGCGGCAGCGCCGCCCGCCGTGCACACGCCCAGCGTGAGGGTGTGCTGCCACACCGTCGCGCCGTCCGGCGGCGGGGCGACGCTGCGCCCCCGCGCGTCGAACCACACGTCGACGGTGTCCCCGCGCTCCGTGCCGGCCGGCACCCGCGCCGTGGCCGTCCGCGCGCCCTCACCGGGCTCCGTCCAGCGCACCTTCACCCGGTAGGCGTGCTCCCGGACGCCCTCCGCCGTCGGCAGCGTCTCGGGCGGCCGGCTCACCACCTGCGCCCGCACCAGCTGCCGTGCGGCCCGCTGCTCGGCGGCCTCCGCCCGTGCGTCGTCGTGCGCCCACCGGCCGACGAACGCCCCGGCCAGGGGCGCGGCGACCAGCAGCAGGACGGCGACGACCAGCGCCGTCCAGGCCTCCACCACGTCCGACCGGCGTCGCAGCGGGTTCTTCCGCCAGCGCCAGCCGCGCACCCCGGTTCGCATGTCGACCTCCTCGCCGTCACGCGGACGAGTGCCCACAAAAAGGAGATACCCAGTCACGCGAAGATCGCTCACCGCTGACGGCTTCGACCGTTCAGCCGAACCGCTCGACCCGGATCCGGTCCACCGGCACTCCCGCCGCGACCAGCAGCCGCGACGCGTGCTCGGCGAACCCGTTGGAGCCGCACACGTAAGCCTCCCAGCCGCCCGCCGGCGCCGACTCCCCGGCGAGCAGGGGCGCCAGGTGAGCGGCGGAGAGCCGGCCCACCGGCCCGCCCTCCGGCGCGCTGCGCGTGAACACGGGCGTGGTCTCCGCGCCGTACTCGTCCGCGTAGATCAGCTCCTCGGGGCTGCGGGCGGACACCAGCAGCCGCAGCGGCACCGACAGCCCCCGGGCCCGGCGGTGGCGCACCATCGACATCAGCGGTACGACCCCGGAGCCCGCGCCGATCAGCAGCGCGGGCCGGTCGCCGGGCCAGGCGAAGAAGCCGCTGAGCGGGCCGCGCACCTCGACCACGTCACCGGGCTCGGCGACGGTGTGGAACCAGCCGGAGACCTCGCCGCCGATCACATGGTCCAAGGTCAGCTCGATGTGCCCCGAGTCGTCGGGGGCGGAGGCGATCGAGTAGTGCCGCTGGGCGGTGTACCCGTCGCCGGCCCTGAGCCGCAGCGCCAGGTGCTGGCCCGGCAGATGCCCCGACCAGTCGGGCACCGCGAACCGGAACGTGGACGCGTACGGCGTCTCGCGGCGGATCCCGGTGAGCGTCGCCGTCTGCCACACCGCCGCCGCCCGGCCGCTCACGGCGATACGGCCCGGCACGGCGAACCGGGTCGGGGGAGCGAAGGTCTCAGTCACCGGAGTACCGCTGCTCCTTCCAGGGGTTGCCGCGCGCGTGGTAGCCGTTCTGCTCCCAGAACCCGGGCTCGTCATGGTCGAGCAGCCGCAGGCCGGCGACCCACTTGGCGCTCTTCCAGAAGTACAGGTGAGGCACGAGCAGCCGCGCCGGGCCGCCGTGCTCCGGGGCGAGCGGCTCGCCGCCGTAGGTGAAGGCGATCCACGCCCGGCCGCCGGTCAGGTCCGCGAGCGGCAGGTCGGCGGTGTAGCCGGTGTGCGAGTAGGCCACGGCGTGCGTCGCCTTCGCCTGCGGCCGGACGGCGTCCAGGAAGGCGTCCAGCGACACGCCCCCGAACCGGACCCCGAACTTGGACCAGCCGGTCACACAGTGGATGTCGCCCGCGTAGGCGGAGGCGGGCAGTTCGTGCGCCTGCTCCCAGTTCCAGTCGCGGGGCTCGTCCACCAGCCCGTCGATCCGGAAGGTCCAGTCGGCGGGCGCGAGGTCGGGCGTGACCTCGGCGGACAGCACGGGCCAGTCCTCGCCCGCGTCGTACTGGCCGGGCGGCAGCCCCGGATTGTGGACGCGCGGGCGTCCGGCGAAGCCTCGGGTGACGTTCATATGGGTCCAGCGTGAGGTGACGGGTGGTTGCACCGTCAACCGTACGGGCCGGCCGACCGCGTCCGCGCGGGAGGCCGCCCGCTCGATCGTTAAGCCCGTATGAACACTCCCGAGAGGTGGGAATAGCGGCCCGGCGATCTCCCTTGCACGTGTCGTTCCGGAACCAGCGGTGGCCGGCGGTCCGGTGGCAGCGAAGGAGAGTGGGAGCAATGCCGAAGGCGTACGTCTTCACGCGGTACGGCGGCCCGGAGACCGAGGCGTTCGTCGACGTCGACCGGCCTGTGCCCGGCCCCGGCGAGGTGCTCGTCGCCGTGCGGGCGGCGGGCGTCAACCCCGTCGACTGGAAACAGCGCACGGGCTACGTGCGGCCCGGCGAGAGCGGTGAGCGCGTCTTCCCCTCCGTGCTGGGCAACGAGGTCGCCGGCGTCGTCGAGGCGACCGGCGAGGGCGTCATCGGCTTCGCGCCCGGCGACGAGGTGTTCGGCACCGCCGTCGCCGGCGGCTACGCCGAGTACGCCCTGCTGGCGGCCGGCATCACCGCGCACAAGCCGGCCGGCGTGACCTTCGTGGACGCGGCGACCCTGCCGGTGGCCGCCGCGACCGCCTACGACGGCGTCCGCCAGATCGGCCTGCCCGCCGGGGCGACGCTGCTGGTCACCGGTGCGGGCGGCGGGGTCGGGGTGGCGGTGGCGCAGATCGCCCGTGCCGCCGGGCTGCGCGTCGTCGGCGTCGCGAGCGAGGGCAAGCGGGAACTCCTCGAATCGTTCGGCGTCGTGCACGTCCCCTCCGGCCCCGGCTGGGCCGAGCGCGCCCGGACGGCCGCCCCGGACGGCGTCGACGGCGTCTACGACCTCGTCGGCGGCGAGGTCCTCCGGGAGGCGGCGGCCCTGGTGACCGACCGCACCAAGCTGATCACCGCCGGCGCCCCGGCCGAGGAGGTCGAACGCCTAGGCGGTGCCCGGGTCGTCCGCGCCCGCGACGCGGCGGTCCTACGAGCGGTGGCCGACCTCGTGGCCAAGGGCGCCCTCGCCCCCCACGTCACCCGCACCTACCCCCTCACACAGGCAGCCGAGGCCCTACGAGAGGTGGAGAACGGCCACGCCCTGGGCAAGGTCGTGATCGAGATCGAGAGCGGGGTGGGGATATGAGTTACGGGGAGAACGAGCAGGGGGTCTGGGCGGGTCCTGGGTCGGCTGACGAGGCCGGTGCCGGTGCTGTGGCTGGAGGTGTCGTGGTCGGCGAGGAGTCTGCGGCTGGGCGCGGGGTCGTGGCCGGGGGCGGGGCTGACGGAGGGGCCGGGATCGTCGCGCCCGAGGCCCGGTCCGGGGTGGCGGGCGATGGGGGCTCGGCGGTCGGGGCCGGTGCCGGGGTCGGCGTCGATGCCGGGCCCGTGCTCGCGGGTGGCGCCGTGCGCCGCGCGGCGGTCGGGGGCGGCGGCTCTCCGCGCCCTCTCGACAACGCGCGCTCACTCGACAATGTGCGCCTTCCGGACGGCGCACCCCTTCTCGGCGACGCGCACGCTCCCGGCAGCGCGAAAGCTCACGGCGATGCGCAAGCTCTGGGTAACCCGCACGCTGCGGGCGATGCGCGAGCTCTCGGTATCCCGCGCGCTGTCGGTGACGCGCACGTTCTCGACAACCCCGCGCTCGCCTCCCTCACCGGGCCGCACGCTCGGTTCGCCGAGGGGCGGGGGCGGGTGCTGCGGTACCCCGTCGACGTGTCGCCCTGGCTGGCCCTGCCCGAAGAGCCGGACGCCGACGACTGGGCGGACCTCGCCGCGCTCGCCGGGCCCGGGGCCGAGGTCCCGCTGCCCGGCTTCCGGGGTCAGGTCCCGGCCGGCTGGGAGATCACCCAGCGCGTCGAGGGCGTGCAGTTCGTCGACGACGGGCTCGCCGCCGCACCCGACGCGGAAGCGGTCCGCCTCGGCCCCGCCGACGTACCTGAGATGCTCGACCTTGTCGCCCGCACCCAGCCCGGCCCCTTCGAGCAGCGGACCATCGAACTCGGCACCTACCTCGGCATCCGCCGCGGCGGCGCCCTCGTCGCCATGGCGGGGGAGCGGCTCCACCCGCCGGGCTGGACCGAGATCAGCGCGGTCTGCACCGACCCCGCCGTCCGCGGCGAGGGCCTCGCCACCCGGCTGATCCTCGCCGTCGCCCACGGCATCAGGGAACGCGGCGAGACCCCGTTCCTCCACACCAGCGCCGCCAACGTCAACGCGATCCGCCTCTACGAGTCCCTGGGCTTCCGTCTGCGCCGCAG
Organism: Streptomyces sp. NPDC002328; assembly: GCF_042890065.1. NCBI lineage: Bacteria > Bacillati > Actinomycetota > Actinomycetes > Kitasatosporales > Streptomycetaceae > Streptomyces > Streptomyces sp. NPDC002328. The sequence goes on along the minus strand of NZ_JBIARQ010000018.1, from coordinate 83,031 downwards.
GACCGCGTTCCTGGCGGCACGGGTGCCGGAGCGGGAGGCGACGCCGGTGGCGTGACGGCCGACGTTCACTCGGCAGAAGCGCCGGACGGGGGCGAGGGCGGGGACGGGGGCGAGGGCGGCGGCCAATCCGGTGCCGTCGCCACCGCGTTGTACCGGGCGAGATACTCCGCGAACCGCTCCAGATCCTCCGCCGGCCACCCCGCCAGCCGCTCCCGGAACGCGGTGCGGCGGCTCCCGGTGACCTGGGCGAGGATGCGCCGGCCGGCGTCGGTGAGTCGGAGCAGCATGACGCGGTGGTCGTCCGGAGCCTGACGGCGTTCGATCAGGGCGGCCCGCTCCAGCGCGGAGACCTGGCGGCTGACGGTGGACTTGTCCAGCGCGTAGTGCGCGGCGAGGTCGGTGGCCCGGCAGCCGCCGCCCTCCCCGCGCCCGCCTTCCTCCCCACCCCGGTCCCGCTCCTCCAACTCCTCCAGATGGCCGAGCAGCGTGTACGACACCAGCGACAACTCGGGGTGCAGCCGCCCCGCCGCCGCACGGGCGCGCCGCGCGAACACCGTCATCTCACGCTGGATCGTCTCCACGGCCTCCGTCGTCTCCACCGGCCCCGGACCTCCCTCGTCCTCCCTCGCACTCATAGTTGTACGGTACAACTTCAGGTCGCCCCCCGAACGGCTCGTCCGAGCGGAGGTTCGGGTAGGGTGACCGTCGGCCGCGGAGGTTCCCGGCCCCGAACGACCGAGGAGGTGAGACCCATTACCGCTGTGTCAGGTCGGGTGCTCTCACCTCAGGACGGCGCGGACCGCCGCCGGTAGGCGACCGCGAGAGCACCCTTCGGCTCCCCGAAAGGCTCTCGGCTTCCATGGCCCCAGTTCCCCGCACGTCGTCCCCGTCTCCTTCCGTTGCCCTGTCCCGTGACGCCGTCGTCGCCGCCCTGCGCGCCGCCGGGTGCGTATTCGCAGAGGACGAGGCGGAGTTGATCCTCGCCGCCGCCCGCACCCCGGACGAGCTCACCGCAATGGTGGAGCGCCGGGCCGCCGGCCACCCCCTCGAAGTCGTCGTCGGCTGGGCGGAGTTCTACGGCCGTCGGGTCGTCGTCGAGCCGGGTGTCTTCGTGCCCCGCCGCCGCACCGAGTTCCTCGTCGCCGAGGCCCTCGCCCAGGCCCCGCGGGCCCGCGTCGTCGTCGACCTGTGCTGCGGCACCGGCGCGGTCGGCGTGGCCCTCGCCGCCGCGCTGGGCCAAGTCGAGCTGCACGCCGCGGACTTGGACCCGGCGGCGGTGCGCTGCGCCCGCCGTAACCTCGCCGCGCACGGCGGACAGGTCCACGAGGGCGACCTGTTCGAGGCGCTGCCCGCCCAACTGCGCGGCCGGGTGGACGTCCTGGCCGCCAACGTGCCCTACGTCCCCACCGGCGAGGTCTCCCTGCTGCCCGCGGAGGCACGCGACCACGAACCGCTGTCCGCCCTCGACGGCGGCGCCGACGGACTCGACGTGCTGCGCCGGGTCGCCGCCGGGGCACGGGACTGGCTCGCGCCGGGCGGCTGCCTCCTCGTCGAGACCAGCGAGCGCCAAGCGCCCGCGGCCATAGAGGCGTTCACCCAAGGCGGACTGACCACCCGGCCGGCCGTCGACGAGGAGCTGTACGCCCACGTGGTGGCAGGCACCAGGAACCCCTGACCTCGCCCGACCGGCCGCGGATCACTCCAGGGCCCGTGCCACCAGCAGGGCCACGTCGTCATGGTTGTCCGGATGGTGCAGCGCGCGCAGCAGATGGTCGCACAGCGCCTCCAGCGGACGTACCGGGCCGTCGAGCAGGGCGAGCATCGCGTCCAGGCGCTCGTCGAGCGAGTGCCGGCGCGTCTCGACCAACCCGTCCGTGTAGAAGACGAGTTGGTCGCCGGGTGTGAAGTCGACGTCGGTGGTGGAGAACTCCACCCCGCCCACGCCCAGCGGCGCTCCGGTGGGCAGGTCGAGCAACTCCGGTGCGCTGCCGGGCCGTACGCGCGCGGGCGGCAGATGCCCGGCGTTGGCGATCCGGCACCGTCCGAGTCCGGGGTCGTGGACGGCGTACACACAGGTCGCGATGGAGTGGTCCAGGCCCGAGGTGATGCGGTCGAGGTGTTCCAGCAGCACCGAGGGTTCGAGGTCGAGCGACGCCAGGGTGGTCGTCGCGGTGCGCAGCCGGCCCATCGTGGCGGCGGCGTCGATGCCGCTGCCCATCACGTCGCCGACGACGAGCGCCGTCTTGCCGCCCTCCAGCGGGATGACGTCGAACCAGTCGCCGCCCACCTCGGTGGTGGCCCCGGCCGGCTGGTAGCGGGAGGCGACCTCCAGGCCGCCGGTCACCGGCGGGTGGCTGGGCAGCAGGCTGCGCTGGAGGGTGAGCGCCGTGGTGCGGGCGTTCTGGTACCAGCGCGCGTTGTCGATCTGCACGGCCGCGCGGGCGGCCAGCTCCCGGGCGAGCAGCAGGTCGTCCCGGCCGAACGGCACCGGGTTGCGGGTCCGTTTGAGGTCGAGCGCGCCCAGCACCTCGCCGCGCGCGATCAGCGGCACGGCGAGATAGGAGTGCACTCCGGCGCGGGCCAGCGCGTCGGCCGCCTCCGGCGATTCAGCGATGCGCGCCAGGTCCTCGTCCTCGACCTGGGCCACCATCACGGGGCGGCCCGTGCGCACACACTCCGTGACGAGCCGGTCGGGCGCGTAGCGGGCGACCCGGCCGGGCGGAGCGCCCTCGCACGGCGTGTCCGGCTCGTCGGCGGCCCGCACGGCCAGGACGCGGATCAGGGCCGGCTCGGCGGGCCCCAGACCGCTGCGCCGGCCCGCGACCACCGCGTCGAGCAGGTCCACGGCGGCGATGTCGGCCAGCTCCGGCACCGCCACCTCGGCCAGTTCACAGGCCGTCCGCTCCAGGTCGAGGGTGGTGCCGATACGTGCCGAGGCGTCGGCGATCAGGGCCAGCCGCCGGCGCGCCGTCTCCGCCTCCACGCCCGCCCGGTACTGCTCGGTGACGTCCACGACCGACACGGCGACGCCCAGCACGGTGCCCCGGGTGTCCTCCAGGCGGTACAGCGACACCGACCAGGCGTGGTCCTCCCCGGGGTCGGCCGGAGTGCGCCCGACCGTGGAGCGGTCGACGATCGGCACCCCGGTGCGCAGCACCCGGCGCGCCGCCTCCTCCACGCCGTCGGCGTCGAGCAGCGGGAGCACCTCGCGGGCGGTCCGGCCGAGGTGGTCCTCGGAAGGGACGCCGTTGATCCGTTCCAGGGCGGGGTTGACCGACACGAACCGCAGTGCGGTGTCCAGCACGGCGAGCCCGATGGGCGACTGGGTGACCATCCGGGTGGAGAGCGCCACATCCCGTTCCAGCCGGCGCACCGTCGTCTGGTCGGCGGCGAGACCGAGTGCGTAGACGTCGCCCTCGTCGTCGACGAGCCGCATGTTGCGGAACTCCACCAGCAGCGTGGTGCCGTCCTTGCGCCGGACGGGGAACGCCCCGGCCCAGCTCTGGCCGGTCTCCATGACGTCGGAGAACAGCTTCACGACGAGATCGACGTGGCGTTCGTGGACCATGACGTGCGCGGCGTACCGCCCCAGCGCCTCCCGCGCCGGGTAGCCGAACAGATCTTCGGCCTGCGGGCTCCACAGCACGATGTGGCCCTGGGTGTCGAGCACCACCGACGCCACGTTGATCACGTCCAGGAGACCGCTGGGTCCGGTGGGACCGCCGCCGCCCTCGGGCGCCGCCGCTCCGGCTGCACTCATGCCACGCACCGCCTCCGCTCGTTCACGCGGCACGCCGCCCCCGTGCCGACTCCCCTGTTCTACCGCGCACGACCGATTTCTCCCACGCCTCGGGCGCCGTCTCCCATGCTCCTCCCGTACGGCCCCGCCCGCCGTTCTCCTCACCGTCCGCACCCGTCCATCGGATTGGTCTGTACATGACCACGGATTGTGGCCAGACTGTCCGCCGAGTGCGCACCCACCCCCCCATCGAGGAGACCCATGCCCCTGCGCCCCGCCCGGAGACGCCGTCACCCGGCCCGTGCCGCCCGTGCCGCCCGTGCCGCCCGTGCCGCCCGTGCCGCCCGCGTGGCCCGCGCCGCCTTCGTCGCGCTGGCCACCGCGACGGTCACCGCCCTCTCCGCGGCCCCGCCCGCCGCGGCGGCCGACACCTGGACCGAGGTCGGCTCCGACCGCGCCGACCCGCTGACCGAGAGCCAGGGCCTGACCTCGGTCGAGGTCCCGGCGAACAGCGCCAACCGCTACACCGGCATCGGCACCATCCCGATCGGCGTGAGCACGCGTGGCTGGAACCACGTCGGCGACCCCGACGCCTCCTACGACGGCCACTACATCGAGCCGTACCAGCGGGACTCGGGCGGCGCGAAGATGTTCCGCGTGCAGGCCCCCGGCGGCGCCTGGTCGGAGTACGTGCACACGCTCAGCTCCGGCGAGGCCATGAACAACTCCTGGGTGGCCGTCGCGCCCGGCGGCCAGTGGATGCTGGCGGGGGAGTGGGGCACCATGACCCGGCTGCTCGTCTTCCCGACCCCCGGCGTCAACCCGAGCACCTCGCCCTCGGCGAACCTGCCGCAGGCGGCCACCGTCCGCCTCGACCGCGCCGTGCGCGACGTCCAGGGCTGCGACTTCTCCGGCCCCACCACGCTGCTGTGCTCCTCCGACGATCCCGCGGGCACCCTCTTCGGCATGACCAAGCCGCTGCTCCAGATCGACCTGTCGGCGGCTCCGAACGGCACGTCGGACGTGACCGGCCGGGTCACCGCCCTGCGCCGGCTGCCTCTGCGCAGCGGCTGCTCGGGCTCGTTCGAGACGGAGGGCGTCGACTGGGACCGCCGCACCGGCACCCTGCGCGTGATCGTCCTCTCGCCGGGCTTCTGCGTGCTCACCGACAGCAAGACCTACCGCTTCACCCGCGGCTGACCACGGGGCCGCGCCCCGAAAGTGGTGCTTTTCTTGGGATGTGGCGCGGTTGGCGGGGAACTCGCGCTACCGCGCCACCGTCATGAGAGGAGCGACCACGATGGATCGTGAGCGACTGCACGAGGAGTCCGTCTCCGTCGAGATCAGCGGCTGCACCAAGGAGGACGCCCGGGTCGTGTTCGACGCGCTGTGCGCGTGCTTCGAGTCGGACCGGTGCGCCGAGGACGTCCCGGAGCAGCTCCACGAGACCCGCCCGATGGTCTGGCTCGGCACGTTCGAGGTCACGGACGCGCAGGACTGCGCCGTGCCGACCCGGCTGTCCTCGTCGGTCGAGGCCGACGCGCAGGGCAGTTACTGGGCGATCGAGCGGCTCCGTACGACGCTGGACTCGCTGTTCAGCGTCCGCGACCTGTCCTCGGCCTCCGGGGACCAGGAGCGCGAGCTGCACGTCCTGCTGGAAAGCAGGTGAGCGCTCGGAGGCGGGTGACCACCCGTACGCCGGTGACCTGCGGCACATGATGCGGGCCTCATTGTGCAACTAGTTGCATAAACCGTGCGCGGTCCTCTAGAACAGAGGGGACGACACCGCGCACGGAGGCCTGCCATGAGTCGCTACCCTCACCTGCTCAGCCCGCTCGACCTGGGCTTCACCACGCTGCCCAACCGCGTCCTGATGGGCTCGATGCACGTCGGCCTGGAGGAGGCCGAGCGCGGCTTCGAGCGCATGGCCGCGTTCTACGCCGCCCGCGCCCGCGGGGGAGTGGGCCTGATCGTCACCGGCGGCATCGCCCCCAACGACGAGGGACGCCCCTACGAGGGCGGCGCGAAGCTCACCACCGAAGCCGAGGCCGACCGGCACCGGGAGATCACCGACGCCGTGCACCGCGAGGGCGGCCGCATCGCGATGCAGATCCTCCACTTCGGCCGCTACGCCTACCACCGCGACCTCGTCGCCCCGAGCCCCCTCCAGGCCCCGATCAGCCCCTTCCCGCCCCGCGAGCTGACCGACGCCGACGTCGAGCGCACCATCGACGACTACGCCCGCGCCGCCCGGCTCGCCCGACGGGCCGGCTACGACGGCGTCGAGATCATGGGCTCCGAGGGCTACCTCATCAACGAGTTCATCGCCGCGCCGACCAACCGCCGCACCGACCGCTGGGGCGGCTCGTACGAGAACCGCATGCGCTTCCCCGTCGAGATCGTCCGGCGGGTCCGCGAGGCCGTCGGCGAGGACTTCATCGTCGTCTACCGGCTGTCCATGCTGGACCTCGTCCCCGGCGGCTCCACGCTGGAGGAGGTCGTCACCCTCGCCAAGGCCGTCGAGGCCGCCGGCGCGACCATCATCAACACCGGCATCGGCTGGCACGAGGCCCGTATCCCCACCATCGCCACCTCCGTGCCGCGCGGCGCCTACACCTGGGTGACGCAGCGGCTCATGGGCGAGGTGTCGGTCCCGCTCGTCACCACCAACCGCATCAACACCCCCGAACTTGCCGAGCAGTTGCTCGCCGACGGCTGCGCCGACATGGTGTCCATGGCCCGGCCGATGCTCGCCGACCCCGACTTCGTCAACAAGGCCGCCGCCGGCGTCCCCGAGGCCATCAACACCTGCATCGGCTGCAACCAGGCTTGCCTGGACCACACGTTCAGCGGGCAGATCACCTCCTGCCTGGTCAACCCGCGCGCCTGCCACGAGACCGAGCTGATCCTCTCCCCGACCCGACGGCGCAAGCGCGTCGCCGTCGTCGGCGCGGGCCCGGCGGGCCTGGCGTGCGCGGTCTCGGCGGCCCAACGCGGCCACGAGGTCACCCTGTTCGACGCGGCGAGCCGGATCGGCGGCCAGCTCAACGTGGCCCGCAGGGTCCCCGGCAAGCAGGAGTTCGACGAGACGCTACGCTACTTCCGCCACCAGCTCGACGCGCACGGCGTCGACGTACGCCTCAACACCCCTGTCGGCGCAGCCGATCTGACGGACTATGAGGAAGTCGTCGTCGCCACCGGCGTCACCCCCCGCACCCCCGAGATCCCCGGCGTCGACCACCCCAGCGTCGTCGGATACCTGGACGTGCTGCGCGACGGCGCGCCCGTCGGCGACCGCGTCGCGATCCTCGGCGCCGGCGGCATCGGCTTCGACGTCGCGGAGTTCCTCACCGACGGCGGCGACAAGGCGAGCGAGGACCCCGCGACCTACTTCCGCCACTGGGGCGTCGACATGGACTACGTGGCGCCCGGCGGCCTCGCCGCCCCCGAACGGCCCACCGCGCCCCGCACGGTCCACCTCCTCCAGCGCAAGGCCAGCAAGGTCGGCGCCGGCCTGGGCAAGACCACCGGCTGGATCCACCGCGCCGAGCTCAAGCACCGCGGCGTCACCATGGTCCCCGGCGTCCGCTACGACCGCATCGACGACGCCGGCCTCCATGTCACCGTCGGCGAGGAGAGCACCGTCCTGGAGGTCGACACCATCGTGCTGTGCACCGGCCAGGACCCCCGCCGTGACCTGTACGAGGAGCTGGTCGCCGCCGGCGTGAACGCGCACCTCATCGGCGGCGCCGACGTGGCGGCCGAGCTCGACGCCAAGCGCGCGATCAAGCAGGGCACCGAGCTGGCGGCGGCGCTCTAGAGCGGCCGGGCGCGTCCCTAGGATGGCCCCATGTCACTCCCGCACGCGATCCTCACCGCCCTACTGGAGAAGCCTTCTTCGGGGCTGGATCTGACCCGCCGCTTCGACAAGTCGATCGGCTACTTCTGGTCGGCGACGCACCAGCAGATCTACCGCGAGCTGGGAAAACTGGAGGCCGACGGCCACATCCGCGCCCTGCCGGGGCAGCAGCCGGCCCGCGGGCAGCGCAAGAGCTACGAGGTCCTGCCCGCGGGCCGCGCCGAACTGGCGCGGTGGACCGCCGCGGCGCAGGATCCCAAGCCGCACCGCGACGCCATGCTGCTGCGGCTGCGCGCCGCCGCCGTCGTCGGCACCGCCGGCCTCGAAGCCGACCTGCGCCGCCATCTCGACCTGCACCGACGGCAGTTGGCCGAGTACGAGGAGATCGAGAAGCGGGACTTCCCGCCCGGCGACGACAGCGCGCAGGTCAGGCTCCAGCACCTGGTCCTGCGCGCGGGCATCGAGTTGGAGACCTTCTGGACCCAGTGGCTCACCGAGGCCCTGGACCAACTGCCGGACATCCAGGGCCCGGTGGAGCACACGCCGTAGAGCCGACGGCCGGTACGGGCGGCCTGTGAAGGTACGGGCGACGTGTGAGGGTACGGGCGGCCTAGAACCGGTACGGCTTCGAGCGGCGGCGCAGGAACCAGGCCGCGCCGATCACGCCCGAGCCCACCAGCGCGCCGCCCACGACCAGCGTGACCGTGCCGAAGTCCCGTACCGTGCCGCCCGTACCGCCCATGACGCCGCGCGAGGGCGAGGACGTGGTGGAGATCGTCGGGGTGGACGCGGTGGACACGATCACCGACTGGGTGCCCGCCGTGGAGCCGCTGGCGCACACCACGGTGACCGTGTACGTCCCCGGGTTCACGCCCGACCAGGCGGCGGACTGGCTGATGGTGGTGCCCGACAGCGCCACCTGGCGCCCCTGGGCGAAACTCGTCTGGCCGCTGCCGAGCAGCGCCGCGGTGCCCCAGCTGCCGTTGATCTGGGTGCACGCGCTGGTCACCACGGACACCGTGGAGCCGGTCGTGCTGACGGAGATGCCCGAGACACGGGCGGCGGCGGGTGGGACGGTCACGGCGAGCGGGAGCGCGGCGGCGGCCGCCACGGTCAGTCCGCCGTGCACGAGGAAGCGGGAAGTGCGCATCGGATGTCCTCCGGCGGCGGCACGGTTGGCGGTACATCCCTTGCGCCGCCGAGGATCGGGTACGCCCGTGCTGCCTCAGACGCAGCCAACGTGCCCCCGACCCGGCGCGCACCCCGGCGGCCCCCGGCCAGGTGACGGAATCCTCCGGACGGCCCACCCCGGGTGCGCCCCGTCACGAACCGGTGTCGCGGTTCTCGCCGGTCGTCACCGTGCGCTCCGCCGAGTACGCGCCCCAGGTCCCGTCGGGCAGCCGCGCCCGCAGCCGCACCCGGTGACCGACCCCGGCCTCCCGCCCCAGGTAGAGGCTGTGGGCGGCCGTGCCGCGCGGAGGCGTCCCGCCCCACACCAGCGAGGTGGCCGGCTTCCCGTCGAGCTCGATCTCGTACTCCGTGACCACGCCGTCGACGCGCGGCGCGGTCCAGGACAGGTCCAGGTGATACGCCCCGTCCGCGAGCCGGGTCGTGGCCCGGAACCCGGTGGGCGCGGTGTCCCGGCCCTCGTCGTCGCCCGGCGCGGTGGTGAGGACCACGGGCGGACCGGCGGGGGAGAGGTTGCCGGCCGCGTCGCGCGCCCGGACGGTGAAGGAGTACCGCATGCCGGGCCGCAGCCCCGTGACGACCGTCGCCGTCTGGTTCCCGCCGACGCTGTGGATCTTCGTGCCGCCCTGGTGGACCTCGTACGACACCACCCCCCGGTCGTCGGTGGAGGCCGTCCAGGACAGCTGGACCGCGCGGCTCCCCACGGTCCGGCCGACGAGGCCGCCGGGCCTGGCCGGGGCTGAGCGGTCCGCCGCCACCGCCGCCGGCGTCGTCGCCCGCACCTCCCGGCCGGCCGGTCCGAGCCGTCCCTCGGCGTCCCGGGCCCGCACGCTGAAGACGTACGTCGTCGACGGCGCGAGGCGGGAGACGTCCGCCATGCGCGTCGAGCCGGGCACCTCGGCCACCTTCACGGCGTCCCGGTAGACCTCGTACGCGCGGACCGCCGGGTCGGCGGAGACGGCGTTCCACATCACGTGCACGCTGGTCGCGCTCCCGGCCTCCGCGGTGACCCCGGTGGGCGCGCCCGGCGCACGCCCCTCGCCACCGCCCGCCCCCGCACACCCGCAGCACAGCACGAGCACCCACCCGCCCAGCACGACGCGTCGCACGACTCGCCTCCCGGCCCGGCCGACGGCTGTATTGGTCCGGACCAATATGGCGCGTCGGCGTGAGCACATCAATAGTTGCCGCTCGATGCGTACGGGGTGACGGGGTTGCCGCTCGATCCGGACGGCGTGTCGGGGAGCCGCGTGATCCGGACGGGCGTGTCGGGATGGCCGGGAGGTGCGGTCGGCCTCAGATTGGGCTCGGTGTTCGTCCCCCGTCCCCCACGCGAAGGTCCCCCAACGTGCACGTCCCGTCCCTGACGCTGGCCGCGGCCGGCCTCGCCTTGCTGGCCCCGGCCGCCACTCTCGCCGACCCCGCCCGGCCGGCTTCCGACGTCCCCCGGAGGCCGGCCGGGCGGTACGAGGGCTCCGTGTCCGCCGCCGATCTGCTCGCCCACGTGCGCGACTGCGCCCCCGTCTCCGCCGGCCTCTACCGCAGCGACGCCGGCGCCGCCGCCACGATCCCGGTCTGCGGTGCGGACGGGGCGGTGTTCTGGAAGGCCGACATGGACATCGACTGCGACGGCCGCCCCGGCATCCGCTGCAACAGCGCCACCGACCCCTCGTTCCTGCCCACCACGGCCTACCAGCAGTCCGACGGCCGCTATCTGAGCGCCGAGACCCTGCCGTTCATCGTCGTTCCCGCCGCCGGCGCCGTCTGGGACTACCGCGCGCACGGGGTGTCCGGAGGATCCGTCGCGGCCGTCGTCCACCAGGACCGGGTGCAGTACGCGGTGGTCGGCGACGTCGGCCCGAGCAACACCATCGGCGAGGCGTCGTACGCCACCGCCGAGGCGCTCGGCATCTCGCCCGACCCGCGCACCGGCGGTGTGGCGTCCGGCGTCACCTACATCGTCTTCAAGGACTCACGGGCGACCCCGATCGAGAGCCACGCGTCCGCCGTCGAGGTGGGGGAGCGGCTGGCGCGCGCGTTCGTCGAGGGGGCGGAGGGGCGGAGCGAGGGGGAGTGACCGGGGCGACCGCGACGAGACCGACGCCGAGACCCTGCGTCCGCTCGCCCCTCAACAGCGCGCCGCAGGACCATACCTGACCCTCCGTCACGTCTTCCGGTAGGTGTACGCCTCGGTGGCCGCCGCCTCCACCGCGTCGAGGTCGGCTCCCGTCGCCGCCGTCACGACCGCGGCCACCGCGCCCTCCACGAACGGCGCGTCCACGAGCCGTGTCCCGTCGGGCAGTTCGTCGCCCTCGGCGAGCAGCGTCTTCACGGTGAGCACGGCGCTGCCGAGGTCGGTGATGACGGCGACCCCGGCCCCGCGGTCCACGGAGGCGGCGGCGGCCGAGATCAGCTCCGCGCTCGTCCCCAGCCCGCCCGCCTCGGTGCCGCCCGCCGGGGCGACCGGCACGTCGCTCGCGCCGCCGGCGAGCCCTCGGGCCAACTCGGCCACCGAGGCGGCCACTTGCGCGCTGTGCGACACGAGGACGATCCCGACCGGCTTGTCGTCGCTCACGAACTCACCCTCCCCTACTCCCCATTGGCTTCCGCGAGCCCGGCGACGAGCAGCGCCGCCGAGGTGGCCCCCGGGTCCTGGTGCCCGATGCTGCGCTCGCCCAGGTAGCTCGCCCTGCCCTTGCGGGCCTGCAAGGGCGTCGTCGCCTCGGCACCCTGCTCGGCCGCGGTGCGGGCCGCGCCGAAGCCGTCGTCGAGAGCGTCCAGGGCGGGCGACAGCGCGTCGATCATCGTCTTGTCGCCGGGCGCCGCCCCGCCGAGCTGCATCACCGCCTCCACGCCCGCGCGCAGCGCCTGCGCGAACTGCTCCTCGCTCACCTCGGCCGCGTCGCCGAGCGCCTTCCCGGTGCGGCGCAGCAGTGTGCCGTAGAGCGGGCCCGACGCCCCGCCGACGGTGGAGATCAACTGCCGCCCCGCGAGGACCAGCACGGCGCCGGGAGTCGCGGGCGCGTCCTTCTCCAGGGTGGCGCGCACGGCCGTGAACCCCCGCTGGAGGTTGCTGCCGTGGTCGGCGTCCCCGATGGGCGAGTCGAGGGCGGTGAGCCGTTCCGCCTCACGATCGATGGACGCGGAGGTCACCGCCATCCAACGGCGGAAGAAATCGGCGTCGAGCACTGGAACTCCTTGCCTGGTAGGTACGTCGAGGCTGCTTGTGCCCCTGTGTGCCCCTGTGCGTCCCTGTGTCACACACCCCACCGCAGCCCGGGCGTCTTCACCGGAGCGTCCCACAGCCGCAGCAGCTCCTCGTCGATCTGGCAGAGGGTGACCGACGCGCCGGCCATGTCGAGGGACGTCACGTAGTTGCCGACGAGCGTGCGGGCGACTGCCACCCCGCGCTCGCCCAGCACCCGCTGCACCTCCGCGTTGAAGCCGTACAGCTCCAGCAGCGGCGTCGCGCCCATGCCGTTGACCAGGACGAGGACCGGATCGCGGGGCGGCATGTCCTCGACGATCGCGTGGACGGCGAAGTCGGCGATCTCACCCGAGGTCATCATCGCGCGCCGCTCCCGCCCCGGCTCGCCGTGGATGCCGATGCCCAGCTCCAGCTCACCGGTGGGCAGGTCGAAGGTGGGGGAGCCCTTGGCGGGCGTCGTGCACGCGCTCAGCGCCACACCGAAGCTGCGGGAGTTCGCGTTGACCTGCCGGGCGATCGACTCCACCCGCTCCAGCGGCTGCCCCTCCTCGGCGGCGGCCCCCGCGATCTTCTCGACGAACAGCGTCGCGCCCGTGCCGCGCCGTCCCGCCGTGTAGAGGCTGTCGGTCACGGCGACGTCGTCGTCGACCAGCACCTTCGCGATCTGGATGCCCTCGTCCTCGGCGAGCTCGGCCGCCATGTCGAAGTTGAGGACGTCGCCGGTGTAGTTCTTCACGACGAACAGCACCCCCGCGCCGCTGTCCACGGCGGCGGCGGCCCGCACCATCTGATCGGGCACGGGAGAAGTGAAGATCTCCCCGGGACAGGCCGCCGCGAGCATCCCGGGACCGACGAACCCCCCGTGCAACGGCTCATGCCCCGAGCCGCCCCCCGACACCAGCGCCACCTTCCCGGCCACCGGCGCGTCCCGCCGCACCACGACCCGGTTCTCCACGTCCACGGCCAGATCGGGATGAGCGGCAGCCATACCACGCAGAGCGTCCGCCACCACGGTTTCCGGGACGTTGATCAACATCCTCATGGATACCTCCTAGTGAGACGAGCAGATGACACCTTGACCCCCATTTTTGCAGGTCAGGCAAGGTTGGGCCAGTTGACGATCTTGACACTCCGCAACGGCCGGAAGCGGGTTCCGACGGCACTGATGCCGACCTCTTGCTGACTCCACTGACGGTTCATCAGCCGCACCGGCGGCGCGACGCCCGGCCCCCGACCGGCCACCACCGACAGTATCGGCGCTGCCGACGGGCTGGGTCACGTGCGCGGACGTAAACGGCGCTCGTGCAGCGTCTTCCACGGCCCGCACCGCTCGGGGAGATCGCGCCACAGGCGGCCTGGACCCGGGCACACGAGAACGCTGGACGGGGTCCGGCACGTGGGCCACGCCCCGGTGGTGGAGGAAGTCGTCCACGTGCCGCTCGAACATGGTCCTCCTTTGCTCTGGAGAGAGTCCGATGCTCTGGAGAGAGTCCGAACAGACAGAAGAGACGAGCGGGGTGCGTCAGACCGCTGGGGCAGACTGTCGGCCATGAACGCACTTGACGAATACCGTGCGGCTGCTCGCAGGCGAGGCGTGCCCGAGGACCTGCTGGGCAGGGCGCTTCGGCTGGCCCGCCCGCGCCTGGAGTTACGGTCGATGGAGGGCTCTGATGCGCCCGTCGTCGGACAGTACGGAGGCCATCCCCAGCTTCCGCCGGACGTCGAATGGTCCGGCTTCCCGGCCTTCATCGCGTCGGTCGACTGTGCCGCGGTCCCCGTCGGTGAGCTGGACATACAACTGCCGGAGGACGGGCGTCTGCTGTTCTTCGCCGACAACAGCGAGCCGAGCCATGTTCCCGGGCCCACACAGCAAGGCCGGGTGGTGTACATCCCTGCCGGAACGGCAACGACGGAACGCGTCCCCTCGGCAGAGGACGCGTCGTACACGCTCGAGCCGTACCCCCTCCGAGGTCGGCTCGACTGGTTCATGCCGGACACCAACAACGACATCGCCGACCAGGAAACCGTGCGCCTCATCCACCCGTACCTGCGGGATCACGTGGACGAGACCGGGAACGGGGAACTCACTCTGGGCGGATACCCGTCCGTGATACATCACGACCCGGCCCCCTGGCCCGTCGCCGATGACGAAGCATTCATCATGCTGGCGCGCGCGGACTACGAGTTCGTGGACACCCCCCTCAGTTGCGCCGCATCCTGGCTGATCCACCCCCGCGACCTGGCCGAAGGGAACTTCGGAAACGTGCAGCTCGATATCCAGGCCTATATGTGACACCTGCGCAGGGAGTTCACCAACACCACCTCGACGACGTGCAGCCGCAAGACGGGCGCCGCCCGCGCTCCCGGAGCCGAGGCGGTGGGTCGGGACCCGCGAGGCTCAGCAGGACGGCACGCTCGTCACCACATCCCGCACGTGCTCGGCTGCCACCCTTTTCCCAGGCGACAGCCGATGGCTCGGCGAGCATTCCTCACGTATTTTCGGGCAGTTCCGCCTTCCCGGGCTGGTCCGCGACCACGCCGGCGGAAGAGGATCATCCACGAAACCGCGCGGTGGCCGTACCACGCATGCCGCCCGCGGTTGTGCTCATTGCGCACAAGCGCTCAGTGGCTCTCAACGGGGTTGCAGGCGGAGCGAGTTCGTCCCGGCGGGTCGCTCCGGCTCTGCTCCTGAAAGGTGGATCATCCCCATGAACCGAATCGCCAGACGGGCGGGCCTGGCCGCGCTCACGTCCGTCGCGGTAACGGCCTCCCTCACCGTCGGTGCGACGAACGCATTCGCGATCAACGAAGGCACGTGCAGCCGGAGCGACTTCCTGCAGATCACCATCCACCGGCCCGGCGAGAACGCGCAGATGCGGTGTTACGCAAACGCGGGAGAGGCCGATCTGCTCTCCACGAACTGGTGGGTCACCCGGATCTCGACCGGTAACAACCGCGTCCAGTGGTACGGGGACGGCAGGTGGCAGCCCGCTCAGGCGATCGACAAGTGGACCGTTTACACGTGGCCTAACCATCCCGGTGGGGTTCGCATAAACAAGGTCAGGATCCTCTGAGGCACCGGCACTACGGGACGGCGATCCCGCCGATCGCCGTCCCCAGCCGGCATGGTCACTTGCCGCAGCCCTTCTGCGAGCGGAGCCGGGCCGCTCAGGACGCGGCTGTTCTTCTGGCAGCGCGCCGGTCAGATGAGTCCGGCGCGTATGGCGTAGGAGACGGCGTGGGCGCGGTTGCGCAACTGCATGCGCTTCATCAGGCTGTACAAGATGTGTTTGACGGTGCGTTCGGAGTACGAGAGCTGCGTCGCGATCTCGGCGAACTCCTTGCCGTCGGCTACCAGACGCAGCACGTCGACCTCACGCCGCGCCATTCCCGACGGGGTCAGACCGTGTGGGTCGAGGACCTCCCGCTGCACCCACTGGACGCGTTGCATCAGGGCGCCCTGAAGGGTGTGCGGGAGGCTGCCGCCGCCCTCCGCGACGCTGAGCAGGACATGGATGAAACCGGCGGGTCTGAAGGACTCCCGCCAGAGGACGGCGCGGACCCCGCGGTCGACCGCGGCAGAGATGTCGGCCTGCCACTGGTCTCCCACCACGAGCGCGAATCGCGCGTCGGGCCTGTCCGACAGACCGCTGAGCAGATCCAGCGCGGAGGCGTCGGCGTTCTCCACGGCGACCACGATGACGTCGGCCTCCTGGTGCCTGTCCGAAGGGACCTCACGTGTGCGACGGTCGTCCCGGACATAGCTGACCAGCCCGGCGCGGATGACGGGGTCGGGTGAGTGGATCGCCACGCGCACTGCTTCGGTGAGTACCTGCTGAGGCATCGGCCCCCCAATCCTCAAGTCGGTATGCGGTTCTGGAGGCCGATCGTGGCATGCGGGATTGCTTCGATCCGCTTCTGGACGTTCTTCGTCCGTTGACGGCAGGGAAAACTGGCACGAGCGGTCAGCGGGCGTCCGCGGTGAGCGGACCGCCCGTCAGCACGGCTGTCACGACCTCGGTGCGGGACCGCATACCGGTACGTGCGAACAGCCTGGACAGACGGTTCGCGACCGCGTCCTCGCTCAGCCGCAGCACCTGGGCGATCTGCCGGTTGGTGAGGCCCTCGGCAAGCAGGGTGGCCAGCAGTCGCTGGTTCTCCGCCGTGGCTTCCCCGCGGCCGGGTACGACCAGCCCGGCCTCGCGCATCGCGGTCCTGGTGTGGAATCGCCACAGCGTGGCACCCGTCTCGCCGAACAGTTCGTACGCCTCGTGCAGCAACTTCGCCGGGCCCTCGTTCGCGCGCGCGACGGCCAAGAGGGTGACCGCCGTCTCGAACGGCTGGCTGCGTGAGCGGGCCAGGTCGACCGCTTCGCGCAGTTGCCGGCCGGCGTCCGCGGAGCCCGACCGCACGGCCGTACCGGACGTCAGCAGGCACAGCAGCCGCGTCCGGCCGCTGCCCATCTGCTCGGCCAGCTGTTCGAGGCGTGCCAGGCAGGCCGCCGCCCGGTCGGCGTCCCCCGCCTCTGCGTGCACCGCGGCGAGGGAGGCCCACAGTTCGTCTGTTCCGTAGACGGATCCGCGCTCGTCCGCAGCGCGCAGGCCACGCCGCAGTACCCGCTCGGCCCCCTCGAGATCGCCCAGGGTGCGCAGTACCTCGGAGTCGGCGTGGTCCAGGACGTGCTCGAGCGGCCCGTCCACCTGACTGCGGACGGTGTCGATCAGTCGGCCGGCGCCGGTGACGCGCCCCCGCGCCAGCAGGATGGCCGCCGTCCGGGCCGGGAGCAGAAGGTGCCCGGGGGCTACCGTCAGCACCCTGCCGTTGACCAGGATCCGACGTGCCAGCGCGAGCGCCTCGTCCCACCGGCCCTCAAGGTGATGCCACAGGAATCGGCAAGGCTCGGGCAGCAGCTCGGGTTTCAGTCCCCGGACAGACAGCAGGGCCTTTCCCCGTCGTAGGTCGCCGACGCCGAGCAGTACGTTGAACTGGGCGATGTTCTGTGCGAACGCCTTGTTGGACGGCACGTCCGGCACCTCCGGCAGCGCCAGACCCTGTCTGAACCGTTCGGGCCGGCCCAGCACGAACTCCCCGACCCGGCCGAACAACTCCAGCAACGAGCGGGTGCCCGGAGTGCTCTGCCACACCGCCTCGGTCCGCGCGAGCAGGGCAAGCGCCTCCTGCCACCTCTCCAGCTGGAACAGCGCCTGGACACGGCCGGACACGGTGGCCAGGGCGGGCAGCCGCAGCCCCTCCCACCACACCGCGGTACCCAGCCGGGACAGCGCCGGCCAGTCCTGCTCGACGGCCGCCGAAGCCACCAGCAGGGTGGCAGCCTCGTGGAGCGTCAGCGGGTCGAGGCCCTCGGCCGGGCCGTTGAGGATCCGCTGGGCCGCCGTTCGGGCCATCCGGAAGTCACCGCAGCCGAAGGCGGCCTGGCCGCAGCGCAGTACCGCCTGTTCGCGGGCCGACGGCTCCTCGATGAGGCGGACCGCTCCGAGGAGCCAGCGCACCATCCCGCGGCGCTCGTGATCGGGGTACAGCGCTCCCGCGGCGGCCGTCAGTTCCGCCACCGCGCGTTCGCGGTCGACCAGGAGGCCGGCGTCGGCGATCCGGTCCGGAAGGTAGGCGACCGCGTCCGCCTCGGCGAGGATCGTCGGCCGGGCTGCGTCGTCCGCCTGGGCCCCGGCCGCCCACAGCGTGTCGACCGCGGCGGCGGACAGCCGGGCGCGGTGGAAGGGGCTCAACCGCTCCCGGAGGGTGTGTGCCGTCAGCGGCAGGCGGAACATCCACCCGCGCGACGCGGCGCCGTCCGGTCCGGGCAGGTCGTCCACGACGCCCTCGTCCACCAGCGTGCGGATGCCGTCGCCGACGGCCTCGGCGGAGAGACCGGTCGACGCCGCGATCAGCGCCGCGGCCGGTCGGCCGAGCGGCCACAGAACGCTCAGTGCCCCGGCCACCGTCCAGCAGGGCTCGCCCAGCGCCCGCAGCGCCGCCACCTGGCGATCACTGTCCGGCAGCGTTGGCACCGGCGTACCGGTGACCAGGAAGGCATGCCGGTCGACCATGCCTATGGCGCCCTGTGCCACCCACTGGGCGAGCAGCGCGTCGAGTGCCCCGGGGATGCCGCGACTCAGCCCGTGGGCCCGCCGTACCAGATCGGCGTCGGGTGTCGCCCGCAACCGCTGCGCCAGCCAGGCGGCGACGTCCTCGGGCCCCAGGCGCGACAGCACGATCGTCCGCACAGTCGGGGTGGGCACCGATTGCTCGGGGTGGCCGGGCTCGGGGAGTTGCGCCGGACTCTGCCGGTCCGAGGTGTGGCCGGGCCCAGGGTAAGGCTCCACCGGGTCCGGCCCTGCGTGCTGTACCGCCGTGACCAGCAGCCGGGTGCCGGGCGGGACGCGTCGGAGGTCGGCCCGGTCGAGAAGGGCGAGGGAATCGGCGTCGGCGTGCTGGGCGTCGTCGACGAGCACCGTCACGGGTGTCGACTGCGCCAGCGCGGCGGCAAGCGCCTCGGCCATCGCCGCCCGGTCGCCCCGCTGCACCGCGGACAGCGCCTTCGCGCCCGGCTTGCGCGCCGGGTGCCGTCGCGCCGACGCGGACCGGTGCTCCTCCAGGGCCTTGACCAGTCGCCACGCCAACATCAGCGACCGTTCGCCGTCACCCAGAACACAGTTCACGGGCAGGACCGCGATCCCCGACGCGGTGAGCCGGTCGGCGGCGGCTCGCACGAACGCGCTGCGCCCGATGCCCCGTTCCCCCCGGACGTAGACCAGGCGCGGGCCGGCCGGGTCGCGGAGGCCGCCGTCAAGCTCGGCCGACTCGCGCTCCCGGCCGATCAGCGCCTCGTCCACCCGGTCGAGACGTACGGGCGTCCCACCGAGAACCCATTCGGTGTCCGAACGAGCAGCCACTGTCTTCACCACGACCTTCGACGACATACGTGCACCGGGCGGGCGCCCGTCACGGGCCGCCCTGGCGAACGGCCTGCTCTCTTCTCCTGCAATCATGACGACCCGTACCGGTACCGGACCTCTGTTCGGGAAGCGACCGAACTCCGGATTCCCGTGCGGCAGTTCGGCGTGGAGGAACGGTGCGACGAGGAGTCGTGATGCAGGGACACCGTTCGCCTCTTGTCGCCAGGCACCGCGAAGTCGAGGAAGTGGCAGCGGCGTTGCGCGCCACCGGTGCCTCGGCGCGGACGGTACTGGTCACCGGCGCGGTCGGCGCGGGCAAGACCGCCGTCCTGGAGCAGGCGCGCTGGGCGGTGGTCCAGGAGGGCGGCAGGGTCCTGCGGCTCCGCTGGGAAGCCGCCGACGAGGACCCGGACGGCACGACCGCCCTCGTGAACGCCGTCTGCGCCGTACTCGCCAAGATTCCCGACGGCCGACTCCCGGCGCGCATCGCTCAGGTACGTCGGATGCGAGCGCGGACCACAGACCCCGGCGGCGAGGTCGCCCTGCTGTCGGCCCTGGCCGAGGTCATGGCGGACGCCGCCCGATACGTTCCGTTGGCCCTGGTCCTCGACGACGTCCGGCTGATGCCGGTGCGGACGGCCTCCGCTCTGGGGTTGCTGCTGCGCGCGTTCCGCCCCACCGGCGTGCCGGTGGTGCTGGCCGGACGGCCGATGAACCCGGGGCATGTCACCGGAGCGCAGGTGCTCGCGGCCGCGGACCGGGTGCTCGAACTTCAGCCGCTGTCGTCGGACGCGGTCAGCGCGCTCATCGTGCGGCGGCTGGGCGGCCCCGTCGAACCCGACCTGGTGACGGAGGTGTCGCACGCGCTGGGCCCGCTGGCGGGAAGTCCGGGGGCCGTGCTGTCGGTGCTCGCCTCGCTGGAGGAGCGCGGCGCCCTGCTCGAACTCGACGGCCAGGTGTGTCTCAGTCTGCCGGAGGGCGGGCTGCGACTCGCGGCGGACGTCGCGGAACTGCTTCGATATGGCTGGCCGGACGCGTCGCCGGACGCCGACACGGTCGCGACGGCGGTGGCGCTGGCCCGGCTGGCTGAGCTGGGCGAACCGCGGCTCGACGCTCTGCACTGCGCGAAGTCGCCGGACGGGCTGCTCGACGCCGTCGGGCGCAGGGTGGACGGGCTGGTCCGGGACCGGGTCCTGACCGTCGACCCGGAGGGCAGGGTGGCGTTCGCTGTTCCGGCGCTCGCGGCGGCGCTGCGGGCGCTGCCCGATCCCGGCGGTGTCCGGCCGACGTATGCCACGGTCACCACGACGCTGGCCGACCGGCTGGGCGCCATCGTGCCGGGCCCCGGGCGGCCATGGCCGTTCGGGAACGTGACAGCGACGGGCCCAATACCGGTCGAGACGCTCCTGGAGCGTTCGACCGCGGCCGACGGCATCGGTCCCGACCGGACCTGGGCGGTCGGCTATGTGGGGCCGGTGCCGTACGGCATCGGTGTACCGGGCGCGCTGCGCGAGTCCGCCACCCTCGGTTTGCGGCGTTCCGACCACATCGGCGTGCTCGCGCTCGGCGAGCCGATGCTCGCCCGCCTCGACGGATCGCCCGGGTCGCACAGGCCGCACGAGTCGGACAGCGAGATCGGAGGCGCTCTGGGGTATGTCGCCCAGGCCTGGACCCTGTCGGCGCTGCACGAACACCGGTCCCCGCACAGCGAGGACGCCGACTCCCGCTACCGTGCGGCGTTCGGACGATTGCCCGCAGCCGTCGGACTGGCGGCGCTCGGCGGCGCGTACGGGATCGGTCCGGTCACGGCGATGACCTTCCAGCCGGGGCCGGCGGGCGACCGCGTCCCGGACGCCGGCCGGGAGGTCGGCTCCGGGCCCGTCCCGTCGCCCGCGGAGGTCCGGCTGCTGGCCGCAGCCGTGGGTGGTGGCGCCGAGTTCCAGCGGGCCGGGCGGGGGCTGCCGCGGCACACTCTCGGCGAGGGGGACCTGGACCGGCTGCGGAACGCCGCCGCGTACGGCGACCTGGCGGGCGCTCTCCACGCCGTGCTCGGAGAGCGGTACACCGGGGGTGGTGAGAGCACGGCCGCGCGGTACCGAGCGATGGTGGGCGACTATCTGACGGGGCAGTGGGACAGCGCCCTGTCCCGTGCCCGCCGGATCGAGGCGCGGGGCCGGTCCGACGGCGCGGCCGGCGTCGGACAGCCGGCCCGGGCGCTGGCGGCCGAGATGCAGCTCATGCGCGGCGAGTACGGGCGCGCCCGGCAATGGCTGGAACTGATCCCCGAGTCTGTCGGCCATCCGCTGGTGGCCCGGGTGCGGCTGGGCGTCCGGTACTGGTCGGGGCAGCCGGACGAGGCCCTGGCGGAGGCATGGCGCGACGTGCGGCGGGCCCGGGAGAGCGGACTGCTGGCGGGGATCGAGAGGGTGCTGCTGCGGATCGTGTCGGTCACGGCGGCGGACAGTCCGGAGGCGGCGCGGGAGACGCTTCGGCACCTGGAGGCGCTGCACGAGGAGGCAGCCTCGCCCATGACGCACGAGGCGGTGCTCATCGGGCGCGGGATGGTGCACGGCGACGCGGACAGCGCGCTGACCGCGTACCGGTTGGTGCGAGAGCGCGGCGATCTGCCCCTGATCGTGGACTGCTGCCAGTGCCTGACGGATGTCGGCGACGACCCGTCGCGTTGGCTGGCCGAGGCGGCGCGGAGCGTGCACGCGCTGGGCATGGGACGGCCCGTCCGCGGTCCGCTCGGCGCGGCGGCGGCGCGGCGGAACGTTTCCTTCCCCCGACGTCGTACGACCTCGGAGGGGCTGGACGAGCGGGACGTGCGGCTCATCGGCATGGTGAGCGACGGCTCCACCAATCGGCAGATAGCCGCTCGGCTGGCGTGCAGTGAGAAGACCGTCGAGCAGTGGCTGTCGCGGCTGTTCCAGCGGACCGGGCGGCGTTCCCGGGTGGAGCTGGCCGCGGCCTGGCTGGACGGCAGCCTGGCCCGGCAGGGGCTGGTGCCGGACGCCGGGCCGGGCGGCGACGGCGGGGACTGACGGCGGTCCCGCACGTTGGGCGGGGACGGCCGCCCCCGCCGTCGACGTGTTCCCGTTCCCGTGACTGATCACGGCTGGGAGCTCGACTCCGTCGCCTTTTGCGCGGGCGGTCTGCCCAGGAAGATCGTGTCGAACGCTCCCGTGGGGTGGTGGCTGAGTTGACCGTCGGACTCTCGCCGCGAGGGTCTCGGGCGCGCGTACGTCGCCCCCTGGGATGGCGGTGAAGATGCGGTGGCTGCTGAGCGTGGACGACACCGAACGCCAGGCCCTCACGGACGGCCTGGTCGGCTGCCCGAACGAACCGGTGAAGGTGAAGTGCCCCCGGCATCCAGCCGGTCGATGCACGGACGGGTCAGGGACTGTGCGCTGCCGGGCAAGCGCCGCGACTCCGATGGCCTGAGGGCGCATCAGACTGGCTGCGCGCGCGAGTTGCGCGTGCGACAGCCCTCCGTACGCGAGGCGGAGGCAGCCACTCCCGGGAGTTCCCATGGACAGAGAAAGACCCCTGCGACGCGTTGCCGTAGGCGCTCGTCCCGTGCGGGCGCTGATGACCCTGCTGGCGGGGTTCGCCCTGCTGCTCGGGTTCTCGGCTTCGCCGGCCGTGGCGACCGAAGGCAGCTGGATCAATGAAGGCGGTGCTGCCCGGTCCCCGGACGCGATGAACGCCACCTGGTTCGCCGGGGACCTGTACGAGATCCTGCGCGGCAACGACAACCAGATCTGGTGGCGCTACCGCAACGGGGAATGGCGGGTGCACCCGGGCGCCGGAATCACCCGTCACCGCCCCGAGATCGTGGTCATCCACAACACGAACGGCGCCGACCGCCTGGCCGCCCTGCACGTCGGCACCACGGGCGAGGTCTACTACAGCTTCCTCGGAGGCGCCGCCGGCAACGTGTGGACCGGCTGGGCACGGATCCCCGGAACGGCCAATGCCAACAGCTACGTCAGCGCCGCCACCGGCAACGACGAGGGCCCGTCGACCCTGGCCACCACCACGGGCAATCGTCTCATCGTGCAGACCATGCAGCTCAACGGCAGCTCGCTCACCATGCGCTCCGGGTGGACCGAATGGTTCGCCGGTACCGTGGAACCCGGCGTGGACATCATCCAGAACCATCCGTACGTCAAGGCGCCTGTCCGGGACATCAAGACGTATATCGCACACAGGAGCGGTCATCGAGCACTGGTGCTCGGCTATCGCAGCGCTGACCTGGCTGAGTTCAGGACCACTCCGGCCCAAGAATTCCCAGGCGGCGGACAGTGCGAGGACATCGCGTTCGGCCGTGGCGGCCCAAGCGTCCCTGACATCTCGGACCTCTTCTCCTTCAACAACTACACGGTCGCCTGCACCAGTCCGAACGACGGGCGGCTCTGGGTCAACCGCTCCACCACCGCCGGCACGAGCTGGAGCGGCTGGGCGCCCACGACCAACGGCAGCGCCTACCCCAACTCCGCGCCCGAGGTCCACGGTTCACCCGGCGGCGAGGTCTTCGCCGACATCTCCTGGGGCGGCCCCGAGGGCAACGGCATCAGCCAGCGCATGATCCTCATGAAGCAGGTCCAGTGACCGCCTAGGTGGATCCGGGGACACGATCCCTCCAGCAAGACCGCGCCCCGCCCGGCGGTACCAGCCAGGTTTCGTGTCCCCAGCCCACCGCCGGCAGGGGCCGCCTCTCACAAGTTCGCAAGCCCATAGCTCTCCAGCAGACCGAGGTCCCCGCCGGTCGCTGGAGACCCGAACGGCTCACCCGAGTGGCGCATGAGATGGCGTGCCCCGAGCACTTCCCACCGACTCATAGATCATCACCAGCTTCCCCGGACTGTCGATGATGTCCGGAGCCCGTGTCCTGGCCGAGGTCGGCGAGGACCGGAAGCGGTTCGCCGGCCCCCGGACCTTGAAGGCCTCCGCCGGTTACCTGTTCAGCATGCTCCTCGGCTGCCTCAACCGCTGTCTGCACATGCTGATGGCGGGTGTGACGTCAGCCGACCCAAGGGCCAGGGAGCTCTTCACGGATGATCTCAAGATCGGACATCGTGCGCCCGCGCGCGTGGATCCAGGACTGGTCCTGGAGGCCGTCCCGGCGAACCAGCCGGCTGGGAGCTGCGTACCAGCGGACCGGTGAGTCGTCGGCGCTCGCCCACATCGGGTGGTCGGGCAGGCCGACTCGGGCATACCGGGCGTGGAGATCCGGCATCAGCGCGTCGGGCAGCTCGCAGGCGTCATAGAGACTGTCTGCGGCGAAGAGCGACTCGCTCAGCACCATCTCGACCCAGGCCAGGGACATCCGGTCGAGAAAGGGAATCCAGCCCTGATGTGATTCCACCACCACCGGGGGATCGTCCTGGTCGATCAGGCTCAGGGGGATGCCCCAGAAGGCGCAGTCCTGGTTCTCGCGACGGAAGACCAGGACGCCGCCGAGGGCGTCATCAACATAAAGGCCAGGTGGCCTGACCAGTGGGTCCTGCTGCCGGGTCAGGTCGTCCCTGTGGCCGATGAGCGCATACCCCTCACGCAAAGCGGCCGGCAGTGCGAAGCCCAGGTTGGCCTCAACTGCCGCCAACTCGTCAGCGGTGGAACCGTCTTCCGGCTCCACCGGACGGCCCATCCATACGTCGGCGAACCAGCGCACGAACTCCCAGGCATGGGAGCGAGCACGCACTCCGCCTCGCAGAGTCACCGCCACATCAGGACCGTCCAGCACGCCGAGGACGCTACCGTCTTGCGTGCCCATCTCAACCCGTTGGGGCTGTACAAGGGCACTGTTCTCGCAGGACATCGGCATCGCGATCACCGCAGGTGCGGTGCAGGACTCCTTGTCCTGAAAGGAGGAAAAGTGATTCCGTGCTGCCGGGCGAACGCTCAGGGCAGGTGTGCGGTGCCTTGGTCGTCGATGGGTTCGTTGTCCGGTTGGTGGTTCCCGTCGAGTGTGGTGGCCCAGCTGGCCAGCAGTTTGAGGCCGTCGGCCGATGGGGTGCCGGGTTCGGCGCTCATGGCGGTGAGGGTCAGGCCGGGGTCGGTCGGTACGGGCAGGGCTTCGAAGGCGAGGGTGAGGTCGCCGACGGCGGGGTGGCGGAAGCGTTTGAGGCCGGTGTGGTGCAGGCGCACGTTGTGAGCGGCCCACAGCGAACGGAAGTCCTCGCTGAGGGTGGAGAGTTCGCCGATCAGGTCGCTGAGGTCGCGGTTGTACGGGTCTTGTCCGGCCTCGGTGCGCAAGAGAGCTGCGGCTGCGGCCCTTTGGTGCTCCAGTTCGGTCATGTACTGCTCGGCACCGGGGTTGAGGAACTGGTAGCGGGCCATGTTGACCGGCCGGGCGGGGTCCTGGAACAGCGGCGAATACAGGGCCCTGCCCAGGCGGTTGGTGGCGAGGATGTCGAGGCGGCCGTTGCGGATGAAGGCGGGCGCGTCCGTCATCGCGTCGAGGAGCTGTTGAAGGGCGGGCCGGATGGGCTGTGCCGTGCGGCGGCGTGCTGGCCGGCGGGTGGTGCTGGCGGTCCGGGCCAGGTCCATGAGGTGGGCACGCTCGGACTCGTCGAGCCGCAGCGCACGGGCAAGGGAGTCCAGGACGGCTTCGGAGGTGCCGGAGAGGTTTCCGCGTTCCATGCGGGCGTAGTACTCGGCGCTGACCCCGGCGAGCATCGCGACCTCTTCGCGGCGCAGACCCTTGACCCGCCGGTGTCCGGCGGCGGGCAGGCCCGCCTGCTGCGGGGTGATGTTCGCGCGGCGGCTGGTGAGGAACTCGCGGACCTCGCTTCGGTTGTCCATGTCTTCGAGGCTACGACGATCACGGCGTGCGAGGGGTGCCCTGCCAGTACATGTAACAGCGGGTCCTTCCGCACGCGCGTGACCTGCCGTTTCATCGATGTCAGGCCAGCAGACGGCCGTCCCTCCGCCAGGTGGCACGTACCGCCGAGGGAGGGCGGAAGGGAACGCGATGACTTTCCCCGCGAGTGGGGGAAGGCGCTGG
This sequence comes from Streptomyces sp. NPDC002328, assembly GCF_042890065.1. Classification (NCBI taxonomy): domain Bacteria; kingdom Bacillati; phylum Actinomycetota; class Actinomycetes; order Kitasatosporales; family Streptomycetaceae; genus Streptomyces; species Streptomyces sp. NPDC002328. The sequence goes on along the minus strand of NZ_JBIARQ010000018.1, from coordinate 57,111 downwards.
GCTTCCGCACGGAAAGGAGTCGGTGATCGCGGAGAACAAGCAGCCCGAAGGACCGCGTCAGCGCGCGGCGACGAGGGTGCTGCCCGGGTCAAGGGCCTGACCTGACCGGCGGCAGCGGCGCGGACGCCGTCCTGGAGTGCGTGGGCAACCCGAGTCCATGCAGCAGGCCCTGCGCTCCATGCCGTCGGCCCTGCGCTCAACCCGCCCCGGCGGCACTGTCGGCTTCGTCGGCGTCCTGCACGGCGTGCAGATCGACGGCGTCCCGCACGGCGTGCAGATCGACGGCGAGGGGCTGTTCTTCGCCTCGACCTCGAACTGCCCCTGGACCAGGCCGCCGAGGGCCCCTGTACGAAGCGGTGCCCCAACCGCCGGGCCCGCCAAAGAGATTGGACCTATGAACATGAACCCGCAGTACAACTTCCAAGGCCAGGTAGCCCTGGTCACCGGCGCCGCCTCCGGCATGGGGCTGGCCGCCGCCCGCGCCTTCGCCCAGGCCGGTGCGGCCGTCGTGCTGGCCGACGTGAACGAGGCCGACGTGCAGACGGCGGCGAAGGAACTGACCGACGCCGGTCACCAGGCCATCGGTGTGGTGTGCGACGTCACCGACGAGGACCAGGCCGCCGCCATGGTCCAGAGCGCCGTGGACACCTACGGCCGCCTGGACATGGCCTTCAACAACGCCGGTATCCAGGTCCCGCCCTCGGACGCCGCCGACGAGACAGCCGAGAACTTCGACCGCGTCAACGGCGTCAACCTGCGCGGCGTGTGGGCCGCCCAGAAGCACGAGCTGCGCCAGATGCGCACCCAGGGCTCCGGCGCGATCGTCAACTGCTCTTCCCTCGGTGGGCTGGTCGGCCTGCCCGAGCGCGCCGCCTACCACGCCTCCAAGCACGGTGTGATCGGCCTGACCAAGAGCGCCGCGGTCGAGTACGCGCCCAAGGGCATCCGCATCAACGCCGTCTGCCCCGGCGTGATCGAGACCCCGATGGTCGCCGACATGCTCGAGGGGCAGGCCGAGGCCATGGCATCGATCATGAGCGAGCAGCCCATCGGGCGCCTCGGCCGGGCCGAGGAAGTCGCCGCCGCCGCCCTGTGGCTGTGCAGCCCCGCCGCCAGCTTCGTGATCGGCGTCGCCCTGCCCGTCGACGGCGGATACACCACCCACTGAACGCCGTCCCGAACCGGGGCACCCGGCCGGGGGCGCGGTACGCGTGCATCACCGCACCCCTGCGCCGTCTTGCGCGCGGTTTCGTGATCGCCTACCGCGCCGCCTGCCCACAGCCGTGGATGTCCTCGCTTCGGCGGCGCGAAGCTCGTCGAGCATGTCGGCGGCGGTACCGGTGAGGTGTTGCCGGTCATCTGCTGTGGGGGCGACCCGGACATGAACCGGCCGGCCGGAGGGGAATTCCGTCCTGGGTGCGGACCGGTGGGTGGTGGAGCGGACCTTTGCCAGGCTCCACGGGTTCCGGCCCGGCCGGGAGCCAGCCGCTCCGTCAGCCGAGCTCCGGCAGACCAGGCAGGTGATCCGCAGCGACCTGGTCGGCCCGCCCCGTGCTACGGCGAGGTGGGCAGGTGCGGGGAGCGGAGTGTGAGGAGGGTGATCTCGCTGGGGGCGAAGATGCGGAAGGGTGGTCCCCAGAAGCCGGTGCCGCGGCTGGTGTAGAGGAGGGTGCGGGGGGCGTGGTGGCTGAGGCCGGCGAGGGCGGGCTGGTCGAGGCGGACCAGGTGGTGGAAGGGCCAGATCTGGCCGCCGTGGGTGTGGCCGGAGAGCTGGAGGTCGATGCCGGCGGCTGCCGCTCGGTCGACGAATGTGGGCTGGTGTGCCAGGAGCAGGACGGGCAGGTCCGGGTCGGCGCCGTCGAGGGCTCCGGTGAGGTGGGCGCCGTGGCCTGCCAGGCCGGAGGATTCGGCGGTGACGTCGTCCACGCCGGCGATCACGAGGGTGTCGCCTCCGCGTTCGAGCAGCAGATGGCGGTTGCGCAGCGGCTCCCAGCCCAGCTCGTCCATCAGGTCGACCCAGCCCTGGGCCTCGCTGTAGTACTCGTGGTTGCCGGTGACGTAGACGCGGCCGTGGGCGGCCCGCACGGTACCGAGCGGGACGGCCTGGGCGCGGCGGCGTTCGGCGGTGCCGTCCGCGATGTCGCCGGTGTGGCAGACGAGATCGGCATTCAGGGTGTTCACGGTCTCGCACACCCGTGCCGACCAGCGGGCGCGGTCGAGGGGGCCGTAGTGGGTGTCGGTGATGAGGACGACGCGCAGGCCGTCCAGTCCGGCACCCAGTCGCGGGAGATGCACGTCGAGTCGGCGCACCCGGGGTACGCGGCGGGCCTCGGCGTACCCCCAGGCGAGCAGTATCGCGGTCACGCCGAGGACGGCCCACGTGACGATGCGGGCCCGGTCCTGGCTCTCGCCCACGTCGGCCACGGTCAGGGCGAGCCGCAGGAGGACGCCGAGCAGAACGGCCCAGGTGAACAGGATCCAGCTGGTGCCCAGCAGGGTGTCACCGACGATCGCCGCCCGGTCCTGCTGGCGTCGGCCGTGGCCGCGCACCATCGCGAGCGGCATACCGACGAGGCCGAGGGCGAACAGGGCGGTGCCGGCCAGCGTGACGGGCAGCGGCCAGTGCTGGCCGGTGTGCAGGAGCACCCAGCAGGGCACGGCCCACAACAGGACGGGGGCGATCAGGGGGAGGTAGCCCATCAGGCGGTGCAGTCGGCTCTGCCGCGGCGCTTGCGCCGCACCCTCGGCGGGCCGGGTGTTGTCGGTGTCGGTCACGCTCGCTTCCTTCCCGGACCAGGCTGCCGTCCCGCGCACTGTATCCGGTCACCCTCGGGCCGGCAGGACCGGCGGGAGTTCAGGGGGCCAGGGTGAGGTCACCGTCGTTGGACTTGGCGAGCGACCGCCCGATGATCATGCGCTGAATCTGGTTCGTGCCTTCGAAGATCTGGGTCACCTTGGCCTCACGCATGTACCGCTCGACCGGGAACGCGCGCGTGTAGCCGACCCCGCCGAGCACCTGCACCGCATCGGTGGTGACACGCATCGCGTTGTCGGTCGCGACGAGTTTCGCAACCGACGCCTCACGGCTGAACGGCAGGCCCGCGTCCTTCAACCGGGCGGCATGGAGGGTCGCGGCGCGCGCCGAGTACACGGCGGCCTCCATGTCGGCGAGCATGAACGCGACTCCTTGGTGGTCGAAGATGCGTGATCCGAACGTCTCCCGATCGCGCGCGTAGGCGATCGCGTGGTCGAGAGCGCCTTGGGCGAGACCGACCGCGACGGCCGCGATACCGAGACGGCCGGAATCCAGGCTCGCGAGAGCGATACGCAGGCCGTCGCCCTCGGCGCCGATACGCCGCTCGACGGGGACACGGACGTCCCGGAGCACCATGGTCGCCGTCGTGGACCCGGTCAGGCCCATCTTGCGTTCAGGCACATCAGCGGTGAGGCCCTCGGTGTCAGCCGGGATCATGAAGCACGAGATGCCTGTGCGATCTTCCGAGGTGCGGGCCATGACCTTGTAGTAGTCCGCGTGGCCGCCATGGGTCGTCCAGGCCTTCGCGCCGTTCAGGACGTAGTGATCGCCGTCCAGACGCGCCCGGGTCCGCATCGCGGCCGGGTCCGAGCCGGCGTGCGGCTCCGAGAGGCAGTAGGCGCCCAGCAGTTCGCCACCGAGCATCGCGGGCAGCCACTCACGCTTCTGCCCTTCGGTGCCCATCGTCGCCAGGCCGAAGCACGACAGCACGTGCACGGAGACACCCACGCCGACCGACACCCACACGGACGCGATCTCTTCGACGACCTGGAGGTACACCTCGTAGGACAGACCGCTGCCGCCGTAGGCCTCGGAGTACGGCAGACCGAGCAGGCCGACACGTCCGAGGAGCTTGAAGACGTCACGAGGGAACGCCTCGTTCGCCTCGTCGGCATCCACCCGTGGCGCGAGTTCATCAGCCGCGAGCTTCCGGACCAGCCTGATGAGGTCAAGGGACTCCTCGTTCGGCAACAGACGACGCGCGCTCATGGCACCTTCCAGCTGTCGGGGCGAAACATCGTTCAGAGACATCCGCAGGCCCGGGCACCGCAAGGCGCACTTGACGGGCAGACGTTCAAAGCTGGGGGAGCAGCACCTCGTCACAGCTCGTCCGACCGCTCTCCCGCCAGCCGATCAACCAGCTACCGCAACGAGGCGGGCATCACCCCGGACACGGGCGACCCCGCTCTGTCCGGCGTCGCCGTCCGGGTCGCGAATGCGGGCGCGGGCACGTGCGCGGGCGCGGGAATTCTGCCTGGGAAAGTCTGGAAGTCTCTCCGGTCGCTGGTAATAGGTAAATTGGAAAAGCACTTCACTTGGTGAGTGCACCTACCGCAATCCGTAGCGGTCGGAACGTCGATAGCACTCTCATGAGTGAAACCCGCCGAGACCGTTTGGCCTCGACGGTCATGACTGGGCTACCGTGATCGATGAGCGGACGCTTTACCCCATCGACAAGGAATTCAACCCGGCGGGGAGTCCGGTCCGGCACGGGATATCGAGAATTCCGGAAAAGGGCTCTTCCACATTTCCCGCTGAGCTGAGCCTGCTCCGGGGTGCGCAGTGCCCTGGGTCCCCGTCATACCTCTGCGTAGAGAAGTTGGAGCATCATGCCGCCCGTCGTTCCGCCGTTTCTGATCGGTCTCATCGTCGCGCCGCTGGCCAAGCGTGTCCTCAAGCCGCTGGTGCGGGGTGCCATCACGACGTCCGTCGGTCTTGTCATGGAGGTGAAGAAAGCGGCCCAAGAGGCCGGGGAGAACATTCACGACCTCGCGGTCGAGGTGGCCGCCGACATGGTGGCGGCGCAGATCGCCGCCGGTGAGGGACACCGGCCCGAAGAGGGGGCGGCCTCGAACGGCGAGAAGGACGAGGCCAGGACTCCGAAGATCCGTGCGACCGCCGGCGCCGCGAAAGCGCAGTGACGCCCTGACAGCCGGCCTGCCCCGCCGCCTTGGCGCGGGCGCGTCTTTCTGCCGACTTCGGACGGCCGAATGCGAAAGACGGGCCCCCGCGGCGGTCGGGCGGTCGGCCATCGGCGGTCGGCCGTCAGTTGTCGGCCGCCAGCCGTCAGCCGTCGGCCGTCAGCCGTCGGCCGCCAGTTGTCGGCCGTCAGCCGCTAGTCATCGGCCGCCAGCCGTCAGCCGTCAGTCGTCGGCCTTTCGGTTACACCTCCGTCCCTTGCCGGACTTTCCGCTCCGCCGCGGTAATCCGCCGTAATCCGCCGTGCGCCGAATTCCGCTGCGCCCGTTGACCGAATACCCGTGACCTCCGTAAATTCAGGTGATCGTACGCATGTCATCGCTACTGGGTGCCGCAGCCGGATTCCGCTCCGCGGACGGGGACGCGCGCCCGCGCTCCGTCGTTCCGGGCCGCCAGCGCTGGGACGTCAAGCCGGTGCTCGGACGGCCGCGAACGGCTGAGATCCTCGCCGCCGCGCTGCGCCGCATTCCCGGGATCACCGAGGTCCGGGCCAACCCGGTCACCGGCGGGGTGCTCGTCCGGCACGATGCGCGGGTGGCCGCCGCGGACGTCGGCCGGATCGTCCGCAGAGCCGTCACCCTGGTCGCGAAGAACCCGACCGAAGGGGGACGCCCGGCGTCGGCCCGACCGGTTGCCGCACCGATCGCCGCACCGGTCGCCGTACCGGTCCCGCGGGCGGACCGCGGCCTGATGGTGCGACCGGTGCTCGCCGTCGGCGGCGGAGTCGCGGCCGGCATCGCGCTGATCAAGGGGTCGGCGCTGAGCAGGCAACTGGTGGCAGTGGCCGGAGTGGCCGCGGTGACCGAGGCCGTCCTCCGGAAGGCCTGGCGCAGAACGGCTGACACGTCCCCGGAAGCGGCCGAGCCCGGTGCTGAACGCCACCCCCTGCTGGAGATCGTCGGACCGCACCGGCGCCGTCTTTACGGGGCCGTCGCCCTCTCCGTCGCCTGCCAGGTCTCGGAGATGGCGCTCGGCACCTTCCTCGGCTGGACCGGACTGGTCCTCATCAAGGGTGAGGCAGCGCCGCTGGTCCGCCTCGGCCTGACCACCGCGTCCGCCCAACTCTTCGGCCTGGCAGGGCTGATGGCCGCCGCCTGTGCCGCCGTCGCGGGCCTGTCGTACACCTCGAACCTCCAGTGGCGCCGGCTCGGCCAGGACATCGAGCACGACTGGCGCAACCGGACGTACGCCCACGTCCAGCACCTCGAACTACGGCACCTGGAAGGCGAGCGCACCACCCGGATCGCCGGCGCGCTCACCGACGACGTCCGTCAGCTGGGCGCCTTCTTCGCCGGCTCGGCGGGCGACCTGCTGCACCTCGGCACCAGCCTGGCCCTCCTGCTGCCGCTGTTCCTGCTGCTGGCACCACAGATCGCCTGGATCGCGTTCCTGCCCATCCCGGTCATCGCCTGGCTGTCGTTCCACTACCAGGACAAGGTCGTGGCCGACTACGCAGTCTCCGGCGAGCACCGGGCCAAGCTGCACAGCCAGTTGGTGAACACCCTGGACGCCGGTGCCACGGTCAAGAGCTTCTGCACCGAGGACTACGAGGCCGAGCGCATCGACCGGCTGAGCGGGGAGGTCCAGGACAGCAGCCGGCGGACCGACCGGAGCACGATCCGCCACGCCGAGATCGTCCGGGTCTGCACGACCAGCTCGATGGCCGGAACCCTGCTGATCGGCGGGCGGGCGGTGCTCGACGGCAGCCTGCCGTTCGAGGTGTTCAGCCCGCTGATCGGGCTGCCCCAGATGGTACTGCTGCGGATGAACCGGCTCGGCGGCATCGTCGACCAGTACCAGCGCACGATCACCGCCTACGACCGGGTCCAGCGGCTGCGCGCCCTCCCCGTCGAGACCGACGGCACCGACGGCACCGGCGGCACCGGCGGACCGCTCGACGCCGACAAGGTGCGCGGCGAGATCGTCCTCGACAACATCACCTTCGCCTACCCCGACCGGCCACCGGCGCTGGAGGACCTCTCGCTGACCATCCCCGCCGGACAGGTCACCGCCCTCGTCGGCGCCACCGGCTCCGGCAAGACCACCATCGCCAAGCTGCTGATGCGCTTCCAGAACGCGGACGGCGGCAGCGTGCTCCTCGACGGGCGGGACGTGCGCGAACTGTCGCGGCACGACCTGCGGCACGCGATCGGGTTCGTCGCCCAGGACCCGTTCCTCTTCGACGGCACCGTCGCCGACAACATCCGCTACGGCAGCTTCGGAGCCTCGGACGAGGCCGTGGTCGAGGCGGCCACGAAGGCCGAGGCGCACACCTTCGTCGCAGCTCTGCCGGACGGCTACGAGACGGTGATCGGCGAACGCGGCGCCGCGCTCTCCGGCGGCCAGCGGCAGCGGATCGCGCTGGCGCGCGCCATCCTCAAGGACGCGCCGGTCGTGATCCTCGACGAGGCCACCTCCGCGGTGGACAACGAGACCGAGGCCGCCATCCAGCGCACGCTCCGCGTCTTCGCGGCCGACCGGACGATGCTGATCATCGCCCACCGGCTCTCCACGGTCCGCCACGCCGACCGGATCTACGTCATGGACAAGGGCGGTGTCGTCGCCGAGCAGGGCACCCACGACGAACTCCTCGCCCAGCACGGACTCTACGCGTCCCTCTGGCAACTCCAGGCCGGCGAACCCGCCGCCTGACCGCAGCCGCCGCCCCCCGGCCGACCGTGTGACGACACCACGGTCGGCGCGGTCCTGCGTGCCCCGCCACCACGCCTGCCCACCCCCTCGGAGGTACCCCCATGTCCCGTCGCGATGGTGACGCCCTTCCCCTGACAGCGGCCCAGCGCGAGATCTGGCTCGCCGAGCAGCGCTCCCGGACGCCGATCCCGGGCTACCGCGTCGGCGAGTGCCTGGAGATCCACGGGCCGGTGGACCGAGAGCTGTTCGAGACCGCGCTGCGCCGGGTGGTCGACGAGGTCGACGCCCTGCACGTGACCTTCGTCGACGACGGCGAGGGCCCGCGCCAGGTCCTCCGGGAGAGCTGGGACTGGGCGCCGGCCCACCTCGACCTCAGCGGAGAGCCCGACCCCCGGGCGGCGGCCGTGGCATGGATGGAGCGGGACCTGCTGCGCCCGCTTGACCTCGCCCGTGATCCGCTGTTCGGCCACGCGCTGATCAAGGCCTCGCCGACGGCGTACCTCTGGTACCTGAACTACCACCACGTGGTGCTGGACGCCATCAGCAGCTCCATGCTCCGGCAGCGGGTCGGCGAGGTGTACTCGGCACTGGCCGAGGGCGGCGCCGTGCCGCCCTGCCCGTTCGGCTCGCTGCGGGACCTGGTCGACAGCGACGCCGCCTACCGCGCCTCCACCGACTTCGCCGCCGACCGCGCCTACTGGACCGAGCGCTTCGCCGACCTGCCCGCCCCGACCCGGCTCACTCACATCTCCGTGACCGACCCGCACCGCGCCCTCGGACTGGCCGAGGAGCGGGAACTGCGCCGCCCGGACGCCCTGCGCGCGGCGGCGGGACGCTGCGGCGTCCGGTGGTCCCGGCTGCTGGTCGCGGCGACGGCGCTCTACGCCCACCGGCTGACCGGCGACCACGACGTGGTGCTCGCCCTGCCCGTCACCGCCCGTCGGGGCGCCGACCGCGACCTGACGGCGGTGCCGGGCACGATGTCCAACGTGGTGCCGCTGCGGCTGACGGTGCGGCCCGGCATGCCGTGGCGCGAACTCGTCGCCCAGGCGGCGCGGGAGGTCGACAAGGCCGTCGCGCACGAGCGCTACCGCAGCGAGGACCTGCTGCGCGACCTCGGCGCCCCCGGCGGCATCGGGACGGCGTTCCCGCTGATCGTCAACATCATGGCCTTCAACTCCCGGCCCAGCTTCGCCGGGCACCCGGCCTCCGTGCACCACTTCGTGTCCGGGTCGACCACCGACCTCGCCGTCTGGGTCTTCGACTACCGCGACGGCAACCCTCCGCTGCTCCGGCTGCACGGCTCGCCGGAGGCGTACGGCGACGACGACCTCGTCGCGCACCAGCGGCGGCTGCTCGCCCTGTTCGACGCCGTCGCGGACTGCGACCCGGACGAGCCGGTGGGCCGGATCGAACTGCTCACCGCCGAGGAACGCCGCGAACTGGCGGAGCTCGGCTCCGGGCCGGTGGCGCAGGCCCCGGCCGCGAGCCTGCCGGAGCTGTTCCGGGAGCACGTCCGGGCGACTCCGGACCTGGTCGCGCTGGTGTGCGGCGACGTCTCGCTGACGTACGCGGAACTGGACGCGCGGGCCAACCGGCTGGCGCACGCCCTGATCGCCCGGGGAGCGGGCCCGGAGCGGCGGGTGGCGGTGGCCCTGCCGCGCTCGGCGGAGCTGGTGGTGGCGATCCTCGCGGTGCTGAAGACCGGCGCGGCGTACCTGCCGGTCGACCCCGAGTACCCGGCCGCCCGGATCGCGTACCTGCTCGACGACGCCCGGCCGGCCCTGCTGGTCACCGACTCCCGCGGCGAGGGGCGGCTGCCCGAGGCCGCGCCCGTCGACCGGCTGGTGCTCGACGACCCGGATACGGCGGCCCTGGTGACCGGCTGCCCGGCGGCCGATCCGATGGTGGCCGTCGCCCCGGGTCTCCCGGCGTACGTCATCTACACCTCCGGCTCCACCGGACGGCCCAAGGGCGTGCCGGCGACCCACGGCGGCCTGCTCGATCTGCTCACCGACCTCCGGCAGGTGCACTTCGCGCCGGTGCTGAAGGCGCGGCAGCGGCTGCGGGTGGCGCTGACCACCTCGGTGTCCTTCGACGCCTCCTGGAACCAGCTGCTCGCCCTGTTCGGGGGCCACGAGCTGCACGTCCTGGAGCACGCGACCTGGACCGACCCCGACGCCTTCGTCGACTACGCGGCGCGCTGCGGTCTGGACTACCTCGAAGCCACCCCGTCCTACCTCCAAGTGCTCGTATCCCACGGGCTGTTGAGCGACCCGCGGTGGCGTCCGGCGCTGGTCGCGGCGGGCGGCGAGGCCGTCCCGGAGCGGCTGTGGGAGCAACTGCGGTCGGCGGAGGGCGTGTCCTGCCTCAACCTCTACGGACCGTCCGAATGCACCGTCAACTCGGTTGTCGCGCCGGTGGAGTCGAGCCCGCGCCCGGTGATCGGCCGACCGGTCGCCAACGCCCGGCTGTACGTGCTCGACGGCGCTCTGCGGCCGCTGCCGACCGGTGCGGCGGGTGAGCTGTACATCGCGGGCGCGGGACTGGCACGCGGCTACCTCGGCCGGCCGGGGCTGACCGCCGGGCGGTTCGTCGCGGATCCGTTCGGTCCGAGCGGGTCCCGGATGTACCGCACCGGTGACCTGGTGCGCTGGGACGCGGCCGGGAACCTGGAGTTCCTCGGCCGCACCGACGACCAGGTCAAGATCCGCGGCTTCCGCGTCGAGCTCGGTGAGATCGAGGCCGTTCTCGCCGAGCACCCGCAGGTCGCCCGCGCCGCCGTGACGGTGCGCACCGAGGAGGAACCCCGGCTGGTCGCCTACGCGGTGCCCGAGCCCGGCGCCGCCGTGACCGGCGCCGCCCTGCGCGACCATCTGCGGGACCGGTTGCCCCGGCAGCTGGTGCCGGCCGCGTACGTGCTGCTGGACGTGCTGCCGCTGACCCCGAACGGCAAGCTCGACCGGCGGGCCCTCCCGGCGCCCGAGCGACAGCCCGCCGTGCCGGGCCGCGCACCGCGCACCGCGACCGAGCACCTGCTCGCCGGGCTGTTCGCCGAGGTGCTCGGGGTGGCCGAGCCCGGCCTCGACGACAGCTTCTTCGACCTCGGCGGGCACTCCCTGCTGGCCACCAGGCTGGTCGCGCGGGCCCGTTCGCTCCTCGGCGTGGAGCTGCGGCTCGGCGACCTGTTCGACGCGCCGACGGTGGCGGAACTGGCGGCGGCCGTGGACGTCGCGGGCCGGGCGCGTCCGGCGCTGGGGCGGCGCGAGCGCCCGGAGACCGTCCCGCTGTCCTTCGCGCAGCGCCGGCTGTGGTTCCTGCACCGCATGGAGGGCCCGAGCGCCACCTACAACATCCCGCTGACCCTGCGGCTGTCCGGGAGCCTGGACCGGCGGGCCCTGGAAGCCGCCCTGGCGGACGTGGTCGAGCGGCACGAGAGCCTGCGCACCGTCTTCCCGACGGTCGACGACGAGCCGTGCCAGCGGGTGCTGGCCCCGGAGGAGTCCCGGCCGCGGCTGCGGATGACCGAACTCGGCGAGCGCGAGCTGCCCGAGCGGCTGGCGCGGGCGGCCCGGTACGCCTTCGACCTCGCCGAGGAGCCGCCGCTGCACGCCGAACTCTTCCGGCTGGCGGCCGAGGAGCACGTGCTGCTGCTGGTGGTGCACCACATCGCCGGCGACGGCTGGTCGACGGGGCCGCTCTCACGCGACCTCACGGCCGCCTACGCGGCCCGCGCCGAGGGCGCGAAGCCGGAGTGGTCGCCGCTGCCGGTCCAGTACGCCGACTACGCCCTCTGGCAGCGGGAGCTGCTCGGAGACGGCTCGGACCAGGACAGCCTGCTGCACAACCAACTCGCCTACTGGCGAGACCAGTTGGCGGACCTGCCCGAACAGGTGGAGCTGCCCTTCGACCGGCCCCGGCCGACCGCGATGTCCTACCGGGGCGCCCATCTGCCGGTGCGCATCGACGCCGAGCTGCACCAGGGGCTGCGCACGCTCGCCCGCGGCGGCGGGGCCAGCCTCTTCATGGTCCTCCAGGCCGGGCTGGCCGCCCTGCTGGGCAAACTCGGCGCGGGCACCGACGTCCCCGTGGGCACACCGATCGCCGGACGCACCGACGAGGCCGCGGACGACCTGGTCGGCTTCTTCGTCAACACCCTGGTGCTGCGCACCGACCTCTCCGGCGACCCGTCGTTCACCGAACTGCTGGGCAGGGTACGCACCGGCGCGCTCGCCGCGTACGCGCACCAGGACGTGCCCTTCGAGCACCTGGTGGAGGCGCTGAACCCGGCCCGGTCGCTGGCGCACCACCCGCTGTTCCAGACCATGCTCGCGTTGCAGAACGCGCCCCTCGGCACGTTCGACCTGCCCCGGCTGCGGGTGGCGACCGGCCTGGTCCACACCGGGACCGCCAAGTGCGACCTGACCTTCATCCTGGCCGAACAGCCCGGTGAGGACGGCCTGTCGGGCGTCGTGGAGTACAGCACCGACCTGTTCGACGAGACCACCGTGACCGGGATCGTCGAGCGATGGCTGCGGCTGCTGCGCGCCGTCGTCGCCGACCCCGGCCGGCGGATCGGCCAGGTGGACGTGCTGTCGGCCGACGAGCTCCGCGCGCTGCTCCCGGCGCGTACCGACCGGAGCGAGAAGTCGTCGCGGAGCAGCCTGACCGCGCTGTTCGAGCGGCGGGTACGGGCGAACCCGGCCGCGGTCGCCCTCACGGACGGCGAAGTCACCCTGACCTACGGCGAGTTGAACGCCCGCGCGAACCGGCTCGCGCACGCCCTGATCGACCGGGGGGTGGGCCCGGAGCAGCGCGTGGCGCTGGCCCTGCCGCGCTCGGCGGAGCAGGTCGTCGCGGTGCTCGCCGTGCTGAAGGCGGGCGGCGCCTACGTGCCGGTGGACCCGCGGTACCCGGCCGCCAGGATCGCCTACCTGCTGAAGGACGCCCGGCCCGCGCTCCTCGTGACCACGAGCCGGACCGGCGACCTGCCGGGCGCGGACCCGGTGGACCGGCTGCTGCTGGACGCCGCCGACCTGGACGGGCTGCCGGACACGGACCCGGAGGTCCCCCTCGACCCGGGCCACGCCGCCTACGTCATCTACACCTCCGGCTCCACCGGCGACCCCAAGGGCGTGGTCGTCCCGCACCGGAACGTGGTGCGGCTGTTCGACGCCACGGAGAAGCTGTTCGGCTTCTCCGCCGACGACGTCTGGACGCTCTTCCACTCCTACGCCTTCGACTTCTCGGTGTGGGAGCTGTGGGGTCCGCTGCTGCACGGCGGCCGTCTGGTGGTCGTGGACCACGAGACCAGCCGCTCGCCCGGCCGCTTCCTGGAACTCCTCGCCCGCGAACGCGTCACCGTGCTCAACCAGACGCCGTCCGCGTTCTACCAGCTGATGCGGGCGGACGCCGAGCAGCCGCGTGAACTCGCCCTGCGGACCGTCGTGTTCGGCGGTGAGGCGCTGGAGCACGCCCGGCTGGCGAGCTGGTACGAGCGGCACCCGGACGACGCGCCGCGGCTGGTCAACATGTACGGCATCACCGAGACCACCGTGCACGTCACGCACGCGGCGCTCGACCCGGCCGGAACCGCCGCCGGCGAGATCGGCGCGGCCGTCGCGGACCTGCGGACGTACGTGCTGGACGCCCACCTTCGGCCGGTGGCCCCGGGCGTGCCCGGCGAGCTGTACGTGGCGGGCCCAGGTTTGGCGCGCGGATACCTGAACCGGCCCGGCCTGACCGCCGGGCGCTTCGTGGCCGACCCGTTCGGATCACCGGGATCGCGGATGTACCGCAGCGGCGACGTGGTGCGCCGTACGGCGGACGGCGGCCTGCGCTACGTCGGCCGCGCCGACCAGCAGGTGAAGGTGCGCGGCTTCCGGATCGAGCTCGGCGAGATCGAGGCGGCGCTGGCCACGCACCCCGGCGTCGCCCAGGTCGCCGTCCTGGCCCGCCAGGACCGGGCCGACGACACCCGGCTGGTCGCCTACCTGGTGCCGGCCGCGGGTGACGCACCGAGTCCGGCCGCACTGCGCGCGCACCTGCGGGAGCGGCTGCCGGAGTACATGGTGCCGTCGGCGTTCACCGTGCTGGACGCGCTGCCGCTGACCGCCAACGGCAAGCTGGACCACCGGGCCCTGCCCGCCCCCGACCTCGCCCCGGCGGCCACCGCCCGCACCCCGCGCACCCCGCAGGAGCAGGTCCTGTGCGAGCTGTTCGCCGAGGTCCTGGGTGTGGCGTCGGCCGGCGTCGAGGACGGCTTCTTCGACCTGGGCGGGCACTCGCTGCTCGCCACCCGCCTGGCCGCCCGGATCCGCGCGACGCTCGGCGTGGAAATGCCGCTGCGCACCCTGTTCGAGGCGCCGACCCCGGCCGGCCTGGCCGCCGCCCTGGCGGCGGCGGCCGGACCGGCGCAGGCCGCCCTGGCCCGGCGCGAGCGCCCCGAGGCGATCCCGCTGTCGTACGCGCAGCGGCGGCTGTGGTTCCTGCACCAGTTGGAGGAGGCCGGCGCGAACTACCACATCTCCCTGGCCTGGCGGCTCTCCGGGGAGCTGGACCGGCGGGCCCTGGAGGCCGCCGTGGCGGACGTGGTGGCCCGGCACGAGAGCCTGCGCACCGTCTTCCCGACGGTCGACGGCGTGCCGCACCAGCGGGTGCTGGACGTCGAGGCGGCCCGCCCGCGGCTGCTCGTGAGCCGGACCACCGAGGCCGGGCTGCCGGCCGCCGTGGCGGAGGCGAAAGCCCGCCCGTTCGACCTGGCGGCCGATGTGCCCCTGCGCGCCGGGCTGTTCGAGCTGGCGGCGGACGAGCACGTGTTCCAGGTGGTGCTCCACCACATCGCGGGCGACGGCTGGTCGCTGGGCCCGCTCGCACGGGGCCTGACCACCGCCTACGCGGCGCGCCGCCGCGGCGAGGAGCCGCGGTGGGAGGAACTGCCGGTCCAGTACGCCGACTACACCCTGTGGCAGCACGAGCTGCTCGGCGACGCGGCCGACGGGGACAGCCTGTTCGCGCGCCAAGCCGCCTACTGGACCCGCCAGTTGGCCGACCTCCCCGAGCAGCTCCAGCTGCCCGGAGACCGACCCCGCCCGGCGGTCGCCTCGCACCGGGGCGGCACCGTACGGGCCGGGCTGGACGCCGAGTTGCACCGCGGGCTGCGCGAGCTCGCCCGCGCCCACGGCACCAGTCTGTTCATGGTGCTCCAGGCGGGACTTGCGGTGTTGCTGAGCAAGCTCGGCGCGGGCGACGACATCCCGATCGGCAGCCCGGTCGCGGGCCGGACCGACCAGGCGCAGGACGAGCTGGTCGGCTACTTCGTCAACACCCTGGTGTTCCGCACCGACACCTCGGGCGATCCGACGTTCGCCGAACTGCTGGGCCGGGTCCGGGAGACCGCGCTGGCCGGGTACGCGCACCAGGACCTCCCGTTCGAGTACCTGGTCGAAGCCCTCAACCCGGTACGGTCGCTGGCGCACCACCCGCTCTTCCAGGTCATGCTGGTACTCCAGAACGCGCCCCACGCCGACTTCACGCCGCCCGGGCTGCGCGTCGCCGACATGCCGTCGACGTCGGCCACCGCCAAGCTCGACCTGATCTTCACGATGTCCGAGCGGTACGCGCAGGACGGCTCCCCGGAGGGGATCGACGGGTTCGTCGAGTACACCAGCGACCTGTACGACCCGGCCACCGTCGAGACGGTGTTCGGGCGGTGGGTCCGGCTGCTCCGCGCCGCGATCGCCGACCCTCAGCGGCCGCTCAGCCGATTCGGGCTGCTCACCGCCGAGGAGCGCGGTGAACTGACGGCGCTGGGCACGGGGCCGGCGGCCCAGGCCTTCACCGAGAGTCTGCCGGAGCTGTTCCGGGCTCAGGTGCGTGCCACTCCGGACGCCGTCGCACTGGTGGGACCGGAAGTGTCGCTGACCTACGCGGAGTTGGACGCGCGGGCGAACAGGCTGGCACATGCGCTGATCGCGCGGGGCGCCGGACCGGAGCGGCTGGTGGCGGTGGCGCTGCCGCGCTCGGCCCAGCTGATGGTGACGATCCTCGCGGTGCTGAAGACCGGCGCCGCGTACGTTCCCGTCGATCCGGAGTACCCGGCGGCGCGGATCGCGTACATGCTCGACGACACCCGGCCGGTCCTGGCGGTGACCGACGCCCGCACCCGCGGCCGACTGCCGGACACCGGTCCCGCCGGATGGCTGGTGGCCGACGACCCGGAGACGACCGCGCTGGTGGCGGGGTGCCCGTCGACGGATCCCGCGGTGGCCGTCGACCCGCGTCATCCGGCCTACGTCATCTACACCTCCGGTTCCACCGGCAAGCCCAAGGGCGTGGTGGCGACGCACGGCGGCCTGCGCAACCTGTTCGCCGACCAGTGTGCGCTGATGTTCCGGACGGGGGAGCGGATGCGGGTGGGGCTGACCACGTCGGTGTCGTTCGACGCCTCCTGCGACCAGATGTCCTGCCTGTACGCGGGCCACGAACTGCACGTCCTGGACGAGGCGACCCGGTCCGACCCGGATGCCTTCGTCGATTACGCCGCGCGTGCCGGGCTGGACTATGTCAACGCCACCCCGTCCTACCTGCAAGTCCTCGTCGAACGCGGGCTTTTGGACGACCCGCGGGGGCGTCCGGCGGTGGTCTCGATGGGTGGAGAGGCCGTACCGGACCAGCTGTGGGAGCAGCTGAGGGCAGCCGACGGGGTGTCCTGCCTGAACTACTACGGGCCGTCGGAGTGCACGGTGGACGCGGTCGTCGCGCCGCTTGAGTCGAGCCCGCGCCCGGTGATCGGCCGGCCGCTCGCAGGCGTCCGGCTGCACGTGCTCGACACCGCGTTGCAGCCGGTGCCCGCGGGTGTGCCGGGTGAGCTGTACATCGCCGGTGCGGGGCTGGCGCGCGGCTACCTGAACCGGCCGGGCCTGACCGCGGGCCGGTTCGTGGCGGACCCGTTCGGCCCGAGCGGTGGGCCCCTCCTGCCCGAGGGCGGGCGAGGAGGGCGTATGTATCGCACCGGTGACCTGGTGCGGTGGGGACCGGACGGGAACCTGGAGTTCCTCGGCCGCATCGACGACCAGGTCAAGCTGCGGGGATTCCGGATCGAACTCGGCGAGATCGAGGCGGCGTTGGCGGAACACCCGCAGGTCGCGCGGGCCGCCGTGATCGTCCGCCAGGACCGGGAGGGGGACACCCGGCTGGTCGCCTACCCGGTGCCCGCCACCGGGGCGGAGCTCCGGCCGGAGGACCTGCGGGCGCATCTGCGCGAGCGGCTGCCGGACTTCATGGTGCCGACCGCGTTCGTCGTCCTCGACGCCCTGCCGCTGAACGCCAGCGGCAAGCTGGACCGGCGCGCCCTGCCCGAGCCCGAGTACGCGGCGTCCCGGGTCGGCCGGGCCCCGCACACTCCCCAGGAACAGGTGCTGGCCGGGTTGTTCGCCGAGGTGCTGGGCCTGCCGCAGGTCGGTGTCGACGACGACTTCTTCGACCTGGGCGGGCACTCCCTGCTGGCCACCCGGCTGGTGGCCCGGGTCCGCGCGGCCCTGGGCGTGGAACTGGCGCTGCGCACCCTGTTCCAGACCCCGACGGTGGCCGGACTGGCCGCCGTACTGGGCGGCGCGGACCGGGCCCGGCTCGCCCTGGGACGGGCGGATCGGCCCGCGCTGGTGCCGCTGTCGTCCGCTCAGCGGAGGCTGTGGTTCCTGCGCCAACTCGAGGGCGCGGACTCGGTCTACAACATGCCGCTCGCATGGCGGCTCACGGGCCCGCTGGACCTGGCGGCCCTGGAAGCGGCGCTGGGCGACGTCGTCGACCGGCACGAAACCCTGCGCACGGTCTTCCCGGCCACGGACGGCGTGCCCTACCAGCAGGTGCTGGCCACCGGAGCGGCGCGCCCGACGCTGTCGGTCACCCCGGCCGACGAGACGGACCTGCCGGAACTGCTGACGGCGGTCGCAGCGCGCGGCTTCGACCTCGCGGCCGAACCGCCGCTGCGCGCCGAGGTGTTCGCCGTCTCGGCGGACGAGCACGTGCTGCTCCTGGTGACGCACCACATCGCCGGTGACGGCTGGTCGCTGGGCCCACTGGCCGCCGACCTGGCCACCGCCTACGCGGCGCGCCGCCAGGGCGAGGAACCGCGATGGGCGCCACCGCCCGTGCAGTACGCCGACTACACCCTGTGGCAGCACCAGCTGCTCGGCGACCCGGCCGACCAGGACAGCCTGTTCGCCCGCCAGCAGGCTTACTGGAGCGAGCAGTTGGCGAACCTGCCGGAGCAGATCCGGCTCCCCGCCGACCGCCCTCGCCCCGCGACCCCCTCCCATTCCGGCGGCCACCTCGCGATCGAACTGGACGCCGAACTGCACGCCGGGCTGGTCCGGCTGGGCCGGGAGCACGGCGCCAGTGCCTACATGGTGTTGCAGGCCGCGCTGGCGGCGCTGCTGGACAAGCTCGGCGCGGGAGAGGACATCCCGGTCGGCAGCCTGATCGCCGGCCGGACCGACCAGGCCCTGGACGACCTCGTCGGATTCTTCGTCAACACCCTGGTGCTCCGCACGGACACCAGCGGCGACCCGACCTTCGCCGAGCTGCTGGGCCGGGTCCGCGAGGGCGCGCTGGCCGCGTACGCGCACCAGGACCTGCCGTTCGAGCACGTCGTCGAGGCCCTCAACCCGTCCCGGTCGCTCGCCCGTCAGCCGTTGTTCCAGGTGCTGCTCGCGCTGCAAAATGTGCCCCGCACCGAGTTCGCGCTGAGCGGTCTGGCCGCCGAGATCGTCCTGGTGCGGACGCCGACGGCGATGTTCGACCTCGGATTCCACCTGCTGGAGCGCGGCGGCACCGGCGGGCCGGCCGAGGGCATCGTCGGGCGGGTCGAGTACAGCACCGATCTGTTCGACCCCGCCACGGTGCAGGCACTGGTCGACCGGTGGCTGCGGCTGCTGGCGTCGGTGGTCGCCGCGCCGGACCTGCCGCTGAGCCGGATCGACGTCCTCACCCCGGAGGAGCGGCACGAGCTGCTGGTCGTACGCAACGACACCGCCTGCCCGGCTCCCGAGGCCGGCCTGCCCGCTCTGTTCGAGGCGCAGGTCCGGGCCACCCCCGAGGCCCCGGCGGTGGTGTTCGAGGACACCGTGCTGACCTACGGGGAGCTGAACCGCCGGGCCAACCGCCTGGCGCACGCGCTGATCGCGCGCGGGGTGGGGCCGGAGCAGGTCGTCGCCCTGCGGCTGCCGAGGTCGGCCGAGCTGGTGGTCGCCGTCCTCGCGGTGCTCAAGACCGGCGCGGCCTATCTGCCGGTCGACCCGGACTACCCGGCGGCCCGTATCGCGTACATGCTCCAGGACGCACGGCCGGCCGTGGTGCTCGACGACCTCGCGGCCGTCACACCGGACGGGGACCTGCCGGAGCACGATCCGGCCGTCGCCGTGGACGCGCGCCACCCGGCCTATGTCATCTACACCTCGGGCTCCACCGGCAGGCCCAAGGCCGTGGTGATGCCCGCCGCCGGGCTGCTGAACCTGCTGGCGTGGCACCATGGCTCCGTCGGCGGCGAACCCGGCACGCGCACCGCGCAGTTCACCGCGATCAGCTTCGACGTCTCCGTGCAGGAGACGCTGTCCGCGCTGCTGTACGGCAAGACCCTCGTGGTGCCGACCGAGGAGCAGCGCCGCAGCGCCGAGCTGTTCGCCCGCTGGCTGGACCGGCACGGGGTCGATGAGCTGTTCGCGCCCAACCTGGTGGTCGAGGCGCTGGCCGAGGCCGCCGAGGAGGCCGGTCTTGAGCTGCCGAAGCTGAGGCTGATCGCGCAGGCCGGTGAGGCGATGCGCCTCGGCGGCGCCCTGCGCCGCTTCCAGGCCCGCCGACCGGGCCGGACGCTGCACAACCACTACGGGCCCGCCGAGACCCATGTGATCACCGCCTACTCGCTGCCGGCCGATCCCGCCGACTGCCCGCTGCCGGTGCCGATCGGACGGCCGATCGCCAACTGCCGTGTCTACGTGCTCGATTCGGCTCTGCGGCCGGTCGCCCCCGGCGTGCTCGGTGAGCTGTACCTCGCCGGGTCGGGCCTCGCCCGCGGCTATCTGAACCGGCCCGGCCTCACCGCCACACGGTTCGTCGCCGACCCGTACGGCCCGGCCGGCACGCTGATGTACCGCACCGGTGACCTGGTCCGCTGGCGCGCCGACGGCGAGCTGGAGTTCGCGGGCCGGGTGGACCACCAGGTGAAGGTCCGCGGGTTCCGGGTCGAACCGGGTGAGATCGAGGCCGAGCTGGCCGCGCACCCGGGCGTCGCCCAGGTCGCGGTGCTCGCCCGGGAGGACCGGATCGTCGCGTACGTCGTCCCCCTGGCCCAGGCCGGGGCGACCGCGGCGGCGCTGGCGGCGTACCTGCGCGACCGGGTGCCCGACTACCTGGTGCCGTCCGCGTTCGTGCTGCTCGACGCGCTGCCGCTGACGCCGAACGGCAAGCTGGACCGGGCGGCGCTGCCCGCGCCGGAGCCGGGCACGACCGCCGGCGGCCGTGCGCCGCGCACACCGCAGGAGCAGATCCTGTGCGCGTTGTTCGCCGAGGTGCTGGGCGTGCCACGGGTCGGGGTCGACGACGGCTTCTTCGACCTGGGCGGGCACTCCCTGCTCGCCACCCGGCTGGTCTCGCGGGTTCGGGCGACCCTCGGGGTCGAGCTGGAACTGCGCGGCCTGTTCCGGACGCCGACGCCCGCCGGGCTCGCGGCCGGGCTGCACGACGCCGGCGCCGCGCGGCAGGCCCTGGTGCCCCAGCCGCGCCGCGAACCGATGCCGCTGTCGTTCGCGCAGCGCCGGCTCTGGTTCCTCCAGCAGTTCGGGGCGCCGAGCGCCACCTACCACCTGCCGCTCGCCCTGCGGCTGTCCGGCGACCTCGACCGGGCCGCGCTGAGCGCCGCGCTCGCCGACGTGGCGGCCCGGCACGAGACCCTGCGCACGGTCTTCCCGCACACCGCCGGAGTCCCGTACCAGCGGGTGCTGGACACCACCGAGGCCACGGTCCCGCTGACCGTACGCGCGGCCGGCGACGCGGAGATGCCCGCCCTGCTGCGCGAGGCGGCGGTGCGGGCATTCGACCTCACCTCGGAAGTGCCGCTGCGGGCCGAGCTGTTCGCGCTCGCGCCGGACGAGCACGTGCTGCTGCTGGTGCTGCACCACATCGTCGGGGACGGCTGGTCCATGGGCCCGCTGGCCCGTGACCTGGCCACCGCCTACACCGCACGGCAGCGGGGCGGGGCGCCGGCCTGGCCGCCGCTGCCGGTGACGTACGGCGACTACACCCTGTGGCAGCACGAGATCCTCGGCGACGAGCACGACACGGACAGCATGTTCGCCCGGCAAGTCGCTTACTGGACAGATGAGTTGGCCGGACTGCCCGAGCAGTTGCGGCTGCCTGCCGACCGGCCGCGGCCGGCCGCCATGTCGTACGGCGGCGACCTGCTGGAACTCCGGATCGACGCCGAACTCCACGCGTCCCTGGTGGAGTTGGCGCGACGCTCGGGTGCGACCCTGTTCATGGTGCTCCAGGCCGCTTTGGCGGCGCTGTACACGAGGCTGGGGGCGGGCACGGACATCGCGATCGGCAGTCCGATCGCGGGGCGTACCGACGAGGCGCTGGACGACCTGGTCGGGTTCTTCATCAACACCCTGGTGCTGCGCACCGACACGAGCGGGGATCCGACGTTCGCCGAGCTGCTGGGGCGGGTGCGGGAGACGGCGCTGTCGGCGTACGCGCATCAGGACGTGCCGTTCGAGCACCTGGTGGAGGCGCTGAACCCGTTCCGCTCGCTGTCCCACCACCCGCTGTTCCAGACTGGGTTGGTCGTCCAGAACGCGCCGGGCGGTGACTTCGAGCTGCCGGGTCTCAAGGTCTCCGGGGTGACCGTGCTCACCGGGACCGCGCGGCTCGACCTGACCTTCGGGTTCACGGAGGAGTACGGGCCCGACGGCGCGCCGGCCGGGCTCGGCGGCGCGGTCGAGTACAGCACCGACCTGTTCGACCGCCCGACGGTCGAGGCCCTGGTCGCCCGGTGGACCAGGATGCTGGCCGCGGTCGCCGGCGCGCCCGACCGGCCGATCGGCGGGATCGACCTGCTGTCGGCCGAGGAGCGCCGCGCACTGCTGCCCGCCGTCGAGGGCGGCGCGGCGGGGGTGAGTCTGCCGGAGCTGTTCGCGGCGCAGGCGATGGCGACACCGGACGCGGTCGCTCTCGTCTGCGGTGACGCGAAGCTGACGTATCGTCAACTCGATGCTCGGGCCAACCGGTTCGCGCACGCCCTGATGGCTCAAGGGGTCGGTCCGGAGCAGGTCGTGGCCGTGGCCCTGCCGCGGTCGGTGGAGTCCGTGGTGGCGGTCCTGGGTGTGCTGAAGGCCGGGGCCGCGTACCTCCCGGTGGATCCGGCGTACCCGGCGGCGCGGATCGCGTTCATGCTGGACGACGCGCGGCCGGCCGAGGTGGTCGACGATCCGGCGACGGTGACCGACGGGAACTGGCCGGACACCGACCCCCGGACCGCGCTCGACGTCCGGCATCCGGCCTACGTGATCTACACCTCGGGCTCGACGGGTCGACCCAAGGGCGTCGTGGTGAGCCACGCCGGCGTGTCGGGCCTGGTGGCGGCGCAGGCCGACCGGCTCGGCGTGGCGCCGGGCAGCCGGGTGCTCCAGTTCGCCTCGCCCAGCTTCGACGCGTCCTTCTGGGACCTGTGCGGTGCCGTGCTCACCGGCGCCGCCCTCGTCCTGGCCCCGGCCGAGGCCCCGCTGGAGGCCCTGACGGACCGCCGGCTCGACGTCACCCATGTGACCCTTCCGCCCTCGGCCCTGGCCGCGGTGGAGAGCACCGGCCTCACGGCCGCCACCCTGGTGGTGGCGGGCGAGGCCTGCGCGCCCGAGCTGGTGGCCCGGTGGGCGCCGGGCCGGCGGATGATCAACGCGTACGGTCCGACGGAGACGACGGTGTGCGCGACCATGAGCGACCCGCTGTCCCCGGGGTCCGGCGTACCGCCGATCGGCCGGCCGGTCGCGGGCTTCCGGGTGTACGTCCTCGACGAGCGGCTGCGTATCGTGCCGCCGGGGACGGCGGGGGAGCTGTACGTCGCCGGCCCCGGCCTGGCGCGCGGGTACCTGAACCGGCCGGGGCTCACGGCCGGGCGGTTCGTCGCCTGCCCGTTCGGCCCGGCGGGTGAGCGCATGTACCGCACCGGGGACGTGGTGCGCCGCCGGACCTGGGGGTCCCCCCGGCCGGAGGCTGGGGGAGAGCTGGAGTACGTCGGCCGTGCCGACGACCAGGTGAAGGTGCGCGGCTTCCGCGTCGAACTCGGCGAGGTCGAGGCGGCGCTGGCCGAGCACCCCGCCGTCGCCCAGGCCGCCGTGCTCGCCCGGGACGACCGGCTCATCGGCTATGTCGCGGCCCGTCCCGACACGGCCTCCACCAGCCTCCGGCCGGCGGGACCCCCGAGCCCTGCGGAGCTGGCGGCGTACCTGCGGGACCGGCTGCCCGACTACCTGGTACCGGCCGTCTTCGTGGTGCTGGACACGCTGCCGCTGACGCCGAACGGGAAGCTGGACCGGGCGGCATTGCCCGCTCCCTCTCCCTCTCCCGAACCCGGCTCGGCCGAGGCCGGGCGGGCGCCGCGCACGCCGCAGGAGCAGATCCTGTGCGAGCTGTTCGCCGAGGTGCTCGGCGTGCCGCGGGTCGGGCTCGACGACGACTTCTTCGACCTGGGCGGGCACTCCCTGCTCGCCACCCGGCTGGCCGCGCGGGTGCGCTCGGTGCTCGGAGCGGAACTGGGGCTGCGCGCGCTGTTCCAGGCGCCCACCGTGGCCGGCCTGGCCGAGGCGCTGACCGGGACCGGCCCCGCCCGCCCGGCGCTGGCCACGCGCGAGCGGCCGGAGGCGGTGCCGCTGTCCTTCGCCCAGCGCCGACTCTGGTTCCTGCACCGCATGGACGCCGCCGCCGCGACCTACCACATCCCGCTGGCGCTCCGGCTGACCGGGACGCTCGACCGGGCGGCGCTGGACGAGGCGCTGGCCGATGTGGTGGCCCGGCACGAGAGCCTGCGGACGGTGTTCCCGGAGGTCGACGGCGTACCCCGCCAGCACGTCCTCCCCCCGGCCGAGGCACGGCCCCGGGCGCGGCTGACCGAGGTGCCGGAGGCCGAACTGACCGAGCAGCTCGCCGAGTTCGCCCGGCGGCCCTTCGACCTGGAGGCCGAAGCGCCGCTGCGGGCGGAGCTGTTCGCGCTCGCGCCGGACGAGCATGTGCTGCTGCTGGTGATGCACCACATCGCCGGTGACGGCTGGTCCACCGGCCCGCTGGCACGCGACCTGGCCGAGGCGTACGCCGCCCGGTGCGAAGGCCGCGCGCCGCACCGGCCGGCCCTGCCGGTGCAGTACGCCGACTACACGCTGTGGCAGCGCGACCTGCTCGGCGACGCCGCCGACCCGCAGAGCCGGTTCGCCGAGCAGCTCGACTACTGGAAGCGTCAGCTGTCCGACCTGCCGGAGCTGCTCCAACTGCCCACCGACCGGCCGAGGCCGGCCGTCGCCGGCCGGCACGGGGACCACGTCGGCCTCGAATTGAGCCCCGAACTGCACGCGGCGCTGGTGGAGTTGGCTCGCACATCGGGCGCGAGCCTGTTCATGGTGCTCCAAGCCGCGTTGGCGGCGCTGTACACGAGGCTGGGCGCGGGCACGGACATCCCGATCGGGAGTCCGATCGCGGGGCGTACCGACGAGGCGCTGGACGACCTGGTCGGGTTCTTCGTGAACACGCTGGTGCTGCGCACCGACACGAGCGGGGATCCGACGTTCGCCGAGCTGCTGGGGCGGGTGCGGGAGACGGCGCTGTCGGCGTACGCGCATCAGGACGTGCCGTTCGAGCACCTGGTGGAGGCGCTGAACCCGTCCCGCTCGCTGTCCCACCACCCGCTGTTCCAGACGATCCTGGCGGTGCAGAACGCTCCGATGGGCCGGTTCTCCCTGCCGGGCCTGGACGTCGCGACCTACGCGGTGGCCACCGAAACCGCCAAGTTCGACCTCGGTGTGAGCCTCGTCGAACAATTCGGTCCGGACGGGAGCCCGGCGGGGATCGTCGGCGCGGTGGAGTACGCCACCGACCTGTTCGACCGCTCGACGGTCGCGGCGCTCGCCAGGCGCTGGACGCGCCTGCTGGAGGCGGTCACCGCCGACCCGGGCCGGCCGATCGGACGGATCGAGCTCCTCGACGCCGACGAGCGGCACCGTCTGCTGGAGCGGGGCGACGCGACCGCCCGGGAGGCGGAGGCCGTCCCGGTGCCGCGGGCGTTCACGGCGCAGGTGGCGGCGACACCGGACGCGGTCGCGCTGGTGTGCGGCGCGGCCGAGTTGACGTACCGGCAGCTGAACGCCCGGGCGAACCGGTTCGCGCATGCGCTGATCGCGCGGGGCATCGGCCCGGAGCAGACCGTGGCCGTGGCCCTGCCGCGCTCGGTGGAGTCCGTGGTGGCCGTCCTGGGCGTGCTGAAGGCCGGGGCCGCGTACCTGCCGGTGGACCCGGCGTACCCGCGGGCGCGGATCGCCTACATGCTGGACGACGCCCGCCCGGCCGCGATGATCGACGACCCGGCGACGGTCGCCGACGGCGACTGGCCGGAGACCGACCCCGTGGTCGCGCTCGACGTCCGCCATCCGGCCTACGTGATCTACACCTCGGGCTCGACCGGCCGCCCCAAGGGCGTCGTGGTCGGCCACGGCGGCGTCGCGAGCCTGGTCGCCGGACAGATCGAGCGCTTCGCGATCGAACCCGACAGCCGGGTGCTCCAGTTCGCCTCGCCCAGCTTCGACGCCTCGGTGTCGGAGATCTACACCGCCCTGCTGCGCGGCGCGGCCCTCGTGCTGCCCCCGACGGCGGACCCGGTGGCCGCGCTGACCGACCCGGACCTCGCGGTCACCCACGCGACCGTGCCCCCGTCCGTCCTCGCCGCCGTGCCGGACGGCTCGCTGCGGGTGTCGACGCTGGTGGTGGCGGGCGAGGCGTGTCCGCCGGAACTGGTGGACCGCTGGGCGCCGGGCCGTCGGATGATCAACGCGTACGGCCCGACCGAGACCACAGTGTGCGCGACCATGAGCGACCCGCTGTCCCCAGGGGCGGGCGTGCCGCCGATCGGCCGTCCGATCGCGGGCGCCCGGGTGTACGTGCTCGACGAGCGGCTGCGGCCGGTGCCGACGGGCGTGGCGGGGGAGCTGTACGTCGCGGGCGCGGGACTGGCGCGCGGCTACCTGAACCGGCCGGGCCTGACGGCCGGACGGTTCGTCGCCTGCCCGTTCGGGGCTGGTGAGCGCATGTACCGCACCGGAGACCTGGTGCGCTGGCGCGGCGACGGCGAGCTGGAGTACGTCGGCCGTGCCGACGACCAGGTGAAGGTGCGCGGCTTCCGCGTCGAGCCCGGCGAGGTCGAGACGGCCCTGGCCGAGCATCCCGCCGTCGCCCGCGCCGCCGTCCTAGCCCTGGACGACCGGCTCGTCGGCTACGTCGTCCCGCGCGAGGACGAGGTCCGGGACAGCGGCCTGGAAGCGGACCACGTCGGCGAGTGGCAGGACATCTACGACGCCCTGCCCATCACCCCCGGCGAAGCCGGCTTCGGCCAGAACTTCGTCGGCTGGAACAGCAGTTACGACGCGAGCCCGATCCCGGTCGAGCAGATGCGGGAGTGGCGGGACGCCACGGTGGCCCGCATCCTGGCCCTGCGCCCCCGCCGGGTGCTGGAGGTCGGCGTCGGCACCGGACTGCTGCTCTCGCGGATCGCACCGCACTGCGAGACCTACTGGGCGACGGACTTCTCCGCCACGGCGGTCGACGCGCTCACCGCGCAGGTCGCCCGGCAGGACGACCTCGCCGAGCGCGTGGTACTCCAGACCCGCCCGGCGCACGACACCGACGGCCTGCCGGCCGGGCGGTTCGACACCGTCGTGATCAACTCGGTGGTGCAGTACTTCCCGTCCGCCGACTACCTCGCGGACGTGATCGGGAAGCTGATGCGGCTGCTCGCCCCCGGCGGCACGCTCTTCGTCGGCGACGTCCGCAACCTGCGGCTGCTGCGCCCGCTGGCCACCGCGGTCCAGCTGCACCGCGCCGGTGCCGGCGGCGACCTCGCAGCGGTGCGCCGCGCGGTGGAGCAGGCCGTCAGGGTGGAGAAGGAACTCCTGGTCGACCCGGACTTCTTCACCGAACTGCGGGAGCACGGCACGGACATCGGCGCGGTGGCCGTGGAGGTCAAGCGCGGCCGCCACCACAACGAACTGACCCGCTACCGCTACGACGTGACGCTGCACAAGGCCCCGGTCGCTCCGGCGGCCCCGGGCCGGACGGTCGAGCTGGAGTGGGGCCGCCGGCTCTCGGGACCGGCCGAGCTGCGCGAACTCCTCGCGCAGCCGCCCGCCGACGTGCTGCGGATCACCGGCGTGCCGAACCGCCGGGTGCTGCGCGAGGCCGCCCTTTCCCTGGCGGTGCACAACGGCGACACCCCGCTCGCCGAGCTGCTGGAGCGGCTGCACGATCCGGAGGAGAGCGAACTCCCCGACCCGGAGGACTTCCGGGCCATCGGGCTGGAGTTCGGCCGCTGGGTGGGCGTCACCTGGTCGGCCACCGAGGCCGACGCCCTGGACGTCGTCTTCGCCGATCCGCGGGCGTGTCACGGCTCCCCGGTCGAGCCGTACCGGTCGGCCCGGACCACCGGCAGGCCGCTGTCGTCGCTGACCAACCGCCCGACCGGCGGCCGGGGCGCCGGCGCCCTCATCGGCGAACTCCGCGCATGGCTGCGCGGGCGACTGCCCGACTACCTGATCCCGTCGGCGTTCGTCGCGCTGGAGATGCTGCCGCTGACGGCCAGCGGCAAGCTCGACCGTCGCGCGCTGCCCGCACCCGACCTCGGCCCGGCCGGAGCCGGGCGGGCGCCGCGCACCCCGCAGGAACAGCTCCTCGCCGGGCTGTTCGCCGAGGTGCTCGGCCTGACCCAGGTCGGCGTCGAGGACAGCTTCTTCGACCTGGGCGGACACTCACTGCTGGCGACCCGCCTGGCCTCCCGCGTCCGGGCGGCCCTCGGCGCGGAGCTGGAAGTCCGGACACTGTTCGAGACGCCGACCGTGGCCGGCCTCGCGGCCCGCCTCGACGGCTCCGGCACGGCGCGGCCCGCGCTGACCGCCCGACCGCGACCCGACCGCGTGGAGCTGTCCTTCGCCCAACGCCGCCTGTGGTTCCTGCACCGGATGGACGGGCCCAGCGCCACCTACAACATGCCGCTCGCGCTGAGCCTGACCGGCGAACTCGACCGCCCGGCCCTGCACGCCGCGCTCGCGGACGTCATCGCCCGGCACGAGAGCCTGCGGACGGTCTTCCGCGAGACGGACGGCGTGCCGTACCAGGTCGTGCTGAGCGCTGCACAGGCGCACCCGGAGCTGCCGGTGGTCGAGCTCGACGAGAGCCGGCTCGCCGAGCGGCTGGCGCAGACGGCCCGGCGGGGCTTCGACCTGGCGGCGGAACCGCCGGTCCGTGCGGAGCTGTACGCACTCGCGCCCGACCGGCACGCGCTGCTGGTCGTGGTGCACCACATCGCCGCCGACGGCTGGTCGATGGGGCCGCTCTCCGGCGACCTCGCGGCCGCCTACGCGGCGCGCTGCCGTGGCGAGGAGCCGCGGTGGTCCCCGCTGCCGGTGCAGTACGCCGACTACACCTGCTGGCAACGCGACCTGCTCGGCGTCGCCGCCGACCCGGACAGCCTGTTCGCCCGGCAACTGGCCTACTGGAAAGAAGAGTTGGCGGGCATTCCGCAGCAGGTGCAGCTACCCGCCGACCGGCCCCGGCCGCCGGTGGCCTCCCAGCTGGGCAGCCGGGTCGCGGTCCTGCTGGACCCCGAACTGCACCAGGCGCTGCGGGAGTTGGCCGCCGCGCGCGGCGCCAGCGTGTTCATGGTGCTCCAGGCCGGCCTCGCCGCGCTGCTCACCCGGCTCGGCGCCGGCACGGACATCCCCGTGGGCAGCCCGATCGCCGGCCGCACCGACCAGGCGCTGGACGAGCTCGTCGGCTTCTTCGTCAACACGCTGGTGCTGCGCACCGACACGAGCGGCGACCCCGGCTTCGCCGAACTGCTCGACCGGGTGCGGCAGAAGGCGCTCGCCGCCTACGACCACCAGGACGTGCCGTTCGAGTACCTGGTCGAGGTGGTCAACCCGGCCCGCTCGCTGTCGCACCACCCGCTGTTCCAGATCATGCTGGCCCTTCAGAACGCGCCGGTGGGCGAGTTCACGCTGCCGGGTCTCCAGACCTGCCACCTGGAGGCGTCGACCGGGACCTCGCGGGTCGACCTGACGTTCAGCCTGGCCGAGCAGTTCCGCCCGGACGGCGGCCCCGACGGCCTGGCCGGCGCGGTGGAGTACGCCACCGACCTGTTCGAACCGGCCACCGTGGAGCTGCTGTTCGAGCGCTGGGCACGCCTGCTGCGCGCGGCGGTCGCCGACCCCGGCCGGCCGATCAGCCGGATCGACATCATGTCCGACGAGGAACGCGGCCGGCTCCTGTCCGGGGCGACCGGTGCCGCGTTCGAGCTGCCCGAGGCCGCGCTGCCGGAGCTGTTTGCCCGCCAGGTGCGCGCCACCCCGGACGCGGTGGCCGTCGTGGCGGGCGCCACCGAGCTGACCTACCGGGAACTCGACCAGCGGTCCAACCGCCTCGCGCGGGCACTGATCCGCCAGGGCGTACGACCGGAGACACCGGTCGCGGTGCTGCTGGACCGCTCGGCGGACCTCGTTGTGGCGCTCCTGGCGATCATCAAGGCGGGCGGCGCCTACACGCCCCTCGACTCGCGCTTCCCGCAGTCCCGGATCGACCTGATCCTCCAGGAGGCCGGGGTCGCGCTCGTGCTCACCGAGGAGGCGCTCACCGCGTTGATCTCGGGGGAACCCGACTCGTCCGCCGTCGAAGTGCGCTGCGATCAGCGGCAGTTGGCCTACATCATGTACACCTCCGGCTCGACCGGCCGGCCGAAGGGCGTGGCCGTCACCCACCGCGACGTGGCGGGCCTCGCGCTCACCCCCGAATACCGCGGCGGCGGACACGAACGGGTGCTGATGCACTCCCCGACCGCCTTCGACCTGTCGACCTACGAGCTGTGGGTGCCGCTGCTGAACGGCGGCCGGGTCGTCGTCGCACCGCCCGAGCGGCTCGACCTCGACCTGCTGCAACACACGATCAGCACGCACGGGGTGACCGGTCTGTGGCTGACGGCCGGCCTGTTCCGCCTGGTCGCCGAGGAGCGGCCGGCCCTGCTCGCGGGGGTGCGCGAGGTCTGGACCGGCGGTGACGTGGTCTCCCCGACCGCCGTCGCCCGGGTGCTGGCCGCCTGCCCCGGCATCGAGGTGGTCAACGGCTACGGGCCCACCGAGGCCACCACCCTGGCCACCCGCCACCCGGTGCACACCCTCCCCGAGCACGCCGCGACCGTGCCGATCGGCGCGCCGATGGCGAACATGCGCGCCTACGTCCTCGACGACCGTCTGCGGCCGGTGCCCACGGGCCTGGTCGGCGAGTTGTACCTCGCGGGGACGGGCGTGGCCCGCGGATACCTCGGCCGGCCCGGCCTGACGGCGGAGCGCTTCACCGCCGACCCGTACGGGCCGCCCGGAAGCCGGATGTACCGCACCGGCGACCTGGCGTGGTGGCGGACGGACGGCACGTTGGAGTTCGCCGGACGGACCGACCACCAGGTCAAACTCCGCGGCCTGCGGATCGAGCCCGGTGAGATCGAGGCGATCCTCGCGAGCTGCCCGGGCGTCGCCCAGGCGGCCGTCGTGGCCCGCGAGGACCGGCCCGGCGACAAGCGGCTGGTCGCCTACCTGGTGCCCGCCCCCGAGGGCGCGCCCGACGCCGGCGAGCTCTCCGGGCGACTGCGCCGTGAACTGCCCGACTACATGGTGCCGTCGGCGTTCGTCACCCTGGACACGCTGCCGTTGACCGCCAACGGCAAGCTGGACCGGGCCGCCCTGCCCGCCCCCGAGTACGGCGCGCCGGGCGCCGGGCGCGGCCCCCGGACGCCGCAGGAGCAACTGCTGTGCGGCCTCTTCGCCGAGGTCCTCGGCCGGGAGCAGGTGGCCGTCGACGACAACTTCTTCGACCTGGGCGGGCACTCGCTGCTGGCCGCCCGTCTGGCCTCCCGCGTCCGCGAGACCCTCGGCCTGGAGCTGGGCCTGCGCATGCTGTTCGAGGCGCCGACCGTGGCCGGCCTCACCGAGCGCCTGGTCATGAACGACCCCGACGACGCCCTGGACGTGGTGCTGCCGCTGCGTTCGACCGGGGCCGGCACACCGCTGTTCTGCGTCCACCCCGGCGGCGGCATCAGCTGGTCGTACAGCGGGCTCCTGAACCACATCGGTCCCGAGCACCCCGTCTACGCGATCCAGGCGCGCGGCCTCGGCCGCCCCGAGCCCCTGCCGACGTCCTTCGAGGAGATGGCGGCCGACTACGCCGACCAGATCCGCAAGATCCAGCCCGAGGGCCCGTACCTGCTGCTCGGCTGGTCCGCCGGCGGGCTGATCGCCCACGCGCTCGCCTGCGAGCTACAGGCGCGCGGCGAGCGGACCGCGCTCCTTGCCGTCCTCGACGCCTACCCGGTGAAGGACGTTCAGTTCGAGGAGACGCCCGTGCCCACCGAGCGGGACGTGCTCGTCGGTGTGCTCGACGTCGACCCGGACGAACTGGGCGACCGGGAGCTGACCTACGGCGAGGTCGCCGAGGTCCTGAACCGGCGGGGCAGCGCCCTGCAAGGCCTGTCGGAGCAGCAGATCGAGGTCATCGTCCACATCATGATCAACAACGCGAAGCTGGCGGTCGACTTCGTCCCCGCCGGGTTCGACGGCGACCTGCTGCTGTTCAACTCGACGATCGACCGCGACGGGGACGACGCCGGGCCCGCGACCTGGCGCCCGTACATCGCGGGCCGGATCGAATCACACCAGATCACCACCCGGCACAACAAGATGACCGAAGCCGGCTCGCTGGCCCAGATCGGACCGATCCTGGCCGCCCGCCTCACCGAGGCCACCGGTGACACCACCCTTTCCCACCAGGAGGACTGACCCATGACCAACCCGTTCGAGGACCAGGACGGCACCTTCCTCGTGCTCACCAACGACGAGAACCAGCACTCGCTGTGGCCGCAGTTCGCGGACGTCCCCGACGGCTGGAGCGTCGCCCACGGACCCGACACCCACGCCGCCTGCCTGGAGTACGTCGAGCGGACCTGGACCGACATGCGGCCCAAGAGCCTCGCCGACGCCATGAACGCCCATCGGTAGCGCGGTCCGCAGTGAACCTGACCGAGACCACCGACGAGGCCCGCGACAGCGCGGGCCTCGCCCGGTCCGACGACCTCGCCGCGGCCCTGCTCACGCCCGAGGCCCGCCGGGACCCGTACCCGTTCTACGCCCGCATGCGCCGCGAGGACCCGGTCCACCGCAGCGCCCAGGGCATCTGGTACCTCACCCGGTACGCCGACGTCGAGGCGGCCCTCAGCGACCTGCGGCTGTCCAACGACCGGGACCGGATGACCCGCGCCTACACCGCGCTCGGCGGCGACCTCAAGGCCTTCAGCCGCCTCACCGACCGGCTCGGCCGGGTGATGAGCAACACCGACCCGCCGGACCACGCCCGGCTGCGCAAACTGACCAACCGGGCTTTCACCGCCCGGCGCGTCGAAGCCCTGCGCGACGGCATCCAGCGGATCGTCGACCGGCTCGTCGACGAAGCGGTCGCGGCCGGGCCGGCCATGGACCTGCTCGAGGCCGTCGCCTCCCCGCTGCCGATGTCCGTCGTCTGCGAGCTCTTCGGCATCCCGCCCGAGGACATCCCGCGGGTCAAGACCTGGTTCCACCGCTTCGGCCGGCTCAGCGAGGACATCGACGAGTCCGAGGCGGCGATCGAGCAGTACGAGGAGTACCTCGCCCGACTCGTCCGACGCCGCCGGGCGGACCCCGGCGACGACCTCATCAGCGCCCTGGTCGCCACCCAGGCACAGGACGACCGTCTCACCGACTCCGAACTGCTGGCCACCTGCTTCGTCCTGATCACCGCCGGCGACGAGACCACCACCCACCTGGTCGGAAACGGCATGCTCGCCCTGCTGCGCCACCCCGGCCAACTGGCCCGGCTGCGCGAGGACCCGGCGCTGATCCGCCCGGCCGTCGAGGAACTCGCCCGCTACGACACGCCGACCCAGGCCATCGTCCGGGTCGTCGCCGAGGACATGGAGATCGGCGGCCGGACACTGCGCGCGGGCGAGCTGGTCTACCTGTTCCTCGCCGCCACCAACCGGGATCCCGAGCGCTTCCAGGACCCCGACCGGCTCGACCTGACCCGCCCCGGCAACCGGCACCTCAGCTTCGGCAACGGCCCGCACTTCTGCCTCGGCGGCCCGCTGGCCAAGCTCCAGGCGGAGGTGGCCGTCGGCACGCTGGTCCGCCGGCTCCCGCACCTGCGGCCGGCCGACGGCGCGGTCCTCGACTGGCGGCCCAACCCGCTGCAACGGCGGCTCACCGCGCTTCCGCTCACCTACTGACCCAAGAACCACGACGAAGGAGAAGTGACCATGGCCCGAGAGCTCGAGGTCCGCCGGGAACAGGACCTGCCCGCCACGCCCGAACAGGTCTGGGACGCGGTCGCCACCGGCGCCGGCAACCTCGGCTGGCTGTACCCGATGGAGGTCGAGCCGCGCGTCGGCGGAAAGGCCACGCGCGGCGACAGCACCGTCGTGGCGTGGGAGCCGCCGCACCACTTCGCGGTCCGGGCGACCCAGGACGGCGGGTTCTCCAACACGCTCACCTACCGCATCGAGCCGGCCGACGGCGGCACGAGCCACCTGCGGATGGGCATCCACTGGGTGCACACGGGCGTCGTCGACGACACCTGGAACTGGGACACCAAGGCGGACGCGGCCGAGAAGCACGTCGACTTCTACCAGCACTCCCTTCCCGAGTACCTGAGGCACTTCGCCGGCCGCCCCGCCGTCTACGTCAGGGCGGCTCGTGAGGAGTGCACCGAGGACCCCGCAGACTTCGCCGCCCTGCGCCGGCGGCTCGGCCTCGACGAGGACGCGGCCGTCGGCGACGAGCTGTCGGTCGACCTCCCGGGCACGGACGGCGGCTCGACGCAGGTGGTCGTGGACTGGCTGAGCCCCGACTTCGTCGGCCTGCGAGGCCCGGACGCGCTGTACCGGTTCTTCAACGGCAGTTCCTGGAACTGGCCGATCTGGCTGGGCCACCACCTGTTCGCCGAAGGCACGGACGAACAGCAGGCGACCAAGGCGTGGAACGCTTGGCTCAACGGCGCCTGAGCCGTCGTACGACACAACCGAAGGGCCTCTGGTGGAAACACTGCTCTACGCCGCCGAACTCGTCGAGGAGGACGGCGCCTACAAGCTCATCGTGCAGGACGTGGTGCGGGACACCATCCAGGTCACCCCGGTTCCCGAATCCGCGGTGGCCAGGCTGCCGGCCTTCCTGTCGGTGCTGAGCTCCAAGCTCGGCTCGGCGTCTGCGCCCGGCCGCCGGTAGACCGCTTCAGCCCATGACGGTCCGAGAGGCGGCCCCCTCGGAAAGCGGCCGCCTGCGGGAGAACGCGCCCAGGTCGACGACGAGGCCGGTGTGTTCCCCCGCGTACCGCAGGGGATCGCGGTCGTGGTCGTGGCCGGCCTCGACGCGGTCGACCAGGGTGGCGAGGAACCGGCCCGCGAGGGGAGCGTTCTTGAACTGGTTGCCGCTCGTGCCCATGGCGACGTAGAAGCCGGCCAGATCGGTGCGGTCGTAGACGGGGGACCAGTCGTCGGCGGCGTCGTAGACACCGGCGATGCCGGTCGGCCGGTTCGGCACGCCGAGGAGCGGGAACCGGCGTGCTGCCCTGGTCACCTGGGTCTCGAACCGGGCGGGCGTCGGGCGCGGGTCGCACTCGTCGGGATCGCCGAGCCACTCCCTGGGGTCGCAGGCGGGCAGCGTGCTGCCGATGAGGAGGTGTCCGCCGGCGGGGCGCAGATAGGTCCCGAGGTCGACATCGGCCACGATCGGACCGGACCCGGTCCCCGTGGCCCTCGGGCCGAACTCGGTTCCGGTGCCGCCCGGGCCGGACTCGGTCCTGGTGCCGCCCGGGCCTGAGGCGCTCCCGTCGCCCTGGCGGACCGGCGCGGCCACCTGATGGACCTCCTGGCGCAACGGGCGCACCCCCACGGTGAACTCGGCCCCGACCCCGGCCGTCCGGTTGAACCCGCCCGACCAGGGCCCCGCGGCGTTGACCACCACCGGCGCCGTGATCACGGTGCCGTCGGCGAGCCGGACGCCCGCCACCCGGCCCTCACCGCGCAGCACACCGACGACCGCGCGCCGGAAGAGGAAACGCACCCCGAGGCGAGCCGCCGCGTCCGCGAGATTCTGTGCCGCGAGCCGGGCGTCGTCGACGAAGCCCGCGTCGGGGGTGAACAACGCGCCGAGCTCCCCATCCGGACCGGAGAAGAAGGCATCGTCGAGCAGTGACCTCGGAGGCCCGTATCGTCCCGCGTCGATACCGGGGAGCCGGCCGCGCAGCGTCGCGGCGTCCCAGCGCTCGTACGGCACACCGGCACGCTCGAACAGCGCGACGACCTCCGACGTCCCGGAGCCCGGTGCGTCCAGGAGCACCGCTCCGGTCCGCCGGAACGCCGCCAGACCGGGGCCGCGCACGGCGCCCAGGTGCTCCGCCCAGCGTGCCCAGCAGTGCCGGGATTCCCACGCCGTGGCGACACTGTCCCAGGTCGAGTAGTCGAAACGGATGATCGCGCTGGAGGCGCTGGTGGATCCGTGCCCGACGCCGCCCGACTTGTCGACGACCACGACGCGCCGACCGGTGCGCGCCAGTTCCAGCGCCACCGCGGCACCGATCACACCGGCCCCCACGACGACCGCGTCCGCGCCGGACGGAGGCATGTCCGCTTCCCCGGCCGTCATGACGTCCGGTACGGGAAGTGGCAGGCGGCGCGATGCGGCTGACCGGCCGCGTCCTGCTGCGGGTCCCGTGCGGCGCAGACGTCCCGTCCGGGATGCCGGTCCGGTCCGACGGGGCAGCGGGGATGGAAACGGCAGCCGGCCGGCGGCGACGCGGGGTCGGGCGCCTCACCGGCGAGCAGGGGTTCCCCGTCCGGGCGTCTCCCGGCGTGCAGACTCGGCACGGCGGACAGCAGCGTTCGGGTGTAGGGATGCCGCGGGCCGCGCAGCAGACTCTCGGTGGAGGCGATCTCCACGATCCGGCCGAGGTACATCACGGCCACGACGTCCGACACATGGCGGACGGCGGCGAGGTCATGGCTGATGAACAGCATGGCGAAGCCCATGCGCCGTTGCAGTTCCCGGAGCATGGTGAGCAGCGCCGCCCGGACCGACACGTCGAGAGCCGAGGTCACCTCGTCGGCGACGAGCACCGCCGGATCGACGGCGAGCGCGCGGGCGACAGCGACACGTTGGCGTTGGCCGCCCGAGAGCTGCCGAGGCAGCCGGTCGGCGCAGCCGGCGTCGAGACCGACCAGCTCCAGCAGTTCGCCGACGCGCTGTTCGCGGCTGCGGCGGTCCAGCCGGACGAAGGCCCCGGCCGCTTCGGCGAGCGACTGACGGACCGTCATGCGTGGGTCCAGTGCCGTGTCCGGGTCCTGGAACACCAGTTGCACCTGTCGGCCCCGCCGACGCCGGTCCGCCGCCCGGCGGCCTCGGTACTCCCGGTCGCCGACCGTGATCCGCCCGGCGCACGGGCTGTCCAGCCCGACGACCGCGCGTGCCAGCGTGGACTTTCCCGAACCGGACTCGCCGACCAGGCCGACCGTCGTGCCCCGGGGAACCTCCAGCGACACCCCGTCCACCGCCGTGACCGGTCCGAACGGTCCGTGGTGCCGGACGGTGACGTCGTACAGCGCCAGCCCTGCCTGTTCCCTCACTGCTGGGCCTCCTCGGTCTCGCGCCGCCCGCGGAACCGTACCGGGGGCAGCGGCTGCCAGCAGGCGACCTCGTGCTCCGGGGAGAGCGGAGACAGCACGGGGCTCTCCACGGCACAGCGGTCCACCCGATGCGGACAGCGGTCGTGGAACGGGCAGCCCGGGGCCGTACCGCACGGATCGGGCGGTGCTCCCTCGATGGTGTGCAGGGGGTGGTCGCGTTCCGAGGGCAGGTCCGGGACCGAGGCGAACGGCGACGAGCATCCGCGTGTACGGATGCCGTGCGCCGGTCGCCAGCTCCCGGGCGGGAAGGTTCTCCACGATCGTTCCGCCGTACATGACCAGAACCCGGTCGCAGGCGCCGGCCACCAGGGCGATGTCGTGGCTGATGAAGAGGATCGCGGTGCCGTCGTCGCGCCGCACCTTGATCAGGGCTCCCAGCAGGCGGCGGGCGCGTCCGCCGACGACGGCGGTGAGCGCCCCGAGCGTGATGCCGGCCGTCGCCCCGAGGAGCGTGGCCGCGACGGCCAGCAGGAGGGAGATCCAGGTCGCCGAGAGCAGCCGGGCGAGCAGGTCGCGCCCGAGGTGGTCCGTGCCGAGCACATGGCTCGCGGTGGGCGGCCGCAACACCGCCGACGGGTCCGGTCGTTCGGCGGCCTGCCCCCACAGCACCGCCCCCGCGACGGCCAGTACGACGAGTGATCCGAGCATCACCAGGGTGATCACGCCCATCGGCGTGGACCAGCCCGAGCGGGCCGCACGGGACCTGCCGGCGGTGGCACGCGGCGTGAGCGAGGGAGGGGAAGAGGGGGAGGAGGGGGAGGAGGGGGAGGACAGCGCCATGGGATCACGTCTCCCGGATGACGGATCGCGGGTCGAGCAGCGCGAGGGCCAGATCGACGAGGAAGTTCACCACGAGGACGGCCGAGCCCAGCACCAGGACCGACGCCTCGACGACCGCGTGGTCCTGCGCGGCCACGGACTGTGCCATCGCCGACCCGATGCCCGGCCAGGCGAACACCTTCTCCACCAGTACCGTTCCCGCGATCAGGGCCGGCAGCAGGTTCCCGGCGACCGTCAGCGACGCGGTCAGCGTGTTCGGGGCCACGTGGCGCAGGTAGAGCGGGACGGCGGACAGCCGTTTCGCGCGGGCGGCACGCAGATAGTCCGTGGCGAGGACCTTGAGCGTCTCCACCCGCACGATCCGCAGCAGGACCGCGGTCGGAGCGAGCGCCAGCGCGAGCACGGGCAGCACATAGGACCGCGGGCCGAGGTCGCCGGCGGCGGGAAGAACGGGGAGGGCGACCGCGAGCCCCGCGGTGAGACCCGTCGCGAGGACGAAGTCCGGTACGCCCGCGAGGACCGAGGTGGTGGCGGTGAACGCCAGCTCCGCCCGCGGGCGTCGCCCGCCGCGGGTCCACGCCGCGGCGAGCAGCCCCCCTGGCAGCGCGACGACGAGTACGCACGCGAAGGCCAGGACGGCGAGCAGCAGGGTGGTCGGCAGGCGTGCCCTGACCAGGTCGGCCACCGGCTCGCCGGTCACCAGCGAGACCCCGAGGTCGCCGTGGGCCAGCCGCGGGAGGTGCTGCCAGTATTGTTCCAACAGGCTCCGGTCCAGACCGAGTTCGTGCCGCTTCGCCGCCACCAGGTCCGGCGGGGCGTCCACGCCCAGAGCGGCCCGGACCGGGTCCCCGGGGATCAGCCGGACCATCGCGAAGGAAGCGGTGACGACGAGGAAGAGCGAGACGACCAGCCATGCCGCGCGCCGACAGCAGAACACCGCCCACGGGTGGTGGCGGGCCGGGGCACCGAGCCGCGCGGACACGGCCGTCATGGGAAACCTCCTCGACTGGCGGGGACTGGCGGGACTGGCGGGACTGGCGGGGACCGGCGGGCGGCAGCGCGGCGCGTCCGCCACGGCTATCTGTGCAGGCGGATGCTGGTCGGCACGATCCGCCCGCCGGGTGCGACGGAGAAGGTCGTCCGGTAGCCGTACACCGTGCTCGTGCCGTCGGCGATGGGCAGCGCGTCGGCCGCGCGCAGAAGCGCCGCGGCGGCCCTGTTCCAGTCCGCGCAGCTGGCCGAGCCCGCCGAACGCAGGGCGCGGGCGACGAAGCGGTCGTACGCGGGGTTGGTGACGTGCGCGAAGTTCAGTCCTCCCGACGACGGCGGGCCGGAGAAGTACGGGACGAGCTGCGCGGGCAGCGGCGGCCCCGGTGAGCTGCCGACCACGACGTCGAAGTCGCCGCTTCCGTATATGGCCTGGATCACCGCGTTGCGGCTCTCGCCGACGAGGTCGACGTCCACGCCCAGCGCCTGCCACGTCACGGCCATCAGTTCGGCGACCGACGGAAGGGTGGAGCCGAAGTCCGCGCTGCTGAGCAGCCGCAGCCGCAGCGGCCGACCCTGCTTGACCAGCCTGCCCCGCACGTCCTTCGTCCAGCCCGCGGCGCGCAGGGCCCGCACGGCGCTGCTGTGCGAGGGCAGGTTCCCCGTGGCCACGTCGGAGTGGCAGACGGAGCCCGGGGCGGTGAGAGCGCGCGCGGGCGTACCGTCCCCACCGATCGCCACATTGGCGAGGCCCTTGCGGTCCAGGGCCCCGACCAGCGCCCGGCGCAGCGCCGGATCGCTCAAGGGCCGGTCGGAACGCTCGTTGAAGAAGGTCAGCCCCACCACGGTCGGCACCTGGGCGGTCGCCAGCCCGCGGCCGGTCAGCCGCGCACGGTCCGGGCCGGTCACCATGGCGATGTTCACTCCGCCCGTGAGCAGCAGGTTCGCCGCGGTGGACTCCTGCGGAACCACCGTCACCACAATCCGTTCCGGCTGCCCCGGAGCCGAGTTGCCCGCTCCGCGCGGCCCCCACGCGTAACCCTTGCGCCGTGTGAAGAGGTACGGACCACCCGAGGCGTAGCCGCTCAGCACATACGGGCCGGTGCCCTCCGACCTCCTGTCCAGCGCGCCGGGATCCGCCAGTCCGGCCGGGCAGACCACGGGCAGCAGACCGATCGTCCGCACGATGAAGCTGTACGGCGACGCGGTCCGCACCGACACCGTCCGCGTCGCGTCGTCGGCCGACACCGTGAACGGCACACCCGGCAGGGCGGTCCGGGCGCCGATGAGCCGGTTGCGGGGGTCGCCGGCATACCGCAGCGACCGGGCCACCCCGGACGCCGTCAGGGCCGTGCCGTCGGAGCAGGTCACCCCCTTGCGCAGGGTGAAACCCGCCGCAGTGGCCCCCTCCCGCCAGCTCTCGGCCAGACCGGACACCACACGCCCGTCCCGCGACACGGCGACCAAGGAGTCGTAGGCGTAGGGAGCCAGTGAAAGGCCGAACTGCGAGTACGGGTTGAAGCTCGGGGTCTCGGCGGCGGTGGCGATCGTGACGGTGCCGCCCACCACCACGGGAGTGCGCGTCGACGACGACATGTCGCCGCCGCAACCGGCCAGCACGGCTGACACGACGGCGACGGCCGCCGCCACGACCGACCGAGCCCTGGGAGACGACACGGACCGGCGGTGCATGGCGCACATCGTGCCATCGCGATGGATGGCGCCGGCCGGGCTTTCCCGGGCCGTACGCGAACATGCCTGACTATTTCCCCCGTCCGAGTGAGGCCGTCCGAGTGAGGCGTCCGAGTGAGGCCGCCCGACGCGCGGTCCACGGCCCCGTTGCTGACGCTGCGTCACCTCACGGCGCACACTGGCGCCATGGTCATCAACCCAGGGGGCTCCCCGGACGACTCGGCGGCGCGAGAGATCGACCGACTCGCGACCTCGTACTGGGACTTCCTGCTCGCACGCGAGCCGTCGCTGCGCACGCGCCGCGGGCTGCCGGTCGAATCGCTGCCGGGGGCGTCCGCCGCCGAGGCCGACGAGCGCGCCGCGTTCGCGGCAGGGGTGCTGAGCCGGCTGGGCGCGCTGCGACCGACGGGGCTGTCCGGCCCCGCCGCCGACACGGCGGGCTTCCTCCGTGCACTTGCCGAACAGGAAGCGGAGGCGGGACGCTTCTATTGGCTCACCCCCACCGCCACGCCGTACCAGCTCTTCCGCCTCCAGCAGTACGGTGACACCGTCTTCCGCCCGTTCCGCTTCGAGCACCGAGCCGACGCGGACCGCTACCTGACCCTCGTACGGGACCTGGCCCGCTGTGTCGCGACGATCGGCGACAAGGCCGCCGGGCAGGCGGCGCGCGGCATCCATGTCCATGCTCCGGCCCTGCCCGGCGTCCGCACCACGCTCACCCGTCTGCGGGAGTCGGCGGCACGGTACGTCCGGGCCGACGACGGGCGGCCCGCCCCGCTCGACGCGGCGGGCCGGGGTCACCTGCGCGACACGGTCGAGCGGCTCGTTGCCACCGAACTGGAGCCCGCGTTCGACCGCCTCGTCGCCCTCGTGAGCGACCCGTCCTACCTCCGCCGGGCGCCGCAGGCCGTCGGCTGGTCCCGCTACCCGGAAGGCGAGGCGGCGTACCGCGCCTTCGTCAGGACGTACACATCCGGCGACACCCCACCCGAACGCCTCCACGAACTCGG
The DNA here is from genome assembly GCF_042890065.1 of Streptomyces sp. NPDC002328. Classification (NCBI taxonomy): domain Bacteria; kingdom Bacillati; phylum Actinomycetota; class Actinomycetes; order Kitasatosporales; family Streptomycetaceae; genus Streptomyces; species Streptomyces sp. NPDC002328. The sequence continues at coordinate 15,926 of NZ_JBIARQ010000018.1, read as the reverse complement.
CCGGGAGCACTGCCGCGAACTCGGCGAGCGGATGCGGGAGATGCGCGACACGCTCGGTTTCGCGGGGACCGAGGCGGAGTTCCACGAACGGCTCGCGACCGAGCCGCGCCTGTACGCCGCCAGCCCGGAGGAGGTCGAAGCCCGCTACCGCGGACACCTCGACCGCCTCACGCCGCTGCTGCCGCGCTGGTTCGCGGTCCTGCCCCGCGCCCCCTACGACGTGGCCCGCCTCGACCCGGCGCTGGAGGGGTCGATGACGTTCGGCTACTACGAAGCGCCGACCGCCGCACAACCGGTGGGACGCTACCGCTACAACGCCTCGGACCTGGCGCACCGGTCACTGCTCGGCGCGGCCGCGCTCATCTACCACGAGCTGTCGCCCGGACACCACTTCCACCTCGCCCGCCAGGCCGAGAACACCGCGCTGCCCGACCTGCGACGCGAGCTGACGGCCTTCAGTGGGTTCGAGGAAGGCTGGGCCGAGTACGCGGCAGGACTCGCCTGGGAGATGGGGCTGTACGACGACCCGTGGGACGCGTACGGACGACTGGCCCATGAACGGTTCACCGCGCAGCGCCTCGTCGTCGACACCGGCCTCAACCTCGGGACGATGACACTGGAGGAGGCGCGCACCTTCATGCGCGCCCATGCGGCAGCCGAATCCGAACGACAGATCACCACCGAGTTGTTGCGCTACGCGACCGATCTGCCGGGGCAGGCGCTGACGTACCGGGCGGGTCTTATGGAGTTCACGGCCTTGCGGGCGGCGTGCGAGCGCGGTGCCGGTGCCGCGTTCGACGTGCGTGCCTTCCACGAGACCGTGCTGGCAGGCGGCACACTGCCGTTTCCCGCCCTGCGTCGGCGGGTGGAGAGAGAACTGCGCGGGGCCCACCGCCGACCGGACTTCCAGGGGAAGGCCGCTCGACTCGAATGAGTGAAGGCCACGGGGAACTCGTCACCGATTGCCAGGCCTCGGATACTCTCTGTGATGGAGGGTGCGGGTCCGCTGAAGCGGAGTGCGTCCATCCGATCATCATCTCCTCGACAGAAGAGAAGGATGTTGTGCCATGCCGCCTGTAGTACCTCCTTTCCTGATCGGTCTGATCGCCGCACCCCTGGTGAAGCGGCTGGGCAAGCCCTTGGTGCGAGGGGTCGTCAAAGCGACGGTGGGCCTGGGAATCGAGGTCAAGCGGGCCGTCCATGAGGCCGGCGAGGGAGTCCATGAGCTCGCTGCCGAGGCGACTGCCGGGGTGCGCGCAGCCCAGACGGCGGCGGGAGCCGGACACCGCGTCGGCGCACCGGCGGACGGCACCGCGGGCCGGGCCGGAGCGGCCGCCAAGCCGACGCCCGCAGAGGCGGCGGCCCACGGCGGACGCACCGGCGGTCAGGACAAGCCCGTCGGCAAGGCCCGGAGCGCCGCTTCGGTCGCCGCCAAGGCGCGCTGAGTCTGACCGCCGTGACCGATCGCCGGCGCCACACCGTGCGGCCCGCATACATGTCCCCGAGGCCGGTGGAGCAGCTTCCCGCGCTGCTCGCCGAGTCCGGGTCCCTGCACCCGCGCGGGATCCGTCGGCGATGACAGCGACCGACGCGAAGAAGTGGTTCCGCGTCCACCGGCGTGCGACGGACCCCAGGCTCCGACTGGTGTGCTTCCCGCACGCCGGCGGCACGGCACAGCTCTTCCACGGCTGGCCCGCGCTGTTGCCGGCGGACATCGAGGTGCTCGCCGTGCGGTACCCCGGTCGTCAGGACCGGCTCGCGGAACCCTGCATCGAGGACATGGCCACCCTGGCCGACACCATCGAGGACGCACTGCGGCCCTGGCTCGACCGGCCGCTGGCACTCTTCGGGCACAGCATGGGCGCCTGCGTCGCCTACGAGGTGGCCCGGCGGCTGGAGGCCCGCGGCATCGTCCCCGACCACCTGCTGGTCTCCGCACACGAAGCCCCCCGATGGGCCGAACGCGTCGCGCTGCACGACGCCGACGACGACACCCTGATCACCCACGTCCGGCACCTCGGAGACCTGCACTCGGAGGCCTACGACATCCCGGAGTTGCGTGACCTGCTGCTGCCCGCCCTGCGTTCGGACTACCGGCTGATCGAGGGCTACCACCCGCCGAATCCGGCTCCGGTCAAGGCGCCGATCACCGCGTACGTCGGCCAGGACGATCCGAGTTGCGCGCTCGAAGGGGTCCTCGCCTGGTCCGGCCTCGCCGCTCCGGGCTCCTTCGAGCTGTGTCCGTTCCCCGGGGATCACTTCTACCTCGTGGACCGAGAGGCCGAAGTCGTCACGGACGTGGCAGCACGTCTTGCGCGCGCGGGAGGCGCCGGTCAGGCCTGACGGTGGCTGCCCGTCAGGCCGTGACAGGTAGGGGCCCGGTACCGCGCGTGGCGCCTGCGGGGTTCTCAGGGGACGATGGTCGTACCGGTCGCGGATGTGCGGTGTTCCCGGCAGCGGCCGTGAAGGCCGGGAGGGAGAGGCAACCATGCGATCGGGAACACGTGCCGCTGACGCGATGCACCGGCTGCTCGGCCGTGACTGGGCCGGGCTTGCCGTCGCTCTGCTCCCGGCGGCCGCGGGTGCGCGGTGCGTCACCGGGGGGACCGGCCGGCGCATCCTCGGCGCGGGGCTGTGGGCCGTGGCCCTCGCGCTCGGTCTCGGGTCGTCCCGCCATCTGACGCATGTGGGCCGGATACGCGTGAGGTACCCGCCACCCGGACGAATGGTCGACGTGGGCGGCTACCGCATGCACGTCCTGGCCGAGGGACACGCCGGACCGAGGCCCACGGTCGTCTGGATGCCGGGCGGCCATGCCGGCGGATACGCCATGTACCCGCTGCACGCGCTGGCGCGGAATCAGATGCGTTCGGTCCTGGTGGACCGTCCGGGGTCCGGCTGGAGCGACCCGGGCCCGTTCCCGCGCACGACGGCGGCGGAAGCCGTCGAACTGCTCACGGCGCTGGACCGGGCCGGTGAAAAGGGGCCCTACGTCTTCGTGGGGCACTCGTTCGGGGGGCTGCTCATGGCCAACGCCGCCAGGCGTCGCCCTGACCTGGTGGCCGGTCTGGTGCTGCTCGATCCCACCCCGCCCGACGCTGTCGCCTTCGGCCCGGCGCTACCGGCCCTGCGACGCGCCCCGAGGGACTTGACCGTCCTCGCGCTGCGCCACCTCTTCGGCCTCCACCCGCTCGCGGCCAAGAAGAAGGCACATACCGCGGACGGCACCGCCGACGGCACCGCCGACGACCCGGCGCAGGTTCTCGCCATGATCGAACTCAGGACCAAGGCGAGCTGCGCCGCGGCGTCGATCCTGCGAGAGCTGTCACCGGACGGCATCACCAAAGACGGCTGGCAGACGGCCGTACACGACGGCGAGCTGGGATCGCTGCCCCTCCTCCTCGTGGCACCGCGCGATCTGACGGGCGGTGGGGACATCTTCGACGCGGTCGACGATCCGGAGGAGAGCGCCCGGGTACGGCACTTCTTCCTCACCGTCAGAGAACGGTTCCTCGCGGCCTCCAGCAGGGGGGAGAGGGTGTACACCCCGGAGGGCACCGGCCACGATTTCCCGGACCGCGTACCCGAGTTCGTCGTGCAGGTGGTGGACTCACTGCTGGAGCGGTGCGGGCCAGGAGCGCCGAAGCCGGTCTGACCGCGGTCGGCTTCACCTTCCAGCAGGCAGGTCGTCACAGTCGGGAGTGCCTCACGTGTGGGCGGCTCGCGGTGCGTAGCTGTGGAGCAGGGGGAGGTGACCTCAGCCTGGCCTCCAGCGCCCCCTTCGACGTCCTGACCGGCCCGCGGCACCCGATACCGCCGCGAGCCCCGCCCTGAACGTCGCCGAACTGTACGCACGCCTGCTCCACGACCTGAGGACGTCCAACCGTTCCGCACCCGACTTCACCCGCGCCCTGCACAACACCGGCCTGGTGGCGGCCGTAGCCCAGGCCGCGAGGACGGGGCGGCGATGGACGTCCGGGACCGCGAGGAGCTGAGTTCGCTTCGTTCACGTGAGTGCAGCGGCGTTTGATCAGCAGTCATTAGACTCCCCGGGTTCGAAGGCTGTCGGTGGACTGGAAGGCCATGCCATGGACGATGACCATTGGGTCGGCTGGCCGGGCCGGTGGGTCGGCACGGACAGCGACGTGCGGACGGCCGTGGGCGCGATCCCACGGGAGGTCAAGGACGGGTTCAGGTACGACGAGGTCCCTTGGCAGCGGTTCCCGCACTTCTACGGCCCGGGCGAGGAGATCCCCGGACTCCTCACGACGCTCGGGTCCGGAGACGCCGATGCCGCCGACAGGGCCCTGCGGCAGCTCTGGACGAATCTTCACCACCAAGGCGGCACGATCGCGGTGGGAGCACTGGCGGTGCCGTTCCTGCTGCGGATCGCAACGACCGGGCACCCCGGACTCCGTGCCCGAACCCTTCGCCTGGTCGCCGAGATCGGCCGGTGTCAGCACATGGGGGACGGGTCGCGGGAAGGCCTGCTCCATGTCGCCGAGGAGCCGTTGATGATCGAGGGCAGCACGGGGTGCCCGGTGGACTGGACGATCCAGGCCGCCCGTCTGGCCATCACGGACGACCTGCACCTTCTGCTCCCGCTTCTCTCCGGACCCGATCCCGAGGTCCGCTCCGTGACCGCCTACGTCCTGGCGGCCGCTGTCGGCGAGCTTTCGCACGTCTCCTCGGCTCTACAGTTCAGGCTGGCGAAGGAAGACGATGCGGTGGTCCGGGTGAGCCTGATCCTGGCGGTCGCCCAACTCGCCCGCGAACACCAGGATGACGACGCTCCCAGGTGGGCCCGGGACCTCTGGTCGGATCCCGGGCGACCGCCCGAAGTCCGCATCGGTGCCGGCCTGGCCTGGCTGTGCCTGGTCACCGACCCCGCCCCCGACGAACTCCACACCCTCCTCACCGACCCCGGCACTCGTCACTACGACGGCCTGCTCCAGCCGGTGCCATGGCTCACCTGGGTCGACCCCACGGGGGCTGGGCTGCGCAGCTGCATCGACGAAATGCTCACGGCGAACATCCCCAGAACATTTTAGGTAGCGGGTGAGTCTTGGGCGGACAGTTCTTCCGCCAGTTCCATGCAGCGCAGGCGGGCGGGGGAGAAGTCGTAGGGCATCTTGCCGGTGGCTTCGAACACGCTCATGGAGTCAGCCTCCCGCCTGCCGGAGCCAGGGTCGTCGGCCTCGCCCTCGCCGTCATCGGCGGTGGCGGGGTGCAAAGTGTCCCAGGCGTCGAAGAGGGCATCGTCCTCCTTACCCAGGCCGGACTCCTCGATGACGGCTTGCAGTGCGCTCTCGAAGACGTGTCGCTCGACGGCCACTTGAGCCACTCGTGGATCATCGACGGCGACACTGTCATCGAGTGCCTCCTCGGCGGCATCGATGCGGTCGGCATCCTCCCGCAGAGTGGGATGCGTGGCCAGGACGACGAAGCGGGTGGCCTGGACGGCCGCGCCGAGCGGGCCGAAGATCCGCTCGGTGACCAGCAGACTGTCCAGATCCGCCTGACGCAGGGAGCCCTCGGGCAGGCGCTTGAGACGTTGGGTGACGAAGTCGGAGAGCAGGCCCATCCGGCTGCCCTCGGTGCGCATCCGCTGCACGGCGGTCCGTTGCCGCCGCAATTCCGCCTCCTGCTCGGCGAGGGTTTCCTCCAACCGCTCCAGGATGCCCGCGATACCTTCTCCGCTGTCCGCACCGGCGGAAGCCGTGCCGGTGGTGAAGGCGTCACGGATGTCGTCCAGGGCGATCCCGGCGTCGGCCATCTTGCGAATCCACAGCAGGCGGATCATGTCCTCGTACCCGTAGCGGCGGCGGTCGTCGCCGCCCCGCTCAGGCTCGGGGAGCAGGCCGATCTCGTGGTAATGGCGAATCGCCCGCGGCGTGCTGCCGACGAAGGCCGCCGCGTCACCGATCTTGACCTGACGGGGTGGCACGAAAGACGAAGGCATGAGCAGGGACCCTTCCTGGAGGCATCGGGACGTAAGCCCACCGGACCACATGCCGCTACGGAAGATGCAACCCCATACTGATCCCGCATTCGACCGCGTGCCGGGCCTTGTAGCCCTCGTGGTCGAAGAAGGGCGGACGGCCACCGCCACGTCCGCGGCGCCTGGGGTTGCGGACCTGATGGGCCGGCTCAGGAATCGCGCACCTGATGCCACGTCTGCGCAGGTAGGCGCGATTCACCCGTGAAGAGTACGCCTCGGCGCCCCGCACCCGCAGCGGGCGGCTTCGCGGCCGACCGACTCCAGGCCGGGGTACCCCGATCGCGTTCAGGGCCAGCTCGCGAGCTGCGGACTGCCGCCGCGCTGCCCGGCGGTGATCAGCAGCGACAACGGCTTCTGTCCCTGCTCACATGGCAGATGAATCCTCGTGGTGATCCCGCCTCGCGACCTGCCCAGTCCATGGTCTTCAGGTCCGGTGCTGACTCCGCCTGGCGGTTACTTCTGCACAGCACTGCGCCGGCGGGCACCGGCAGCATGCTGGTGTGCCCGGCGGACGGTGGAGTCGACATTGACCTCCCGAACAGTCCGTACACCGTCTGCCACGGCCGCACTCGAACGGCGAACCTAAAACACGGTATACGGGCTGTCCCGTAACTGTTGGTCACGGGTGAGATGAGACTGAGCAGCTCAGTTGGCACCTGCGCCCTTGGGTCGGCAGCAGTACGCATCTCAGCTGTTGCGGGTGCTCCTGCGCGCTGCCCAGGTAATTCGCAGGCGTCTCGATCAGCGCCCGCCCTATCCTGTCCGCGCCCGTCCATGCCGGGACGGGCGTGGCGGAGGGGCGTCGGAGTGCCGGACGTGTACAAGATCATGTTGGATGCCGAGTTGAGTAAGGCGTTCGACGTGTGGTCTAGCTATCTGAACGCCCGGACTGGCGAGGATCCTCAGGTCCGTGGACGACTGCGCTCCATGTTGCAGTCGGCCCGCGCGGCAGCCGCCAAGGGCGATCCCGTGTCTGCGCGCGCCTTGGTGGCGGAGATGTACGACGACGCCCGAGAAGCTGGCCTTCCCTGGGCTCCCGTGCCGCCTGGCCCCTGCGCGGCGGACCGGCAGGCGCGCGACTATGCCAAGGACGAACTGCGGCAGGTGCTTCCTGTGCACCTGCGCGAGGATCTCGATAGCATCGCGATCTACCTGAGCGTCACGGGCCGCCGCCTCCAAACCGCCCGCAACCTCGACGCCGCCACCCGCCAGGACATCCTCTACATATCGGCCCGCGCCGGGATGGCCCTTGATCTCGCCCACCTGACAGCAGCGCGACGAGAACTCGAACGCCTCAAGGCAGTTGCGCGACGCTGTGGCGTGGAGCCCTGAGAACCGAGCGACAACGGCCGCGATCTGGCCACGGGGCCAGCCCTGCGGCGTACAGCCGCGGCGTCGGACGACGGCATGCGGCACGCGTGCGTGCAAAGGGCAACTGAGCAGCTCAGTTTGCGCGCGATGCCAACTCGGACGCTCAGTCACATGAGATGATCTCGGTGTCGCTGGTGTGATCACAGCGTCGGAGCCGTCCTGGATAGCCCCGTTCACCGGGCTGAGCCCGCGCAACTTCGGCAAGCTGTTGACCGTCCTGCGGCGGGAAGGCGCGGATGCGGTGCGCAAGGGCCGGCCGTGGAGCCTTCCCCTGGAGGGCCGGGCGCTGCTGGTCGCGGCGTACTGGCGCACGAACGGAGACGGGGTCCACCACGCCATGCTCGGCGGCGCGCGGACGTACCACCTCGCCCTCGCCGGGTAGGAGAGTAGCCCGCACGGCGGAGGACCACAGTCGAAACCGCACTGGAGATCATTCACGGGACAGCCCTTAGGCGTTGGCCCACCCTGCGGTGTTCGAGTAGGACTCGTAGGAGTACTGGGTGCTGCGATCCCACTCCTCACCTGTGATGCGTCGGTAAGCCTCGTCCGGCACGTAGAGCAGGCCCTCGGCCCAGGTGAGGTCTCGGGCGTAGCGAGCAAACAACCGCGGATCGCGGAGCGTTGCTTCATGGGCTTCCCGGCCGGCGGCCACGACGGCTGCGCGGGTGTAGAGGAAGCTGTCGCTCGACAGGCCGTACCCGTACTCCTTGCGGTCAAGCTGGTAGAGCGCCCATGCCAGTTGTTCAGCGAACCCGATGACCGTCGCCAACGGCCCAGCGGAGAGATGTTCTGTCAGCCCTGCGGAGAGATGCTCGGCGTCCGGGTCGGGTGTGGACGGTGTGCACTCGTCGATGAGCTGCCAGAAGGCGTTCTCGTTCATGCGCAGAGCATGCCGGACCGCTGTGACAGTGGACGCCTGCATCTGCGGGTGCCTTCGCATGGAGTGCCGCGGGGAAGCCCGCCAAGGTGTCGCTCGCGCTTACGTTGCTGCTGGGGGCGCGGTCGGTTGGTTCGCCGGGAACCCATGTCGCGATGGTCCATGGCCAGGGGAAGCGTGCGGACGGTTCAGTGATCCGCTTGGGGGTCGGGACCGGTAGCGGAAGCCTGATTTTCGAACACAAGGCGACCAAGGTCGGTCCTACAATGCACTCTTGCAGTCGCACGCTGTCGAAGCCGCATCGCGGTTCGGTTCGTGTGGTTGGAAACGGGGGGTCTGGTGGGGCAACGAGTCGTGCCTGCGGGCGTGTTGCGCTTCATCGTGCTGCGCGCGTGGGTGTACCGCGCGCTTCTCGGCGCCGTGTTGCTGACCGTGCTGCTGACCACCGCCGTGCTGGCCGCGCTCACCGCCTACTCGGGTGCGATAGGTGACGCGGCGCTGCGGCGGTCGCTCGCGGAGCAACGCACCGCCGCCCAGGCCGCGTTGGTGCTCAAGGCCGACGTGTCGGCCGACGAGCGGCAGGCGGCCGACGACGCCGTGCGGGCGGGGGCCCGCACGATCTTCGCCGGGCTGCCCGTGCGGGTGCGCACCCTGCTGCGGTCCGGGCCCTACGCCCTGCCGCTCGCGCTGCGGCCGGCCTCCGAGCGGGGAGAGAACCCGGATCTCACCTACTTCGCGGCCCTGGATCGCACCCAGGTGCGCACCGTCGCCGGGCGGCTCCCCGGTGAGGCGGTGACCGCCGGGGTCATCGAGGCCGCACTGCCGCAGAGCGCCGCCCAGCGGCTCCGGGTGGCGCCCGGCGCCCGGCTGACCGTCACCGACCAACTGGGCGGCCCGCCGGTGCGCGTGCTGATCACCGGCGTCTACCGGGCGGTGGACTTCCGGGCGCCCTACTGGCAGTTGGACGACCTGGGCGGCCGAGGCGTGCAGGCGTCGAGCTTCACGACGTACGGTCCCCTGCTCACCGCCGCGGGCGTGCCGGCGTCGGGCCGGGTCAGCGTCGGCGCGTCGGGCTGGCTGGTCTCGGCCGACTACTCCTCGCTGACCACCGAGCGCATCGGCGCGCTGCGCGAGGCCGCCCGCGCGGGCAGCGCCGAACTGCGCAAGCGCCCCGAACTCAGCAGCGCCACCGCGGCGAACACCGCGTTACCCGAGGTGCTCGACCGCATCGAACGCTCCCTGATCGTCACGCGTTCCAGCATGCTGATCGTCGCCGGTCAGCTCGGACTCCTCGCGGCCTGCGCCCTGTTGCTCGTCGCACGCTCACTCACCTCCGAACGCACGGCCGAGACCCGGCTGTTGCGGGCGCGCGGCGCGACCCGGACACGACTGGCGGGCCTGGCCGCGCTGGAGGCCCTGCTGATCTCCGCGCCGGCGGTGGTGGTCGCGCCGCTGCTGTCGGGGCCGTTGACGAGGCTGCTGGCCGCGCAGGGCGCGCTCGGCCGCACCGGGGTGCGCGTCGACGTGCCGGCCGGGGGCCGGCCCGAGGTGTGGGCGGTCGCCGCGGGCGTCGCCGCCCTGTGCGCGCTCGCGGTGGCCGTCCCCGCGTGGCGGGCGTCCTTCGCGGACACCGTCGCGGGGCGGACGGGGTCGCTGTCCGCCCCGCTGCGCGCCGGGGCGGACGTCGGGTTGCTCGCCGTGGCCGGAGTCGCCCTCTGGCTGCTCCACAGCCAGCACTCCGGTGCCGTCACCGCCGACCGCGACGGGGTCCTCGGCGTCGACCCGCTGCTGGTGGTCGCGCCCGCTCTGGTGCTGCTCGCCGGAACGGTTCTGGTGCTGCGGCTGCTGCCCCTGCTGGCCCGCGTCGGCGAACGCCTCCTGGCCCGCGGGCCGGGACTGACCGCGGCCATGGTCGGCTGGCAGTTCGCCCGCCGACCGATGCGGGGGGCGGGCCCGGTGCTGCTCCTGGTCATCTCCGTGGCGCTGGGCGTGGTGGCGATCGGGCAGGACGCGTCCTGGCACCGCTCCCAGTCCGACCAGGCCGACTTCCGCGCGGGCGCCCAGGTGCGCGTCCAGGCCTCCGGGGGCGGCGGCGTGGGCCGTACGGACGTCTACGCGGACCTCCCGCACGTCGACGCCATCGCCCCCGCCGTCCGCGGCACCGTGTCGCTCTCCGGCAGCCGCACCGCGACCGTCCTGGCCCTCAACACGCAGGAGGCCGCCGCGACGATGCTGACGCGCCGCGACCTGACGGACGGCCCGCTGCTCGCCGGGCTCGCGCCGCGCGGAGCACCGGCGGGCATCGAGGTGCCGCAGGGCACCACCCGGCTCACGCTGACCGCCGCCCTGCACAGCAGCGGGCCGGGGCCCGAGGCGGACGTCACGCTCACCGTGCGGGACCGCCACGGAACGTCCTACGAGCTGCCCTCCGGCCGCCTCGCCGCCGACGGCCGCCCGCACCCGCTGACCCCGGATCTGAACGGCGCCCGGGGCCCGCTGGCGCTTACCGGGCTCGAACTGAGCATGCCGCAGCCGACCAGCCGCCCCCATCGGCACCGCCTGGTCCTCGGCGCGCTCACCGCGACGGCGGGCGACGGCACCGTCCGGCAGTTGGCCTTGCCGACGAGATGGACGACCGACGTCGAGGCCGACACGGCCGCCCCGCCCGACGACGACGCCCGGCCGACCCGCCCCCGGCTCACGTCGACCGCGCCCGTCACCATGACGTACGGCACCGGATACCAGCTGCCCGAGGACTCGCTGCTCGCCCTGCCGATGGAAGTCCGGCTCAAGGTCGCCCAGCCCGCGGCGCCCGAGATCGTCGCGGTCGCCACCGACCGCTTCCTCACCGCGTCCGGCGCGCGCCGGGGTCAGCGCGTGGAGGTGACGCTCGACGGCCGCTCCCTGCCCGTGCGCATCGTCCGCACCGCGACCGCCCTGCCCACGACGGAAGCCACCGCGCAGGACGGCGGAGCCCTGCTCATCGATCTACGGGCCGTCAACCGGGTGCTCCAGGCCCGCTACGGAACCAGCCTGGCGCCCACCGAGTGGTGGCTGGGCACGGCCGCGCCCGATGCCACCGCGGCGGCCGTGCGCGCCCTGCCCGACGTCGAACCGGAGCAGGTGACGGTGCGCGACGCGACAGCGGCGCAACTGCGCGACGACCCGTTCGGGGCGGCCCCCGAAGCGGCGTTGATCGCGGCGGCGGCGGTGACGGTGCTCTTCGCCTCGCTCGGCTTCGCCGTGAGCGCGGCCGGGGCGATGCGGACCCGCGACGCCGAGTTCGCCGTACTGCGCGCCCTGGGGACACCGCGCCGACGGCTGGCCCGGCTGGTCGCCGTCGAGCACGGCGTGCTGGTGGTCCTGGCGCTGCTGGTCGGCACGGCCCTGGGCACGGTGCTGACGCACACGCTGGTTCCCCTCGTCGTCCTGACCGGGCAGGCCACCCGGCCGCTCCCACCGGTCCTGGTCGAACTCCCGCTCCCACGCCTGGCCGCCCTGCTCGCGGCCCTCGCGGCGGGCCCCGCCCTCGTGACCGCGGCCCTCGCCCTTCGACGGGCGAGACCCGTGACCGCTCTCCGGGACGAGGTGACGCAGTGACCGAGCAGCCGGTGCCACCTCAGGACGGGGGGAGCGGAGGGCGGAAGGCGGTGCCACCGCACGTACGGGCCGGGCTGCGGACCCGGCTGCGGGCCTTCGCCGGCACGTCCGTCGCGCTCGCGCTCCTGGTGGCCGTGACCGCGGCGCTGGCAGCCGCCTACCCGCGTGCCGTCGACCGGTACGGGGACGCGGGGGTGCGCCGGGCGGTCGAGCAGGCACTGCCCGACCAGACGACCGTGCAGGTGCAGGTCCCGCTCTCCATGATGTACACGGTCGCGGAGATGGAGGCCGCGCTGCGCGTCGGTCCGCTGACCGCGGCGCGGACCGAGGTGCTCGCCACCGCGGAGGAGCCGCTCGTCCCCGACCTCGCGCAGTCGTCGTACGGGGTGCGCACGTCCGAAGCCCTCGACGCGTTCGACCTCTGGCTTCCCCGGCCCGCCGGGCTGCTCGCCCAATTCGTGCTCGCCGCCCAGCAGGACCTGGCCTCCCACTCCCGGCTCAGCGCGGGCCGGCTGCCGCGCACCACGGGCGCTCCGGTGACCGCGGCGACCGCGCAGGTCGAGGCCGCCGTCACCGTGGACACCGCCCGCACGCTCGGCATCACGGTGGGCTCGGTGATCCACGTGCCGGGTTTCGCACGCGGCCCGCTCGCCGTCCGTGTCACGGGAATCGTCGTCCCGCGCGCCCCCGAGGACGCCTACTGGTCGGCGCTGCCGGTGCTGCGCACCCCCGCGCTGAGCCGCCGGCCCGGACTCCTGCCGACGGACGTCCACTGGCTCGGCGGCCTGCTGCTCGCCCCCGACGCCGGCCCGGCCCTCCTGGGCACCCCCGGCCGCCCGCACCGGTACTGGAACGTGGCCCCCGACGTCGCCGCCCTGCACGGCCACGACCTCGACCGCCTGGCGTCCGCCGTCGCCGCCTTCGAGTCGGGGCCGGGAGTGCAGCGCATGCGGGAGGCGGTGGACGAGAGCCTGGAAGCACAGACGAATCTCGACGAGGTCCTCGCGGACCATGCCCGGCTGCGGTCGGGGGTCGACCCGCTGCTGCTCCTCGCCGCCGTCGGGACCGGCAGCCTCGCCGTGATCGTCCTGGCCATGGCCGGCGGTGTTGCGGCCGATCGCCGACGTGCGGAGCTGGCCCTGCTGCGGGCCCGCGGCGCGTCACTGACCGGCCTGGCCGTTCGGCTGCTCGCGGAGACGGCGGCGGTGGCCGTGCCGGCCGGCGCCCTCGGACTGACCGCCGCACTGCTCGTCCTGCCGGGCGCGCGCACCGCGCCCGCGGTCGCCGCCGCCCTCGCCGTCACCCTGATCGCGTGCGGCGCGCTTCCCCTGCGCGCCGTGGCGGCCCACCGCGCGGTACGGACGCACGACGGGCGGGAGGACCTCACCGCCGCCCGGCCGTCGCGACGCCGAACGGTGGCGGAACTGACCGTCCTGGTGATCGCGTCGGGGGCCGTCGTCGCACTGCGCCGACAGGGATCCGGCAGCACCGGTCTGGTGGCCGCCGCCCCGCTGCTGACGGGCGTGGTCGCGGCTCTGCTGCTGGCCCGCCTCCACCCCCTGCCGCTGCGTGCGCTGAGCAAGGCGACCACGCGCATGCGCGGCCTGGTGATCCCCCTGTCGCTGGCCCATGCGGCCCGCGCCCCCGGCTTCGCCGTGCTGCCCCTGCTCGCCCTGCTCAGCGCCCTGACCACGGCCGCGTTCGGCGGCTCGGTCCTGGCCGGGGTCACGGCGGCCCGCGACCAGGCCGCGCTCCGTTACGTCGGCGCCGACGGCCGCGTCGAGACCATCACCGGTGAACTCCCTCGTACCCTGTCCGACCGCGTACGCCGGCTGCCCGGTGTCCAGGGCATGGCGGAAGCGAGCGTCACCAACGACGCGACGCCCCAACAGGGCGGTCGGCCGGTGCCGTTGGCGGGTGTGGATCCCGACGCCTACGCGCGGCTGTCGCACGACGTGGGACTGGGGGCGTTCGACGCGGCGAGCCTCCGGCAGACGGGGGCGGGGTCGGGCGCGGAGGCAGGGGCGGACGCGAAGGCAGGGGCGGGCGCGGGGGCGGAGGCGGACGCGGGGCCGGACGCCGTTACGACGGGCGGCGTCGACAGGCCCCTGCCCGCGCTGGCCTCACCCCGCGTGGCCGACGAGTACGGCACCGGCCCCTACGCGGTCCTGCTCCCGGACGGCACCGCCGTGACCGTCCGGATCGTCGCGGTCCGGGACCGCACCCCGGCCGTGTTCGGCGACGACTTCCTCATCGTGGACCGCGCCGGACTTCCTCCCGGCGCGGCGCGTACGACGACCCTGCTGCTGACCGGTGACGCCCTCGACGGCCGGGCGCTGCGCTCGGCGGCGGAAGGCACGTCGGCGGACGGCACGGCGGTGACCGTCCGGCTGCGCACCGAGGAACACACGCGGCACGTCGACTCACCGATGCAGTCCGGCACGGAACGCCTGTACGGCGTCGCGGTCGCCGCGGGCGCCGGGTACGCGCTTCTTGCGCTCGTGCTGACCGTGCTGCGCACCGCGCCCGAACGCGGCGCCCTGCTCGCCCGGTTGCGCACCATGGGCATGACCCGGTCCCAGGGCCGCCGACTGCTGATCCTCACCGCCCTCCCGCAGGCGATCCTCGCCGCGACCGGCGGCATGCTGACCGGCTGGGCCGCCATTCACCTGCTGTCGCCCGGCGTCGACCTCGCGACCGTCGCCCTGGCCTCCCCGTCCGCTCTCGAAGAGGCCGTGCTGCGCACCGATCCGCTCTCGCTGACGGTTCCGGCGCTCGCCGTGCTGCTCCTGGCCGTCGGCGTGCCCGCGGGCCAGGCCTGGTGGACCAGCCGACGCGGCTCGGTGCGCGAACTGAGGCTGGGTGACGACTAGACAGTGAGCAGAACCTCGAGACCGAGTCCCGGCCGGCACCGGCCCGTGCCCCTCCCACCGCCCAGGAGCAGCCGATGACCAGCAGGCCGACCTTCCACGAGCCGACCTTCCACGAACTCGCGGACCGTGCCCTCACCGCGCGCGACGCCGCCGTCTACGGTCACGACGCCCTGATCACCTGCGACCGGCTGGTACGGATCTTCTCCGCCGACGGTGTGGAGGTCCAGGCGCTGCAAGGCCTCGATCTCCTCGTTCGCAAGGGGGAGTTGATGGCCCTCGTCGGGGCCTCCGGCAGCGGCAAGTCCACCCTCATGAACATCATGGCCGGGCTGGACAAGCCCACCGCCGGCGCGGCCCGCGTCGCCGACCACGACCTGGTGACGATGTCCTCCAAGGAACGGCTCGCCTACCGCCGCAAGACCGTGGGCTTCGTCCGGCAGCAGACCTCCCACAATCTCCTGCCTTATCTGACGGCTGCTCAGAATGTCGCCCTGCCTCTGCAATTGGCTCGTGTCCGAGGGCGGCGCCGGACCCGGGCCGACCGCGCCATGGAACTCCTCGACCTCCTGGGCGTCGCCGAATGCCGTGACCGTCGGCCGCACCAGATGTCCGGCGGCCAGCAGCAGCGCGTCGCCCTCGCCGTCGCCCTCGTCAACGATCCCGCGGTCCTGCTCGCCGACGAGCCCACCGGCGAACTCGACTCCCACACCGCGGAACAGGTCTTCGCCGCGTTCCGCACCGCCAACGAGGAGTTGGGGACCACCATCGTGATCGTCACCCACGATCAGTCCGTCGCCGGTGAGGTCCGGCGTACGGTCGCCATCCGGGACGGCCGCACGGCGACGGAAGTCCTGCGGCACAGCGAAGTCGACTCCGCCACCGGCCAGGAGAACCTGGTCGCCCGCGAATACGCCATGCTCGACCGGGCCGGCCGCCTCCAACTCCCCGCCGAGTACACCCGGGCCCTCGGGATGCGGGACCGCGTCGCCCTGGAACTGGAACCCGACCACATCGCCGTCCGCCCGGACGACGCCCGCGACGACCGTCCCGGCCAGGGCCCGACGGAGGAACAGCCGGGGCGCTGAGACGGACCGAGGCGAGATCCGGAGCCTAGTAGGGCTTGGTCATCTTCACTCGTGAGTGGCGTGTCTGCTTTGTCGTCGGTGTCGTTGAGTTGGTGTGACACCTGAGGAGATGGCCTCGG
>NZ_JBIARQ010000017.1:0-179999 GCF_042890065.1 Streptomyces sp. NPDC002328 | reverse complement strand
CGAGGCCATCTCCTCAGGTGTCACACCAACTCAACGACACCGACGACAAAGCAGACACGCCACTCACGAGTGAAGATGACCAAGCCCTACTAGAGGAGAACCCATGACCAACCGCCTGGGGGCGGCCCGGCAGAACACCGCCGTGATCCGCCCGAAACAGCTCGACGACGCCGCCACCACCCTGGTCTGCCTGGGCTTCTGCGGCGGCGGCACCGGGGCCTACCACCCGTGGGCCGAGGTCGTCGCACCCGACGTGGACCTCGCGTTGGTCTGCTACCCCGGCCGGGACGGCCGTTTCATGGAGGACTTCGCCACCACCTGGGACGAGCTCGCCGAGGACGTCACCCGCACCGTCGTCTCCGCCGTCGGCGACCGCCCCTACGTCCTGTTCGGCCACAGCATGGGCGGTTGGATGGCCTTCGACGTCGCCACCCAGCTGGAGGCCCGGGGCAGCTCCGTTCCCGACGCCCTGGTGGTGTCCTCGTGCAACGCCCCGGCCCGCGGCCTCACCCCGCGCGACATGTTCCCGGCCCGCCAGGACACCGACGAGGACCTGATGACCTGGATGCGCACCCACGGGCTGGTCGCCGAGCACGTGCTCGGCGACCCGGACCTGCTGGAGATGGCGGTGGAGATCATGCGCGCCGACATCGCCGTGCGCGACACCTTCCACCACAACGGCGCCCTGGGCGTCACCATGCCGGTGCAGTTCCTCGCCGGCGCCGACGACGTGGTGATCGAGGCCGACGCGCCCGCCCAGTGGAAGGAGCTGGCCCTCGGCTCCTACCGGCACGACCAGCTGCCCGGCGGGCACTTCTACACCCCCGAGGTATGGCGGACCCTGCCCACTCGGATCAGCGCGATCAACCCGTAGAAACGATCCAGGAAGGCTCCGGGAGTACCCAGCCCATGACCGATCAGTTCACCGTGAAGGCCACCTACGGCCAGGTCTTCGCGGTCGCCCAGTTCCGTGCTGTCTTCGCCGGCCGGCTGCTCGGCGTCATGTCCGACACCCTGCGGGCCGTGGCACTCGCGGTGCTGGTGTACGACCGGACCGGCTCGCCGCTGCTCACCGCGGTGACGATGACCATCAACTTCCTGCCGCAGGCCGCCGGCGGCCTGTTCCTCGCCGCGATGGCGGACCGGTTCACCCCGCGCACCCTCATCAGCACCGGCTACGCCCTCCAGTGCGCGGTCGGGCTGCTGCTCGCGTTCGGGCACCTCCCGGTCGCCGCCAGCCTGGTCCTGGTCGCCGGCGTGGCCTGCCTGACCCCGGTCACCACCGGGGCCACGGCCAGGGTCCTCGCGGAAGCCCTCACCGGCGACACCTACGTCCTCGGGCGCTCGCTGTCCTACATCGTCGCGGTATCCGCGCAGATGGTGGGCATGGCCGCCGGCGGGACGCTGGTGGTCTGGCTGGGCGTGGAGCGCACGATGCTGGTCACCGCCGGGGCGCACCTGGTCGCCGCGGCGATCAGCCGGCTGTTCCTGTCGCCCGCCCGGGCGCCCCGCGCGAGCGCGCCGGCCACGGGCGGCGGGTCGATCGTGCGCCGGACCCTGCAGGGCAACGCGGCGCTGGTCGCCAACCCCGGCGTTCTCAAGCTGATCATGGTTCAATGCCTGCCCGCCGCCTACCTGGCCGCGGCGGGCAGTCTGCTCATCCCGTACAGCGCGCACCGAGGGTTCAGCCCCCAGCAGACCGGCGTCCTGCTGGCCGCCACCTCGGTCGGCATGCTGATCGGCGACGTCGTCATCGGCCGGGCGTTCGCGCCCGCTACCCGGGAACGGCTGGTCCTGCCGCTGCTGCTGGTGATGGGCACCCCCTCGCTCACGCTCGCCCTGGACCTGCCCTATCCGGCGGTCGCCGCCGCCTACGTCGTCACCGGCACCGGCTCCGCCTACCTGCTCGGCCTGCAGCGGCGCTTCCTGGAAGCCGTTCCCGCTGAACTCCAGGGCCAGGGCTTCGCGTTGCTGAACACCACCACCATGAGCATCCAGGGCGTCGGCCCCCTGGTGTTCGGCGTGGTCGCCGAGTTCGTGCCGATCGGCGTCGCGATCGCGCTGACCGGAGTGGGCAGCGTGGCCACCACCCTGCTGCTGCGCGAAGCGGCCCGACCGAGGCTGGTTTCGGCCGAGGCCGCCTGAGCCCCCGCGACGCGGCGAAGGGAGAACAGCAGTCCTCCGACCGCTACGAATGGATTTGACTATGGAGGCTCGGTCGATTGTTCCACGTCGCTACCTCAACGTGCTGGTGGACCTGTCGGCCGTCGCGCACAACACGCGCGTCGTCCGACAGGCCGTCAGCCGGCCCGCCACCGCCGTGATGGCCGTCGTCAAGGCCGACGCCTACGGGCACGGCGCGATCGACGTCGCCCGCGCGGCGCTCGACGCCGGGGCGACCTGGCTCGGCGTGTGCACCACGGCCGAAGCACTCGAACTGCGCCGGGCTGGCCTCGACGCCCCGATCCTCGCCTGGCTGCACAACTCGGTGGAGAGCATGCGCCTGGCCACAGCGGCCGGCGTGGACGTCTCGGTGCAGTCCGCCCGCACCCTGGCCTTCGCGGTCGACGCCGGACGAAGCGCCGGACGTCCGGCCAGGGTCCACCTGGAGGTCGACACCGGGCTCGTCCGCGGCGGGGCCGCGCTCCAGCACTCGGCGGCCCTGCTGGACGCCGCCAAGGCCGCCCAGAGCCAGGGCCTGATCGAGGTGGTCTCGGTGTGGTCGCACCTCTCCCACGGCGAAGTCCCGGGCCACCACACGCTGGACGACCAGGCGAGGCTGCTCGACGACGCCTGGCGGCAGGCCGTCGACACCGGCCTCGACGTCCGACGCCACCTCGCCGGATCACTGTCGGCGCTCACCAGGCCCGACCTCCACCTCGACATGATCCGGACCGGCTCGGCCCTCTACGGCCTGCTGCCGTACACCGAGCGCCACAGTTTCGGCCTCCGGCCCGTCATGCGGGTCACCAGCCACGTCGCGCTGACCAAGTGGGTCGAAGCCGGTCAGGGCGTCTCCTACGAACACGACTGGGTCGCGCCGAGCG
The DNA here is from genome assembly GCF_042890065.1 of Streptomyces sp. NPDC002328. Lineage (NCBI taxonomy): Bacteria > Bacillati > Actinomycetota > Actinomycetes > Kitasatosporales > Streptomycetaceae > Streptomyces > Streptomyces sp. NPDC002328. Next base: position 176,952 of record NZ_JBIARQ010000017.1, on the reverse strand, counting down.
CGCTCAACCTGGCTTTGATCCCGGTCGGCTACGCCGACGGAATCCCGCGCTCCCTCAGCGGACGCCTCGCGGTCTCTATCCGTGGCCGGCGCTACCCCGTCGTCGGACGCATCTGCATGGACCAGATGATCGTCAACTGCGGCGACGAGAAAGTGGAGGAGGGGGAGGAGGTGGTCCTCATCGGCAGCGAGTCGGACGGCGACCCCACCATCCACGAATGGGCGCTCGCCATGAACACCACCCCGTGCGAGGTCGCCACCTACTTCGATCGCCCGCACATCAACCGGCAGACCGTGCCGGCGGTCGGCGCCCGGCCTTGGACGGGCTGAACCCGCCTACGGCACCGTCTACATCACCGCCTTCGCCCACCACTCCGTCGCCAAGGCCGCCCGCCTCGCCGGCATCCGCGCGGCTCACATACGTACTGTGCCGCACACCGCGGACCTGCGGATGGACCCGGAGGCCGCGTCGGCGATGATCCGCACCGACCAGGACGCCGGGCTGCGGCCGTTCCTGCTGGTGGCCACCGCCGGAACTACCGACACCGGCACCGTCGACCCACTGCCTCGGCTGGCGGACTTGGCCCGCCGCGAGGACGTGTGGTTCCACGTCGACGCGGCGTACGGAGGCTTCTTCCGGCTCACCGCACGGGGCGCAGAACGCCTCGCTGGTATCGAGGAGGCCGACTCGATCACCCTGGACCCGCACAAGACCCTGTTCATGCCGTTCGGCACCGGCGCCCTGGTGGTCCGCGACCTCGCCGCCCTGCAGGCCGCGCACGACGGCACCGGCAGCTACCTCCAGGACATGGGGGCGGCCGGGAGCGTCCCGGACTCCGGTCACCTCGGACCCGAGCTGACCCACGAGATCCGCGGTCTGCGGGCCTGGCTTCCCCTGCACCTGCACGGGGTGGACGCCTTCACGGGGTGGACGCCTTCCGCGAGGCCCTGGACGAGAAGCTCGACCTGGCCGAACACGTCCACGACACGCTGTCCGGCATCCCCGAGCTGGAGGTCCCGCAGCACCCCGGACCTGTCCACCGTGATCTTCCGGCTCCGCCCCGCCGACGGCAGTCGGGCCGCCGCCGAGCGGGCCGACGAGGCGAGCCGCCGCCTGCTGGAGCGAATCAACGGCCACCGGCGCATCATGCTCTCCAGCACGGTCGTCGACAGCCGCTACACCCTGCGCATGTGCGTGGTCTCCCACCGCACCCACCACGACCGCATCGCCGAGGCGCTGCAGATCATCACTGCCCAGGTCAAGCATCACACCACCGCGTAGCCAGCGGCGGCCACCCGGGTGGTGTCCACCTGTGGGACGCCTCCGTGGAATCACGAATGCAATCGACCCCCTCTTCAATGCCGCCCGCCCCTGATTGACCGGCCACCGGGCCCGGCAGGCCCCTGCTGGTGCGGGTGTGGTCGACGCCCTTGAGCACGGCGGCGCCAGACCCCGGTGGGTGATCTTCGCTGTGACGTACACGTCGCGCGGGCTTATTGATCTTTTCGGCGACACCCGCCGGGCGACGCTCGTAGGATGCCTAAATGCCCAAGCCGTTACGGATGAGCCGCTGCACGTGGGTTGCCGTGTGGGCGGTGCTGTGCGTGGCCGGCATCGCTGCCACCGCCGCACTGAACGCCTTTCCGGCGCCTGACCCGCAGCCCGAGAAGCCCGTCAGCGCCGAGTGCGCCGAGTACATCGCGGACATCGAGACGCAGCTGGCCAAGGCCAGGAGGGAAGGCAACGACGACGGCGTGCTGGCCTTCACTCGAACCCGGGCCGGCGCGGACGACTGCAGCGATGAAGTTCACGACCATTTCAACGGCGACCGGTAAGTCGCCGTACAGGGCTCGCCGTGACAGCGGGGCTGATCTGCGCCGGCGCCGTGGCGATCATCGCCGTGAGCGCCGCGACGGAACCACAGCCGCAGCCCACTCTGCCGCGGGTGTACTCCTCCTGCCTGGCGGCCGACACCAAGCCGATGCCTGTGGGCGACGACCCGTGCGACGGCCCGTGCGACGGCCCGTGCGACGGCCCGTGCGACGGCCCGTGCGACGGCCGTTGAAGAACCACTGAGTGACTGTCCCCCGCAGGACGGCGACTGACGCCCCTGCCCGCCCGCGTCCCTCCCGGCCAGCGGCGCTGTTCCGCGCCGAGCCAGCCGTAGCGTGCCCGAGCGCAAGTTGCCGTACTGCGCTGGCGACACCCTGTCCGGGATGACCCTGATGGGCGCCCGGCAGTACGACCCGGCCACCGGTCGGTTCCTGCAGAGCGACCCGCTGCCGGGAGGTGGTGCGAACGCGTACGGGTACCCGCCGGACCCGATCACCATGTACGACCTCACCGGCGAGTTCTGGGGCACGGCGTACAAGGTCGCCGTGTGCGCGTGCGCCGTGGCGTGGGTGCTCGGCACCGCGTACTTCGCCGTCACCAAGGTCCGCGCGATCTGGCGGGCCATCAACCGGATCGGCGGCATCCGGGCCGCGGTGCGGCGCGTGATGAGCGCGCCCACCAGCTACCTGAAGACGCAGCGCATGGCGAATCTGCTGATCACCACGGGGGCGGCCATCCTGGGCCTGGACGCCGTGTACGAGAAGTGCATCAAGGTGAAGTGGTAGCCATCACCGGCTGACCACCCACCCTCTGACCCGCCCCGGCCGGGCAACCGGCCGGGGCGGGCCTTCCAGGAGACCCCGTGAATGACTTGAACCCCGTACTCGTGAGCCTGATGCTGGTGTGGACGCTGACCGGCCTGGTCTGCGTCGTGGCCGCCATCGTCGTCTCTGTGCGCCGGAACCGGGCACACGAGCTGGAGGACCAGGCGCCGACCCGGGGCTGGCGCCCCTTCCACAAGTCCTACGCGGAGGCGGCGGGCCTCGCGGCCCTCGGCCACCTTGGCGTCGCGTGGCCCTTGGGCCATCTGAGCGCCGGGTCCACCGCCTTCAGTGCCCTGTCCGCAGCAATGGCCGGCTCGGCGCTCTGCTACTTGTTGGTCGGCCGCGCCCCTGCCTGGTCCGTCCGCGCTGGCTGCCTCTTCGCCGTCTGCGGTGCGGCCCTCTACGGCTCCCTGCCGACCTGATCCAGGCCGCGCCGGAAGCGGATCGGGTTGCCGCAGATCCTGCGTTGCGTCGGGGTGAACGGGGGCGCTACGCACGGCGCGGGAGGTCAAGGCGCACGCCCCGCACTGCCAGGTCGTCTTCACCGTGTACGAGAAGTTCCGGGACTGGCTGGTCAGCGAGCCGTTGCCCGCCCGGGGGAAGAAGCCTCCCGCCCGTCGGCGGTTCCGCACGGACGGCAGCGCGGACGCGGTTCTGGGCACGATGACCGAGTTCTTGGGCTTCGGTGTCCAACACGGCTGGGTGAGCGTCGACTTCGCGCTGATGCTCTCGCATCCGAAGTAACTGCGGTTCCTGCCGCAGGGCTTCAGCGCCGGTGAGGGGGGCCAGTTCCGCGAGATCCAGACACGGACGCTGAAGTTCAAGGGGCACGCCCCGGGCATCGAGTTCCTTACCGCTGAGCAGGTGGAGTTGATGATCCGCCTGGCGAGGAACGCCCGTGACCGGTTCTTGATCGTGCTGATGCGGGCCACCGGCATGAGGATCGGGGAGACGCTCGGCCTTCGCCGCGAGGACCTGCACCTGCTTCCCGACTCGCGCGGTCTGGGCTGCTTCCACCAAGGGCCGCATGTCCATGTCCGGCGCCGCGATGACAACGCCAACAACGCGCTCGCGAAATCCCGCGTGGCGCGGGTCATTCCGGTCGAGTCCGAGGTGATTGACTGCTACCGGCCTGCGCTCGACCACCGCGCCCCGTACGAGTCCGCTGCCGGGCAGTCGGCTCCGGTGGCAGAGCGCGTCGCAGACCGCGGCGACGTCAGCGCCAGGCCGGAGACCAGCCCGCCCATCCGATGTCACGGACCTCAATCGCTCCGGCGTGCGGGCCTCCCCGCTGTCCGGACCGGGGCCGAGGTGTTGGTGTCCCCCTTCGGCGTCATCGGCGTCGGGCCCGACCGCTTTTGTTGGCCTTACCCATGGTGATCACCTCTCTGTTCATGGTCCCGCGTGGGGCTGGTGCCCGGTCCGTGCCGCTGCCCTCTGCCAGCGGCACGACGCTCGGCCTGTGTGGGGCGCCGCTGTCCACATGAGAGAGGCGGCTGCCGGGCCGGGCAGCCGCCTTGCTCTCCATCTGCGCGCGGTCAGCCGCGGATGATGTTCTGGGCCTGCGGGCCCTTTTGTCCTTGGCCGATGTCGAAGGTGACGTGCTCGCCCTCGGTGAGCTCGCGGTATCCGCTGCCCTTGATCTCGGAGTAGTGCGCGAAGACGTCCGGGCCTCCGCCGTCCTGCTCGATGAAGCCGAAGCCCTTCTCGGCGTTGAACCACTTCACGGTGCCGCTGGCCATACTGGTCGATCCTTCGTTCATGCTTGGGAACAGCCCTCCATCCGGGCATGCTCCGGCTCTCTGGAATCGCAGGAGCCAACACCCGTTCTACCCCGGAGCACGGTGCCTACCCGGCTGGCGACACAGGCCTTGGCGCATCGCCGGCTCGCCGGGCAGACGACGCGAGCGTCCCGCTTCCGGGTCCGAGCGGTCATGCGGCGGTGGGGCCGACGAGTTCGGACAGGACGTCTTCCATGGTGACGAAGCCGATGACGGTGCCCTTGTCGCCGGTGACGGCGGCGAGGTGGGTGCCGCCGGCTCGCATCGCGGTGAGGGCGTCGTCGAGGGGGGTGTCGATCTGCACGCGGGTCACGGGATGCAGGGCGGCGCCGGGGAAGGGCTTGTGCCGCTCGGGTACACCGATGGCGTCCTTGATGTGCAGGTAACCCATGATCGTGCCGCCGGGGCCCAGGACGGGCATCCGGGAGTAGCCGGCGCCTGTCGCGGCCTTCTCCAGCTGGGCGGGGGTGACGCGGTGGTCGACCGTGCGCATCCTCGCCAGCGGCACCTGGACCTCGCCGACCGGGCGGGTACCGAGCTCCAGGGCGTCGCGCAGCCGTTCACCGTCGGCGGGATCGAGCAGGCCGGCCTGGCTGGAGTCGGCGATGAGGCGGGCGAGTTCGTCGTCGGTGAAGACGGCGGCGACTTCGTCCTTGGGCTCGACTTTGAGCAGGCGCAGCAGGGTGTTGGCGAAGGCGTTGATGGAGAAGATGACGGGCTTGAGGGCGCGGGTGAGTGCGACCAGCGGCGGGCCCAGGAACAGCGTGGTGGGCACCGGGGCGGCCAGGGCGATGTTCTTGGGCACCATCTCGCCGAAGAGCATGTGCAGGTACGTCGCGAGGGTCAGGGCGATGACGAAGGCGATCGGGTGGATGAGCCCCTCGGGCACGCCGATGGAGTGGAAGGGCGGTTCCAGCAGGTGGGCGATGGCCGGCTCGGCGACGGCGCCCAGCACGAGGGAGGAGACGGTGATGCCGAGCTGGGCGGTGGCCATCACCGCCGACAGGTGCTCCACCCCCCACAGGGCAGCTTTCGCGCGCTTGTCGCCGGCCTGGGCCTTGGGTTCGATCTGGCTGCGGCGTACCGAGATCAGGGCGAATTCTGCGCCGACGAAGAAGGCATTGGTGAGCAGGGTCAGGGCGCCGATGAGGATCTGAATGGTGGTCATCGGACGGTCTCCTGCTCGGCACTGTCCACTGTCGGGGCGGTGAGGGTGAGGCGGTCGGCGCGGTGGTGGTCGACGTCGAGGACGGTGATGTCCCAGCCGTCCAGGTGCACGGTGTCTCCGGGCCGGGGGATGCGTTCGAGGAGGGTGGCGGTCAGTCCGGCGAGGGTTTCGTAGGGGCCGTCCGCGGCGCTCAGTCCGATCTCGGCGAGCTGGTCGGTGCGGATACTGCCCTCGGCCTGCCAGCTGCGGCGGCCGTCTTCGGTTGCGGGCCTCGGGAGCAGGTCGGGGGCCTCGAGGGGGTCGTGTTCGTCGCGGACCTCTCCGACGACCTCTTCGATGATGTCCTCGACGGTGGCGACACCGGCGGTGCCGCCGTATTCGTCGATGACCACGGCCATGGTGCGCTCCGTGCGCAGCCGGGCCAGGAGGGTGTCGACGGGCAGGCTGTCGGGCACCAGCAGCGGCGCTGTCATCAGGTCGGTGACCTGTGTGACGTCGCGCTGGTCCTCGTCCAGGGCGAGGACGTCGCGGATGTGGACGGTGCCGATGATCTCGTCCAGGCTGTCGCGGTAGACGGGGAAGCGGGACAGGCCGGTGGCGTGCGTGAGGTTGACCGCGTCCGCGGCGCTGGCATGGGCTTCGAGGGCCTTGACGTCCACCCGCGGGGTCATGACGTTCTCGGCCGTCAGCTCACCCAGGTGAAGGGTGCGCACGAACAGCTCGGCGGAGTCCTTCTCCAGCGCGCCCTGCGCGGCGGAGTGCCGGACCAGCGCCACCAGCTCCTCCGGACTGCGGGCGTGGGCGAGTTCCTCGGCCGGCTCCAGGCCGAAGCGACGCACGAAACGGTTCGCGCTGTTGTTCAGGTGTCCGATGAAGGGTCCGAACACGGCGGTGAAGCCGCGCTGCGGGGTGGCGACGACCTTGGCCACGGCCAGCGGCCGGGAGATCGCCCAGTTCTTCGGCACCAGCTCACCGACCACCATCAGCACCACGGTGGAGACGGCGACACCGAGGATGGTGGCGATCGTGGAAGCCGCGCCTGCCAGGCCGACTGCGGTCAGCGGGCCGCGCAGCAGCGCGGCCAGGGACGGCTCCGCGAGCATACCGATCACCAGCGACGTCACAGTGATGCCCAGCTGGGCACCGGAGAGCTGGAACGTCAGCCGCTTGACGGCCTTCAGCGCACTGTCCGCGCCGCGCTCACCAGCCTGCGCAGCGCGCTCGAGATCAGCGCGCTCGACCGTGGTCAGGGAGAACTCGGCCGCGACGAACACCGCGCACGCGAGCGTCAGCAAGAGGGCGAGCAGGAGAAGCAGGAACTCGGTCACCGTGCCACCCCCGATTCGCAGCTCTCTGTCGGGCGGGGTATGGCACGGCTCGTACTGGGAGGCTCACCCATTGCGGGTCTGCTGCTCCTTCGTCACTCAGCCACCCCCAGGCGTGGGGGCGGAACGTCTTGGGCGGGAGAGGAATTCTCCTCCACCCTAGGGTAAAGGAACGGTAAAGCTGCTTCGCGATCCGGGCAAGGTGCCATGGCCCCGACCACGGCTGGTCAGCCGGTGTGGGGTTCTCCCCCATGTCGCCTTTACCTGAGCAGGGTCTGGCGCATGGCGACCATCAAATGAGGTGCTGGCGGCGCTGAGCGATCTGCGCACTGATCTGGGAAACCACGCCTGCGGGCACGTGGAAGCGCGCGGGGGTGACGCCGGCCGGAGGCGTCGCGGGCGGCATCGACGCCGACTTCCACTTGCGTGACGTCCAGCGTTTCCGGGCTGCCCCACCCGGCGCAGATGACCAGCCTGTCCACGATGGCCACGCCGGTCCGGGTCGAGCAGGCCGGCGAGCGTGCCGCCCACCGCCTGGGTGCCGGTCCCCCATCACCTGGCGATGGGATGTGAGGGTTTCTTGGCCCAGCGGTGACGTTGACGCTGCGATACCGGGGGCAGATGAACCCGGCACGGTCCATGCGGGTGTCCGGCAGGAGGAGCCAGTGGCCGGTCATGAGGTCTATGCCGCCAGCGCATTGTCGGTGGTGGCCGCGATACTGCTGGCGCGATGGTGCCTGGCGGGCCGAAGCAGTCGGCCGCGCACTGCTGCCGTATCCCGCCGTGCCTCGCGCTGGACGGTGCGGAGACAGGCCCGGCGCACGGGACCCGCCGCGGCTCAAGCCGGGCAACGCCTGCCGGTGGACGCGCCATGCGCTCAGCGGGCGGTGCAGGAGGCCGAGAACCTGGTCCACGGCTACTGGCGCCAGATCGGTCCCCTCTACCTGTCCAAGCGCGATCACCATCAGCACTGAGCCGGTCGGGCAGCGCTGGCCGGTACGGGGGATAGGTCAGTTGCTGAGGGCTTGACGGAGGGTTTCGCGGCAGTCGATGACGGCGTCGACGCCGACGATCTGCAGGAGGCGCATCACTGCTTCGGTGGGTGCGGCCAGGCGTATCCAGCCGCCGGCCTCGGTGAGGGCGCGGTGGGCGGCGATGAAGATGTTGATGCCGGTGGAGTCCATGAAGGTGACCCGGCTCAGATCGACCACGATGCGGGGGCGCGGTACCGGATGAGCAGGCCATGCAGACCACGGTGGCCCTGGAAGGCGACGGCACGTGCATCGCCCGCGGCCGCCACCTCGCCGCCGGCTTCCTCACGCGGGTCCAGGCCGAGCACGGCCTGCCGGTCTCGCAGCGTGTCATGGATCTCACCCAGCTGGTGGTCAGCGAGCTGGTCACCAATGCCCGCAAGTACGCGCCGGGCCCGGTGCTGATGGACCTGCGTATCGTCGGCGACGCGGTCGAGGTGGTGGTGTGGGACGGCGATCCGGTGCTGCCGGTGGCCCGGGCCGCCGACGCGGGACGGGTGGGCCAGCACGGTCTGGAGGTCGTCATGGCCGTCGCCCAGGGCTTCGAAGCGCAGCGGGAGCCGGTCGGCAAGCGCATCACCGCCCGCATCGCCCTCCTGGACGACCTCGGCGGCGCCATCGCCGGATGCCGACCCCGGTAGACGACGCAGACCGCCCCCAGTCGGGCTCCGCGATCCCAGAGCGCTATCCGAAACCGTCGATTGACGTTGCTCGCTCCCACTCAACAGAAACAGGCGTGTCTGCCGCTTGGATACACTGCGCCGTTGGGAGGAGCTTTTCCTCCGCCCGTGCCGGGACGGTCGGCAGGCGGCTTGATGTGAAGGAGTCCGAGCGTGGATGCCCCACATGTGGCGGGCGGGCCCGCCCCGGCGGAGCCCGGGAGGGCCGCTGCGTTGGAGGTGAGCCCGTTGCCCGGTCGTTCCGGGATACGTGCCCGCGGTGAGATCAGCGCACGCACTCGCCCGTCTTGGGAGCAGGCACTGTCCGACCTGGCCCGGCGGCACGCGGGCGTGTCGTACGTGGAGCTGTCGGATGTGGCGTTCGTCGACGTGGCCGGGGTGAGCGCGCTGGCGGTCACCGCCATGAACCTGCCGGACGGGAGGGTTGTGGTCGAGAATCCCCCGCCGCAGCTGCCGCGGGTTCTGGAGATGTTCTGGCCGGGCCTGGACCGGATCGAGGTGGCTCTGTGATGAGCACGGTGACCACCCACGAGGCGTTCGTGCACCCTGCCCTTTTCTACCGCACCGAGCAGGAGTACACGCGGCAGACGGTGGCCTTCCTGCGCGAGGGCCTGAGCAACGGCGAGCCGATGGCCGTGGCGGTGCCCGGCCCCAACCTGGAGCTGATCAAGGCAGGTCTGGGCGGGGACGCCGAGGGCATCCTGTTCCTGGACATGACCGAGGCCGGCCGCAACCCGGGGCGGATCATCCCCAAGGTGCTGCGCGGATTCGCCGACGCCCACCCGAAGGGGCGTGTGCGGATCATCGGCGAGCCGATCTGGGCCGGGCGCAGCGCGGTGGAGTACCCGGCGTGCGCGCAGCACGAGGCACTGATCAACGCCGCGTTCGAGGGCCGGGCGGTGACGATCCTGTGCCCCTACGACGAAGTGCGCCTGGACCCGGAGGTGATCGCCGATGCGAAGGTCACCCACCCGACCCTCATCAACGGGGAGGGCCGTGAGTCGGTCAGCGACGCCTACGACTGGCAGGCGGTCGTCGACCGGTACAACCAGGCGCTTGCGCCTGCACCGGACGCCTCGGCCTTCTCCTACGGTGGTGAGGACCTTCCGGCGGTCCGCCAGTTCGCTCTCGCTCAGGCGATGCGGCTGGGCCTGGCCGGGGAGCGGCTGATGGATGTGGAACTGGCGGTCGCGGAGCTGACGACCAACAGCGTGGTCCACGGCGGAGGCCGCGGGACGCTCGCCGTCTGGGCCGAGCAGGGGCAGCTGGTGTGTGAGGTCCGCGATGCGGGCCGGCTGACCGATCCGCTGGCCGGCCGCCGCCCGCCGGAGCGCGGCCAGCTGGGCGGCCGGGGCCTGATGCTGGTCCACTACGTGGCCGATCTGGTGCGGTTGCACACCGGCGACGACGGCACGACCGTGCGCTTCTACCTCAGCTTGTGACAGCGCGCGTGGGCGGCCCTCCTGTCAGGGTGGCCGCCCGCCCCGCTTCTGCTTTCACGCCAAAAGGGCACCCGGACACACCACGGACCCCGGGGAATCAGCCATGACATCCCCGGGGCCCGACTTTATGGAGTCGCGCTGTCCAACGACGGCGCGATATCCACGTCACGCACGCAGACGACGACGGCCCGCTCCGGGTGGGAGCGGGCCGCAAGCTGGTGCCAGTCAGGCTGTCTGCGGGCGGTCGAGCAGCATTACGGCATACAGCGGGGAGTCCGGGAACGGCTGGCGTTCGCCGACCTTCTTGTATCCCCAGCCCTCGTACAGCGCCTGGAGCCGGGGCCGTTTGGTGTCCACCGTGAGCACGGCCAGGGCCTCCGGTCGGTCGGCGAGCAGCGCGGTGTGCAGCCGTTCCCCAAGTCCCTGCTTGCGCCATTTCGGCCTCAGCATCAGTTCCGAGACGGAGAACGTCGACGGGTCGGCCGGCTCTTCGGCCAGGTACTCGCGCCACCATTCGCGGCCCGGCTCGCCTGGCGCCCCGTAGGTGAACCCGATAGGTTCCCCGCCCTCGTAGGCGACCACGCACGCGAAGCCTTCACGCCTGCCCCATTGGTCCACGAACCAGGGGAAGCGCTGTACGAACTCTTCGTGCCGCCGCTCGAAGTAGGCGTCGGCATGGACATCGAGCAGGGTCTGCCGGATGCCGGGCAGGTCGGTGTGTCCATAGCGGCGCAGGTCGATGGCGGGTGCCGTGGTCACGCGGAGCTCCATTCGGATCGGTAACGGTCGGCCCACTCGCGCGCCACGGTGGTGGAGGGCGCGAGCGTGAGGAGATCACGGTAGAAGTCGCCCAGCAGCACGCGCAGGCGGCCGGGCAAGGGGCTTCCGGACATCAGGGTGAAGGCGTCCTCGGTTGTGGCGCAGGCTTGTTCGGCGTCGCCCTGGTGGAGCTGGGCGATGGCGAGGTCCACGGTGGTCATGGCGCGGTTGCGTCGGTAGGAGGCCGGCAGCGCGGACAGGGCGCGGTGTGAGGCGGCTTCCGCCTCCGTGGGCTGTCCGAGCCGGCTGCGGACGATCCCGGTCAGGGCGTGCAGTTCCGCGGGCCCGTAGAAGGAGATCCAGGACGGACGGGGGCGTGCCTCGGCTCGCATCAGGGCCTCTTCGGCGTATCCGATCGAACGGAGGGCGGCCTGCCGATCATCCCGGTAGGCGTGCCCCACCGCGGCCCGGGCGTGCGCGAGGGATCCGAACAGCGGATCGCGGCGCGTGATCGCGCAGGACTGAGCCGCCTGTGCTGCTGCCACGCCTTCGGCGTGGTGACCGAGCTGGTGCGCAAGGATCGAGGTGGAGTTCCACACCCGCATCAGTGCCACGGGGTCCTGCGACAGCCCGGCCTGCCTCAGCGCCTCGTTCACGTGGCTGCGGGCCCGGTCGAGCTGGCGGGCGTCGATGCACGACCAGGCGGCGGCCGTGGTGTAGTCGGCGGCGACACCGAACAGCCGCTGCCGGATCGTCTGCGAGGCGGAATGGTCCTGCAGGCCGACCGCCTCGGCTGTGCCGGCGAGCGCGGCGCGTTCGAGGGCGGCGTGCCCGCCGCGTTTCTGATCGAGCACGGTGAGCCGGTCTAATCCGTCGCGCAGGCGGATCACATCGGAGGTGCCCACGGTGGTGGGACGTCTGCCGGCGGCTGGCAGGGCGGGGGCTGCGAGCGCGGACGTGGCTGCGGTGCAAAAGCGGCGGCGGAGCATGGCTGAGAGGTCCTCGTAGGGCGGTGCGGGCATGCCGGGGGGATAGAAGCCAAGGCAGACGGGTGTGCATTTGAATACTGCCGTCAGGGCGTCTCGCTGGCGCTGGTGCGGCCAGTGGGTTTTTCCGGTTACCCAGTTGCGGACCGTACGGTCACCGACGGTCCCTTCGTGACCGGCCGCCTTCAGCTCCTCGTTCACCCGGTCGGCCAACGCACCTTGTTTGAAAGCGTGTTCGGTCATGTGGGCCTGCAACCGGAAATTTCCTTCCACACACTCACCGTAGCTGCGTGATCATGCAGCGTGGAGGGGTCTCGGGGATCCCGCCCTCAGAAATTTCCGGTCATCGCGAGTAGTAACGGGTCCACTTTTCCTACCTGTTGACCACGCCTCGGCGTTGGACTGGACGTGCGCTCCGGTGAACGCCGGAGGTGCCGGTGGCCCTCCCTCGTTCCCCCGTGAGGGGCGGCCGCCGCAGGCTTCCCGACCGCGAGGAATCCACCATGACGACGCGCAGCACGCACCGCCAGACGTTCGCCGGCGCCTACGTGGACGCCCCGGCGATTCACCGCGAGCGGCTGAGTGCGCAGCAGATCACAGGCCGCTCGTGCTGCTGGTGCAGCGGGAATCCCGACCCCAGGTTCCCGGTGCCGATACTGCGGGACGATGCCCTGTTCGCCTGCGCCCCGTGCGCCGGCATGTACGGCGTCCCAGCCGTGGAGGCGAGCTAGTGACTCGCATCGGCACCGACGACTTTCCAGCAGGCCTGGACCACTGGACCGATCGCGACTGGGAGGACTACCAGGCCCGGATCGAGCACGGCGAGGGCAGCGTGAGCGCGATCGACGCTGTCCAGCGTCGACGTCGGTGCGCGCGCGAAGGCGTCCCGTTCCACCGCCGTCATGCTCTGTGAACTTCCTCGCCCCTGCCCTGCAGCCGCCGTCGTGTCGGGCCGCTGCTCAGGCCACGTGCGGGGACGGGACCGGTTCCTTCTGGGTCTGGCTCCCTGCAACCCCTTCTCCCGCCCGCCGGGAGGAGCGTCACATCAGGCACCACCTCACACACGAGGAGACTGCTGTGGTTGGGACAAGGTACGTGGAGATACCGTCGCCGGCCGGTCCGCTGGACTTGACCCGTCCTCATTTCGTGGGGATCTGCGGGGCGGACATGTCCGCGCTGGCCCACCTGCTCGCCGGTCATGGCGCGCAGGTGTCCGGCTCGGACATCAAGACGGGCGAGACGGCGTCCAGGCTGGAGACGGCGGGTTGCCGGATCCGGGCCGGGCACGACGCGGCGAACATCGCGGGTGCGTCGGTGGTGGTGTGGTCCAGCGTCATCGACGCCGCCAACCCGGAGATCGTCGCGGCCCGCGCCGCGGGCGTGCCGGTGGCCCACCGCTCGCACGTCCTGGCGCAGCTGGTAGCCGGGGCGGAGCGGTCGGTGGTCGTGACCGGGACGCACGGGAAGTCGACGGCGACGGCGATGCTGGCCGCCGCCGTGGGGCACCTGAGCCCGTCGTGGGCGGCCGGAGCCGCACCGGTCGGCGGCGTCAACGGGCACGCCGGGTCGGGTCTGCTGATCGCCGAGGGCGACGAGTCCGACCGCAGCGTGACCCTGTACCGGCCGGAGGTCGGGGTCGTGCTGAACGCCGACGACGACCACCCCGAGACCTTCGCCGGCACGGCGGATGCGGTCGGGACGCTGACGGACTTCGCCACCCAGGCCGGGACGTTGGTGGTCTCGGCCGACGACGTCGGCGCCCGGGAGGTGACCGGCCGGGTCCGCGGCCACGGCGGCACGCACGTGGTGACCTTCGGTGAGAGCACGAAGGCCGACGTCCAACTACTGTCCGCCGTCCCGGCGGCGGCCGGGGGCAGCATGGTGACCGTGCTCGACCCGGGCGAGGGCCAGGTGTCGTGGACGGTGCGCTCGCCGGGCCGTGCGGCAGTGCTCGCATCCCTCGCGGCCTATTCGGCGGGCCGGGCCCTGGGCGAGGCACCGCAGGTGCTGGCGGCCGGGCTGTCCGGCTTCGCCGGGGTGCAGCGCCGGATGCAGCTCCTCGGTGCGGTGCAGGGAGTGCGGGTGGTGGACTCCTTCGCCCACCACCCCGCCGCGATCATCGCGGACATCGCGGCCGCACGCGAGCTGACCGATGGCCGGGTGCTCGTCGCGTTTGAGCCCTGCGGGGCGACGAGCGTACGGGTCCTCGGCACGCGGATGGGCGCGGCTCTCGCCGGCGCGGACGAGGTGGTGCTCCTGCCCGTGCGCGACGCGGTGCCGACCGAGGCCGGCGCGGTGACCGGGGAGGGAATCGAGCACGCGGCCGCGAGTGCCGGGGTCCGCGTCCACACAGCCGACGGCCTCGTCCAGGCCGTCGGCGTGCTCGCCGATCTCGCCCGTCCCGGTGACGTGGTCGTGACGATGGGCGTCGGCGAGGTGGCCGGGCTGGGGGCGCTGCTCCTTCAGCCCTTGGCCCGGCCGCTGACCGCTGTCTAGCGGTCGCCCGCCATGGTGTCGGGCTGGGCCAGCCGTTCGGCGGTGTGCTCCAGCCCGACGCTGTGGGAGCCCTTCACCAGGACGATGTCGCCGGGCCGGATCAGGTCGCGGGCCAGGGTGAGGGCGTGGTCGCGGTCGGCGGCGCTGACAACCGTCGGGCTCGGGTTGCTCTCCCGGGCAGCGTCGGCCATCGCCTGCGCGTCGGCGCCGCCGACCGCGATCAGCACCTGCACGCCGGAGGTGGCGACGAGGCGGCCGACCTGCCGGTGTCCGTCGCCGCCGTCCGCGCCGAGCTCCTTCATCTCCCCCAGGACCGCGATGGTCCGCCGCCTGCTGCTCATCGCCTCAAGGGTGCCGAGCGCGGCCTTCATCGAATCGGGGTTCGCGTTGAACGCGTCGTTGATGACCCGCACGCCGTCGGGCCGATCGGTGACCTCCATGCGTCCGGACGCCACCAGCACCGCGCGGGAGAGCGCGCCGGCTGTTCTCGCGACGTCGGCGCCCAGCCCGATTGCGACAGCGGCTGCGGCCAGCGCGTTGGATACGTGGTGCGCGCCATGAAGGGTCAGGGCGACATGCGCGTCGCGGCCGGCGGCGACGAGGGTGAACGAGGCCCGGCCCGCCTCATCGAGTACCACGTCCGCGGCCCGTACGTCGGCGTCCTTGCTGGTGCCGAACGTCATCACCTGGGCGCGGGTTCGGGGGGCCATGGCGGCCACCAGCGGATCGTCGGCGTTGAGGATGGCCAGCCCCTTGGTGGGCAGGGCCTCGATGAGCTCGCCCTTGGCCTGGGCGATCTGTTCTCGGCCGCCGAACTCGCCGACGTGCGCGGTGCCGACGTTCAGGACCAGGCCGACTGTCGGCGGGGCGATTCGCGTCAGGTGGGAGATGTGGCCGATCCCGCGGGCGCCCATCTCCAGCACGATGTACCGCACTTGGCGGTCCAGGTGGGTGACGGCCAGTGGCATCCCGATCTCGCCGTTGAAGCTCTTCACCGTGGCGATCGTCGGCCCGAGCTCGGGCAGCACCTGCGCAATCAGATCCTTCGTGCTGGTCTTGCCCGCCGAGCCGGTCAGCCCGATCACCATCGCCTCTGGGACTTCGGCCAGCACGGTGCGAGCCAGCGCGGCGAGCGCGTCCAGCACGTCATCGACGACCACGGCCGGAACACCGACGGGACGCTCAGCCAGGACCGCCACCGCCCCGGCCTTCACCGCGTCGGCCGCGAAGGCGTGCCCGTCGGCGTGCTCACCGGCCAGCGCGGCGAAGAGGCCGCCCGGCTCGACTGCGCGCGAGTCGACGGTCGCCGGCGCGGTCACGAGCACGGCCGGGTCCGGCACGTCGCACAGCCGGCCGCCGACGGCGGCCGCGACGGCTTCAAGTGAAAGGGGGATCACGTGACGCACTCCGAATCAGCAGGACTTGCCCGGCACGGCCCAGCACCGCCCGGCTCAGCCCTCCGACCGTAGCGCCTCCACAGACCGGTACGCGTGAAACCGTCCTCATCCATGACAGAACAGGAGCAATTACTCGTGACGATGCAGTCCTTCGAGTCCGCGCGCATCGCCGTCGTCTCCGGCGGCAGGTCCACCGAGCGGGAGCGGTCGTTGATGTCAGGCCGCGCCGCAGGGGACTCCCTCGACCGGCAGGGTTACATCACCAGACTCCTCGACCCCGCCGACAAGACGTTCGCCGACGACATCCGCAGCGCCGACGTGGCGTTCCTGGCCATCGCCGGACAGTACGCCGAAGACGGCAAGCTCCAGGGGTTACTGGAGCACCTGAGCATCCCCTACACCGGCTCGGGGGTGGCGGCCTCCGCCGTCGGCATGCACAAGGCCCTCGCCAAGACCGTCGTGGCCGCCGCCGGAGTGGCGGTCCTGCCCACCGTCACCCTCCCGGCCCGCAGCGGCGACGTGAGCACGCACACGGTCACCAGCACGATCGCCTTCCCGCTGATCCTCAAGCCACTGTCCGAAGGCGGCTCGATCGGCATGACGGTCTGCCGCGACACCGCCCAGCTTGCCGCCGCCCTGCGCACCATGGACCCGGGCGAGTGCTGGTTCGCCGAGCCGTTCACCACTGGCATCCCGGTGAGCTGCGGAGTCCTGGAGATCGACGGATCGCCCGTCGCCCTGCCGCCGCTGGCGACGATCCCCACCGACGCCGAGTTCTACGACTACGCGACCAAACGGGACAAGACCAAATACCGGTACGAATGCCCGGCGAACCTCTCCAGCCACGCCCTCGACGCGATCACCACCGCGACGCTTACCGCGCACGACGCCCTGGGCTGCTCCGGCTACTCCCGCTCCGACTTCATCGTCACCCCCGACGAGCGGCCGGTCTGGCTGGAGATCAACACCCTGCCTGGACTGTCCCACACCGGGAACCTCGCCACCATGGCCGCTGCCGACGGCATCGACTACGACCAGCTCATCCGCATGATCCTCGCCACCGCCGACACCACCGAGGGGTACCGACCGTGACCGAGCTGACCGCCCGCGACGTGAAGGACGCCGCCGTCAACCTCGAACCGACGCTGTCCTGACTGACCACAGCTTCGAAGAGATCCTCGCTGTCCCCTCGGTGAATCGGCTCCATCACAAGCCTCTGGGTAGACAGAACGGGTCCACTTAACCGGGCCA
This sequence comes from Streptomyces sp. NPDC002328, assembly GCF_042890065.1. Taxonomy (NCBI): domain Bacteria; kingdom Bacillati; phylum Actinomycetota; class Actinomycetes; order Kitasatosporales; family Streptomycetaceae; genus Streptomyces; species Streptomyces sp. NPDC002328. The sequence goes on along the minus strand of NZ_JBIARQ010000017.1, from coordinate 159,979 downwards.
CTCAGCAACTCCTCTCGACCAAGGACTGAAGGAGCGTACCCAGCGACTCAGGCCAGGACCGCCGCTCAGCCACTGGCATCTTCAGTTGCAGCCCATCCGCTACGGAACGTCACAGATCGCCGGATCTGACACAGCTTCTGATCTGTTCGGCTACCTCGATGGCCTTGCCCTCGGACTCGACGAAGCCGTACTGCGGACGGTGGTCGCCGAGGTCACCGGAGGGAACACGTCGGTCACCCGCCGCCTGCTCTGGGACCTCCAGAACCAGCCCGGCTTGCGAAAACGCCGCTGAGGCTGCCACCGCCCCTAGACGGCCTGGTCCTCCAGCTCGTCGACATCGCAAACGATCAACAACGCACCGTGATGTCGAACGACCTCAACGCACCCTGGCTCTTCCCGACTCAGCGGCCCGGCAAGCCGCTGGGCAGCAAGCAACTCAGTCGCCGCCTCCGCAAGATCGGACTCCCTGCCGAAGCCGGACGATGCGCAGCCCTGCTTGATCTCTGCACACAGATGCCACCGGCCGTCCTCCAACGCCTTCTCGGCATCAGCCCGTCAGCCGCCGAACGGTGGGCCGCCGGGGCCGTCAGGACCGCCTATGCAGCGGAGGTTGCCCGTCGATCAGACGACTGAGACACCGACTACGCAGCACCCCGTCTGCTGCGGGCTGCCATCATGCTCGAATGGCCCACGACATAGTGTTCTTCCTCGCCCCTGACGTCGAGACGGCCGCCTCGACGCGCCTGCGGGGACCTGGCGAGGACTTTGAGTCTGTAACCTGCCATTTTATTGAGCCGGACAGTGCCATCGCCGAGTGGGACATGTACTTCGAGGCTCCTTCGGCCGAGGCCCCGCCGCTTGAGCAGCTCTATGCGTGGCGGCCGTGGCCGGAGTGGGTCACCGCCCCTTTGAACGATGGCGTTGAGGTGTTCGCTCTGCCGAAGCGGCTGACCAGAGCGCTCGGCAAAGCGAGTCCCGCCGAACTCGAAGAGCTCGCAGGCCGCTGGATTACGCGGCTTCGGTCTGAGGACGGCGACGATATGACCGACGATGATCTCCTTGCGGTCTTGCAGGGCGTTGCCCGCCTCGCAGCGTCTGCGGCGAATACAGGTGGCGGCCTCTACAGCTGGAGCTTCTGACCCTCCCCCCGCGAGGGCCGCTCGTTCTTGACGCCGCTGCACGCCAGGAGCTCGGTCCCGGTGGCGTCGAAGTACAGGGGCTTCTCTGAACTTTGGGCGGCCGTTCCGTCCCAAAGCCTCTGGTCTGCAGCTCTCTGGAATGGTGATGCCAGAGGAGTCACAGTGAGGCGTTCCGGAGAGCGAGCGCCGCTCCGCCTGCCGGCTGGGCGACCTCCCGCCGCAGACGCTCCAGTTCGTCGCTCCCGCCGGCCGGTGCGGTTCCTGCCCGACGGGCGCGGGAGACCCAGCTCTGCCAGGGTGGTCTCGTATCCCCAGGTCGTCGGCGACCTCAGCGATCGTCTTGCCCGTCTCCGTGACGATCCGTACGGCCCCCTCACGGAACTCCGGATCAAACTTCCGTCGCTTCTCCGCCATGACTCCCAACTTCCCCTGCAGTCACGGTCTTCACGCTACGAGGGGAGGGACATGGACGCCATCCCCTTCGCTCTGGACGGCTACCTGGCCGCCGACCCCGAACCCGGCGACCGTGAAGGCACCGTCTCCTGGCGTCTGACCTGCTCCGCCGGGACCGACCATCTGGTCGAAGAGGCCGTCATCCCCTGCACGACCATGGAGCCGGGATCGCGCACGCGTTACTCACCGAGCGGCAGCCCGGTGACCTGCTGCGCGTCATCGGCCACCTGACGCTCCCGGACACCGCCGACGGGGTCATCCGGCTGCACGCCGAAAGCCTCGAAGTGCTCTGGGAAGCACCGGTGCTGGACGCGGACGGGGGTGACACAGACACTGCGACCGCGACGGACGCGGACGCCGACCGCAACAGTGCGATCGCGGCTCTCGCCGAAGCCCTCACCGGCTTCGGACAGGCCGCCCCCGGGCAGAGCATCCGCATCCACATCAGCCCGACCGGTGCCCTCGGTTCGGGCCTGGAGCATTGCCACAGTTTCGACGTCACCCCGGCCATAGCTCACTGGCTCGCCGACTACGTCGACGCCATGAGCTGCTTCATGGACAGCGAACGCCCCGACGGTGTCGTCCTGGAGACCATCGCGGACCTGACCGAGCTGTTCGAGGACATCGACCTGATCGACCTCACCAACGCGGTCCTCAACGCCACCCGGCCCGAACACCGGCCCGCCGTCACCCGCGCGATGGACGACATGTTCGGCGACGTCCCCGCACCCGAGGACACCGACTCGTGACCACCAGCCACTCCCGAAGGGAGGCGACCTTGAAGGCCACCAGCCCCAGCGAACCGTCCTTGAGCGGTTCCCCGCCGGAGGCCCCCGCGGCTCGTGGCCGGCGGAAGAGTACGCCGCCGCGCATCGCGCCCAAGGCACGACAGACGCCCAGGTCGTGATGGATCTGCCCAGTGACCAGTTCCTCGTCATCACCCACACCACACCCCAGTAACACCGCCCACCCCTGAGCGCCGCGCCCCCGCATCCCCAGCGGAGTGCGGCGCTCCCAGCACCGGGCCGGGCACCGTCCCGAGCACCGCCTGCGGCACACAGTGCGCTGGTGACCGCTGCCAGCCTCCTCGGCCCTCCCTATTACGCCGTAATAGGGAGGGCCCGCCGGATCACGCGCGGCGTCGGTAGCAGGGCGGGCTGTCCTGTCTCACTCAATCGAGTCGTTTTCTCAACGAACCGAGTCGTTCGGGCTTCTGTCTCGGCGAACCCAGTCACGGCTGAATGTGCTGGCATTCGGAATGGCTGTACCGGCTGGGGTAGCTCATGCACGGCTGTTGGTCGATTGGCTGGTCGCGCGGTGGGCGGCACTTCCAGGCTGGTACTGGGCGCCTACGACCCGAACAGCGCCAGCACGTCGGCTATCGTCGTGGTGGGAGCAGGACCGGTTGGGGCTGCTGGACTTCGATTCCTCGGGTTGGCGCGGCTCGTTTTGCGCTACCAGCCTGGTCTGCTCGACGGCTTCACGGGGGTCGTCCAGGCCGCAGCGTGACACCACCACGAAATCTCAGGTGCGGTAGCGGGCCAGCTCCCATGGGTCGTGCGCGGAGAAGATCTCGACCTGGTCACCGTGGTCACGGACCAGCTCGCGCAGTCTGGCCTGAGTTCCGAGCCGCAGGTCGCGGTGCGCCTGTGCGTGCGTCTGGACGATGTCCAGCAGCGGGTGGGGTTCCTTCAATTCGCCGACTTCCCGGTGGTAGTAATAGGCGTCGCCGCAGTGGAGGAGCCACCGATCGCCATTCAGCACGGCGACCCCGGTGTGGCCGACGGTGTGACCCCCGAGCGGGATGAGTTTGATCTCCGGTGGCAGTCCCTTCGGCTCCAACGCGGTGAAGCCGAACCACTGCTCGCCAAGCTCGTGATCGTAGGTGACCCATTCGGGCTCGTGTGCCCAGTGGGCCGGGCGGTAGCGGAAGCTGGGCGCCTCGGCGCGCGCCACGGCGAGTTCGGCGGCCATCACGTGGACCTGGGCGCCGGGGAAGTCGGGAAGGCCGCCGCTGTGGTCCACGTCCAGGTGGGTCACGATGATATGGCGCACGTCGGATGGTGCGTGGCCGAGCCTGACGACCTGCCGGATGGCCGTCTCCTCCTCGTCGAGCGCGGGTTGTGCCATCTCGACCCATTCGGTGCCGAGCGTGCCGCCCGGATCCCGAACGTCGCCGAGGCCCAGTCCGGTCTCGACCAGGACCAAGCCGTCGGCGTCGGTCTCGACCAGCAGGCAGTGATTCACGGCAGGTGTGGGCTGTGGGCCGTCGTAGGTGGCTTCGATCGTCCGGACCGATCCGCAGTTCAAGTGATGGATCTTCATGGCGACTAGGCTGCGACTTGAACTGCGATTCAAGTCAAGGGGACTTCGATGGATGAAGCGATGTTGGACATCGCCGAGGTCGCACGGCGCTCCAGACTGACGCCCTCAGCCCTGCGGTTCTACGAGAAGAAGGGCCTGATCGCCCCCGCGGGCCGCAACGGCCTTCGCCGCACCTACCATCCGGACGTGCTGGAACGCCTGGGGCTGATCACATGCGCGCGCAGCGCCGGATTTTCGGTTGCTGAGATCGGCCGGTTCCTCGGGGCGCGGCCGTCCGACGCCGAGCTGCGCGACCGCATGGCCGCCAAGGCCCGCGACCTGGACGAGCAGATCGGCCAGCTCAAGCGGCTCCGCGACAGCCTCCGGCACGCCGCGGTCTGCGACCACGAGCTGATCGTTGACTGTCCCGGCTTCAAGCAGGCCGTCGGCAATGTGTCCGCGGCCGTTTCTCGTTGCCCCGTTCAGCAGCCGCTGCAGGCCGTCGGGGGTGCGGTGGCCGGCGTATTCGGCCAGCTGCCAGCCGTTCTTGCGGCCGACGGGGCCGAGCAGGGCGCGGACGTAGTCCCGCATTCGGCGTCGCAGGTCGGCGCGGCCGAAGCGGTGGCCGATCCGCAGGAAGAGGTCGTCGAGTTCACGGTCCCAGGTCGCGTCCGATCATGCTGGAAGACTGCCCGGATCGCAGCCCAGACAGTTCTCCATCCACTCGTTGGAGGGGCGGTCCGGCAAGGCCGCCCCTGACACGCCATCAGCCAACTACACTCCGGACGACACCTCTGACCAGGCCAGATAGCGAAACGCTGCTGGAGTACTAGTACTCCAGCCGGACTTCTGTATTGCTGCTGGTCAACGGTCTGGCGGTGGGGAGTGTAGCGGGAGCTCAGTATGCGTGGGGCGGTCTTGGGCTGACCGTCCCACCAACGGGTGCCCGCGCCGCATGTAGTGACAGCGTCGGGCACGTGCTTGGTGGCGGCGCCTCCATCGGGACCAGTTCACCGCGTGTTCGCGGCGTGCAGCATGGCGACGGGGTTCAGTTGCCAGCAGACGACGGATTTCGGCTGGTGTGAGGTCCACGAGGTCGGGTGTGTCGGCCTCGTCACCCCCTTTTCGCGCTCCTGCACGGCCATCACGGCGAGGAAGACGTGGGCGAGCATGGCCGACGTGATGTGCCGATACCAGCCCACGTAGCGGCGGACCTCGTACTGGTCCAGGCCGCACTCATTTTTCGCGCTTTGGAAGCACTCCTCGATCTTCCAGCGGCAACCGGCGACGCGGACCAAGTCGGCGACCGTGGCCTCCAGCGGGGCGCAGGCGAGGTAGTAGGCGATCTCGTCGGGCTTGCCGATGCTGCGGCGAGCCAGCATCCACCGCTGCCGGGTCGCCTCGTGGCCGTCGGACTCGGCCGCGGCCGGCAGTCGGGCGGCGGCCCAGTCGTAGAACCGTTCACCCTTGGCTCCCGGCCCGGCCGACAGGCGCTGCCATGCCTCGGGTGGCGCCTGAGCGATGAGATGGTCGATGCGCGGGCCGTGGACTTGCTGCGACTTGGGGACGGCGACGACGTAGGAGAGCTGGGCGTCTTCCAGGAAACGCCGGAAGTGGGAGTCCTGCCTGTAGGCGGAGTCCTGTCCCTCCCCTCGTAGCGTGAAGGCCCTGACTGCAGGGGAAGTTGGGAGTCATGGCGGAGAAGCGACGGTCGCCAGGCCGGTCACCGCAGCCGTCACCGATATCCACACGCGCGCTGTCCCCGCCATAGCCACCAGTTCACCGATCCTTCACCAACGCCCGTTCCGGACAGAAGGACAGAGAGTGCCTCATCGGCCCTCTGGTGTGACCGTAGCGGCAAGGTGCTAGATCAAATACCGGAACCAAGTTGCAGCTGAGGAAGCGGCGGTCTGCGCGCTAGCTGGGACGCGAGCGACGGATGACGAGCCGCTGGGCGACTGAGGAGCGCCATCTGCTTTTGCTGCAGTTTCTGAGGTATTACGATTGGATCTCCCTCACGACATGGACGGCGAGACCGGTGAGTTGCCCCGGAAATCCAGCAGCGGCTTACCGGCACGAGCCACTACTTCTCCCGAGAACGCATGATGCGTGCGCTTGCAACCAGACCGCCCTGGCACCCACAGACTGCCGGTCTCACGCGGCGTGACGATCCAAAATGCGTGCCCTTCACTGGTTTGCGCATTTGCCTCGGGCAACCGGTCCGGAACCGTTGCGCACGTCTGCTGGAACCGCAGGTCACAGCTCCGGCGTTGCGCACGAAATCGCGCACCCTACAACCAGGTGCAGACCGTCTGACCGACGGCGGCCCCGTTCCCGCGAGTGCGGGGACGGGGCCGTCCGTGTGTCCGGGAGCTGTCCGGGGCTGTCCGGTAGCCGTCCGGGATCAGTCGGAGGCCGTCTCGGGGCGGCCCTGCTCCGACCAGTGGGTGTGGAAGGAGCCGGGGCGGTCGGTACGGCGGTAGGTGTGCGCGCCGAAGTAGTCGCGCTGCCCCTGGAGGAGCGCGGCCGGCAGGCGCTCGGCGCGCAGGGTGTCGTAGTGGGAGAGCGCGGCGGAGAACGCCGGGACGGGGATGCCGCGGCGGGCGGCCGAGGCGACGGTCTCGCGCCAGGGCACCTGCGCCGCGGCGATCTCCCGCCCGAACTCCGCCTCGGTGAGCAGGCTGACCAGCTCCGGGTCGGCGGCGTACGCGGTGCGGATGCGGTCGAGGAAGGAGGCGCGGATGATGCAGCCGCCGCGCCAGATCTTCGCGACCGAGCCCAGGTCGATCTTCCAGCCGAACTCGCCCGCCGCGTCCTGGATCATCTTCCAGCCCTGGTCGTAGGCGATGACCTTCGACGCGTACAGGGCGTGCTCCACCTGCGAGGTGAAGCGGGCGGCCTCGGTGCGGCTGAGCGGGGGCGTGGTCCCGCCGGGCAGTCCGGCGTAGGCGGCGCGCAGCTCGCTCTGGCCGGAGGCGGCACGGGCGAACGTGGCCTGGGCGATGGCGGTGACCGGGGAGGCCAGGTCCAGCGCGGTCTGCACGGTCCAGCGGCCGGTGCCCTTCTGGCCGGCGGCGTCCGCGACGACGTCCACGAAGGGACGGCCGGTGGCGGCGTCGGTGTGGGCGAGGACCTCGGCCGTGATCTCGATCAGGTAGGAGCCGAGCCGGCCGTCGTTCCAGGTGCGGAAGATGCCGGCGATCTCGGTGGGCGCGTAGCCGGCGACCTGGCGCAGCAGGTCGTACGCCTCGGCGATGAGCTGCATGTCGGCGTACTCGATGCCGTTGTGCACCATCTTGACGAAGTGGCCGGCGCCGTCGGTGCCGACGTGCGCGGCGCACGGCTCGCCGTCGACCTGCGCGCCGATCTTCTCGAACATCGGGCCGAGCACGGCGTACGACTCGGTCGAGCCGCCGACCATGATCGACGGCCCGTTGAGGGCGCCCTCCTCGCCGCCGGAGACGCCGGTGCCGACGAAATGGATGCCGCGGGCGCGCAGCGCCTCCTCACGGCGGCGGGTGTCGGCGAAGTGGGCGTTGCCGCCGTCGATGATCATGTCGCCGGGCTCCAGGAGCGGGGCGAACTCGTCGATGACGGCGTCGGTGACCGCGCCCGCCTGCACCATGATCATCAGTCGGCGGGGGCGCTCCAGCGCGGCCACGAAGTCCTCGGCCGACTCGGCGGGCACGAACGCGCCCTCGTGCCCGTACTCGTCCACGAGCGCACGCGTACGGCCCGCGCTGCGGTTGTGCACGGCGACGGTGTAACCGTTGCGGGCGAAGTTCCGCGCGAGGTTGCGGCCCATCACGCCGAGGCCGGTGACGCCGATGGCAGCGGTTGCGTTCATGAGGTACGTCCCTTGGATCGATGGCGCGGAAGGGGCGCGCGGCCCCTTGTTGCCGACAGGTACGGCTCAAGGGGCGGATCTTCTCGACGCGAGGAGAAGAAAGGTGGCTCCGCCTGCCCGCCTGCCTACCGCGCGCCCGCCGGTCGCCTCTCGGCGGGGGCCGGGCGGCCGGCGGGCGGCGAGGCCTTCGGAGGGATGGGGCAGGTACGGGGTCGGGCTAGAAGAGGGTGTCCGCGAGGCGCTGTTCCTGGCTGAGGTCGGAAGACCAGCAGTAGAGCATGACCTCGTCGGCGCCGATGTCGAAGAAGGCGGCGGTCGCCTCCCGGATGGCGTGCGGGGTGGTGAGCAGGCCGTCCGCCATGTGGTCGGCGTGTCCGGAGAAGGCGTAGTAGTCGCGCAGGTTCCGGCGGGCCTGCTCCACGGTGGCGTCGGCGCCCAGGGCGACGTTCGCCTGGGCGACCAGGCGCGGCCGGCCGGTAGGGCATGCCGAAACATTCGGTGCCGCCCCTCCTGGCACCGCGCGCCATGCGCGGCCCTTGCTCCCGTCTGCGGCGTGGTTCTGGAGAGCGTGCTTCTTCAGAGTGGGGGGACGGTAGCGCGGGGGGTCGGCGGCGGGCAACGGGTTTTCGGGGGCACGGGCCGATGTGAGGGTGTTTCGTTCGGCTGTGGGGGCGGGCTACCGTTTGCTCCGTTCCAAGTTCTCGTACGCAGTCCGGACGGCCCTCAGTGCGCGCAGACCTCTCCCCTCTCATCGCGGCGACCGCCCAGTGGCTGACCCGGTCGTATCCGGCGTCCGGAGGCGCTGTGGCGTCCGCCCTGTGCGAGGCGCAGGCACGGCAGGCGGTGACCGTCGCGGCGTGGCTGCGCTATCCGACGGTGATGGACGCCGCGCTGGTCGGCATGGCCGGACCGGGCGGCTCGGCCCGGCTGGACGGGTTCAGCGGCGCGAAGGCGGACGACGCGGCCTGGCGCAGCTGGGTGGACGAGGTGGTGGCGAGCTGGGCGGCCTGTCTGCTCACCGACCCCGCGCTGGCCGCCCAGGCCGTGGCCGGTCTGGACGGCGGCGACCACACGACGGGGATACCGATGGACTTCCGCCGGCTGCTCGCCCCGGACGCGCACGACCGCCGGGCGGCGGCCCTCCTCCGCCACCCCGACCTCCTCGCCCCCGTGGCCCTGCTCCACCGCGCGCAGCTCCTGGACCAGCTGGAGGATCCGGGTCAGGCACTCATCGCCTGAGACGGGCAGACCGCGGGACGGGCCGGCCGAGCGTCGGCTCTCTCGGTCGACTCAGCCGTCGGACGGTCGCCGCAGAGCGACACGCGCCGCGACGACCGCCCGCAGCGCGTCGACGTCCGCTCCCCGCACGGCCCGCGCTTCGGCAGCAGCACCATCCTTCACGGACGGTGATCATACGAGGGGCGCCCGAGCGGGAAGCACCCGAGCCCCGCAGGTCCGTGCCCCCGCCGACGCTCAGGCCGCCGTCTCCAGAGCCTGCCTGTCCGGGATCTCGTCGCCCGGCTTCGTCGGGACGGTGAGTAGGGACTTGCCGCGGGGGCCGCGGGTGCGCAGGAGGAGGCCCGTGCCGATCGTGGCCGCGATGAGGAGTCCGCCGGTGATCAGGGCGCCGCGGGCTCCCGCCAGTTCCATGAGCAGGCCGAGGGCGGGCGGGCCGCCCAGGCTCCACACCGTGCCGATGCTGTTCCACACGCCGAGGACGCGTCCGCGCAGGTGGGCGGGCGGGTCGGTCTGGAGGACGGCCGTTCCGGCGGTGTCGGAGACGGACTCCACCACCGCCATGGGCAGGACCAGGACGAGGAGGACGGCCAGGGACGGTGACAGTCCCGCCGCCACCTGGAGCAGTCCGCCAGCCGCCGCCAGCGCGCCCACCGCCCGGACCGAGGGCCTGCGCAGCCGGGCGCCGAGGACCGCGCCGAGGATGCCGCCGACGGCGAGGACGGTGGAGACCGTGCCGAACGCGCCGGAGCCACCCGCGAGGGGGCCGGTGACGAGCACGGCGAGAGTGAGGCCGTAGTTCCGGCCGAAGACGCTGCTGACGCCGGTGATGCCGGCGAGCGCCATCAGACGGGGGCGGCGTGCGAAGAAGAGCAGGCCCTCGCGCACGGTCAGGTCGGCCGGGTCGGCACGCCGGTCGCGTTGCCGTGGGATCAAGGGCTTGCCCACCACCACGGCGCCTGCGGACGCGCCCGGAGCCGGGCGCAGGAACGGGATCACGGCGGTGACGAAGAGGAACGACAACCCGTTGGCCGCGTACGCGGCGGCCGTGCCGAGGAGGCCCACGGCCACGCCGGCCAGCGCCGCGCCGGCGAGCCGGCCCGCGTTGTGGACCAGCGCGCCGACCCCGATCGCGGAGGGCACGTCCTCCACGGGCACGAGGTCGTTGCCCAGCAGGGCGCAGGCCGGGTTGTCCACGGTGGCGATCGTGCCGGTCACGGCGGCCAGCACCATCAGGGACGTCATGTCGAGCCGGTCCAGGGCCACCAGGACGGCGGTCGTGAAGGCGACCGCGCCGAGGAGGGCCTGACTGACGGCGGCCGTCAGCTTGCGGGGCCAGCGGTCGACGGCCGCGCCGCCCAGGACGCTCATGAAGAGCGCGGGGGCGGCCTGGACCGACATGGACAGGCCGGTCGCGGCGGCGGAGCCGGTGATCTGGAGGACCAGCAGGTTCTGGACCGTGAGCTGCATCCAGGTGCCGGCGTTCGACAGGAAGTTGGCGACGGACCACCAGCGCATGCTGCGGTGTCTCAGGGACCGCCAAGGAGAGCGGGACGCCTGCCCGGCGGGGCCGGGAGCGGAGGCGGTGTTCGAGGCAGGGGAGGGCGCGGAGGCCGGCGTGGAAGACACAGTGCGGTACCCGAGAGGCGAGCGGCGGTCACAGGGGCAGCGGAACCGGGGAACGCCGGCTTCACTGCACGGCCGCTCCACCTAGTCGGTCACGGCGCGGACCATGCTCGCAGACGGTGCGGGGGAAGCGCGGGAAGCGTCTCCGGCGTACTCCCGCGACATGGGTCAAGTCCCCCTGCCCGGCGGGCCCTTGCCCCTGTCAGTGTGCTTGCTCACAAGGCTTCCGCGCGCGGGCGTGCCGACGGGTCCGTCGCGAGGCGACGGACCCGTCGGCAGTGACCTCGGAAAGCCGGTCTCAGCTCTTCTTGCCCCGCCCGCTCAGCGCGTCCCGCATACGGTCGACCATGCCCATGCCGGGCGCCAGCATCTTGTTGGCCGGCGGCTTGTCCGGGGCGGTCGGGTGGGGCCGCGTCGGCGCCGTCTTCTTCGCCGTGCGGACCTTGTCGCCCAGCTCGTCGAGGGCGCTCTCGGGACAGGCCGCGCGCAGCCGGGGGAAGAGGTCGGCCTCCTCGTCGGCCACGTGCTCGCGGATCTCGCTCATCAGCATGCCGACCAGCCGGTCGAAGTCGGCGTCGTCCGCCTCACGGGCCTCCAGGTCCTTCATGATCTGCTCGGCCTTGGCGTGGTCCTCCAGCTCCTTGTCCGCGAGGGCGTCCCCGCCGGCGACGTGATCGCGCACCGCCGGGTAGAGGTAGGCCTCCTCGGCCACCGAGTGACGCACCAGCTCCATCGTGACCTGGTCCGCGTACAGCTTGCGGTCCTTGTGTCCGGACGGCAGCGCCTCGATCTTGCCGAAGAGCTCCTCGACCTCGCGGTGATCGGTCACCAGTTCGTCGATGACGTTCCCACCATGACCCATGTCCTTCACCTCCAGCCTGGGCGCGACGGCTCCGGGTCGGATCCGCCGGGGGGCCGAGTGCCCCGCAGCCGAAGGTCGACACCGAGCCGCGCACGAATGGACGATTCGGAAAAAATCAGAAGAAATCAGAAGATTGAGAACCAACAGGAATCAACGTGTGAAAGCAACTGGTTCGGGAACACCGTCCAGAGCCGTCGGGAACACGGCGGCCGACCGACCAGGACGGTGCTGCGGACCAGCACCCGCGCCCCGCACACACCCCCTCGCGCTCCGCGCGACACGCTTCAGCCCCGCTCCGGCACCGTCCCCGGAATCTCCTCCCCGCTGCGCCGGACCTCGTGCGCCGTGCTGTTCGGCGCGTACGACCGCGGCCGAAGGACGTCCCATGACTGACGCGACCCCCAGCCTGCCCTGGCGCCACGCCCTGGTGACCGGCGGCGCCGGCTTCCTAGGCAGTCACCTGTGCGAGCGCCTGCTGGATTCAGGCGTCGAAGTCGACTGCGCGGACAACCTGGTGTCGGGTTCACCGGGCAACATCGCTCACCTGGACGAACGGCCCGGATTCCGGTTCGTGGAGTGCGACGTCTCCGGGCCCGACGCACCGCGGCGACTGGCAGGGCCGTACGACGTGGTCCTGCACTTCGCGTGTCCCGCCTCGCCCGCCGACTATCTGCGGCTGCCACTGGAGACCCTCGACGTCGGCAGTCTCGGCACCCGCGCCATGCTGGCCGTCGCGGAGCGCGACGACGCCCGGTTCCTGCTCGCCTCGACGTCCGAGGTGTACGGCGATCCCCTGGTGCATCCGCAGCGCGAGGACTACTGGGGCAACGTCAACCCCGTCGGCCCGCGGAGCGTGTACGACGAGGCCAAGCGGTTCTCCGAGGCCCTGGTCACCGCGCATGTGCGCGCCCGGGACGCCGACGCCGGGATCGTACGGCTGTTCAACACGTACGGGCCGCGGATGCGCGCGCACGACGGGCGGGCCGTGCCCACCTTCGTCTGCCAGGCCCTGGCCGGCGAGCCGCTGACGGTGGCGGGCGACGGGAGCCAGACGCGCTCGCTGTGCTACGTGGACGACACGGTCGAGGGCGTGCTGCTCGTCGCCGCGAGCCACTCGGTGCGGCCCGTGAACATCGGCGGCAGCGACGAGGTCACGATCCGGGACATAGCGCGCCGGGTGGTGGAGCTGACGGGGTCCTCCTCGCGCGTCGCGTTCGTGGACCGCCCCGTGGACGACCCGCAGCGCCGCCGCCCGGACACCGCGCTCGCCCGGGAGCTGCTGGGCTGGTCGCCCAGGGTGCCCTGGGAGGAGGGCATCAAGCACACGATCGCCTACTTCGCCGCGCAACAGCCGGCGCAGACGGCGCAGACGGCGCAGACGGCGCAGACGGCGCAGACGGCGCAACCGTCGCGTGAGCCCGCGCGTGCGGCCGACCACGAGCCCACCGCGGCGCAGGTCCGGGACACCGTCTGAGCACGCCGTCCGAGACGTCTTCCACCACGCCACCACGGAGGCCCCGTATGCGTGTCATGGGAATCAACGCCCTCTTCCACGATCCCGCCGCCGCCCTCGTCCTGGACGGCCGGATCGTGGCCGCCGCGGAGGAGGAACGATTCAGCAGACGCAAGCACGGCAAGCGCCCCGTTCCCTTCTCCGCCTGGGAACTGCCCGAGCTGTCCGCCCGCTGGTGCCTGGAACACGCCGGGCTCGACCCGTCCGAGCTGGACGCCGTCGCCTACTCCTACGACCCCGAACTCGCCCGTCCCGCCGGCCACTTGGGCCTGGACGACCCCTTCGACCAGCTGCGCCAGGAGTACGCGCGCCGCGCCCCCGAGTTCCTCGCCGAGGCGCTGCCCGGACTCGACCCCGCCAAGGTGCGCTTCGTGCCCCATCACCTCGCCCACGCCGCCTCCGCCGGCCAGGCCTCCCCGTACCCGGACTGCGCGGTGCTCGTGCTCGACGGCCGCGGCGAGTGCGGCTCCCACCTCGCGGGCCGGTACGCCAACCGTGAGCTGACCGTGCTGGGCGCGCAGTCGCTGCCCGACTCGATGGGCCTGTTCTACGAGGACCTCACCCAGCATCTCGGCTTCCTGCGCAGCAGCGACGAGTTCAAGGTCATGGCGCTCGCCTCCTACGGCAGGCCGCGCTTCCTCGACCGGTTGCGGGAGTACGTCGCGCTCGACGGCGAGGGCGGCTTCCGGACCCGGCCCGTGCCGTGGGCGACCCTCGTCCCACCGCGCCCCGCGTCCGCCCCCTGGACCGAGGCCCACGCCGACATCGCCGCCAGCGCGCAGGCCTGCCTGGAGGAGGTGCTGCTCGGACTGGTCCGGTGGCTGCACGACCGTACCGGCGAGGAGACGCTGACGCTGGCGGGCGGGGTGGCGCTCAACTGCGTGGCCAACACCCGTCTGCACCGGGACGGCCCGTTCGAGCGGATCTGGGTGCAGCCGGCGGCCGGGGACGCGGGCACCGCGCTCGGCGCCGCCCTGCATCTCGCCCACCAGAAGGAGACGGTGGAGGCGATGCCGACCGCCGCCCTGGGCCGCGGCTGGAGCGACGCCGAGTTGCGGGCCTGGCTGGAGCGGGCCGCCGTCCCCTACGAGGAACCGGACGACATCGCCGAGACCGTCGCCGAGGAGCTGGCCGGGGACCGGATCGTGGCCTGGTTCCAGGGCCGCAGCGAGTACGGGCCCAGGGCGCTCGGACACCGCTCGCTGCTCGCCCATCCCGGGCGGGCGGAGAACCTGGAGCGGCTCAACGCGGTGAAGGGGCGGGAGGAGTTCCGTCCCGTCGCCCCGATGGTGCTGGCGGAGCGGGCCGCGGAACTGTTCGACGGGCCGCTGCCCAGCCCGTACATGCTGTTCGTGCACGACGTCCGCGCCGAGTGGCGGGAGCGGATCCCGGCCGTCGTCCACGTGGACGGCACGGCGCGCGTCCAGACCGTGGACCGGGCGGACGAGCCGCTGGTGGCCCGGATGATCGACGGCTTCGAGCGCCGCACCGGGCTGCCGGCGGTGGTCAACACCAGCCTCAACACCGCGGGCCGGCCGATGGTCGACGACCCGCGCGACGCGCTGGAGTGCTTCGGGTCCGCGCCGGTGGACCTGCTCGCACTGGGACCGTTCGCGATCCGCCGCAGGCGGGTGTTCACATGAGGAGCGCGTTCCTGGGCCGCCGGGGCGGGGAGGACGACCCGGGCCAGGGCCGCCGCCGGGGCTGGGGCCGGGGCCGTGGCCGGGAGCACAACCCGGCCCGACCCGGCGCCGCGGCCGCACGCCCGGCCGGGACGGACGCCCCCGCCGCCCCGGACGCCCCGGACCCGGCAGACACCCGGCCCCGGCCGGCCACCCGCACCACACGCCCGGACCCGGCGGACCTGGCGGACGCTCAACCCCAGGCCCCGGCGGACGCCGCCGCACGCCCGGACCCGGCCGACGCCCCTGCCGGCGCGGACGCCCTGAGCCGGGCGGACTCCCCCGCCCTCGCCGAAACCCCCACCCCGGCCAGCGCCTCCAGCCCCGTCGCCACTCTGTCCCGCGCCCCCGCCTACTCCGTCGTCGTTCCGACCATCGGGCGGCCCTGCCTCGCCGACTGTCTGCGGGCGCTCGCCGCGGCCGTCGGGCATCCGCCCGAGGACGTCGTCGTGGTGGACGACCGGCCCGACCCCGTTGAGGAGCTGCCGCTCGCCGCGGCCGGCGCGCTGTACGGGCGGGTGCGCACCCTGCGCACCGGGGGCCGTGGCCCGGCGGCGGCGCGCAACGCCGGCTGGCGCACGGTCGGCACCCCGTGGACCGTGTTCCTCGACGACGACGTCCAGGTGCTGCCCGACTGGTCCCGTCTCCTCGCGGAGGATCTGAGCGCGGCCGACGCCTTCACCGGCGGCGTGCAGGGCCGCCTGTCCGTTCCGCTCCCTGAGGACCGCAGGCCCACCGACTGGGAGCGCGGCACGGCCGGGCTGGAGGAGGCTGTCTGGGCCACCGCCGACATGGCCTACCGCACGGCCGCGCTGGCCGACGCGGGCGGCTTCGACGAGCGCTTCCGGCGGGCCTTCCGTGAGGACGCCGACCTGGCGCTGCGCGTCCGGGAGGCCGGCTGGAGCCTGCTGCGCGGCCGGCGCACGACCCGTCACCCGGTCCGTCCGGCGGACCGCTGGGCGTCGGTGCGGGCCCAGCGGGGCAACGCGGACGACGTCCTGATGACCCGGCTGCACGGCCGCGACTGGTGGGCCCGGGCCGAGGCGCCCCGCGGCCGGCTCCCCCGGCATGTGCTGGTGACCACCGCCGCGCTCACCGCGTCCGGCTGCGCGCTGACCGGCCGGCGGCGCGCCGCCGCCGTCGCGGGCGCGCTGTGGACGCTGGGCACGGCGGAATTCGCCCTGGCCCGCATAGGTCCGGGTCCGCGGACCCGACAGGAGGTCGCCACCATGGTCACCACGAGCGTGCTCATCCCACCGCTGGCAGTCCGCCACTGGCTGGCCGGCCTGCTCCGCCACCGACGGGTCGTCCCGCACGGGAGCGCGCTGTGACCCGCCACACCGGGCCCCGGCGAACCGAGAGCCGAGTAACCGGGAACCACCTGACCGGGGGCCGGCAGACCGAAGGTTGGCAGACGCAGGGCCGGCAGCCCGAGGGCCGGCAGACCCAGGGCCGGCAGACCCAGGGCCGGCAAACTCAAGGCTGGCAGACCCAGGGCCGACAGACCGGCTGCCCGCAGCCCCAAAGCCAGCAGGCCGACGGCCCGCACACCGACAGCCAGCGGACTCAGCGCCGGCAGGCCGAGGGCCGCCAGGCCGAGGGCCGCCGCCAGGCCGAGGGTCGGCGATTCGGGTTCCTGTTCGGGCGCCGCCGTCCGACCGCACCGCTCCCCGCCGCCGTCCTCTTCGACCGAGACGGGACTCTCGTCGAGGACGTCCCCTACAACGGCGACCCCGAGTCGGTGCGGCCGGTGGACGGGGCCGGGCGGGCGCTCGGGCTGCTTCGGGGCGCGGGGGTTCCGACCGGGGTGGTCAGCAATCAGTCGGGCGTCGGGCGCGGGCTGCTCACGCATGACGACGTCCGGCGTGTCAACGAGCGGGTGGACTCCCTGCTCGGGGGTCTCGACGTCTGGGTGTACTGCCCCCATCTGCCCGACGACGGCTGCCCCTGCCGCAAGCCCCGGCCGGGGCTGGTGTTCGAGGCGGCGCGCCGTCTCGGCGTGGAGGCGCGGGACTGCGTGGTGATCGGGGACATCGGGGCCGACGTCCGGGCGGCGCACGCGGCGGGCGCACGGGGCGTGCTGGTGCCCACCCCGGCGACGCTCCCCGAGGAGGTCGAGTCGGCCCCCGCGACCGCTCCCGACCTGCTCACCGCGGTCGGCCGGCTGCTCACCGGAAGCCGGGGCCGGGGAGGCCGGTCATGAGGGCACTGGTCGTACGCCTCGACAGCTTCGGCGACGTGCTGCTCGCCGGGCCCGCCGTGCGTGCCGTCGCCGCGCACTGTTCCGGCGTGACGATGCTCTGCGGCCCGCGCGGCGAGCCCGCCGCGCGGCTGCTGCCCGGCGTGGACGAGGTGATCGTCTGGGCGGCGCCGTGGGAGGGCGTGGAGCCGCCCCCGGTGGCGGAGGCGGACGTCGGGGCCGTCGTGCGGCGGCTGCGCGGGGAGGCGTACGACGTCGCGCTGATCCTCACCTCGTTCCACCAGAGTCCGCTGCCCACCGCGCTGGTGCTGCGGCTGGCCGGCGTCGGACGGATCGGCGCGGAGAGCGTCGACCAGCCCGGCAGCCTCCTCGACGTACGGCACCGGCGGCTGCCCGGCCGCCATGAGGCCGAGGCGGCGCTCGACACGGCCGCCGCGCTGGGCTTCCGCCCGCACCCCGGGGACGACGGCCGGCTGCGCGTGCTGCCGCCGCCCGACACGGTCGCGCTGACCGGCAACGGCCCGTACGTCGTCGTCCACCCCGGAGCCAGCGCGCCCGCGCGGGCGTGGAGCCCGGCGCGCTGTGCCGAGGCCGTGTCGCTGCTGGCCGACGCGGGCCACCGGGTCGTCGTCACCGGCGGTCGCGGCGAGACCGGCCTCACCCGGCGGGTGAGCGGGGACACCGCGGTGGACCTCGGCGGGCGGACGCCGCCCCGCACCCTGGCGGGCGTGCTGCGCACCGCCGACGTCGTGGTGTGCGGCAACACCGGGCCCGCCCATCTGGCGGCGGCCGTCGGCACTCCGGTCGTGTCGCTGTTCGCGCCGGTCGTGCCGGCGGAGCGGTGGGCGCCGTACGGGGTGCCGAGCGTGCTGCTCGGCGATCAGTCGGCGCCGTGCGCGGACAGCCGTGCCCGGCGCTGCCCGGTACCGGGTCACCCGTGTCTGGAGGAGGTCACGGGCCACGACGTGGTGCGGGCGGTGCAGAAGCTGCTGAAGGAGACCGCATGAACATCCTGGTCTGGCATGTGCACGGCTCATGGCTGACGTCGTTCGTCCAGGGCCCGTACACCTTCCTCGTCCCGGTGACGCCCGACCGCGGGCCGGACGGGCTGGGGCGGGCCAGGACCTGGGAATGGCCGCCCACGGTGCGGGAGACGACGCCCGGCGAGCTGCGCGAGGCGGCGATCGACCTGATGGTGCTGCAACGGCCGCACGAGATCGAGCTGGCCCACCGCTGGACGGGCCGACGGCCCGGCGTCGACGTGCCCGCGGTGTACGTCGAGCACAACTGCCCGCACGCGTCGGCCGTCGACACCCGTCATCCCCTCGCCGACCGCACCGACGTGACGCTCGTCCACGTCACCCACTTCAACCGGCTGATGTGGGACAACGGGCGCGCCCCGACCACGGTGATCGAGCACGGGATCATCGACCCCGGCCATCTGTGGACGGGTGAGGAGCGGCGCGCCGCCGTCGTCGTCAACGAGCCCGTGCGGCGCGGCCGTACGACCGGCACGGACCTGCTGCCCGGGTTCGCGCGCACCGTGCCGCTGGACGTCTTCGGCATGCGCACCGAGGGCCTCGCGGACCGCCTCGGGCTGCCGCCCGACCGTTGCCGCGACCGGGACCTGCCGCAGGGCGAGCTGCATCCGGCGATGGCCCGCTGCCGGCTGTACCTGCATCCGGTCCGCTGGACGTCGCTCGGGCTGTCCCTGCTGGAGGCGATGTTCCTCGGCATGCCCGTGGTGGCGCTGGACGCCACGGAGGTGCGGGAGGCCGTGCCGGAGGGGGCGGGGGTGGTCTCCAACCGGTTCGACGTGCTGGAGGACGCCGTCCGCCGTTTCGTCGCGGACCCGGCGCACGCCCGCGCGACGGGGGACGCAGCCCGGGCCGCGGTCCGGGCCCGCTACGGAGAACGGCGTTTCCTGGACGACTGGGAACGCCTGATCAAGGAGGTCACCCGATGAGCCCCAGCCACCCGACGGCCGGCCGCGTCGCCATGGTCTCCGAGCACGCCAGCCCGCTGGCCGTGCTCGGCGGACCGGACGCGGGCGGGCAGAACGTGTACGTGGCCCGACTCGCCGGACAGCTGGCCCGCCGGGGCCACGAGGTCGTCGTGTACACGCGCCGCGACGACCCCGGGCTGCCGGAGCGGGTCACGACATCCGACGGGGTGAGGGTGGTTCATGTGCCCGCCGGCCCGCCTGCGCCCATACCGAAGGACGAACTCCTGCCGTACATGCCGGAGTTCGGTGCTTGGCTGGCGCGGGAGTGGTCGGCGGAGCCGCCCGACGTCGTGCACGCCCACTTCTGGATGTCCGGGATGGCGGCGCTGGCCGGGGCGCGCGAGCTCGGGGTGCCCGTGGTGCAGACGTACCACGCGCTCGGCACGGTGAAGAGGCGGCACCAGGGGGCCGCCGACACCAGTCCGCCGCAGCGCGTGGCGATCGAGACGGCGGTCGGGCGGGAGTGCGGGGGCATCATCGCGACCTGTCAGGACGAGGTGGCCGAGCTGGTCGCGATGGGGCTGCCCCGGGACCGGGTCTCGGTGGTCCCCTGCGGGGTGGACCCCGAGCTGTTCGCCCCGGTGGCCGGTGCGCGGCGGCGGCCGGCGTCGGCGCCCCGGCGGCTGCTGGCGGTCGGCCGGCTGGTCCCCCGCAAGGGCTTCGACCGGGCGATCCGCGCCCTGGCCGAGGTGCCCGACGCCGAACTGCTCGTCGCGGGCGGGCCCGAGCCCGCCCTGCTGGGCGCGGAACCGGAGGCGGAGCGGCTGCGGGCGGTCGCCGAGGAGTGCGGGGTGGCCGACCGGGTGACGCTGCTGGGCGGGGTGAGTCCGGAGCGGATGCCCCGGCTGATGTCCGGGGCGGACCTCGTGCTCTCCCTGCCCCGGTACGAGCCGTTCGGGATCGTGCCGGTCGAGGCGATGGCGTGCTGCGCGCCCGTCGTCGCCACCGCGGTCGGCGGTCAGCTCGACACCGTCGTCCACGACCTGACGGGCGTGCACGTCCCGGCCGACGTGACGCGGGGGACGGTTTCCGGCGCGGCGGTCGGCAGCGGGACCGGCGCTGCGGCGGACGACTACCGCGACCTCGCGGACACCGTCCGGCGTCTCCTCGACGACCCCGACCGACTCGCCCGGTACGGGGCCGCCGGCCGGCGTCGCGTACTCGCCCGCTACACCTGGGACCGCGTCGCCGACGGCGTGGCCCGGGTCTACGGCGCCGTCTCCTCCGTCCCCTCGCTCTCGGGAGTGGTCCGATGAAGGTCACCACCGACGTCGCGCACTGCGACGACCTGATGAAGGCGCTGGAAGGCTTCCGCGACTACGCCGCCCCCGTCGTCCGGCGGTGGGGCGGCGCCCTCGCCGACCGGCTGGGGGCCGGCTCCCGGCTGCTGGTCGCGGGCAACGGCGGGAGCGCGGCGCAGGCCCAGCACCTGACCGCCGAACTCGTCGGGCGCTACCGCGACGACCGGCCGCCGTACTCCGCGTTGTCGCTGCACGCGGACACCTCGGCCACCACCGCCATCGCCAACGACTACGGCGTGCAGGAGATCTTCGCCCGGCAGATCGCCGCCCACGGGCGGGCCGGGGACGTGCTGATGCTGCTGTCCACCAGCGGCGCGAGCGCGAACCTGCTGGTCGCGGCGGAGGAGGCCGGCCGGCTCGGCATGACCGTCTGGGCGCTGACCGGCGCTCCGCCCAACCCCCTGGAGGGGGCGGCGGACGAGGCGCTGTGCGTGGAAGCGGCGACGGCGGCCACGGTCCAGGAACTGCACCTGGTTGCCGTGCACATGCTCTGTGAGTCCTTCGACCGGAGCGCCGAACGCCGTGCGGCTGTGGTGGGACGCCGGACGCACGGGTACCGGTGGAGCCCCGGGGCGGGCTCCGCGGGCGCCGTCCCGGGGAAGGACGGGGCATGAGCGCCCCGGCAGCGCTGCTCGTCGTCGGGGACGCGCTGCTCGACCACGACCTGTGCGGGCGGGCGGAGCGGCTGGCTCCCGACGCGCCCGTCCCGGTCGTCAGCGAGGCCCGGCGCACGTCACGGCCGGGCGGTGCCGCACTCGCCGCCGTCCTCGCGGCGGCGGACGGGCGGCCCGTGACCCTGGTCACCGCGCTGGGCGAGGACGAGGCCAGCGCGACCCTGGAACGTCTGCTGGCCGGCCGGGTGCGGCTGGTGCGGCTGCCGCTGACCGGAACCCTGTCCAGCAAGACCCGCGTCCTCGCGGAGGGCATACCGCTGTTGCGCCTGGACGACGGGGAGGGCCGGGCCCGGGAAGCGACGGACGAGGCCCGCCGTGCCGTCGCCGAGGCCGGCGCGATCCTGGTCTCCGACTACGGCCGGGGCACGGCGGGCGTGCTGCGCGAGGCCCTGTCGACGGCGGCCGGCCGGGTGCCCGTGGTCTGGGACCCGCACCCGCGCGGCGAACCGCCGGTGCCGGGGACACGGCTGGTGACTCCGTCGGCCGACGAGGCACGCGACTTCGCCGCGCGGTGGGGGCCGGTGGGAATTCCGGGCGGGCCCGGGGACGACGAGGGCCCCGGCGGCGGGCAGGGGCCGGACCCTGCCGGCACGACCGGCGGCAGGGCCGGTGACAGGCCCGTGCAGGGGACGAAACCGAACGACGGTCAAGAGCCGGGCCCTGACAGCGAGTTCGGCGGCGACCCCGGAGACAGGCCCACGCGCGGGACGAAACCCGACGGCGGGCAGACGCCGGGCGCTGACAGCGAAGCCCGACGCAGGGCCGGGGCCGGGCTCGGGACGGAACCCGGCCGCGGGCAAGGGGCGGGTCCTGACAGCGAGGCCGGGGGCCGGCGCGGGGGCGGTCGGGGGTGGGGGGCCGGGGGCGGGACGGAGTTGCGGGGCGCGGCTCGTGATGCCGAAGTGCTGCTGCGGGCCTGGCGGGTGGTCTCCGTGGTCGTGACGCTCGGTGGGCGTGGTGCGCTGCTCTCGCACGGCGAGACTCCGCTGCTGGTGCCGTCGCCGGTGACGGCCGAGGGGGACGCCTGCGGTGCCGGGGACCGTTTCGCGGCCACCGCCGCCGGTCTCCTCGCGGACGGCGAGCTCGCCGAGACCGCGGTGCGCGCGGCCGTGCACGCCGCCACCCGGTACGTGGCCGAGGGCGGCGTCCGCCGCCTCGACGGGACGTCCGCGCCCCGGACGGCCGAGGCCGAGCCCGCCGACGACGCCCTGCGGACGGCCGCCCGGGTCCGCGCCGCGGGCGGGACCGTCGTCGCCGCGGGCGGCTGCTTCGACCTGCTGCACGCCGGTCACGTCGCCCTGCTCCAGGCCGCCCGCCGCACCGGGGACTGCCTGGTGGTGTGCGTCAACTCGGACGCGTCCGTGCGCCGCCGCAAGGGCGGTGGACGCCCGCTGGTGCCGGCGGCGGACCGGATCCGGGTGCTGCGGGCCCTGGAGTGCGTGGACGCGGTCGCCGTGTTCGACGAGGACACACCGGAGCGTCTGCTCGCCGAACTGCGCCCGCACATCTGGGCCAAGGGCGGCGACTACGCCCTGGAACGCCTCCCGGAGGCGACGTTGGTGGAGAGCTGGGGAGGCCAGGTCGTCCTGTTCCCCTATCTGGACGGCCGCTCGACGACCCGGATCGCGGAGAGGGCGGCGGGCCCCCTGGAGAGGCGACACCCGTGACACGCCGAGTGCTGGTGCTCCGCGCGCTGGGGCTGGGCGATCTGCTGGCCGGGGTGCCCGCGCTGCGCGGTGTCCGGCGCGCCTTTCCCGGGCATCGGGTCGTGCTGGCGTCGCCCGCGGGGCTGGCGGAGGCCGCTGTGGCCACCGGGGCCGTGGACCGCGTGTTCGCCGCCGAGGCACCACGGCGTGGTGTGCCGTCGCTCGGGCACTGGACGGGGTCGCCGCCCGATGTGGCGATCGACCTGCACGGCAACGGGCCAAAGAGCCGCGACGTCCTCGCCGCCCTCACGCCGGGCCGGCTGCTGGCCTTCGCCCAGGCCGACCCCCGGCCCGCATTATGGCGTGCGGACGAGCACGAACGTGACCGGTGGTGCCGTTTCCTCGCCGCGTACGGGATCGCCGCCGACCCCCACGACGTACGGCTGCCCCCGCCGGCCGCGGCCTCCCCGGCGCGGGGAGCCGTCGTCGTGCATCCCGGGGCGGAGTCCGTGTCCCGCCGCTGGCCCGCCGAGCGGTACGCCGTCGTGGTACGGCTGCTGCGGGCGTCCGGCAGGCGGGTCGTCGTCACCGGGGGTCCCAGGGAGGTCGCGCTGACGCGGGACGTCGCGGCGCGCGCCGGGCTGTCCGCGCGGGACGTGCTGTGCGGCGGGCTGCCGTACGGCGAGCTGTCGGCGCTCGTGGCCGGGGCCGCGCTCGTCGTGAGCGGCGACACCGGCCTCGCCCACCTCGCCGTCGCGCACGCCACACCGTCCGTGACGCTGTTCGGGCCGGTCTCGCCCCGGCTGTGGGGGCCGCCGCCCGGCTCGGGACGTCACGTCGCGCTGTGGAAGCCGGGCCCGCCCGGCGATCCCCATGGCGATGTTCCCGATCCGCGGCTCCTGCGCATCGGCGCGGACGAGGCCGTCGCGGCGGCGCTCACCCTGCTGCGGGCGGGCCTGACGCAGGCCGCACCGACCTCACCGGGCATCTCCACGGTCCGCCCCGGCTGACTCACCCCTCGGTGCTCTGCTGCGTCCACGTCCACGCGTACTGCAACCAGTCCGCCAACGTCACAGCGCCCAGGCCCGCGCAGGCCAGGCGAGTGGCGCGGGGCGACCAGACGTAGGAACCCACGAGGGCGCCGGCCACCCAGACCGAGACGCAGAACGGGCAGGAGACCAGGTCGCCCACCACGCGCCGCACCCCCGTGCCGCGGGGTTCGTCCAGGACCTCGCCGGCCAGGGCGTCGGAGGTGCGGCGGGTGAACGGGGCCCGGACGAAGCTGGTGATCTTGTCCCGGGACAGCAGCCGGGACGCCTTGTAGGTCGCCGTTCCCATGAGGGCGACGTCCCACGGCGGCACCTCGTCCGGCAGTCGCACGCCCCGGCGTCGCGCCAGGCCGGCGAAGACGGCGGCGCCCGCGGTGAAGGTGGCGGCGAGCGCCGCGTAGCCGCCGAGCGGCACCTGTTCCTGGTCGTCGGTCCGGTCGTCGGTCCGCTCGTCGGCCCGGCCCTCGTATCGCGCGGCGTCCGCGGTCATGGCACCTCCTGAAGCGCATACGCATCCGGCCCTCGCCGTCGCGCGGGCCGAGTTCCCCTGCGTGTCGTCACCACACGCGTTCGAACCACCAGCCCTCTATCCGATACACAGACCATAAAATCCGATCATTCTCGGTCAATAAACGCCTCCAAAAATGCGAATACGGGCTCGACCAAAAAAACTTCGGCCACCCGAAACATCTCCCTCACCGGAAATCATCGGCGAACCCAAATCAATTCCCTCACCCGCCTGAACAGGCAAGAAGCCCGTACTCACCACCCCGCGCCCACCGCCGCGAGGCGCACCTCGGAAGCCTCCGCGCGGCAAGCACGAGAATTCGCCGATCTCTTACGATGCGTCACATCGCGGTGCTACAAATGCGAGAAGTTCATTTCCATCGGGGGCCAGGGGGGATCCCATGCAGACGGACCGCCCTTGTGCCGGTTTCCCGGGCCGTTCCGGGCGTCTCATTCTGTCGTTGGCACTGCTGTGCGGATTGCTGCTGATATCCGGGCCCGGGGCGAGCGAGGCCGCCCCGGCGCCGGCCCCCGTCCCGACGTCGGCGCCCACGCCCGTCGACTTCGTCGTCCTGGTCGACGAGTCCGGCAGCCTCTCGTCCGAGGACGTCACCGCCGAACGCGCCGCCGCCTCCATGCTGACCCTCGGCGAGTTCTCCCCGGAGTCGCGGGCCGGCGTCGTCGGGTTCGGCAGCCAGAGCGAGCGCGGGCGGCGTCCCGTGGACGTGGTCTGCCCGCTCACCAGGGCGGACACGGCCGGCCGGGAACGCCTGAGCGCCTGCGTCTCCGGCATCCGGCCCCGCACCGCCGCCGAGGGCAACGGCACCGACTTCCCCGCCGCCATCACCCAGGGCCTGTCGATGCTCCGCGCGGGCGGCGGTTCCGCGCCCGCCACCCCGAAGATCCTCTTCCTGCTCACCGACGGCCGGCTGGACGTCCGCGACAGCCCCAACTACGGCCCCGATCCCGACCGGCGCAACGACAACGCCGCCAAGGCCCTCGCCGCCGCCGTGGCCCAGGCCCGCGCCGACAAGGCGCAGATCTGGCCGCTCGGCTTCGGCGACGGCATCGACCGGGCCCAGCTGGACTCACTGGCCGCCGGCGGCTACCAGACCCAGTGCGCGGCGCTGGCGTCGGCGCGGCCGAGGGCCCAGGTCACCCCGGACTCCGCGGCGGTGTCGAAGGCGCTGTTGCAGGCCTTCGCGGGGGCCCGCTGCGCCCGCACCAGCCCGGACCGGGCGGAGTCCACCGTCACCACGACCGCCGATCTCAGCGTCACCATCCCGCCCGTGGCCAGCGACGGTTCCATCGTCGTGGTGAAGGAGCGCCCCGAGGCGGTGGCCGTCACCTACTACGACCCCCGGGGGCGCAAGGTCCCGCTGCGCGGCTCGGCGTACGGCTCAGCGTTCGAACTCGTCGGCCAGAACGGCCCGGTGGAGTCCCTGCGGATCCGCGACCCCCAGCCCGGGACCTGGCGGGTGCACGTGGAGGTGGTGGGCGGCTCGGCCGGCCAGCAGGTCAGCGCCACCGCGCTGTGGCAGGGCGTGCTGCGCTCGTTCATCGTCCTGGACCCGCCGTCCCCCGCGCCAGGACAGAAGGCCGCCGTGCACGTGCTGTTGCAGACCGCGCGGGACGTCCGCCTCACCGACCCGGCCCAACTCGCGGGCATCGACGTGTCGGTGAGCCTCACCGGCAAGGGGTTCGCCCCGGTCGAGACCCGGCTCACGGACGACGGGCGGGCGCCCGACCACGCGGCGGGCGACGGGGAGTTCTCGGGCACGCTGACGGTGCCGAGAACGGCCGACGGGGAGCTGGAGTTCGTCGGGCACATGGTGGGCGAGGGCATCACGGGCGACGAACGCCCGTACCGGACGACCCCGCCCGACCGGCCCGCCCTGCTCGCCGGCTCCGTCCAGTTCGAGGACCGCCGGGTGCACCCCGGGGGGACCGCCCGCGGACTGGTCAAGGTGCACAACTCCGACAGCCGCGCCCGCACCGTGCGGGTGGTGCTCGGTGACGCCGGGGACCGGGTCTCCTTCACGATCAGTCCGCAGCGGGTGGAGGTCGACGCCGGTCAACAGATCTCCGTGCCACTGTCGTTGCGCTTCGCCGAGGACGCGCCGACCGGTCCGGTGCCGGGCACGGTGTCGCTGCGCGACGAGCGGGGGCGGCCGGTCGCGCAGTCCTTCCTGATCCTCCAGGTGGAGCCCCGGCCCGGGTTCCTGGAGCGCAACGCGCCCGCCGTCGGCGTCGGTTCGGCGATTCTCGCGCTGCTGACGGTCGTCCTGGCGCTGCGCTGGCAGGACCGCCGCAGGAGCCGCGACGTCTCCACCATTCAGCTGATTTTGCATCAGTACGGCAGTGAGAGCAGCCGGTTGCGGGCGCCGGCCGGCGTCGGCTCGGAGTTCGGCTTCCTGGTCCGTTCGGCGGGCGGGGCGCCGCGGCTCTTCCTCGACGACTCGCCGAGCCGCTACCGGGTGCGGCGCTACCGCGACGGTCTGGCCGTCAGGACGCCGGACGGGGAGCGGTTCACCGTCCCGCGCGGGCGGACCGCCCCGTTCCAGGACGGGCTGGCGCTCGGGTTCGCCGACAGCCGCTCCGCGGCCACCGCGCCAGGTCGCGGGCCGGGCCGCCGGGCCGCCTCCCGGACGGGCGGGGACTCGTCCGCCCCCGGTGGGTCCGCGACGGCGTACCCCGCTCCGGGCGCCCGGACCCGGACCCGGCGGCGGCGCCCCGGTGCGACGGGATCGCCGCTGCCCCCGCCGACCACCGCGAAACAGCCCTATGACGACGCTTTCTGATCCGGCGCCCGACCACCGCAACGGCCATGGACGGCCGCGGAACGGCTCCGAAGGCCCACGCGGCCGCGCACGAGGGGGAGTTGGATGAAGATCTACCAGCCGATGTTGTTCGTGGGCCTGGGCGGCACCGGATGCCTCATCGGCGCCGAGCTGGAGAACCGGCTGCGGGAGGCCCTGTGCGGGCCGGACGGCACGGCCCTCTTCCCCACCCTGCGCGGCCGTCAACTGCTGCCCTACCAACTGCCCGACTGCCTCCAGTTCGTCTACGCGGACCTGAACGAGGCGGAGTTGAGCCGGCTGCCGCACATGCGGACCGAGGGGCTGCTCAAGGCCGCCTACGGCAGGACCGCGCGGGCCACGTTCGGACTGCTGCCGCGCTTCGACTCCTACCCCGAAGTGGCGCGCAGCCTGCGGACCAACCTGCCCGGTCCGCTGTGCCGTTGGGTGCCCGGACGGCAGGGCGAGCCCCGGGTCGCCCCGCTGATCCGGGGCGCCGGCCAGCTGCCGACCGTGGGCCGGGCGGCCCTGTTCGAGACCTTCCGCAGCGGCCTCGGGCCCGCGCTGAACCCGCTGCGCGAGGCGATCTCCCTGATCAGCAAATCCGGCGGCGACCTCACCTCGCTGGGCGGTTCGCTCGCCGACAGCTGTGACGTGTTCGTCGCCTTCTCCGTCGCCGGCGGCACCGGCGCGGGCATCTTCTACGACTACCTCCATCTGCTCGGGCACGCCTTCGAGGAGGCCCGCTACCGGGTGCGGATCTACCCGCTGGTGGTCATGCCGTCCGCCTTCGACGACGGCCGGGGCGGGGGCCGCGCGGCCCGTCTCAACGCGGGGCGCGCCCTGGTGGACCTGTTCCGGCTGGTCGACGACCAGAACGCGCCCGACGCGGACGACAACCTCGACGACGTGGGCAGCACCGGCCAGCTCGCCGTGGAGTACCCGGGCGGGGTGTCGGTGCGGATGCGGCCCTCCACCACGCAGACCGCGTTCCTGTTCTCCCGCACCTCCGGCATCGAACGCGAGGATCTGCACCGCTCCATCGTGTCGCTGGTGATGTCCCTGCTGGGCACCGAGCTGGGCGAGGACGACAGCCGGGTCCGCGACAGCGACAGCCTGTACCAGTCGTTCGCCGACAGTTTCATCAACGCCAACGTGGAACGCGCCACGGTCGCCCCGACCGGCATCGGCAACCGCGGCGTCTCCACCAGCCTCGTCGCCTCGATGGCGGTCCCCGTCGACGAGCTGGCCGAGCTGGTGGCGTCCCGGTTGCTGGCCACCGCCCTCAAGCGGCGCGCCTACCATCCGGCGACGCACGACGCCTCCCAACGCGACCTGGTCCGGGAGTTCTTCGCCGCCTCGCACCTGGACCAGCTGTGGACGCGCCCGAGTCCGCCGTTCAGCGAGCCCCGCCCGGTCACCGGCGCGCGGGCCGTGCTGGAGGCGCTGGCGGCGCGGCAGGGCGCGATGGACGACGCGCTCGGCGACCTCGACCGGCAGCTGCGCCAGCAGGTCTCCGAACTCGCCACCGCCTTCGACCCGTTCCGAGGTGTACGCGAACTCCTGGGCCGTGTCGACCTGCTGAAGCTCCGTCAGGTGGTGCTGGGCGAGCCTGCCGCCAAGGACCGGCTCGCGCGGGCGGGCTTCGCCGGTCTGCTCCAGAACCGCGGCCGGGAGCCGGAGCGCCCTCCGGGGCTCGGCGTCGGGCCGCCGCAGCCGAAGAACATCAAGGACCGCATGGCCGGTCTGGTGAAGCTGAGATGGGGCGACGCCGAGGTGGTGCAGGCCCTCCAGGAGCAGGACGCCTGGTACCAGTGGGAGTGCCGGCGCGTCTGGCACCGGCACTGGGCCGACCACGCCCCGCGCTGGGACCGGACGCTGTCCGCGCTGCGCGCCGAACTCGACGCGCTGACCGGGGCGTTCCAGGAGCAGGCCGACGACGAGCAGACCTCGTTCACCCAGCGGACCCGGCAGTTGTACCGGCCGCGCACGGGGGTGTCGTACCTGCTGCCGCCGCAGAACGACCTGGTCTCCTTCTACGAGGCCGTCGTGCACCGGCTGCTGCTCGCCGAGGGGCTGCGGGAGACGGACGGCGAGGAGGCGCTGCTCGGGCATCTGATCGGCGCCGAGCGGTGGCGGGCGGCGTTCACGGAGGCGCGGGTGGATCCGCGCAGGTCGGTGTCGATCGTCAAGGACCACGTGCAGAACCGGGTGAAGCGTCTGTTCGGGGAGACCGGCGGGGTGGGGCAGCGTCCGCTGCTGCCCTCGCTGGGCACGCTGCTCGCGGCGTCGGCCGCCGGGGACGGACTCCAGATCGGGGAGGACGCGGTGGAGCAGTGCCGGCACAAGCTGGCCTCGCTGCTGCCGGTCGGGTTCTCGCCCGAGGGGCGGGGGAAGCTGAAGGTGCTGATCGTCTACCCCGCCACGTCCACCGACTCGGCGGTGCGCCGTTTCCTGGAGCGGGAGATGCGGCTGCCGAGGGACAACGAGCGGGAGATCGAGTTCCGTCCGGTGTCCACCGAGTCCGTCACCGTGATCCTCTTCCGTAGCTCCATGAGCCTGACCGAGGTGCCGGAGGTGCGCAGCACCCTCACCCTGTGGGCGGAGGCGCTGGGCGGGGAGCTTCCGGGCGACCTCCTGCGCTGGCGGCACCGGCTGGGACACGAGTCCGACTTCCTGATGGGGACGGCGCAGGACCGGCGGCACATCCTCCACCGGCTGCTGTGCGCGCTGTGGAACGACCAGGTGACCGTGTTCGGGGACGTGACCAGTCCGAAGCGCGTCCGGGTCGGGCTGCTGGACCGGGAGTCGGCCGCCATGGTCTGCTCCCTGGAGTCGCCCGGCCCGGGCCTGTCGAGCTGGGGAGCGCTGCTGCGCGCCTACGAGTCCTGGACGCTGGCGGAGGACAGCGGGGGCATCCGCGACGCCTTCTGCGAGCAGTTGATGGCGACCACGCCGCTCGGCCTGGAGAACACGCCGGTCGCGCCGTCGGGGCTGTTCCGCACGCTGGTCGACAAGGTGGCGGCACAGCAGGCGGATCTGCTGGTCGGGCGGTCGCCCTGGCCGGTGGACCAGGATCCGGCGCACCGCGCGGAGCTGCGGGCGTTCTGGACGGAGACCTTCCAGGAGGCCCTGGACCTGCCGTTCCCGCGGGCGCACCGGCTGGAGGGCTGGACGCTGCGCAAGCTGCACCACGCGTTCTCCGAGGAGGGCGGCCAGTGAGCACGCTGCACCGGGACCGTCTCGTCGTCTGCATCGACCTGCGCCGGGACCTCGACCATGTGAGCACGCCGGCGGCGCTGGACAAGCACTTCCGGGAGACGCTGCGGGAGGCGCGGGTGCGGGCGGCCGACGTCTCCCGGGTCCTGGTCATCGACACGGCCGCCGACCTGGTGTCCCACGAGGACGCCTACGAACGGATCTGCTCCCATCCCGGCGTGTCGGCGGTGCTCTGCCTCGCCGTCGGCCCGCCGCCCGGCCGTCCGGCGGGCCCCGCGCAGGACGCGGCGCCCGGCGACGCGGATCCGTCGGCGTACCGGGAGTCGCATGTGCTGGCGCTTCCGGTGCAGTTGCGTCCGCCGCTGGCCGCGACGGTGTGGGTGGGCGACGTGCGGGGCATCGGCTGGCGGCCCGGGCAGAGCGAGGCGCCCGCGCTGACCGACACGGGCCCCGCCGAGAACGACCTGGGCGGTCTGGACCCGCTGGTCGAACTGCTCCAGGTGGCCGAGGTGTTCGACGAGACGATCGGCGCCCTGCACGAGCTGCCGTCCGCCGTGGCCAGTCCGGCGCTCAGGCTGCTGATCCACGAGGTGCCGGAGGAGGAGCTGCTGCGCACGCAGGTGCAGGCCCTGGAGTACTGCACCAGCCCGCCGACCGCCGTGACGAGCCCGGCGCCGCCGGAAGGGCCGCTGGCGGTCCTCGCGCGGACCGCCGACCCGGAGGACCTGTCCCTGGAGGACTGTCTGCCGGAGGACAGCGCGCTGCGGCAGTCGCACCGGCAGACCGTGGCGGGGCTGCACCGGGCGGGCCGGAGTCTGGCGGGGCTCGGCGGCTGGCGCGGCTGGCTGGGGCGTGACGTGGCGGCGCGGGAGGTCCTCGACGCGGTGCGGGAGGCCGGGCACGGACTCGCCGAGCACCGGCGCACCGTGGAGCAGACCTTCGAGTGGGTCGACGGCCGGGCGGGCATCGACGCGGAGGGGCGGGACCACCTGCTGCGGCTCGGGGTGCGGCTGCCGCTGGTCGCCGGGACCCGGCCGGAGGAGGTCGGGGCGGCTCTGCGGCAGCAGGTGCTGACCCGGCTGGAGCGGCGGCGTCCGCTGCCGGAGATCGTCTCCTGGCTGCGCGAGTTCACCAACTCGACCGTGCCGTCCGGCAGTGCGGCCCAGATCGACCGGATCCACCAGGTCTGCCCGGACGAGGCGCTGGCCCCGCTCATCCGGCCGCCCGCCTTCGCCGTGGGCGCGGGGGCCGGTCGGGCCGCCGTGTGGGCGGCGCTCTCCGCGCTCCTGGCCGTCGTCGGGCCGTGGTGGGCGCTCACGTCGGGGCTGCTGTCGCTCCTGCTCGTCGGCGCGGTGGGGTGGACCCTCGTCGCGGGCCCGGCGGACGACGCGTTCGACGGGCCCCCGTGGACCCGGCTCCCCCGGCGGGCCCTCGGCGTGCTCGCCGGCGGGTGGGCCTTCGGGTGGGTCGCGGGCCTGGTCGTACGGGCCGCGGTGACGGTGCCCGTCTGGTCGTCGCCGCTGCTCGGGGTGGCGGCGGGGGCCGCCGCCGTCAAGGCCGGCCACACGCTGTGGGCGTCGGCGGTGGCGGACTGGCGGCGACGGATCCGGCTCGACGCGGCGGCGCTCGCGGCCGAGCGGCTCGGCGAGGCCCTCGACGACGGCGTGTTCGAGTACTGGTTGCTCGCGGACGCCCGGGCCGCGGCGTCCGACCAGGCGCGGGCGGTGGCCTCGCTCCTGGAGGCGGGCTGCGCGACCCTCGCCGAGTTCGGCGAGCAGTTGGAGGGCCGCACCGGACCGGAGTGGGGTCCGGCCCCGCGGGGCCACGCGCCGGGCGGCGCGGCGACGGACGGGCGGGGCGGCTCGCCGTTCGCGGTGGAGCATGTGGGCCAGGCCGGGCGGGCGTTGCTGGACACGGTCGTCGGGGATCTGTCGGACCTCATGGCCGAGGTCCTCAGCCCTTACTGGCCGCTGATCCTGCGCGACCCGTCCACCGTCGCCGCGCTGCCGGTGGCCGCCCGCACCGGCGAGCTGATCTTCGAGTACCAGCACCAGCTGGCCCGGGTCGGCACCGCCCCCGCGCCCCGCTTCGCGCCGGCGCCGGCGAGCCGGCCGGATCCGGCGAGCCTGGTCGGCGTCGACATGCAGCGCGTGGTCGGGGTGCTGCTGCCGGGCCACCACGGGGACGCCCTGCATCTGTGCTCCCCCGGGCAGCTGCGGATGCTGGACCGGGCGCCGGGCGCGACACGGCACTTCGGCTTCGTGCCGCAGGCGATGCAGAGCTCGTTCTGGAAGGCGGTCGAGAACGCGCCGGGCGGTGTGCGCGGGACGCCCGGCGAGCGGGCCGAGCCGCGCACCCGGTGGACGAGCGTGCCGGAGGCCGGGCTGCCGGACATCGTGTGGACGGCGACGGGCCGCTTCGCCGGTCTGCTGCGCCTGGTCCCCCTCACGGAGAGCGCGGTCCGGCTGTCCTGGTCCGGCGCCCACGGGACGACGGCCGCCGGCGACGGCGGCCGTGCCGCGACACACGGCGACACCCCGGAGGACGGCCGACGGCAGGCGGGCCGGCGCCCCGGCGACCGGCCCGGGCGGAGCGGGGTGACGGAATGACCGACGTACTGCTGTTCGTGGACTCCACGGGCATGCCCGAACGCGTACGCGTGCTGCGGGCCGAGCCGGACGAGCCGCACGCCCCCGGGTCACCGTTCCGCACCAGGATGATCGCGCTGGAGGACGGGCGGCATCTGTCGCAGCGGCGGATCCACATGCCCCACGCCGTGCGGCCGGAGGCGCTGGACGCGCTGGAGACGGAGATCCGGGCCGGGCTGCGGCTCGCGCGGGCCTTCGGCCAGGAGGGCTATCCGCCGGAGTTCACCCGGCTCGCGGGGTACTCCATCGAGGCGCCCGAGCCGTTCCTGCTGCTCGACCCGCTGCGCAAGGGACAGCCGATGGCGGAGTTCGCGGGCCGTCTCATGGTGCGCGAGCAGCAGAAGTTCGAGTACAGCCTGTTCCGCACGCTGCGGCTGCTGGAATGGGCCTCGCTGGTGCACCGCTCGATCGGCCCCCGCACGGTCCGCTGGGACGGCTCGCGCATCCAGCTCACCCAGTTCGGGGGCGCCGAACTCGCCGGCCGGCCGCGCCGACGGCTCGGCGTCCGCCCCTGGGCCTCGCCGGAACAGCGCGAAGGCGTGGGCGCGGCGCACCCGTTGGACGACGTATGGAGCGCGGGGCAGCTGGTCCACTTCGTGGCGACGGGCCGGGAGAGCGCGGGCGACCGTCCGCCGCCGGGCTCGGGACAGGCCCTGACGGACCTGCTGCGAGGGGTGTTCGAGGAGGACCCCGCCCGGCGCTGCGACGCCCGGACCCTGCTCAGACGCATATCCGGGCGGGACCCGGTCGTCGACCTGGGCGAGGCCCCGGACCCGCTGCGCGCGGGCCGGCGGCGGTTCGACGAGCTGCTGGCCGCCAAGGGGCCGCAGGCCTGGCCCCCGCGCCCCCGGCCCGAGCCGGCCGCCCCCACCCCGCCGGAACCGGTGCGGCCCCCGCGGCCGGACGCGGGGAGCGGAAGCGCGGGGTCGGTGCGGGGCCTTCGGATGCCCCCCTGGGGCACGAACCATCGCAGAACAGGAGGTAGCTGACAGTGGACGACGTACTCGACGGCGAGCAGCCGCGGCCGATCCGCTGCCCGAGCTGTCTGGAGGACCTGTACTTCGATCCCCGGCGTCTGTTCCTGCCGAAGGGGCCGACGCATGAGCTCAGCCCTTGGGAACCGGGCGACGAGACGAACGCGATCCGACGCCAGGACCTGATGAACCAGGCCTTCCTGAAGTGCCCGAACGAGCGTCCGGGCGAGCACTTCCTGCCCGTGCCCTACCTGAGTCACGGCACTCCACTGTCCATCGCCTTCGTCGGCCAGTCCGGCACCGGCAAGACGCATCTGCTCGCCGCGATGATGGCGGAGATCGGCCGCGGCGGGCTCGACCCGTACGGCATCCACTGCCGTTCGGTGAACACGGTCCAGCACCAGACGTTCCTTTCCAAGGCCGTCAGCCAGCTGGAGGCTGGCCAGGTGCTGCCGTCCACCGACCCGGCGTCCTTCGTCGAGTTCACCGACGCGCTGCTGGTGACGGTGAGGGGCAGAACCCGGCCGGTGGCCTTCTTCGACATCGCCGGCGAGTCCCTCACCCTCAGCGGCCCCAGCACGCAGTTCCTGCTGGGCGTGGACGCGCTGATCTTCGTGGTGGACACCATGCGGGCGCTGCGCCTGCCCCAGCTGGTCCCGGCGCGTGAGGCCGCCGGCATCAGCCAGGCGCTGGCGGGGGTGCCGGACCCGACGTTCCCCACGGTGCTGGACCGGCTGCCGCGGGGCGGCGACTTCAGCGACGTGCCCTGCGCCGTGGTGCTGAACAAGTGCGACGTGCTGCGGTTCGAGGACCCCATCGACCAGTGGCTGCGCAGCGGGCTGTCGGCCGACGCGAACAAGGTGGACCCGCGGGAGACGTACGAGGAGAGCAGGGACGTCTACGCCTTCCTCACCCAGCACAACGCGACCGCGTGGCTGCGCCCGGCACACGACTGCCGCCGCTGCTCGCTGCACTTCGTCTCCGCCACGGGCATGTCGCCCACCGCCCCGCCGGGCAGGCCTGATCCGCACGGCCCCCGCAAGGCGTTCGTCGGGGGCGTGCGTCCGCGCCGCGTCCTCGGCCCGCTGCTGTCGCTGTTCACGATGTGCGGCCTGTTCGATCCGCCGGTTCCGCAGCTGATGGGGGTCTGAAGCATGCCCACCGTTCCCACCGTCGATCAGATCGTCTTCGCCCACGAGCCGTTGAACATCTCGGACAACCTGGGCTTCGGTCCGGTGGCGTACTCCTGCGGCGGTCCGGAGGCCGTGAGTTTCTGGCGGGTGGCGGAGCGGATCGTCCGGCCGCCCGGGTCCTCCTCGGCGGGCCGGGACTCGCTCGCCTTCGGCACGGCCGCCCACCAGGACGTGATCGTGTGGCGCGTGACCGCGCAGGACAACATGAAGCGGAGCAGCCTGCGGTGTCACACCCTGTTCGCGCCGTCCGGCCGGCTGACCGCGCGGCTCGCGCTCGGGCTGACGGGACGCGACTGGTCCGGTCGCAGGAACGCCCTCGACGCCGAACGGGGCCGCACGCTGGAGGCGTTGGATCCGGACGCGTTGCTCCAGGAGGCGGCCGAGGGCGCCGAACTGCTGCGGAGCGCCGCCGCCGAGAGGGCGGACACGTTGCAACACCTGGCGTCCTGGCTGCTCTTCGAACCCGGACGGCAGCTGTCGATAGCCGAGGCCGAGTGCGTGGGCGACGATCCCGCAGCCGTCCTGCTGGGTCTGGTCGAGATCCTGGAGCCCCTGGTGCCCGGCCCATGGACCTTCTCCACGCTGGAGTACGAGGAGTCCGGACCGTACCGCCTGATGGTCATGCCGAGTTGGCCCGTGCTGGGGCGCTCGACGCACCAGCGGCTGCGGCTGCACGGTCAGGAGCCGCCCGCGGACTGGGCGTCGGAGGCGGCGCGGCTGCTCGTCGCACGTTATGTGGAGTCAGGGCCACAGACGTTGGGACCCGTGAGCCCGCCGGGGTTGCCCTGGCTGGAGATGGCTCCCGAGGAACGGTGCCGCGAACTGCTGTCCCAGCTTCGTCCGCGCATCGCCCCCGGCCCGGCCACGAACTCCCTTGAGGACGCCTGCCTTCAGGATTCCTCCCTCCAGGACTCCGAGCGTCAGGACTCCTGGCACGCGGACGACCCCGGCGGGCAGGAGGAGCTACCGCCCGCCGAGCAGCCCGTCCCGGAAGGGGACGAGGAGACGACGACCGGATCACCGTCCGGCGACGACCTGCCGCCCCTCCCCCGGGGCTGGCCCGTTCAGGAGGCACCGGACACCGGCCAGGAGTCCTCGCGCGCGGCGGACCCGTCCGCCGGGGACCTGCGTCGGACCGTCACGTCGGTTCAGGACACCGACCGCTTCGCGGAGGGGAACGGAGGGACGGACCCCGCCCCGGCCCCGCCGGACTCTCTGGCCGGACACGAGTCGTTCACCTTCCCGGCCCCGCCGGCCGCGCCCCCGTCCCCGCCTCCCTTCGACGGACCGGCACATGATCTGCCGTTCATCCCGGCGGGGCTGCCGCCGGTGTCGGCGAACAGCGCCCCCGCCGTCTCACGGGCCGTGAAGGGCACCTGGGGGCAGCGGCGGCGCAGGCGGGACGGGGCCCACGCCGGCTCTCCGCGGCCCGAAACCCCGGTGCCCGGTGCCCCGCGGCGTGAGAGCGGCGGTACGGAGTGGGTGAGCGAGCTGGGCGACATGGAACTGGTGGAACGGGCTCTGCGCTGCCCGGACGCGGAAGTACGGGCCATCCACAGGGAGTTGGAGAGACGGACGGCGGGATGGGACGAGGCGACCGTCGACGAGGCGTGCGAGCGGGCCATCAACCAGGGGCTGGGTCTGACCCCTCCCAACGTCGGCCGCGTCACCCGTGCCTACGCCTTCTCCTCCGTCCTCCTCTATGGACTCCTCGTCCGCAGGGCGGTGCGGCGTGCCGGACCGGCCCGTCAGTGGGCGGCGTTCCTGAACGCGCACGGGACGGCGCTCCCCAGGGGACTCAAGGTCGCCCTTCAGTGGACCGTCCAGGACTACCGGGTGAGCCCGAGCCTCGTGCACCCGGAATTCTTCGCGACGTTCGGCCTGCCGCTCATCGTCCGCACCCACGGTCTGACCGATCCCGCTTCCGCGCCGGTCCGCCGGCCCCGCCCTGAACCGGGACGGAGCCACGCGGCCGGAGACTCCGACGACAGCCTCATCACGGCCGTCGTGGTGTGGGGGCTCATCTTGATTCTGATGCTCCTCTTCGCGGCCCTGTTCTACTCCGGAGGGTTCTGGTCCTGAGAGCTCTGTTCCTCAGGGTTCTGGTCCTGAGGAACAGCGCCGCCCGTCACAGCCGCCCGAGGCCGAACATCTCCTCCTCGGGCAGGTGCGAGAACAGCCGGACGGGCGGCGCCGGGCAGTCCGCCGCAGTCAATTCCCGTACCGCCGAGTCGAGTTCCGCTGCCGCCTGGACGGCCGTGCGCCCGAAGCGGAGCACGGCCGACCGCCAAGTCGCGTCCCAGGCACCGCTGTCGACGTGCTCGACGGGGACGAGGCCGGCCGCCAGCACGACGGCCGCTCCTCCGACCGGATCCGTGTCGTCGCCCCGGCCCAGCAGGAACAGCTCATGGGCGAACAGGTCCCGCAGCTCGGTCTGGCGCCGCTGGGTCAGTCCCTGGCGGACCGCGTCGAGCAGCACCAGCGGCGGCGGCCGGTCGTGCCGCAGGCACAGCTCCCGGATCTCCCGGTGCACATCGGCGGGCCGGACGGGGACGGCTGTGTCGAGGAGGCGGAGTGCGGCCCCCCGGCCGAACGGGCGCATCACGCCCCGCAGGACGAGCACGTCCACGGGTGCGTCGGTACGCTCCTTCGCGGGCGCGCCGCCCGGCACGAGGAGTTCCCAGCGCGGGGTCCGTTCCGGGACGCGGGCGGTGAGCGACTCCTTGAGGTCGGCCGCCGATGCTGTCCGGACCTCGGCCGGGGAACCGCCGTGCCGGCGCAGGGCGCGCCGGGCGAACTCGAGGTTGCGGGTGCGCGGGAGTCCGTCGGACGGGATCAGCAGCCGGCGTCGCAGCTGCGCGGTGGCCGGGTCGGACGGGGCCGTCAGCTCGGCCGCCGCGAGGTGCCAGACGGTGGGGTACGACCGGCCGTCGCCCAGCAGGTCGGCCGCGTCCACGACCATCTCCCGTCGCGGCCGGCGGCGTCGGCTGCTCTCCTGGGCCAGCAGGTCCGCGCCGCGCAGGGCGGTCAGCTGCTCCTCGTGGCGTTCCTGTTCCGGCCAGGGCGCGGGGGTGGTGCCCGGGGGAAGGAGGCGGTGCAGCAGCAGCCAGGTCCGGTGCACGCCGTGGTTGGGGGCGCCGTGGCGCTGCCGAGCGGCTTTCAGGTGGGCGGCGGCGCGGCGCCGGTCCCCGAGGAGGTGGCCGTGGAACACGACGGCGGCCAGGGACAGGGGTACGGTCGTGCGTTCGTCGGGGAGGCGGCCGAGGAGTCGGACGACGGGTTCGCGGACCGGTTCGGGCAGCAGCGGCGCGTCGGCGAAGGGGCCGTACAGGGCCGCTTCCTCGGCGACGAGCACGAGCCGGCGTCCGGGGTCGGGGATGCGGGTGAGCGCCGTGCGCAGGTCGTCCAGGTGGGGGGCCGCCGCGGCCGGGTCGCAGTGGACGAGGGAGTGCAGCGCCTGGGCGAACCATTCGTCGGGGGCCGCCGGCGGGGGTCCGCCGCACGGCCGTTCGCCGGTGCGGGCCAGCAGCGCGTCCTTCCAGGCCGCCAGTGCCCGTCGTGCGGCCTCGGGGCGGCCGAGGCGGTGCAGCAGGGCGCACTCGGCGCGGGCGATCTCGCTGCCGGCGCGGCCCCGTCGGGCCGACCTCAGGGGTGCCGCCAGGCCGATCCAGCGGTGGGCCTGCGCCAGGTCGCCGAGGGCGGACAGGGCGAGGTCGGCGCGCAGCGCCAGCACGCGCAGCCGCTCCTCGTCGTCCCGGGCGAGGATCATGGCCTGCTGGGCATGGTCCTCGGCGCGGTTCGGCTCCAGGACGCCGGCCCAGGCCCGGGCGCGGATCAGGTGGGCGTCGAAGCCGAGGGAGCGGCGGCGTTCGTCGTCGGGGTCGACGAAGGCCTGCACGGTGTGGTCCAACAAGTGGACGGCGGCGAGCGGTTCGCCGCGCAGCAGCCGGGCGCGCGCTTCGAGCACGTCGAAGCTCATGGAGTCGGTGCCGGGGTCCATGCCGAGGATGCCGTCGACGGGCACGCCCGATCGCAGGGCGGCCTCCATGTCGGCGAGCGCCGCCCGTGCCCGCTGCGGGCCCGCCTCCTCGGGCCGGCGCAGGGCGGCCCGGTCGAATCGGTTCTTCCAGGCGCGCACCAGGTCGGGGCGTCCGGCCGCGCGCCATTCCCGCATCGCGTACCGGGCGATGAGCAGGGCTCGCGGGTCGGCTCCGCCCGCCGTCCAGTCGTAGGTCGTGGTGAACACGCCGTCGGCGGCCCGCTCCCCGGCCGCCGAGCCGTCGGGGGCGGGTCCGGTGCGGGCCAGGCAACTCGCGTACAGCAGGCCCGCGTCGGCGCGCCACAGGTCGTCGAGGCGTTCGGCCGACCAGGGGCGGCCCCGGCCGGGGGTTCCGGGTCCGCTTCCGCGTTCGCGGAAGATGCCGGCGAGGGCCTCGCGCACCTCGTCGAGGGTCCCGGCGCCGGCGCGGGCGGGGTCGCCGAGCAGCAGGGCGCAGCGGAGGATCTCCATGCGCCGCTCGTCGGGGCGGGGCGGCGGCTCGCCGTCCGGGCTCATCGTCGCCCGGCGGCAGGCCAGTTCGTAGTAGCGGGCGACGTCGGGCCAGCCGGGGCGGCCGTCGTAGAGCACGGCGTGGAGTTCGCCGTAGGCGCGTTCGAGGGCGATGTCGTACCAGAGCTGGGCGGTCATGGTCCGCGGGTCGGGCAGCTGCGGTCCGCCGAGTTCCGTCTCCTGCCTGCCGAAGTCGGAGCTGAGCAGGCGTTCGGCGAGTTTGAGCACCGTCAGGAGCGCGCCGCGCCGCCAGGCGTCCGCGACGGCCTCGCGCCAGACGCGGGCGGCCTCGTCGACCGAGCCGGCGCGGTCGGGGTCGGGGTCGGCGGCGGAGTGCAGTTCGTGGTAGATCTGCTCGATCGTCCATTCGGCTGCCGTCTCGGAGCCGTTGTCCCGCGCCTGCGCGGCCAGTCGGGCGCAGCGGTCCTTGCCGTCGTGGTGCAATTTCCACCAGGCGTCGCCGTGGTGGTTGCGCATGTCGTGGCGCAGGGCGCGGCGGACGTTGACGTGGACGACCAGTTGGCGCTTCTCCTCGGTCCTCATCCAGGCGGAGCTGTGGGCCACGGTGAGCAGTTCTTTCCAGAGGTCGTCGGCGGCCTCGTCGGTCCTGAGGTCCGGGCCGCCGGGGGCCGTCTCGCTCAGCAGGGGGACGAGGACCTGCCGGAAGTACTCGTAGGTGGGGTGCCGGGCCACGGCGCAGTAGCGCAGGGCGAGTTCGATCCGCGGGTGCCTGCCGTGCAGTTCCCGGTCCAGCACGAACAGCTCCAGGGACTCCATGCGGGCGCGGGGCAGTTCGTCCGGCTGGTCGAGAGCGAGGTCGGCCATGAGGGCGAGCACGAGCGGGGTGAATCCGGGGGCTCCCTCGAAGTCCTCCCGGCAGGCGGTCACGATCCGGTTCGCCAGGGGCTCGTCTATGCCGCGGGTGCGCAGGTACTCGGCCGCGTTCTCCAGGGTGAAGGGGGGCACTTCCAGCGACCGCCAGCGGCCCGGCAGCCGGCCGAAGGCCTGGGAGAACTGCGGGTGTTCGGCGATGTCGGCGCGTCCCGACAGCACCAGCCGCACCCGGTCGACGCGGGTGACGGCGGCGAGCACGTCGAACAGGGGGCGCATGTCGAAGCCGGCCGTGCCGAGCAGCTCGTCCAGGGTGTCGAGGCAGAGCACGACGGTGCGGCGGGGCCGTTCGGCGGCCTCGGCGACGACGTCCTCCAGTGCCGCGCAGAACTCGTCGGTGAGCGGTTCCGGCGGCTCGACGGCCTCCGGGTGCAGCGCGGTGCCGTCCACGTACTCGCGGTCGAGCGCGTCCAGCAGTTTCCCGTGCCGGTACACCAGGTCGTGCAGCCGGGCCGTCCCCGACTCCGGAGACGCGGGGGGCAGTTGGCGCAGGAGTTGGCGGGCGAATTCCACCAGGAGCAGGGAGGGGTGGCGCAGCAGGCGGGTCGAGTCCAGGGTGTCGACGTCCCGCATGGCGCAGGGCACGGGTGGGTCCTGTTCGGCGCAGTGGCGGGCGATCAGCCAGGAGATCTGGGTGCTCTTGCCGATGCCACCCGGTCCGTGCAGGTGGACGACCCTGGGGGCGTGGGGATCCTCGGCGTGGAGGGCCGCTTCGAGCGCGCCCTCCACATGGGGGCGGGCGACGTAGTGCCAGGTCCGTCGGAAGCAGCTGTACCAGACGCGCATCATCGACAGCTGTTTCGCGGCGCGTTCCTGACGGCTCCTCAGTTTTTCGTGGAGGCCCTGGTCGCCGACGAAGGCCCGGAGTTCGGCCGGCGCGATCGCGTCCTTGAAGCGCCGGCCGGCGGCCGCGTGGCCGACGCGCACGGCGTCGGCGTACCAGCGGTCGAAGAGTGCGGTCGCCTCGTCGATCCGGTCGGCCACCACCAGGAGCCTGATCCGCTCGGCGGCCGCGGCGGCGCCGCCCTCGCTCTCCAGGTGCCGCGCCAACTCCATGGCGCTGTCGCTGAGTTTCTTGGGGCGGACCGCGGTGTTCCCGGCCTCCTGCCACCAGGCGGCCCACGCGCCGAGCCTGGTCTCCTGCGGTACCTGGTAGCGGATGTGGTCGTCGTCGCACCGGTCGACGAAGCCGTATTCCAGAAGTCGGTCGAGGGAGTAGCCGAGTCCGCCCGCCAGGGACTCGTAGGCGCCCCGGCTGAAGCGGGTGCACAGACTGCACCGCTTCAGCACCTCGTAGAGCGCCTTGTCGCCGCCGCAGTAGCGCAGGAAGGTGCGGTAGTGCGTCTGGTACCGGTCCGGGTCCTCCGACGCGGACAGCCATGCCGTCGAGCGTTCGATCATGGCCTCCCTCCCCTCTGCGTCCGCCGTGCGACGCCTCCGGCCATGCTCAGCAGGTCCACTCCGACCTCGCGGCCGTCCCGTCCGGTCCACTCCTCGACGGCGCTGCGCCACTCGGGCGTACCGTGCCAGTCGATCCCCTCTCTGGCACCGATCTCCCGGCACAGCGGGCCCGCGAAGTCCGTGGGCCAGTCGTCGCAGTGGATGTCGAACGGCTTGATGCAGAACAGTTTCAGCCATCGCGCGTCCGCGCCGTTGCGGCTCGCCGCGACAATGCTCACGGCGGTCCTGACGAGGATCTTGTCGAAGAGGTTGTTCACCAGTTGACCCGCGACGGAGTCGTCCGCCTCCTCGAAGTGGTCGATCGCCAGAACGACGTGTGATCCGGGCGGTGCGATCTTGACCATGAGGTCGCGGCCGGCGGCGAAGATGTCCTGGGTGTGCCTTTTCAGCCCGGTGCGGCCGTCGCCGCGCTCGTGCAGCCGGCGCCATTCGTGGATCCGCTCGCGCAGTGTGCGCAGTTCGTCCTCCACCTCCCAGCCGTTGAGCGAGCGGTCGCGGTCGACGCTCTCGGCGAGCTGCGCCACCGTCTCGACGTAGGAGTTGGGCGGTGGGCGCATGTCGCCGTCGGACAGGCCGTCCTCGCGGGAGGCGAGGTCGACGTAGAGGGCCTTGCCGCCGCGTGCCTCCCAGGCGCGCAGCACCGACTTCAGCACATGGGTGGTGCCCGAGCGCGCGTCGCCCGCGGGCGCGCTCGGCAGGGAGCCGCCCCCCGCCCTGGGGCCGTGCACCGCCAGCAGCCGTTTGACGGACGCCCCGTTCTCCAGGGCGTCGAGGGCCCGCCTGCGTTGCGCCACCCGGTCGGCCCCGTGGCGCAGCGTCCGGTACAGGGGCCGGTCGCCGTGTGTTCTCGCCTCGGTGGCGGGCGAGGGCTTCGGCAGCGGGAGGACCCGGTCGGGGTGGCAGTTGACGGTGGTGACGGCGGCGAGGCCGGGTGCGGTCCGTACGGCCGTCCGGGCGGCCTCGTCAAGGGCGGCTCCCCGGGCCAGAGCCCGGTAGAAGGCGGTGACGGGCTCGCACAGCCGGCAGTCGTCGGGGGCGGCCGGATCCCGCAGGTCGAGGCTGACGGTGCCGAGGACGGGGTCGAGCGCGTCGGTCCGCAGGAAGGCGTCCAGCCGGCTTCGGGCCTGCGGTGTCCGGGCGGGTCCCGTGGAGACGACGAGGCGGGTGTGGGAGAGGTTCAGTTCGCCCACGGCCACCGCTCGTTCGACGAGCAGCTCCTCGGTGGCGGATCCGGCGAGGTGGAGGATGTGCGGTTGAACCTCGCGCAGGCGGGGAAGGAGCGTCTCACGGTTCAGGGGACCCGGCAGTACGTCCACCTCCCACCAGGGCACCTGGTCGCGCAGCGCGAAGTGCGCGGCGATGTCCTCGTGCCCGGACACGCCTCCGTCGGGGCGCACGGAGGGATCCACCCCCAGCACCATTACCCGGACGGGGAGATCGGAGAACACCTTCGGCGCGTCCGGCTGGAAGTTCCCCGGGCCCAGGCGGCTGCGCACTAGTCTCCAGGCGCGTCCGCGGACGCGTCCGGCCTGCTGGAACAGGTCCTCCCAGGGGACGTCGTCGAGTTCGGGTGACTCGCTCTGCAACACCACCAGTCCGGGCGGCGCGCCGTCCGTCGGTTCGGCCGGCTCCGCCACGGCCGCGAGCAGGTCCGCGCACATCCGTTCCCCTCCCCCGGTGTCGCGTACCTCCGTCTCGCGGAACTCGGTTCGTCCTCCGCGCGGCCAGGTCAGCACCGCGTGGTGGGCTCCCGACGTCGCGGAGACCTTCAGCCGTATGTGCACCACCGGTGGCCCGACCGCTGACTCCTCCACCATCCCCCTGTGACTCACCTTCTCCTCAACCGCACTCGATGTCGGACTCGAACGCGTCGATGACGCGCCGCCAGGCTGACCGCAATCGTCTTTCTCCTTGTTCTCCGGGGCCGACCAGCCCCGACAGCAGGGTCGCCGGATCGATGAGCGAACGCGCTTCGGACGCCTTGCCCGCGGTCGGGTCGTCGCGCAGCGCCGTGCAGAGGTCTTCCGGCGTGACCGGCGCCGACGCGCGGGACTCCCGCATCGCGGCGCACTGTCCGCTGTCCAGGGCCGCGCCCCGTTTCAACGCGTAGGCGTGGGTGAGTTCGCCGACGAGCATCACGAACAGGTGGTGGAAGAGCGCGAGTTCGCGGATCTCCGGACGGGGACAGCGCGACTCGTCGTCGCGGATGCGCAGATGGCAGGCGCCCACGTCCATCGGGGTGCCCGACTTGTAGAGCTTGCGCAGCGCGGCGTGTTCGAGGCTGAGGCCGTCCTTGCGGATCGTGCACCACGCCCCGCCGTCCTCCGGGTAGTCGTCGGCGCGCAGGCGCAGGACCCGTGCGCGGGCGCAGTCCGTCATGGCGCGCAGCGTCTCGTCGCCGTGCCGCTCCGCGTCGTCGCGCCCCTTCTTGAGCTGCGCCTCCAGCCGGTCGAGTCCGGGGCCTCTCATGTCGTCGTGGAGCCCCAGGAGGACGCCCTCGACCCGGTGGCGATGCGCCGGCAGGCCCTCGGGGTCCTCGCGCCGTACATAGCGTTCGAGGGTGAGGTGGTCGGCGCGGGCCCTGTCCTGGCGGGGTACGGGCCGGTCGTGCTCCGGCTTGTCCTGTGCCTCGTGCGTGGCGAGGAGGAACTCGCAGTCGCGGCGCAGGGCGTAGAGGTCCTTGCGCAGGCCCTCCCCGTCGCCGTGGTCCCGGTAGCGGTCGACGGCGGTGGTCCAGCGGGCCGCGACGAGCGCGTCGAAGACGGGTCCGACGCCGTCGATGACCTCCCTCCAGTCCCCGAGGTCGCGCAGCACGCGCAGCCACTCGACCTTGACCAGGGCGGCTTGCGGGCTGTCCCGCGCGCCCGGGTCCAGCCCGTGCAGGAACTGCTCGCAGGCCTCCCGGGCCTCGCGCAGATGTCCGCAGTCGCGCAGTCCTCGGACGTACAGCGCCCGGGTGACCGCCGCGAGCC
This sequence comes from Streptomyces sp. NPDC002328, assembly GCF_042890065.1. Lineage (NCBI taxonomy): Bacteria > Bacillati > Actinomycetota > Actinomycetes > Kitasatosporales > Streptomycetaceae > Streptomyces > Streptomyces sp. NPDC002328. The sequence goes on along the minus strand of NZ_JBIARQ010000017.1, from coordinate 115,230 downwards.
TGAGATCGGTCCGCGGGTCTCCGGGCGCGTCGGCGACCGACTCCGTGTTCCTCAGCAGGCGTTCGGCGAGGGCGAACTCGGCGGATCCCGGTTCCACCCGGGCCTTGATGGTCCGCAGCAGGCGCCTGACGTCGTCCCGTACGTGTCCGGTGGGCGCGCGGCTGAGGAGTCCGCCGACGAACTCCAGGCACAGGTCCCACCGTTGGACCTGCGCCAGGTAGGGCAGCGCCTCGGGGATCAGGAACTGGAGGTCCGCGGACCGGCCGTAGGAGCGGTTGCGGAACGCCTCGCGGACCAGCCCTTCGGTGTGGTCCGCGGCGACCTGGTCGACCATGCGCCAACGGGCCGCGCCGCGGTCGGCGGCCGTGCCGGCGTCCTGTGCGGCGCTCTCCTGGGCAGCGGCGGCGGCCTTCTGCACGGCCTCGGCGGCCTGCGCCACGGCCGGGTGGATCCGTACGACCACGCGCTCCCTCTCGGGCGACTCGTCCAGGTGGATCAGGTTCTCCTCACAGAGGTGCTTCAGCAGCTCGTCGATGTCGGCGACGACGTCGTCGAGTTCGAGCGGGCGGCAGCGCACGACGGCCCAGACGACGGCCAGCAGGGACGCGGCGCGCGGGTCGTCCGTACGGCGGACCAGGACGCGGTGCACGGGGCTGAGCCGGCACAGCACGAAGAGGAGGTCCCGTCGGCCGCCGTCCGCGGGGAGGCGGCCGATGGCCTCGCGGGCCCAGTCGTGGAGCCTCTGCTGTACGCGCTTGTCGTCGGCGGTGGCCGTGCAGCCGTCCTCGACGAGCCCGCGCAGGGCGTCGGCTCCCCGGTCCGCCGCGGAGTCGGCGAGGCCGAGCAGGGCCGGGTGGCCCTCGGTCGCGTGCAGTATCCGTTCGACGAGCACTCGCTCGTCCGGGTCGCCGGCGGCACGATCGATCAGCTTGCGCAGGTGCGGCAGGCTTCTGGCGTAGCGGAAGGCCTCACGCGGGGACAGCAGCCGCACGGGTATGGACTCCATGTTGGGCAGCGGGACGGGGCGCGGGCTCGTCATGAGCAGGCGGAAGCCGACGGCCTCGCGGCCGGTCAGCGCGCAGATCACCTTGTGCCAGCCGGGGTGCTGCCACGGGTCGGGGGCGGGCTGTCCGGCTCGCGCGGGCGTGCTGTCGCCGAGTTCGTTGAGCAGGGGGCCGATGCCCTGGAGGTACACCAGGTGGTTGTGGGCCTGGTTCAGCGGCAGGTACGAGGTCAGCAGGTCGCAGAATCTGGTGAGTTCCCGCTGGTCGGTGACGAGGTCGGCCGGTGAGGGCAGGCGTCCTCTGTCGCGGTAGTAGATCTGCTCGATCTCGCCGAAGCGGCCGATCAGTGCTTCGAGGAAGCCTTCCAGCGCCTCGCCGGGGTCCTCGGGCCAGGGCTCGCGCGGGTGGTGCAGGACGCGCCGGTAGTGGTCGGCGTGCTGGTTGATCAGTTCGGCGGCGCAGGTGCTCTTCCCGATGCCCTCCATGCCGTGCAGGACGACGCCGTTCGCCTTGCGCCGGTTCCCCGGTCCGATGATCGCGTCGGCCCGTTCCATGGCGTCGTGATGTCCGAACAGCCGGTCGGGCGGGGCCGGGAGCAGCTGTGGCAGCGGCATCCGGTCGGTCGTCCGAGGGCTTTTGTGCACGGTCAGGTCGACGGCCGCCGCGCCGTAGAGGACCGGCGCGACCGCGTCGAGGTCGGTGATCTCCTTGCGGTGGGCCGCGATCGCCTGGGCGAGCGCCCGGGGCAGGGTGAGTCCTCGGTCCAGGAGCTTGCGGTAGACGGAGGTGAGGATCCGGACGGCCGCGGCGTCCTCGATCGGGTGCCGGAAGGCGAGGACGGCGCAGCCGTGCAGACGGGCGAGGTCGGCCGCCAGTCGATCGGCTGGCGGTGGGGCGTCGGCGGGGGCGGGAGCTGGGGCGGAGGAGGCGGCTCGGGCGGCTGGGGCGGCTGGGGCAGTTGAGGCGGCCGAGGTGGCTGAGGCCTCTTGCGCGGCTGAGGCCGCGAGGGCCGGGTGGTCGGCGGCGGACGGGGCGGCGGTCGCGGCCGGGGCCGGGGCGGCGGTCACGGACGGGACGGCGGTCGTTTCCGCGGCCCGGGCGGGCGCGGCGGTGGTGGAAGCGGCCTGGGCGAGCGCGGCGGTGGTGGGAGCGGCCTGGGCGAGCGCGGCGGTGGTGGGAGCGGCCTGGGCGAGCGCGGCGGTCGTGGGAGCGGCCTGGGCGAGCGCGGCGGTCGTGGGAGCGGCCTGGGCGGGCGCGGCGGTCGTGGGAGCGGCCTGGGCGGGCGCGGCGGTGGTGGGAGCGGCCTGGGCGGGCGCGGCGGTGGTGGGAGCGGCCTGGGTGAGCGCGGCGGTGGTCCTGACGGTCGCGGTGTCGGGGGACGGTGCGGCTTCGATGCCGAAGACGGTCATGAGGTCGGCCTCGGCCGGGTCGGCCGGGCGGCCGCTGACCACGGCCAGCCGCAGCCTGTGGTGATGGCCGGCCGGCTCCAGCATGCCGATGAGGGCTTCGGCGGTGAGCGCCCGTTGCTCGCCCGTGCCGTCGTCGGCGACCCACCCTCCGAGCGTTCCGGGCGCGGCGAGGTGCAGGACGAGCTGCCAGGCCTTGTCGGGCCCGCCGTTGGGACGGTTCGCCTGTTCCAGCAGTTCGGCCAGCTCGGGATGGGTCAGCCGGTGGGAGAGGGCCTGCGTGGTGAAGTCGGCCTGTCCGTCGCGGCCGATGTCCCGCAGGGTGGAGACGACACCGGACCGTTCGGCACGCAGATCGACGGCGTCCTCGCCGCCCGGGTGGTGGAACGCGCCGATCAGGTGGACGGGACGTCCGGCCTGTTCCCTGATCTTCCCCGGGGAGAGCCGCGCGGCCGTGCGGTCGCCGGCCGTCGTCGGTTCGATGACCAGCGTCAGCCCCCGGTCGACGAGGGAGCCCTTGTCGTCCGCGGCCAGGCACAGCGGGTAGCGGGCGATCTCCCACTCGGGCTCGTCGGCGCGCAGGACCAGCCGGGCCACTCCGGAACCGTTCGAGGGCGCCTCGGCGAGGACGTTCCACAGCTTCTCGCCGAGGACCGTCCCGCGCAGCCAGTTGCCGCGCCGGGTGACGGTCTTGCGGGCTGTCGGACGGTCGGCGTGGTCGTCACGGACGAAGCCGTACGGGTCGTACAGGAAGCGGTGGTCGCTCACGCTCGCCTTGAGGTCGACGGCGTGGGTGAAGGCGTCGCCGTGGCCGCCGGGCGGCCGGCACCGCCAGGTCCAACGCGGCACCCCGCATTCGTCGACGACGAAGTGCTCCACGGTTATTAAGACGCAATCGTCCCCCGTCACGGCTCGGTCCCCCCTGCCGCCTGCAATCGGAAATCGGGCGCTGGCCCGTGGGCAGAAGAGTAGGGCCGGCGGAAGGGCCCACCCACCTTTTGAACAGAACGCGCGGGAACCGTCCGCCAAACGGTCAATCAGCGCTATGAGTTCGCACCCAGATTTCCAAGTCCTGTCGTCGGGCCGCCGCTCGGCCGGCGGCCAGAAGCATCCCCGGATTGCCCGCCGCGATCTCGAAGGCTTCATGGGCGAGTTCGTCGTCCGCGTCGAGGAGGGCGACCAGACGGGGCGTCGCGACGGTCAGCAGCGGTTGCAGTCGCGCCGGCGTCAGCGGGCCCAGCGGCACGCGTGTCAGGGCCGGTGCGCAGCCGGGGAGTTCGGTGCGGGAGGTGAGGAGGAGTCTCGGTGTGTCCGCCGCCGCGGCGAGGGCGTCGAGCAGCTCGCGCCAGCGGGGGTCACGGCGCAGCATACGGTCGACGCGGTCGATCACGAGGAGGAGGTCGGACCGGCCGGAGAGGCCGGCGACGACCGCCTCGACCGGTGCGGGCCAGTCACGTTCACGCGCGGCGGCCAGTGCGTTCTCGCAGGCGGGCAGGCGGTAGGCCAGGTGTGTGAGGAAGGCGTCGACGGAGCGGGCGTCCGGGGTCGGGGTCGGGGCCGGGGCCGGGGCCGGGTCGTCGATCGGTGGGGCCCAGTCGGGGCGTGGGTGCCACAGGACGGGAGAGATCTCCTGCTGATGCCGATGGGCGAGGACGGCCGCGCAGGACGTCGTGCCGATCAGCTCCTCCCCGTGGAGCACGGCCCCGGGGACCGCGCTGCCCGGTGCCGTCGCGGCGCGTACGGCACGCATCGCCTCCTCGCGGTCGACGAACGGCCGGGGCGGATCCGGAAGCGGACCGCCCATGGCCGCCAGGGGCAGGGCGACCGGCTCGAATGGTGAACTCCCTTGACCGATCCTCAGATACGGGGCGGTGGTTCCGAAGAGCACCGGTGTGCAGGCCGACAGCAGCGGCATCTGCCGTTCGGCCAGGCCGGGGTCGCGGGTCGCGGTGCGCAGCGCGTGCCGCAGCGCCTCGGGCAGCGGCCATCCTTTCCCCAACAGCCCTTGATACAGCGCGGCGTCGAAGCAGGCGGCGAAGTCGTTCCCCACCGGGAACCTCATCGCCACCACCGCGCAGCCGAGTTGGTCAGCCAGCGTTGCGGCGAGGGACGTCAGCGGGCGGTCGGCATGCGCCGAGGGGTCTTCCCCGCCCGACCAACAGGCCGTCAGGCAAAGCAGCTTGAGCCTTCCGCGGGCGGCGGCCAGCAGCCGCCCGATCTCCGCCGCGCCGACGAACGACGCGGAGGCCGCGGCGCTCCCCCGCTCCGGTTCGCCCGCGGTCCGTTCAGGCGGCTCGTCCCGCTCCAGCAGAAGACCGCCCGGCAGGCCGTGGCACACGATGTGGATCACGTCCCAGTCGCCGCCCTCCCCCATCGCCTCGTTCAGCGCCGTCGGCCCGGCGCCGAACTGGACGGTGCTGAGGTGGGCGGGGACCTCCCTGTCGGCGGTGCCGGCCAGGACGGCCGCGCGCAGCGCCTCGCGGTGGGTGCTCAGGTTCAGGGGCAGCGTCCCCCGGGCGAGGCTGAACAGCGCCAGAACGCGCACCTGTTCACCGGTGGTCGCCCGTGCGGTGACCGGCGGGGCCGGGTGCAGGGACGGGCGGACGCCCCGGACGAGGGTGGTGCGGTGCAGGGCGAGCGGCTTGTCCCGCACCTGGCCGGGGCCATCGCCCCGAACCATGGCGAGTTCCCAGGGCAGTGCCTCGAACTCGGCCAGCTCGGGCGGCAGTCGCATGGCCACCGCGCCCGTGTCCGCCAACGCCTCGGTGAGCGGGCCGAGACCCATCTCGCCCAGCCACGCGCCGACCCGGCGCAGCTCGTCCTCGACGAGATCCACCGCGCCCGGGTGCCGCTCACGCAACCGCCGGATGCGAAGCGGCAGTTCGTAGAGGTCCGCCATGGTCCGCCGGTCGCCCGGACTCCGGTCCAGTCGTACGGTCTTCGTGAGTACGCGCGCCTCGCCGGGCCGCTCCAGCGTCCAGGTCCACGCCACGGGCCGGCCACGCTGTTCGTCATACCAGAACTGGCCGTGGCGTACCGACAACACCGCCAATTGGTCCACCGTATTGGCTCCTTGCCATAGCGTCGAGACATCCACCACTCCACTCCACACGAATACGGGATTCTCGAGGGTTCCGTGCGATCGGGGGCTGTGATGAGCAAACACCGGCAATACGTGCGCGAATTGCGCAAGGCTTTCGGTTTCCAGCCGACCTGGTTCCCCGACAGCGAGGTGCGACTGGGGGACGTCGGAGTCTTCAGACGCGGCCAGTTCGAGCGGAAGGCGTCCCTGGAGGAGTGGGGGATCTCGTGGAGGTCGCGCGTGCGCCCCGGCGCCAGCCCGCTCTACGAGCACCGGTCCGAGGGCGCCGTCGACGTCTCCTCGGCCGTCTCGGCGGCGGGCGGCGCGCCGGCCGTCACCGCGGGCGGGGGCATCGACGTCCGGTTCACCAAGGCGGACGCGGTGCTCTTCCGCGCCGCCGACTGCTGGTCGGAGGAGATCGAGGACATCGGCGCGGTCGAGGCGGAGATGAAGGCGCGCCACCGGGACAAGAAGTGGCCGCGCCGGCACGCCGTGGTCACCGAGGTGGTGCACGCCGGGTGGACGACGGTGCTGATCTCCGACTCCCGCACCGACAGCGCCCGGCTGCGGGCCACGGCGGACGCGTCCGCGCTCGGCTGGGACGCCCTGACGGCCAAGGCCCGGCTGGAATGGGCCGGCGGGTCCGGAGTCAGCACCCGGTTCCTGTCGCGGGGCGAGCTGACGCCGCTGTACCGGGCGCGAGGCGTGCTGCGACGCCCCTTCGCCGGCCCGGTCATCCGCTTCATGGACGAGCCGGGACCGGCGGACGCGGCGCAGCCGGGCGAGGCCTACGTGGACGACGTGGACAGCGAGAGCTTCCACCTCGATGAGGAGGACGAGACCTGAGCGCGAGCCGGAGCGGGCTCGCGAAGAGGTTGAGCGGGCGCGCGAAAGCGGTCGGTCAAGCCGTCGGCCCGTCCGGCGGACCGGGGTTCGGCCCGGCTCAAGGTTCGGCCCGGCTCAAGGATCGGCCCGGCTCAAGGATCGGCCCGGCTCAAGGATCGGCCCGGCTCAGGGTTCCGCCCGGTTCAGCTCCTCGTCGAGGGCGAGGGCGGCCCCGATCAGCGCCAGATGCGTGAACGCCTGCGGGAAATTGCCGAGTTGTTCGCCCGTGGGTCCGATCTCCTCGGCGAAGAGGCCGACATGGTTGGCGTAGGTGAGCATCTTGTCGAACGCGTAGCGGGCCATGTCCACGCGCCCGGAGCGGGCGAGCGCGTGCACGTAGAGGAAACTGCACAGGGAGAAGGTGCCCTCGCTGCCGCGCAGTCCGTCGGGCGAGGCGGCCGGGTCGTAGCGGTAGACGAGGCTGTCGGAGACCAGCTCCGCCTCCATGGCGTCCAGGGTGGAAAGCCAGCGCGGATCGCTCGGGGTGACGAAGCCGACCGCCGGCATGAGCAGCAGCGAGGCGTCCAGGACCTCGCTGCCGTAGTGCTGGACGAACGCGCCGCGCTCGGCGTTCCAGCCGCGGTCCATCACCTGGTGGAGGACGGCGTCGCGGGCCGCGGTCCAGCCGGCGAGGTCGGCGGGGCGGGCGAAGTCGCGGGCGAGGCGGATGCCGTGTTGGAACGCCGTCCAGCACATCAGCCGGCTGTAGGTGAAGTCCTGCCGGCCGCCCCGGGTCTCCCAGATGCCCTCGTCGGGGCGGTCCCAGTGCCGGGTCAGCCAGTCCAGCAGCCCTGACAGGGCCAGCCAACCGTCGTAGCCGGCCATGTGGGCGAGGTCCTGGCTGCTGGTGAGGGCGTGGACGGCCTCGCCGTAGATGTCGAGCTGGAGTTGGCCGGCGGCGTCGTTGCCGATGCGGACGGGCGCCGAGCCCCGGTAGCCCTCCAGGTGGGCGAGGGTCTCCTCGGCGAGGTGGGGGTCGCCGTCGACCCGGTACATGATCTGGAGGGGTTCGCCGGTGACGGTGCGCCCCGCTTGGAGGCGTTCGCCCAGCCAGCGGCGGAAGGCGTGCGCCTCGTCGGTGAAGCCGAGGCCCAGCAGGGCCTGCATGGACAGGGAGGCGTCCCGCACCCAGGTGTAGCGGTAGTCCCAGTTGCGTTCGCCGCCGAGTTGTTCCGGAAGTCCGGTGGTCGCCGCGGCGACGGGCGCGCCGGTGGGAGCGTAGGTGAGGAGCTTGAGCGTGATGGCGGAGCGGTGGACCATGTCCTGCCAGCGGCCTCGATAGCGGCTGCGGCGGATCCAGCGGTACCAGTGGGCGCGGGTCGAGTCGAAGTCGTCCCGCAGGCTGTCGGCCGTCGGCGCGGGAGGCGGTTCCGCTCCGGCCGCGCAGACGGTCAGGACCACGGCCGCGCGCTCGTCGTGACCCAGCTCGACGGTCGCCGTGACGTCCGTGCCGTGTGTGCCGTCGCGTTGCAGGGTGAACGGCCCGGCGGCCTGGAGGAACGCCTCGGTGCCGGGGCCGCGGAAGTGCGCGGTGTCCGGGCGCAGGTCGAGGCGGTGGTCGGCGCGGGCGTAGTCGAACCGGGGACGGCAGCTGAGCGTGAAGCGGACCCGGCCGCGGGTCACGCGCATGATGCGGACGAGCCGGTGCCGGTCCGTGGCGGTCTCCGGCCGGTCCAGCGGCATGAAGTCGACGACCTCGCCGACCCCGCCGGGGGTGAGGAAGCGGGTGACGAGGACGGCGGTGTCGGCCAGGTACAGCTGGCGGGTGGTGACGTCGTCCCCGTCGACGGTGAGGGCGAAGTGGCCGCCGCGGTCGTGGTCCAGCAGCGCGGCGAAGAGGCTGGGCGAGTCGAACCGCGGGGCGCAGAACCAGTCGACCACGCCGTCGGAGGAGACCAGGGCCGCCGTCTGGAGGTCGCCGACCAGCCCGTGGTCCCCGATGGGGGGATAGCGTCGTCGCATCATGATCCCTTCGGGCCGGGCCGGAGGGCACGGGCGGGCCCGCCGGGCGCGCACCGACCTGCTCCGACCCTCCGGCCGCCCCGCACGGTCCACCACAGGGGTTACGCCGAGCGCGTGACGCGCGCCCGTGTGCCAGCGGGCCGCCGGTCGTCAGACGTCAGGGGGCAGGGGGCAGACGTCAGACGTCAGACGTCAGGGGGCAGGGAGCAGACGTCAGTCGTCGGGGATGCCGGCGCCGCTGAGGGCCGGGACCGTCCGCTCCGGGCGGGCGAGGGAGCGGGCCGCCAGGCGGAACTGGCCGAGTTTGTCGACGATGGTCTGGCCGACGGGGGTGTGGCCCCAGACGCTGATGCCCTGGTGGGTGCTGGGCTCCCAGGTGGCCTCGTCGACGACGAGGGGGTTCCAGCCGACCTCCCACTCGAAGCCGGACGGGGTGCGCGCGTAATAGGAGAGCTCCCTGTCGTTGGTGTGCTGGCCGACGGAGAGAGCCATGTCGAAGCCGAGTTCGTGCACGCGCTGGTAGCTGCGGGCCAGGTCGTCGAGGCCGGCGGCCTGGATGTTGAGGTGCTGGACGCGGGTGCGGACCGGGTCGACGGGCAGGCCGCGGACGGCGGCGATGGCGATGGAGTGGTGGCGTTCGTTGACGCGCAGGAAGCGGATCTTGAGCTTGACGCCGCTGATGGTCTCGTCGATGCAGTCGGTGAGCCGGGCGTCGAACACGGTGTCGAAGTAGCCGCGCGTCAGGGTCGGCTTGGCGGAGGTGATGGCGATGTGGCCCATGCCGGAGTCGCCGGTGACCCAGCCGGACGCGAGCATCCGCAGCGGCTCCGGGGAGGTGACGGGCGTGGTGTAGATCTCCTGGACGATGCCCTTGGGGCCGGGGAAGCGCAGCAGGCGTTCGACGCCGCGCGCCTCGGCCTCTTCGGCGGTGCCCTCGGCGACGGGCACGCCGTGGGCGCGGACCCGGGCCTCGATCCGCTCGAACGTGGCGTGGTCGTCGAGATGCCAGCCGGTGGCGACGACGTCCTCGGCGGGCCCGCGCCGCAGCAGGAAACGGCACTCCTGGTCGTCGAGGCGGAACCGCGTCAGGTCCGGGTCGAGGTCGTCGTGGTGCATGCCGATCGCCTCGGCCCCGAACCGCCGCCAGTCGGCGAAGCGCCGCGTCTCGATGACTATGTAGCCGAGGTGGACGGCGCCGAAGACGGACGGGGCGTCAGGGCCCCGGTAGATGTTCATCGGCGGCCCGCCAGGAAGTCGGCGCACAGGCGGTTGAACAGCTCGGCGCGTTCGAACTGCACCCAGTGGCCGGTGTTGGCGACCTGGTAGAGGTCGCAGTCGGGCATGCGCTCGGCGAGCATCCGGCCGCCCTCGGGCCGGTTGACCTTGTCGGCCGCGCCCCACAGCACGAGCGTCGGCACCGGCAGCCGGGACAGTCGGGCGTCGCGGGTGAAGTCCATCTTCCACAGCGTGCGCAGCGCGTTCCTGCCGGACGGGCGGCGCAGCGGCGGGGCCGCGACGACCTCCGGGTCGATGCTCGCCTCGTAGCGCGCGTCGATCACCGAGTCCGGGACGTCGGCGGCGTTGAAGACGAGGTGGGTACGGATGAACTTCTCCAGCTTGGCGCGCGAAGGGCCGTCCCCGGAGTAGTAGTCGAGCAGGCTGGTGAGGCCGCGGGTGGGCAGGGAGCGGGTGGTGCCGACGCCGCCGGGGCCCATCAGCACCATCCGGTCGACTCGGTCGGGGGTGTCGAGCGCCAGCCGCAGGGCGCAGGCGCCGCCGTAGGAGTTGCCGACCAAGTGGGCTCTGTGCAGGCCGAGTTCGTCGAGCAGTCGGCGGACGGCGTCGGCGAGGAAGCCGAAGGGGTCGGCGCCGTCGACGCCCTTGGTGCTGCGGCCGTAGCCGGGCAGGTCGGGGACGATGACCCGGTGGTCCTTCGCCAAAGCGCCGATGTTACGGGCGTAGTTGGAGACTCCGGAAGCGCCGGGGCCGCCGCCGTGGAGCAGCAGCACGGGTGGGCCGTCGCCCGTCTCCGCGACGAAGATCTTCGTGCCGGCGACGTCGAGCAGGGACTCCCGCATCGGCGGCGGTGCGGCGTGCGTGGTCATGGCGTTCCTTCGCTGACGGTCGGGGCGGTGGAGAGGGCGGTGGTCGCGGGCGTGGTGGTGGACGTGGGCGTGGTGGTGGACGTGGACGTGCCGGTGGGCTTGGGCGCGAACTCGGCCGGTGGCGGCGGGAGTTGCGCGCCGCGGGGTGCGGCGGCGTAGACGTAGGCGTCGGGGCGCAGGGCGAGCGTGGTCGCGCGGTGTTCGGCCAGCCAGGCGAGCAGCACGCCGTCGCGGTCGACGACCGCGCCCTTCGCCGGGGCCGAGCCCGCCGGCAGGACGCTCAGCGAGGGGACGCCGGTGCGGTCCCAGGCGGCTTGCGGGGTCGGCGGTCCGCCGTGCAGGAGGAGCCAGCGCCCGCCGAGGACGTCGTCCAGGCGGACCCGGTCGCCGTCGGGTCCGGTGACCCAGGGCTGGGGGACCTGACGCCCGGAGGCCTTGGCGCGCGGGCGGGCCTGGAGGCCGTCGGCGTAGTGGGCGACGGGGATCCACTGGGAGTCCTGCAACCAGCCGCCGAAGCGCGGGGCGCGGTGCAGGACCGGCAGGACGGAGTCGCGGACGCGGGTGACCGCGCGCCGCCGTTCGGTGATGATCCGCCCGACGAACACCGCGCGCCGGGTCACCTCTTTGACGTGCGGTTTCCGCTCCGCCTCATAGCTGTCCAGCACCGATTCGGGCAGTTCGCCGCGCAGCACCGCGTCCAGCTTCCAGCACAGGTTGGCCGCGTCCCGCACCCCGGCGGCCATGCCCTGGCCGATCCAGGGCGGCATGGCGTGCGCGGCGTCCCCGGCGAGGAAGACCCGCCCGACACGGAAGCGGGCGGCGAAACGGACGTGGTGGCTGTAGACGGTGGCGCGCAGGATCCTGATCTGGTGCCGGCCGATCCCGTACCCGGCCACCATCGCGTGGATCGCCTCGTCGGTGGTCAGCCGGCTCTCGTCGTCCCCGGCCAGGACCGGGAACTCCCACCGGTGGTGCCCGAGCGGGGTCGGGCAGTCCACGGCGGGCCGCGCGGGGTCGCAGCGGAAGCGCAGCCGGTCGTGGTCGGGCCACGGCTGGAGCATCTCCGTGTCGACGACCACCCAGCGGTCCACGTACGTCCGGCCCTCGTAGCCCACGTTGAGCTGGGCGCGGGTGAGGCTGGAGCCGCCGTCGGCCGCGATGACGTAGCTCGCGCGCAGGCGTCGCACCGAGTCGTCGTCGGCGCCCACGACCGTCAGCTCCACGCCGTGCTCGTCCTGGCGCAGGCGCAGGCACTCGTGGCGCAGCAGCACCTCCACGTTCGGGTAGCGGTCGACGCCCTCGCGCAGGACCTGCTCCAGCGCGGGCTGGTAGATGAACATCTGCGGGGGATGGCCGTGGCCGCGCGAGGTGGGGTGTGCGCTGAGGAAGGTGCGGCCCCGGGCGTCGACGAAGTCCAGCGGCCGTTCGGCGAGCATGTCCCGCTTCAGCCGGTCGGCCAGGCCGACGCGCTGCCAGATCCGTACGACCTCCTCGTCCGTGGAGATCGCCCGCGCCCGGGAGAACACCTCGCCGTCGCGCTCCAGCACGACGACCTTGAGGCCCGCCGCGCCCAGCAGGTTCGCCGCGGTCACGCCCGTGGGCCCGTACCCGATGACCGCCACGTCGTACGCGTCGCCCCCACCGCTCCCTCCACCCCTCCCTCCTGGGCTCTCCTCGGCACTGACGTCGGCACTGATCGCACTCACCAGGCCACCTCGCTGTCGTTCCATCGACTCTTGTTGTAGTGATTACTACAATTGGAATGTTCGCTACGCTAAACTGGGCGCCGTAGACGGTCAAGAGCCGGCGCGTGAGCCGGCCCGGCAGGAAGGGCACTCCCGATGAGCCAGGAGCGGACGACGCGCCGGAAGCGTGCGAACGGGGTGGAGTCACGGCAGCGCATCCTCGACGCCACCGTGGAGATCGCCGGTGAGCGGGGGTACGAGGGCACCTCGATCGCGGCGGTGAGCGCCAAGTGCGGGCTGCCCGCCAGCTCGATCTACTGGCACTTCAAGGACAAGGACGACCTGATCGCCGCGGTCATCGAGCGCAGCTTCGAGACCTGGCTCGCGGCCGTCGAACTGCCCGGCGAGGAGTCCGGGACGACGCTGGAGCGGGCCGCGGCGATGGCGGCGAACGTGGCGAAGTCCCTCGTCGACGCGCCCGACTTCCTGCGCCTCGGCCTGATGCTCGCCCTGGAGCGCCGGCCCGCCGAACCGCGCGGGCGGACCGTCTTCCTCCAGGTCCGTGAGATCGCCCGAGGGCGGATCGCCGAGGTGCTCACCGAGCTGATCCCCGGCCTGGACGAGGCCGCCGTGGACACGCTCACCACCTACGCCGTGGCCGGCGCCGACGGCCTCTTCGTCCAGCGGGAGATCCACGGCGACGCCGTCGACCTGGTGGCGATGTTCGAGCTGCACGCGCGCCTGGTCCATGGGGCGGCGGTCGGCATGGCGGCGGCGGGGAGCGAGGGGTGAGGGCGTCGGCGGGCGGACTCGGTTCGCCCGGCCACTCCGTGACCACCGCCCCGCGCCGGATCGACGTCCACCAGCACCTCGTCCCGCCCCTCTACCGCGACGCCCTCGCCCGCGCCGGCATCGTCGACGCGGGCGGGCGCGCGCTGCCCGACTGGAGTCCCGCAGCGGCGCTGGAGCTGATGGACCTGCTGGAGATCGGCACGGCGATCCTCTCCGTCTCGACCCCCGGCACCGGCTTCCTCACCGACCCCGCTCAGGCCGCCGACCTGGCCCGCCGGCTCAACGACCACTGCGCCGCCCTCGCCGCCGAACACCCCGACCGCTTCGGCTGGTTCGCCACGCTGCCGCTGCCCGACGTCGACGCGGCGGCCGAGGAGGCCGAGCGGGCGCTCGTCGAACTGGGGGCCGACGGGGTCACCCTGCTGGCCAACAACCGAGGGGCGTACCTCGGCACGGAGGGACAGGAGGCGCTGTGGCGGGTCCTCGACGAGCACGGCGCGGTCGCGCTCGTCCACCCGGCGGAGCTGCCCGGACCCGCCGTGGACGGCGTCCCGCCCTTCGCCGCCGACTTCCTCCTCGACACCACGCGCGCCGCCTACCTCCTCGTACGCAACGGCGTCGTGCGCGCGCATCCCGGCATCCGGTTCGTCCTCAGTCACGGCGGGGGCTTCCTGCCGTACGCCTCCCATCGCATGGCCGTCGCCATCGCCGCCGACACCGGACGCAGCCCGCTCGACGTCCTGGACGACTTCCGCGGCTTCTACTTCGACACCGCGCTGTCCTCCAGCCCGGCCGCGCTGCCCACGCTGCTCGCCTTCGCCCGCCCCGGGCACGTCCTGTTCGGCAGCGACTGGCCGTTCGCGCCCGCCGCGGCCGGCCAGTACTTCGCCAACGGCCTCGCCGAGGGCGTGGACGCCGCCACCCTCGCGGCCGTCGACCGCGCCAACGCCGAGGCGCTCTTCCCCCGCCTCGCCGGGCGCGCCCCCGCACCGGCTCCGCCCCGTCCGCTCCCGGCCCGCCTGCGCCGGTCCGCGCAACGGGCGGGCGCCCGGCTGTTCTTCAAGCTCGTCCAGCCCGGCGCCGAATAAGCGCGGGCCGCCTTCCTAGCTCCCCGTGCGCAGCACCCGCGAGAGTCCCAGCGCCGCCGTCCTCACGGCGGGGGCGAGTTGGGCGGGGCTGAAGCGGGTGCGGGGGACGGCCACTGAGAGGGCCGCCACCGTGGTGCCGCCGGCGAAGACGGGAGCCGCGATGCAGCTCACGCCCTCGGCTGCCTCCTGCTCCTCGTACGCGAGGCCCGACACCTGGATCTTCTCCAGGGCCAGCCGCAGCCGCGCGGGGTCGGTGATCGAGTACGGGGTGAGGCTCGGCAGCGGGCGGGACAGCACCTCCTCGGTCAGCTCGGGGCCGGAGAAGGCGAGCAGGGCCTTGCCGACGCCCGTGCAGGTCAGCGGGAGGCTGCCGCCGATGCGGGAGGGCAGCCGCAGGGCCTCGTGGCCGTGGATGCGCTCCAGGTACACCACGTCCATGCCCTCGCGCACCCCGAGATGGACGGTCTCCCGGGTGGCCTCGAACAGATCCTGGAGGAAGGGCAGGGCCGTCTCCCGCAGATCCAGCCGGTGCGGCACCAGCGATCCCAGTTCGAACAGCTTGGCCCCGAGCCGGTAGTGCGGCCCCGAGCGCTCCAGCCAGCCCAGCCGGACGAGGTCCGCGGCCAGCCGGTGCACGGTGGGCTTCGGCAGACCGGCACGCTCGGAAAGTTCCGACAGACGGTACGAGCCGCCGCTCGGGCGGAAGACATCCAGGATGATCGCGGCCTTTTCCAGCATGTTGCCGCTCGCGTTGTTCCGTGACACGGAACGAAGTTTGTCGCCTCGCGGAGGTGATGTCTATATCGATGCCGACCCCATCGAAGCCGGCCCGCCGCTTCCCGCTTCCGGCCATTCGCCTCTCGTTCCTGGAGGTATCCCATGTCGACCTTGTTCGACGGCGTCGTCCGTCCGGACGCCGCTCCACCGGCCGTGGCCGAGGCCGCCGACCGGCTGGCCCAGGCCGCCCGCACCGGGGCCGCCTGCCCGCCCGTACGTGATCTGTTCGAGGGCGGCGGCGACCTGGAGACCGCCTACGCCGTGCAGCGGCTCAACGTGCGGCGCGGCATCGAGGCCGGCCGTCGGATCGTCGGCCGCAAGATCGGGCTGACCTCGGTGGCCGTGCAGCGGCAACTCGGCGTGGAACGGCCCGACTTCGGCACGCTGTTCGCGGACATGGCGGTGCCGGACGGCGGCGAGGCACCCGTCGGACGGCTGCTCCAGCCCAAGGTGGAGGCCGAGGTCGCGCTCGTGCTGGGCCGCGACCTGCCGCACCGCGAGTGCACCGTCGTGGACGTGCTGCGCGCGGTCGACTTCGCGCTGCCCGCGCTGGAGATCGTCGACAGCCGGGTGGCGGGCTGGGACATCTCGCTCGTCGACACGGTCGCCGACAACGCCTCCTGTGGCCTGTACGTCCTGGGCGCCACCCCCGTGCCGCTGACCGCGGTGGACCTGCGCTCCGTGACGATGACCATGACCAGGGGCGGCGAGACCGTCTCCGAGGGGACCGGCGCGGACTGCCTCGGCGGCCCGCTCAACGCCGCGGTCTGGCTGGCCTCCGCGCTCGCCGAGCGGGGCGACCCGCTGCGCGCGGGCGACCTCGTGCTCACCGGCGCCCTGGGCCCGATGGCCCCCGCCGCCCCGGGCGACGCGTTCGAGGCGCGGATCTCCGGACTGGGATCCGTACGGGCCCGGTTCGCCGCGGAAGCCGAAGGAGACGCCCGGTGAGCGACAGGACGCGCGTCGCCGTCATCGGCTCGGGCAACATCGGCACCGACCTCATGATCAAGATCCTGCGGCTGTCGGAGCGGCTGGAGATCGCCGCGCTGGCGGGGATCGACCCGGACTCCGACGGCCTGGCCCGCGCCCGCCGCCTCGGGGTCGCCACCACCCACGAGGGCGTCGAGGGCCTGGTCCGGCTGGACGAGTTCGCCGACGTCGACATCGTCTTCGACGCCACCTCGGCGGGCGCGCACCGCCACCACGACGACGTGCTGCGCCCGCTCGGCCGCACCCTCGTCGACCTCACCCCGGCCGCGATCGGCCCCTACGTCGTCCCCCCGGTGAACGGCGACGCGCACCTGGACGCCCCGAACGTCAACATGGTCACCTGCGGCGGCCAGGCCACGATCCCGGTCGTCGCCGCGGTCGGCGCGGTCACGCCCGTCCACTACGGCGAGATCGTCGCCTCCCTCGCCTCCCGCTCCGCCGGACCCGGCACCCGCGCCAACATCGACGAGTTCACCGAGACCACCTCCTCCGCCATCGAGAGGGTGGGCGGGGCCGGGAAGGGCAAGGCGATCATCGTCCTCAACCCGGCCGAACCCCCGCTGATCATGCGGGACACCGTGCACTGCCTGGTCTCCGACTGCGCCACCGAGGCCGTCACCGCGTCGATCGAGGAGATGGTCGCCCGCGTCCAGGCGTACGTGCCCGGCTACCGGCTCAAGCAGAAGGTGCAGTTCGAACGGGTGACCGCCGACGACCCGCTGCGCGCCCTCGTCCCCGGCGCGGGCGAGGCCCCGAACTCGGGCGCGGGCCCGAACTCGGGCGAGGCCCTGAAAGTGTCCGTCTTCCTGGAGGTCGAGGGCGCCGCCCACTACCTGCCGGCCTACGCCGGGAACCTCGACATCATGACCTCGGCCGCGCTGCGCACCGCGGAGCGCATGGCCGCCCACCGTGCCACGGAGGTGGCCCCGCGATGACCCGTCTGTACGTCCAGGACGTGACCCTTCGGGACGGCATGCACGCCGTCCGGCACCGCTACACCGTCGACCAGGCCCGGAACATCGCCGCGGCGCTCGACGCGGCGGGCGTGGCCGCCCTCGAGATCGCCCACGGCGACGGGCTGGCCGGCTCCAGCGTCACCTACGGCGTGGGCGCCCACACCGACTGGGAGTGGATCGAAGCCGTCGCCGACGTCGCCGTCCACGCGGTGCCCACGACGCTGCTGCTGCCCGGCATCGGCACCCTGCACGACCTGCGGCAGGCCCGGCGGCTCGGCATCCGCTCGGTGCGGGTGGCCACCCACTGCACCGAGGCCGACATCGCCGCCCAGCACATCACCGCCGCCCGTGAGCTGGGCATGGACGTCGCCGGGTTCCTGATGATGTCCCACATGGCCGAACCGGCCGAACTGGCCCGCCAGGCCAAGCTGATGGAGTCCTACGGCGCGCACTGCGTGTACGTCACCGACTCCGGCGGCCGGCTCACCATGGACGGGGTGCGCGACCGCTTCCGCGCCTACCGCGACGTCCTCGACCCGGGCACCGAGCTCGGCGTCCACGCCCACCACAACCTGGCCCTCGGCGTGGCCAACACCGTCGTCGCCGTGGAGAGCGGCGCGGTCCGGGTCGACGCCTCGCTCGCCGGGCAGGGCGCGGGGGCGGGCAACTGTCCGCTGGAGGCGTTCGTCGCGGTGGCCGATCTCATGGGCTGGGACCACGGCTGCGACCTGTTCCCCCTCATGGACGCCGCCGACGACCTCGTACGACCGCTCCAGGACCGGGAAGTCCGGGTGGACCGCGAGACGTTGACCCTCGGCTACGCGGGCGTCTACTCCAGCTTCCTCCGCCACGCCGAGTCCGCCGCCGCCCGCCACGGCCTCGACACCCGCGCCGTCCTGCTCGAAGCCGGCCGGCGCCGGATGGTGGGCGGCCAGGAGGACATGCTCACCGACATCGCTCTCGACCTCGCCGCCCACCCGGGAACCGCCACCTGATTTCGCCGTCACGTCACGCGGTGATCACAATGGGTCCGGGACCTTCTTGAGAGTCTCGCGTGGGAAAGGGACAGGGCATGAGCAACTTCGGGTCGATCTACCAACACGGGTTCGCGCGGATCGCCGCGTGCACCGGGCACGCGGCCATCGCCGAGCCGGAGGCCAATGCCGAGGCCGTGCTGCGGCAGGCGCGCCGCTGCGCGGAGGACGGGGTCGCCGTCGCCCTCTTCCCCGAGCTGGGCCTGTGCGGCTACTCGATCGAGGACCTGCTCCTCCAGGACGCGCTGCTCGACGAGGTGGAGGAGGCGCTGCGGACCGTGGTGGCAGGGTCGGCGGACCTGCTGCCGGTGCTCGTCGTCGGCGCGCCGCTGCGCCACCGCCACCGGATCTACAACTGCGCGGTGATCGTGCACCGCGGCCGGATCCTCGGCGTCGCGCCCAAGTCGTATCTGCCGAACTACCGCGAGTTCTACGAGAAGCGGCAGATCGCCGCCGGCGACGACGAGCGCGGCGGGACGATCCGGGTCGGCGGGGCGACCGTGCCGTTCGGGACGGATCTCCTCTTCGACGCGGAGGACGTCCCCGGTCTGGTGCTGCACGCGGAGATCTGCGAGGACATGTGGGTGCCGGTGCCGCCCAGCGCGGAGGCGGCGCTGGCCGGGGCGACCGTCCTGCTCAACCTGTCGGGCAGCCCGATCACCGTCGGCCGGGCCGAGGACCGCAAGCTGCTGTGCCGCTCGGCGTCCTCCCGCTGCATCGCCGCCTACGTCTACGCGGCGGCCGGTCTGGGCGAGTCGACCACCGACCTGTCCTGGGACGGCCAGACCATGATCTACGAGAACGGCGTGCTGCTCGCCGAGACGGACCGCTTCCCGCAGGACGACCGGTACGCGGTGGCCGACGTCGACCTGGACCTGCTGCGGCAGGAACGGCACCGGACGGGCACGTTCGACGACAACCGCCGGGTGCACGCCGCGCGCACCGGAGGCTTCCGGCAGGTGGCGTTCCGTCTGGACCCGCCCGCGTCCGACCTGGGGCTGCGGCGGCGGATCGAGCGGTTCCCGTTCGTGCCGGCCGACCCCGACCGTCTCGCCCAGGACTGCTACGAGGCCTACAACATCCAGGTCGCGGGGCTTCAGCAGCGGCTGGCGTCGATCGGCGGGCCGAAGGTCGTCATCGGCGTGTCGGGCGGCCTGGACTCCACGCACGCCCTGATCGTCGCCGCCCGCGCCATGGACCGCGCCGGACGCCCCCGCAGCGACATCCTGGCCTTCACGCTGCCCGGTTTCGCCACCGGCGAGCACACCAAGGGCAACGCCCACAAGCTGATGAACGCGCTCGGGGTCACCGCGGCGGAGCTGGACATCACGCCCACGGCCCGCCTGATGCTCAAGGAGATGGGCCACCCCTTCTCCTCGGGTGAGCCGGTGTACGACGTGACCTTCGAGAACGTACAGGCCGGTCTGCGCACCGACTACCTGTTCCGGCTGGCCAACCAGCGCGGCGGGATCGTGCTCGGCACGGGCGACCTGTCCGAGCTGGCGCTCGGCTGGTGCACCTACGGCGTCGGCGACCAGATGAGCCACTACAACGTGAACTCCGGCGTACCGAAGACGCTGATCCAGCACCTGATCCGCTGGGTGATCAGCAGCGGGCAGTTCGACGAGGACACCAACGACACGCTGGCCGCGATCCTCGACACCGAGATCAGCCCGGAGCTGGTGCCCGGCGAGGAACTCCAGTCCACCGAGTCGAAGATCGGCCCGTACGCGCTGCACGACTTCACCCTGTTCCACGTCCTGCGCTTCGGCTTCCGCCCGTCGAAGATCGGCTTCCTGGCGTGGCACGCGTGGCGGGAGAAGGACGCCGGCGCGTGGCCTCCCGGGTTCCCCGAGAGCGAGCGGACGGCGTACGAACTGCCGGAGATCTGGCACTGGCTCGAGTACTTCTGCCGCCGCTTCTTCGGGTTCGCCCAGTTCAAGCGCTCCGCGATGCCGAACGGACCGAAGGTCGCGGCCGGCGGCTCCCTCTCGCCGCGCGGCGACTGGCGGGCCCCGTCCGACACCACGGCGCAGACCTGGCTGAAGGACCTGGCCCGCTGGGACGTGCCGCGCGCCGACCGGTAGCCGTCGGGACGGCACTGAGCGGTAGCCGTCGGGACGGCACTGAGCGGTAGCCCGGCGGGGCCGCGCTGAGCAGTGGCCGGCGGGGGGCGGGGTCACCTCATGGAGGGCGGGCCGCCCCTCGCCTGCCCCCGCTCCCCGCCCGCCTCGCCCTCCCCCTGCCGGCCGACCGAGATCCGTCCGCCCGATCTGGTCTCCGGTTTGAGGTCCACCTGTACCTGATGGGTCGTCTGACGGTCGACCGTGCCGCCGAGTTCGGCCGTCACCACGCCGATGCGCACGCCGCCGCGGCCCGTTCCGGAGTGGTGCACCTGCACGGTGAACGTGAGGCTCACGTTCTCCACGGTGAAGCCGAGGGCCCGGTCCTGGGCCTCGTCCCGGGCCCGCTCCAGTTCACCCCGGATCTGGCCGATCACCTCGGACAGTCCCACGAAGCCCGGGCTGTTCGTCAACATGCCTCCTCAGTCAGCCTGTTGATCCCTCGTCGCCCCAGTATGCGTCAGGACCAAGCACTCGTATAGTTGTGGTATGGCGACCGACGGGGGAGTCGATGATGGTTCGTCACTGGAGACGCCCTGCTGGGCGGTTCGGGTCCGGCGCGCGGACGGGAGGATCGCGGGCGCGGGGATCCTGCTGAGCCCCGACCGGGTGCTCACCTGCGCCCATGTCGTGCAGGACAGGGAGGAGCGGTTCACCGCGGAGTTCGTCGGCGCGGCGCCAGGTCTCGCGGTGCCCGCGGTGGCGGCCTGGGTCGATGAGGACGCGTATGTGCCCGACTCCCGGGACGCCGACGGCGATCCCAGCGGTGACGTGGCGCTGCTGAGGCTCCAACACCCGCGGCCCGTCGGGGAGTCGACGCTGCTGTACCGGCTCTCCGCGCCCCACCGCGCGGTGCAGATGTACGGTTTCCCGTTCGACCACAACGGCGGCATCTGGTTCCGGGCCACCATCGTCGGCGGCTGCGGACGTGACGGCCAGGTGCAGTTGAGCCCGACGAGCCCCGGGGAGTTCGCCAGTCCGGGGTGCAGCGGCTCCGGCGTGATGGACACGCTGACCGGCAAGGTCGTCGGGATGGTCCTCAGCGGCGTCCAGGACCGGCACGGGAACCTGTTCTCCTTCATGAGCCCCGCCGAGACGATCGTCCGGCATCTGCCGCAGGTCGACCGGTGGACGCGGGGGCGCACGGCCGTCGACGACCGGCTCAGGACAACGCGCGAGGACGCGGCGGAGGCCCTGCTCGACGAGCCGTTCGCCCGGCGTCTCGCCGACTGGCTCCAGGACGACGGGAAGCAGGTGAAGATCAGCGTCGTCCCGGCCGGTGACGCGGTGCGGGCGGCCACCCTGCGCCGCGCCATCACCCTGGCCGACCGGGAGTTACGCACCTCGGCCTCCGTCGACCGGGCCTCCCTCGACTCGCCCGGGACGGTGCCGTCGGCCGGCGGCCACGATCTCGCCGTGGACGCGGCGGGGCTCACCGCCGCCGAGATCGGGGAGCGGATCGTCGAGCGCATGGGGCTGTGGCAGCACCCGGCCGAGCCGTTGGCCGAGCGGATCAGGGCCGCGAAGGTCACCCTCACCCTGGTCGTCGTCGGCGTCGACGAGGCCGCCGACCCGCCCGCGCTGCTCGGCCTGTTGAGGGTTCTGCGCGCCCAGGGCAACCGGCTGCTGTTGGTCTTCCGCGCCTCGAACGCCGTCAGCCGACAGGCCCGGTACGAGTTGGTCGTCGAGCCGGAACGCCGCGCACTCCTCGTCGACCGGCTCCGGCGCGTCACCGGACCGATGGCGCGGGACCTGCACCGGGGCAGGGCGGCCGTACTGCTCCAGGGCGCTCCGTCGCCCGACCAGGGACTGGTCCAGGCCCACCACGTGCTGGCCGATCTCGAACCGGCGAAGACCGACACAGCCGACACCGCCGACACCGCCGGCACCGCCCACACCGCCGCCCCCGAAGCGCATCCCGAACCGGTCCTCGCCCGGTACGAGCGGCTCGCCGAACGGGTGGACTCCGCGATGACCACGGCCATCGAGACGCTCGGCCGACTCCGCGTCAAGCGCCGCGAGTTGGACGGCACGATGCGCGCCTACCAGGTCCTGCACGCCGAATCCGTACGAGGCACAGAGGAGGATCTGACCTTGGACGCCCTCCGTCTCCGCGCGCACGAGCTGCTCCGGACCAGGCCGTGCGACGTCCGGGCCGCCGAGGCCGCCGTGGAGGCCTACACCCGCCGCGTCAACCGCCTGATCGGGCCCCCGGGCGGACAACGGCAGGGCGGAGGCTCCGCGTCATGACGTTCTCCTCGACGCCGTGCCCGAGATCCGGCTGCGCGGGCGGCGGACGCATCACGGTGACCGGCTTCTGCGACACCTGCGGCCGCCGTCCCCCCGGCGCCGCCCGGCCGGCCCGGCCGGTGCCGGCGCGGCCCGTCGGCGGGTCCGGCGAAAGCCCGCGCCGTCCCGCCGGGCCGGCGGGAGTCACCCTCGACAACGACGGCCTGCTGCTCCTCCCGGACGTCCCCTCCCCCGCGCCCGCCGAGGCCGCGACGACCACCGCGAGCCCGCCATCCGGGGGCCGGCGCTGCGGCGTCGACGACTGCCCCGGCACGATCGGGGTGGCGTACCCGGGCGGTCCCGCCCTCGCCCACGGCTACTGCCCCCGGTGCGGGCGGGAGTACTCCTTCGAGCCGAGGCTGAGCCCCGGCGACCGGGTCGGCGGCCATTACCGGGTGCTCGGCTATCTCGCGGCGGGCGGCCTCGGCTGGGTCTACCTGGCGGAAGACACCCGGGTGCCGGACCTGCACGTCGTCCTCAAGGGGCTGATCAACACCGGTGACGCCGTCGCCCGGCGGTCGGCCGTCGAGGAGCGCCGCTCGCTGACCACGCTCCACCACCGGGACATCGTGCGCATCGTCACGCATGTGGAGCACCAGGGGCCCGGCGAGTCGGAGCCCACCGGATACATCGTGATGGAGTACGTCGGCGGCCGTTCCCTCGACTGGCTCCGGCGCGCTCCCGACGAGGACCTGGCCCGTCTCTTCGGCGACGGCTTCGGCATCGGGCATGTCATCACCTACGGGTGCAAGATCCTCGGCGCCCTGGAGTACCTGCACGGGCAGGGGCTGCTGTACTGCGACATGAAGCCCGACAACGTCATCCACTACGGGCGGGACATCAAGGTCATCGACCTCGGGGCCATCCGCCGCACCGACGACCGCTCCTCCACCCTCGTCTACACGACGGGCTACGCGCCGAAGAAGCAGGAACGCGACCGGCGCGGATTCCACGTCGACACCGACCTGTTCACCGTCGGCAAGACCCTGCACACCCTCGCCGCCCGCGCCGAGCCGGCCACCGGACTCGCCGCCCGCTCCTTCGAGGCGCTGGTCCAGCGCGCCACCCACGAGGAGCCGGCGGCCCGGTTCACCTCGGCGGCGGAGATGTCCCGCCAGCTCTGGGAGGTGCTGCGCGAGCACCTCGCGCTCAGCGGGCACGAGCCGTACCCGGAGCGCTCCACCCGGTTCGAGCCGACGGCGGCGGTGTTCGGCGCGGCGCTCGGCACCGTGCCGGCGCTGGACCACTGGACCCGGCGCACGGGCGTACAACCGCCGCAACGGCCCGGCACGGCAGTTGAACCCGCCCGTGCACCGGCCGAGTCGCCCTTCGGCGTGCCGGAGCTTCCCGTCGGGGCGCCCGATCCCGCGGACACCGCGCGAGCCCTGCCGACACCGGCCCCCGACCCGCACGACGCCGCCGCCGTGCTGCTCGGCGGCCTCGTGTCCGGCGACCCCGAGCGCATCGCGGAGCGGGCCGCGCGGGACCCGGTGCTCGGCACGGTGGAGACCTCGTTGTGGCTGTGCCGTGCCTACCTCGACGCCGGGGATGTCGAGCGGGCCGGGTCGTGGCTCGCGCGGGCCGGTGAGCGCACCGGCGCGTACGACTGGCGGATCTACTGGCACCAGGGCCTGGTGTGGCTGACGGACGGTCAGGTGCGCAGGGCGGAGGACGAGTTCGCCGCCGCCTACGCCGCGCTGCCCGGTGAGTCGGCGCCGAAGCTGGCCCTCGGCTACTGCGCGGAGTACCTGGCCGCCGCCGAGCACCAGACCGAGGCGTACTACGAGGCCGTCTGGCGGCGGGACCGGACGCAGGGCAGCGCGGCCTTCGGGCTCGCGCGGCTCCATCTGCGCCGGGGCGACCGGGGGCGGGCCGTCGCCGTGCTCGACGAGGTGCCCACGACGTCACGGCACTACGACGCGGCGCGCATCGCGGCGGTCCGGGTGCTCACCGGCCGGCTGGCCGGTCGCGGTCCCACGGTGGGCCAGTTGGCCGACGCGGACCGGAGGCTGGCGGGGCTGGGGCGGTCGGCGCACCATCTCGTCGGCAGCGGGGCGTGGGACCGGCTGGTCACCGAGGTCCGCGAGCACGCGTTCGTCAGCCGTCCGCCCGAGGGGTGGGGGCCGCGGTTCCCGGCCGGTGAGCGGTTCGGCCGTACGGACACGCCGGGGGCGTTGAGCGCGCTGCTGTCCCGTTCGCTGAAACGGCTCGCCGACCAGGCGGGCAGCGCCTCCGAGCGCGGTGACCTGCTCGACCGCGCCTACGCGGTCCTCCCCCGGGCGGCCGGCCTGCGGGAGCTGGTGCGGGGGTGGCGGCGGGCGGCATGAACGTGCGGGACCCGCGGGCGGCACGCCGGCGGGACGGAACGGGCCGACGACCCGCGGGCACGGGCCCGCAGACGAGGGCGAGGAGCACGGACACCGTGGAAGCGAACAACGCACCGGCGAGGGAAAGCGGTTCGGCCGGGAACGCCTCGGTCGGCCTGGACATCAGCCAGTGGAAGTACCTGCCCGCCGAACAGCGCGAAGCGCAGATGCAAGCCATCCTGACCGTCGAGGCGAGCGGCACGGGGAACGGCGGCGGCCCGACGCTCGCGCAGGTCCTGGTCCTGGACTGCTCCGGTTCGATGGCCTACCCGCAGGAGAAGCTGCGGGCGGCCCACCAGGCGGCCGTGGCGGCGCTGCGGGTGCTGCCGGACGGCACCCCCTTCGCGGTGGTCCAGGGCACGCAGTCGGCGGCCATGGTCCATCCGACGACGAGGACCATGGCCCGGGCCGACCGCCGAAATCGCTCGCAGGCGGAGCACGCCGTGCACCAGCTCATGGCGGGAGGCGGCACCTGCATCGGCAGCTGGCTGGACCTGTCCCGCCGGTTGCTGGCGGAGGCGGACGCCCCGATCGGGCACGTCCTGCTGCTCACGGACGGCAAGAACCAGCACGACGAGGTGATGCCGCTGAAGGACGTGCTGGAGGCCTGCGCGGGCCGCTTCGTGTGCGACGCCTGGGGCATCGGCGACGGCTGGGACGCCCGTGAGCTGCTGCGGATCACCGGCCGTCTGCACGGCCAGGCCTCGGCGGTGCGGGAGGAGGCGGATCTTCCGCGGGAGTACGAGCAGTTGGTGCGCGGGCTGCTTGCGAAGAGCGTCCCCGAGGTGGTCATCTCGGTGACGCCGATGCCGGGGGCCGAGGTGCGCTCCCTCAAGCAGGTCTACCCGACCGAGGTGGAACTCACCGCCGTCGAGACGGGCCACGACGGGGCGGGCCACGACGGGACGCGGCGGTTCGTCACCCGGGCGTGGGGCGACGAGGCCCGCCGCTACCAGCTGTGTCTGTCCGCCG
This sequence comes from Streptomyces sp. NPDC002328, assembly GCF_042890065.1. Lineage (NCBI taxonomy): Bacteria > Bacillati > Actinomycetota > Actinomycetes > Kitasatosporales > Streptomycetaceae > Streptomyces > Streptomyces sp. NPDC002328. Next base: position 89,714 of record NZ_JBIARQ010000017.1, on the reverse strand, counting down.
ATCCCGCCGGGCGGCCCCACGGGGAGGATCTCCAGCTCGCGGTCGTGTCCCTCGACGTGCCGGACGGCGAGGGTGTGGAGCTGACGCCGCCGCTGCCCTGCCTGGTGCACTGGACCGACGACCCGGCGCTGTCCGAGCGGAGCGACGTCCACGTCGTGCACTTCGAGCGGCACCGCAAAGTCGCCGAGGCCGTCCGCGACGCCGCCGACACCTATGAGGCGGGGATGCGGGATCTCGCGGAAGAGCATCTGGGCAGGGCCGTGCGGATCGCCCACGCCATCGGCCCCGGCGGGCCGCTCGACTGGCTGGCACGGCTGGTGGAGATCCTCGACGCCGAGGAGGGGCGGGTCAGGCTCCTCCCCGGGCTGGCGACCGTGGACTTCGAGCACGCGCTCCTCGGCAGCGCCCGCAGCGTGTACACCCCCGTGTCGGAGAACGCCGGCGGCACGGCAGCCCCCGACGCCGGGCCCGAGTTCCTGCCCGGCGGCTCGCCGGTCGCGGCCACGGTGCCCTGCCCGGAGTGCGAGCTGCCGGCGGACGCGGCAGCGTATTTCTGCTCGCGGTGCCGGCACCCGCTCAAGGAGCAGCCGTGAGCACGACCAGGCGGGACCTTGTCCGCAGGCTGTGGCTGCTGCTGTCCCTCGGGGCGGTCACCACCCTCGTCCTGTTCGGCGCGTATCGGGGCGTCCACGACGACACGGTGCCGCTGGCGTCGTCGAGCACGCCCGGGATCCTGGCCGTGGACACCGCGAAGAACGCGGTGCGGCGGGCGCACGCGGCCGTCGACGGGAGCGGGCCGGCGGGTGACACGACCGGTGAGTTCCACACCCAGATCTCGGTCGCCCACCAGAGCATCGCCGCCGCGGCCTCGGAGAACGTCACAGGACCGGCGGACCGGCACACGCTCCAGACGGTGACCGGGCTGATCACCGTCTACTCGGCGTGGGTGGAGCGGGCCGGCCGGGAGACGGACCCGTCGCTGCGCGAGGCCTATCTGCACTACGCGCGGCAGGGCCGGGACGACATCGTCGAGCGCCTCGACGAGCTGCGGGGCCAGCAGCTGGCGGTCGCCCGGGAGCAGGCGTCGTTCCCCTGGCCGCTGCGGCTGGGCTGGGGCGCCGTCCTCGTGCTGGGTCTCGGGCTGTGTGCGGCGCTGGTGGAGGCGCAGTGGTTCGCGCGGCGTCGTTTCCGCGGCGCCGTGCACCCTCCGCTGCTCGCCGCGACCGTCCTGTGCGCGGGCGGGACGGCGGTCCTCGGCTGGTTCACCGTGCGGGCGCACGCGGCGATGGGCGATTCCGTCGCAGAGCTGCGCGCGACCCGGACCGCGGACGAGATCCCGCAGGCCGGCGCGGACGTGCGGCGGTATCTGGCCGACGCAGGCTTCTGGGCGTCGCTGTCCACTTGGGTGCTCGTCGGAGGGGTGGCGTTGATGGCGTTGACGGTGGCGGGGCTGTGGCCGCGCATCGCGGAGTACCGGTTCAGGGCTCCGCGGTGAGGCGCCCGCGAGGCCGGACGCCGGTCGTCGTCTGCGTGTGCCTGGTGCTGCTCGCGGCGGGGACGGTCGCGGGGGTGCGCTGGGCGCGGGGCTGGACGGGGACGGTCACCGTGCTGGCGAACTGGAGCGGCGAGGAGCGCGAGCAGTTCGAGCGGGCCGTGCGGCCGTTCGAGGAGGAGCACCGCATCGACGTCGTCTACCAGGGCAGTTCCGCCCTGAGTCAGGTGCTGGCCGCCGATCTGGCGGCGGGCACGCAGCCCGACGTGGCCGTGGTGCCGGGGCCGGGCGAACTGGTGGCCTACGCGGCCGAGGGGCGGCTCGCGCCGCTCGACGGGCTGTTCGAGGCGGGCGCCTACGACCGGGTCTGGATGCCGAAGGTGGCCGGTGAGGACGGCCGGGAACGCACGTACTGGCTGCCGGTCAAGACCGGCCTGAAGAGCATGGTGTGGCACTCGGGGGACGTGCCGCGGAACGAGGTGGCCTCCCTCGCCCGCGATCCCGGCCGCTGGTGCCTGGCGATGGCGTCGGGGGCGACCTCCGGCTGGCCGGGCACCGACTGGGTGGAGGACATCCTGCTCCAGCAGTCCGGTCCGGAGGTCTACGCGCAGTGGGCGACCGGCGGTCTGCCGTGGACGGACCCCCGGGTGCGGAAGGCGTGGCAGACCTGGGGCGCCATGGTGGGCGCGGGCGACCGGGACCGCGTGGACCGCGTGCTGAAGGGCGACTTCGGCCAGGACTGTCCCCGGCGGAACCTGGAGCACCAGGGCTCGTTCCGGGACGCCCGCTGGAAGGGCGTCGGCGGCGACTTCGTCCACTCCGCCGAGGTGATCCCCGGCGCCCGCCCGGACGCCGGCCACTGGGAGGTCTCGGGCGACCTCGCGACGATGCTGAACGCGACCGACGAGGCCGAACAGCTGATCCGGTTCCTGGCCGACCCGGGCACCCGGCTGCCGGACTACACGGCGCACCGCAAGGCCGCCGAGCCGGAGGGCGGGGAGGATCCGGTGAAGCGGAGGATCGGCTCGGTGCTGCGCGGCGCGCAGCAGCGGCTGTGCTGGGACGCCTCGGACGCCATGCCGCCGGTCCTGCGCGACGCCTTCCACCAGGCGGTGCTGCGGTTCCTCGTCGCTCCGGGCGGGCTGGACGGCCAACTGCGGGCGTTGCAGGCGCTGAACGACGGCCGCCGTCCGGCGCTGGAGGTGTGCGGCACGGGCTGAGCGGGGGTGCGGCACGGGCCGAGCGGCCGGTCACCGTCACACCTCATTCACATATATGCACATGCGCGGTGGCCGAGCCGCCCAGGAATGTTCGCGCTCGAAGGGCTGCTCTCGATCGTCGTCGGTTTCATCGCCGGTTCCTTCCTCGTCTCCCGTATCGCCGGTGTTCTTCGCGATGGCCCTCACCGGGTACGCGATCACCTTCTGGCTGCCGAGTCGGCGGGAAGTGCGCGGCCACCCTGTTCTGGCCGATGGCGCAGTCGGGGCTGGACCTGAAGATCGCCGCGCCGGGGCTCGCGGTCGTCAACTCCATAGAGAACCTGGGCGGTTTCGTCTCCCTGATCGCGGTGTTCGGCGCAATGCTGATCCGCGGGAACGGCGGCGGGGCGGGGGCCGGTTCCGGTGCCGGCTCCGGCACCGGTGAACGCGCCGCTCTGAAGGGCCGGTTGGCGACGGGCGAGGCACGCTAGCGACCGCGCGGCAGCATGCGGTGCGGTCCAGCCGTCGGCCGAAGACGGCTGGACCGCGCGGGACTTCACAGCTGCGGGGCGTCCCCGAAGTCCGGGATCTCCAGCCGGACCCCGCCGCCCAGGGCGGACTCGTGCGCGACGATGCCGGGCAGGGTGTAGCGGGCCGCCACCCACGCGTTCACGGACGGCAGCGTCCGGGTGGCGACCGCGGTCACGAAGTCGTCCACCAGGAAGTGGTGGCTTCCCTCGTGTCCGTTGTGGAGGTGGTCGAACTCCCGCGGCAGCCGCGACCGGTCGTGCACGGGGGCCGAGCCGGAGGTGAAGGCGGCCCTGAGGTCGGGGGCGATGTGCTGGAGCGAGGGGTCGTCGGGGGCCATCGTGGGCTTGGGTTCGAGGAGTTCGCTGATGTCGGTCACCCCGCTCTTGTCCTGCCACAGGGCCACCGTGGCGAGCTGCTCCATGCTGGCGTCCGTGCCGAAGAACCTGAAGCGCGACTCGCGGATGTGCGAGGGGTAGCCGACCCGCCGGAACTCGTTCGTGCGGAACGATCCGCCGCCCGCCACCTCGAACAGCGCGGTGGCGTTGGAGAAGTCGTTGCCGAACCGGCTGACCGACTTGTCGAAGACGCCGTCGCCGCGCTCGTCGACGACCCCGATCGCGGAGACGCTCACGGCGTGCGTCTGCCAGGCGCCCAGCACCCCGCCGACCGAGTGGGTCGGGTAGAGCAGCGGCGGGTAGCTCGCGGTGGCCTTCCAGTCGTCGCCGCCGCTGTACTGGTAGGCCTCGTAGAAGCCCAGGTCCATGTCGTGGACGTAGTCGCCCTCGGCGTAGAAGAGGCGGCCGAAGGCGCCCTGGGCGATCCGGTCGCGCGCGTGCACGGTCGCCGGATTGTACTGGCTGGTCTCGCCCATCATGTACGTCAGTCCGGTCGCCTTGACCGTGTCGATGATCGCCGCGATCTCCTCGGTGGAGATCGCCATGGGGACGGCGGAGTACACGTGTTTGCCCGCGTCGAGGCCCTGGAGCACCAGCGGGCCGTGGGTCCAGCGCTGGGTGAAGATCGCGACGGCGTCGACGGCCTCCGACTCCAGCATCGCCTCGTACGAGGGGAACGTGCCCGTCAGGCCTTCGGCGGCGGCGAGTCGCTCGGCCCGCTCCGGGAGCAGGTCGGTGACGTAGACGTCGCCTACGCCGGGGTGGGCCAGGAACAGCCTGGCGAACTGGCCGGAGAACTGGCCGGCGCCGACGATGCCGAGGGAGAACGTCATGGGTGGCGTGCCCTTCACTGGTCGAGGATGCGGTTGATCTGTCGGGTGGTCTCGTCGAGGTCGCCGACCGGCGCCCCGTTGCCGTAGATGTCCTGCATGGCGGGCCGCATCAGCGCGTACACGTCCGCCGCGTAGTCGGTGATCGGATAGGTGAAGGTGGTGGACTCCCGCCGGTCGGCGACCGGCCGGGTGAACGCCGAGACGTCGACGCCCTTCTTCGCGTACGCGGCGACGGCGGCCCGGGTGCCGGCGGGCGTGGCCGGGAAGACGATGCCGTAGCCGCCCACCGTCTTCTGGCACGCGTCGGAGGCCAGGTACCGCACCCACTTCTTCGCGCCCTGCTTGTTGCGGGCGTTCTTGGTGACGGAGTCGGCGAGCCCGTTCATCATGGTGGCGCGTTTGCCGGTGGGGCCGGTGGGCGTGCGGGCGGCGCCCACGTCGAGGCCCTTGAAGCCGTGGTACGTCGAGATCATCCACGCGCCGTCGAAGGCGACGGCCGCCTTGCCCGCGGCGATCTGCGCGTTGGCGGGGTTGGCGCCGGCGCTGTAGTCGGCGAGGGGGGCCAGGTAGCCCTTCTTCGCCAGGCCGAAGTACCAGGAGACGACGGACTGGAAGGTCTTGTCGTCGTACCGGTACTCGGTTCCCCAGCGCTTCTTGTCGGTGTAGTCCCAGCCGGCGGAGCCGGTGAACGGACTCCACTGGGTCTGGCCGTCGCCGTCGCCCCCTCCCGCGGTGGCGAGGCCGTACACCTTGACGCGCTCGCGGTCGAAGCCGGGTTCGTCGCCCCGCCTGCCGTTGACGTCGACGGTGAGGCGGGCGATCGCCTTCTCGAAGCTGCCGCCGTCCTTCGGGTTCCAGGAGAGGCCGTCGAGCTGCGCGGGGGTGAGTCCCGCGGCCTTCGCCAGCTTCTCGTTGTAGAAGAGCGCGACGGTGTCCCAGTCCTTGGGGGCGCCGTAGCGGTGACCGTCCTGGCCGATCCAGTTGGCGGCGAGGCCGGGCTGGTAGGCCTTGTCGTCGATGCCGAGGTCGTCGAGCGGTTCGAGCACCTCCAGGTCGGCGAACTGGCCGAACTTCTGGACGTGGTCGGTGAACACGTCGGGCTGGGTGCCCGCGATGAAGCTCGCGGTGAGCTTGGTCCAGTAGTCCTCCCAGCCCATCTGTGTGATGTTCACCCTGAGTCCCGGGTTGGCCTTCTCGAAGCCCTCGGCGCAGGCCTGGTAGGCGGGGAGCTGGTTGGCGTCCCACAGCCAGTAGGTGACCGTGCGGGCGTCGGATCCTGCGGCGCCCTTCGCGCATCCGGTCGCCAGGGACAGTGCCAGCGCTCCGGTCAGTGCGACGACCGTACGCATTCGAATTCGCATTCCTGTCCCCTCACTTGATCCCGGTGAAGCTGATGGAGCTGACGATGCGGCGCGCGAAGAGCGCGAAGAGCACGAGCATCGGGAGCGCGGCGATGAGGGTGGCGGCCATCAGGCCGGACCAGTCGTAGCCGGTCTGCGGGGTCTGCGCCCGGAAGACGGCCAGGGCCACGGTCAGCACGCGCGAGCTGTCGCTGTAGGAGACCATCAGCGGCCAGAAGTAGTCGTTCCAGGAGGTGATGTAGGTCAGCACGCCCAGGGTGAGGACGGGCGTGGAGGCCATCGGCAGCATCACCCGGAAGAAGACGCGGATCTTCCCGGCGCCGTCGAGCAGGGCCGCCTCCTCGACCTCCCGGGGCACGTTCATGAAGAACTGCCGCAGGAAGAACACCGCGAACGGCGTCATGAACATCGTGGGCAGGGCGACGCCCAACAGGGTGTCGATGAGGCCGAGTTGTTTGATGAGGACGAAGTTCGGCAGCAGGGTGAAGATCGCGGGCACCATCAGCCCGGCCAGGAACAGCCCGAAGACCTTGTCCCGTCCGCGCCAGCGCAGCCGGGCGAAGGCGTACGCGGCCATGGCGGAGAAGAGGATCTGGCAGAACGTGATCAGGGTCGACACGACGACCGAGTTGATCAGGTAGCGCCAGAACCTGAGCCCGCCGCCGGAGCCGCCCTGGGCGATCGCCTCCTCGGACGACTGGAGCCCGAGGGCCCGTTCGAACCCACCGGTCGTCGGGTCGACGGGCAGCGGGTCGCCGGGGTGCGCGGCGAGCGCCGTGTTGCCGGACAGCGCGGTGCGCAGGATCCAGTAGAACGGCAGCAGGGTGATGAGGACGATCGCGGTCATCACCGTCCAGGCCACGATCCGCCCGAGGGAGGGCCTGCGCCTCACGCGGCGTACGTCCGTGGTCGTCGGGGTCACGGCGGCCATGTCGGTCACTCCCCTGTCAGCCGAGGTCGGTCTGGCCGGCCCGGGTGAGCCGGTACTGGATGAGGGTGATCGCGCTGAGCACCACGAGCAGGGCCACGGACATCGCGGAGGCGTAGCCGAACTGGAAACGGCCGAACGCGGCCCCGTAGATGTAGAACTGGAGCACGTTCGTGGCGTTGGCGGGTCCGCCCGCGGTGGTCACCGCGACGGTGTCGAACACCTGGAACGAGCCGATCACCGTCATGATGAGGACGACCGCGAGGACGGGCCTGAGCAGTGGCATGGTGATCCGCCAGAACATCCGCCACTCGCTCGCGCCGTCCACCTTGGCGGCCTCGTAGACGTCGTTCGGGATGGCCTGGAGGCCCGCGAAGAGCAGCAGCGCGGTGTAGCCGACGTGCCGCCACACGTTGATGAGCGCGATCGTGGGGACGGCCCAGGTCTCGTCCGCAAGGAACGGGATGCGGTCGGCGCCGACGGCGGAGACGATCTCGTTGCCGATGCCGAGCTGGGTGTCGAGGATCCACAGCCAGACGATGCCGGCGACCACGTTGGACATCAGGTACGGCGTCAGCACGACGCCGCGCAGCACGGCGGACTGGGTGAGGCGTTGCAGCAGTACGGCGACGGCGAGCGCCGCGACCGTCTGCACGCCGATGTTGATGAGCACGTACTCGACGGTGACCGTCAACGAGTCCCAGAAGATGGGATCTTGGACCATGCGGGTGTAGTTGTCGAGGCCCACCCACTCCGCCGGGGTCAGCAGGTTGAAGCGGGTGAAGCTGAGATAGACCCCGCGCAGGGTCGGCCAGAGCAGGAACACCAGGAAGCCCAGCATCGCGGGGGCGACGAAGACGGCGGCCAGGGCTCCGTCCCCACGGGCGCGCGCCCTGCCCTTCCGGGGCTTGGTCGTCGGCGCGGCGGTCGACGGCGGGGCCGCCGGGTCGCTGCCCAGGGGCAGGCCGGGTGGTGGGCTGCTGGAGGCGACGGTCATCGAGGGCTCCCTCATCGGCGGCTCGTCCTCCCGACTTACTTTTGACGCAAAAGAATCCTCGCGTCAATAGCCGTGCGGACATCTCCCGGAAGCGGCATCGCACCTCTACAGTGGACCTTGTTATTTCCATGATGAAACAAACAGCGTCTGTGGGAGTCTGACCGCCATGACCGCACTCGCCGCCAGTTGGCTGCCGCTCAGTCCCGGGGAACGCGCCGTGGCGATCGAGGTCCTCGTGCACGGACCGCTCTCACGCACCGAACTGGCCCGCCGGCTCGGCCTGTCCGCGGGCAGCCTGACCCGGCTGACCAAACCGCTGATCGAGTCGGGCCTGCTGGTGGGGACCGGCGAGGACGCCACACCGACGGAAGTACGCCAGGGCCGCCCCTCGCAGCCGCTGGACATCGTCGCCGACTCCCGCCTCTTCCTCGGCTTCAAGATCACCGCCGATATGGTGTACGGAGTCGTCACCACGCTTCGGAGCGACGTCGTCACCCGCTACGACCGGCCGCTCACCACCCATGACCCGGAGCGGGTCGCCGACCGGCTCGCGGAGATGACGGCCGAACTCACCCGCACCCACCCGAGGATCGCGGGCGTCGGCATCGGCGTCGGCGGCCTCGTCCGGGACCGCGCCACGGTCGGCGAGTCACCCTTCCTCGACTGGCAGGACGTACCGCTCGCCGCCCTCGTCGAGGAGCGCACCGCGCTGCCCGTGGTCGTCGACAACGACGTCGCCGCGCTCGTCGAGGCGGAGACCTGGTTCGGCGCCGGCCGCGGACTCGACCGGTTCGTCGTCCTCACCATCGGCGCGGGCATCGGCTACGGCCTCGTCCTCGGCGGCAGGCGGGTGCCGTGCGTCGAGGAGGACCGCGGCTTCGGCCGGCACTGGATCGTCGACCCGAACGGGCCGCTCACCCCCGAAGGGCAACGCGGCAGCGCCGTCTCGCTGTTGACCATCCCCAGTATCCGCTACCAGATCCGGGCGGCCTCCGGACGTGACCTCACCTACGAGGAGATCCTCGCCGGCGCCGCCGCGGGCGAGCCCATGCCGGCCCGTATCGTGAACGAGGCGGCCCGCGCGCTGGGCACCCTGGTCGCCCAGATCTCCAACTTCGTCATGCCGCAAAAAATCCTGCTCGCTGGCGAGGGAGTCGGCCTGATGGAGGTGGCCGGGACGACCGTGCGGGAAACCGTCCGCGCCCACCGCGACCCGCTGGCCGCGCCCGTCCGCCTGGAGACAAAGGTGTCAGACTTTCACGACTGGGCGCGCGGTGCCGCGGTGCTGGCGATCCAGGTGCTGGTCCTGGGAAGCTCTGACTCGTAGGCAGCGGCGCGCCAGCGCCGTCGGGGGGAGGGGCAGCGCGGATGGGGACGTTCACAGACCTGGAACCGGGCGATCCGCGTGTCGTCGGACGGTACCGGATCGTGGCCCGTCTCGGCGCCGGCGGCATGGGCCAGGTCTATCTGGGGCGTTCGCCGGGCGGTCGCCCGGTGGCCGTCAAGGTGGTGCGCCCGGAACTCGCCGGCGACCCGGACTTCCGGCGGCGCTTCGCCCGCGAGACGGCCGCCGCCCGCCGCGTCAACGGCGCGTTCACCGCGGGGGTCGTCGACGCCGACCCGGAGGGCTCGCCGCCCTGGCTGGCCACGCTCTTCGTGCCCGGAATGTCGCTGGGCGAGGCGCTGGCGGCGCACGGGCCGTGGCCGCAGCAGCCGACGCTCGCCCTGGGGGCCGGGCTGGCGGAGGCGCTCGAGGCGATCCACGCGGCGGGCGTGATCCACCGGGACCTCAAGCCGTCCAATGTCCTGCTCGCGGTCGACGGACCGCGGGTGATCGACTTCGGGATCTCCCGCGCGGTCGAGGTGAGCAGCATGCTCACCCAACTCACCCATGCCGGCACGGTCGTCGGCACCCCCGGCTTCATGTCCCCCGAGCAGCTCACGGGCGAGCCGGTGGGCACGCCGAGCGACGTGTTCTCCGTCGGCTCGGTCCTCGTCTACGTCGCCACCGGCGCGGGGCCCTTCGGCACCGGCCCGGCGAACGCGCTCAACTTCCGCACGGTGTACGAGACTCCGGACCTCGACCGTGTCCCGTCCGTGCTCCGCGACATCGTGGCCGACTGCCTGGAGAAGGAACCCGAGCGCCGCCCGGAGGTGCCCGCGCTGCTGGGGCGGCTGGCCGAGGCGGGCGACGCCGGCATCGGCACGGCGGGCTCGCCGACCGAGCTGGAGTGGATGCCGCCGGTCGTGGCCCGCGAGGTCCGCGAACAGACGTCGGCGTCGCTGCCGAGCACGCCACCGGTGCCGGTGCCGTCTCCGTCTCCGGCTCCGGTGCGGGAGTCTGAGCTGGAGCAAGCGCCGGTGTCGGTGCGGGGGGCTGAGACGGAGCAAGCGCCGGCTCCGGTGCGGGAGTCTGAGCTGGAGCAAGCGCCGGTGTCGGTGCGGGAGGCTGAGACGGAGCAAGCGCCGGTGCGGGGGCCGGAGCCGGAGCGAGTGCGGGAGCCTGAGCCGGGGCAAGCGCCGGTGCCGGTCTCACAGCAAGTGCCGGTGCCGGTGCCGCGCCAAGAGCCGGAAGCAGAGCCTCGGCCGGAGGCCGCGACTCCTTCCGAGCCGCGCAGCGAGTCGCCCCTGCCGGAACCAGCCGTCGCCGCCCCTGCGGGAACCTCGGGCGCGGAGGAGAAGGGGGACTCTCCGAACCGGAGTCCAAGCCCGGACCCGAGTCCAAGCAGCTCCAGTCCCAGCCCGAACCCGGTCCCGAACTCGAACCCGGTCCCGAGCCCGCCGAGCCCCAGCCCAAGCCCGCTCCCCCCTCCCCCGCCTCCCTCCTCACCCCCGCCCGTCCCCCCGCCGCCCGTCCACAGCGCGCCGACGCAGCCCTGGTGGCCGCCGCCCGCAGCCCCGCTCCCCTCGCAGCCGCAGTCGCAGCCACAGCCCGCATCGCCCCACGCGGGCTGGCCCGCCCCGGTCCTCCCAGGGCCGCCCAGGCCCGCGGGGCTGCCGATCGGCGCTCCGGCACCACCCCCACCGCCGTCCCCCACCCGTCGGGCCCTCCTTCTGGGCCTCACCGCGGCGGCGGTCGGGCTCGGCGGAGCCTTCGCCGGCTGGAAGCTGCTCGAACACGACGGCGACCCCTCCGCCACATCACCCACGAGCACCCCCACCCCTTCCGCGACGGACGACTCCCCGTCCCCCAGCGCCGAGCCGACGGCCCGAAAGCTCTGGGTGTTCGACACGGGCGACCCCGTGCGCTCGTCGCCGACGGTGGTGGACGGTGTGGTCTACGTGGGCAGCGACTGCGGCTGTCTCTACGCCCTGGACGCCGAGTCGGGCGACCAGAAGTGGTCGTACCACATCGGCGTCCCCGTGCACTCCTCGTCCGCTGTGGCGAACGGCATGGTGTACGTAGGCAGCGACGACGGCAAGCTGCACGCGGTCAACTCCGCAACCGGCAAGGCGACTTGGACCTACGAGACCGGCAGCCCCGTACGCTCCTCCCCCGCCGTCGCCGACGGCGCCGTCTACATCGGCAGCGACGACGGCAACCTGCACGCGGTCGACTCCGCGACCGGCAGGAGGAAATGGGTCTACGACACCGGCGACCCCGTACGCTCGTCGCCCGCCGTCGCGAACGGCCTCGTGTACGTCGGCAGCGACTGCGGCTGCCTCTACGCCCTGGACGCCGCGACCGGCAAGCAGGCGTGGTCGTTCCACATCGGGGGCGAGTCGGCGCCGGGCTCCCCCGCCGTACACGAGGGCGCCGTCTACATGGGCGCCGACAGCGGCCGTCTGTACGCCCTGGACGCCACGACCGGCGACCGCGCCTGGGAGTTCGCCACGGGCGGCCCGGTGGCGACCCGGCCGCTGGTCCTGAACGGCGTCGTCCATGTCAGCGGCGGCGACGACGCGGTGCACGTCCTGGCCTCGGACAGCGGCGAGGAGAAGTGGTCGTCCACCCTCGGCGACAGCACCGAGTCGTCACCCGTCGCCGCCGGGGGCGTGCTCTACGCCGGGAGCGACGACGCCCGCCTGTACGCGCTGGACGTCGACACCGGCGAGGTGCTCTGGTCGTTCCCGACCGGCGATCCGGTGAAGTCGACCCCGGCCGTGGCGGACGGCGTCGTCTACTTCGGCAGCGACGACGGTTACGTCTACGCGGTGCGCGCCTGACCCGCCGGCGTCCCCGCGCCGGCCGGCGGCGGCACGGGCGTGGTCAGCCGGCGAGCCCGGCGAGGGCGGTCGCGTACTGCTCGTCGGTGACCGGCTCCAGCCAGGTGGTGCCGTCCCCGTCGCCAGGCCGGGCGCGCCCCGAACGACACCGAACTGACCGGACTCATCGGCGAACTGGTCACCCGCAGCGAGGAGTTCCGCACGGCGTGGGCCCGGCACAACGTGCGCCTGCACCACACCGGCCGCAAGTCCTTCCGCCACCCCGCGATCGGCGTCCTCTCCCTCGACTTCGACGCCATGGAACTCCCCGCCCAGCCGGGCCTGACCCTCACCGCCTACAGCGCCCCGCCCCACACCCGGACGCCGACGCCCTTCGGCTCCTCGCGGCCTGGGGCGCGACGGAGGACGAGGACAGTGCGCGCGGGTCCACCCCGTAGCCTCGGCCCCTGCCCCGGCCCGCCCCGCCCCGCGCGTGTCGTCGCCGGTCCGCGGCTCAGTCGAGCGGCTCGTAGTCGAACCAGTCGAAGTGGACGGATCCCGCTGCGGCGAACATGCCGATGACCCGGCCGGTGAAGCCGCCGGCGACCTCCGTGGAGAGGTACCGGCCGTCCAGCAGGGCGAGTTCGAGGAACGTGCCGTCCGGTTCCTCGACGCCGATCCTGACGGTGTCGGGGCCGGTGCGCGCGTCCTGGAGCGTCCGCGTGGCGGTCACGTCGATGCGCAGCACCACGGGTCCGGCAGGGATCGGCCGGGACGCCACGACGGTGTTCAGCGGGCCGACGCGCGCCCGGACCAACACCTCGCCGGGCGTGGCCTCGATGTCGTAGTGGTGGTGCTCGTCGAGACGGACGGCGAGGCCGCCGCGTCCTTCGGTCACGTCGGCCAGGGCGCGCACCCGGCATGACAGGTGCTGCTGCCGGCGGCCGACGAACGTCACGTCGGTGTCGTCGAGCGAGCCGCCGCGGGCCCGCAGGGTCAGCGAGCCTGGGCGTTCCTTGGTCGTGCAGGCCTCCGCCGGGCGGTGGCGCAACGACACCCAGTGCGGGGCGAGTTCGCTGAGGTCGAAGTCGTCCCTGGCATCCGGAGCGGCGGCGGGGGGATGCAGCGGCCAGGCGGGCGCGGGCAGGACGGACGGGACTTCGCCGACGACCGGCCAGCCGTCGACCCAGTCGACCGGCGCGAGGAACGTCTCCCGGCCCAGGACGTGCCAGCCGGGTGTGCCGCCACCGGGCCGCACGCCGAGCAGCACCATCCACCAGGAGCCGTCGGGCGCCTGGGCGAGGTCCGCGTGGCCGGTGTTCTGGACGGGGTGGTCGGTGCCCCGGTGGGTGAGGACGGGGTTGTGGGGGCACGGCTCGAAGGGGCCCGTGGGCGTGCGGCCGCGGGCCACGGAGACGCCGTGGCAGCGCTCGGTGCCGCCCTCGGCGATGAGCAGGTACCAGTAGTCGCCGATCCGGTAGAGGTGCGGGGCTTCGGGGGCCTTCGCGCCGGGGGTGCCGGACCAGATCCGGCGCTGGGGTCCCGTCGTCTCGCCGGTGTGAGGGTCGAGGCTCACCTGTCCGACCCCGGCCGTGGTGCACCAGCAGACGCCGTCGTCGTCCCAGGCGAGGTCGGGGTCGATGCCGTGCACGCCGGGCAGCGGAATGGGGTCGGACCAGGGGCCGGCCGGGTCGGTGGCCGTGAACAGGAGGTTGCCGTCGCCGCTGACGTTGGTGACGATCAGCCAGAAGCGGCCGTCGTGGTGGCGCAGGGTGGGCGCGTAGATCCCGCCGGAGGAGGGCGAGTCGAGCGGCAGGCGCAGCTGGCTCGGGCGGTCGAGGGCGTTGCCGATCTGGGTCCAGTGCACCAGGTCCCGGCTGTGGAAGAGGGGCACGCCGGGGAAGTACTCGAAGCTGGAGCACGCGAGGTAGTAGTCGTCGCCCGCGCGGCAGACGGAGGGGTCGGGGTGGAAGCCGGGGATCACGGGGTTGCTGACGGTGCGGCCTGTCGCGGGCACGGTGGACACCCTCATGGGTCCTTTCACTGGTTCGACTGCCCCTTGCCGGATCGAGGGGCGAAAGTTTCTCACTCAGCGATGGATAGTTTCCGTGCAGCGAGGCTAGTCAGGGGCCGGGCCCGGGGTCAATGCCCCTTGTCCCGGGGTCAATGGTCCTTGTCCCGGAGTCAATGCCCCTTGGGCGGCGGGGCCGTGCTGGACCGGACCGTGAGCTTGGTGGCGATCTCCAGCCCGACCTGGGGCGCCTCCTCCCCGCGGCCGAGCGTGAGCGCCAACTCGGTCGCGGCCACGGCCATTTCGGTGAGGGGCTGGTGGACAGTGGTCAGGGGCGGGTCCACCCAGGCCACCACCGGCAGATCGTCGAAGCCGACGACGCTGAGGTCGTCGGGGATGCGCAGGCCGGCCTCGCGGGCCGCCCGGTAGACGCCGAGCGCCTGGAGGTCGTTGGTGGTGAACACGGCCGTCGGCCGGTCGGGCAGGGCCAGCAGGGCGCGCGCCGCCTCGCAGCCGTCCTCGACGGTGAGCGGGGCGTGCACGACGAGTTCAGGACCGACCGGCAGACCGGCGGCCTGCATCGCGGAACGGTGGCCGTCGAGTCGGGCGCAGCAGTACAGCTGGTCCTGGGGGCCGCCGATCATGGCGATGCGGCGGTGTCCGAGTTCGGTGAGGTGCCGGGTGGCGGTCCGGCCGCCGGACCAGTTGGTCGCGCCCACGAACGGGACGTCGTCCGGCAGTTCGGCCGCCGGGTCGAAGACGACGAACGGGATGCCCTTGGCCTTGAGTTGCTCGCGTTCGGCCTCGGAGAGCTGGGCCACGGACAGGACGCAGTTGGGACGCCGGGAGACGGTGTCGTCCCAGGCGGGCGGGTCCGTGTCGTGCAGGCCGAACTCGGACACCATGACGCCCACGCGGTGCCGGCGGGCCACCTGCTCGACGCCCCGGATGATCTCGACCGCCCACATGTGCTTGAGCTCGCGGAACACCAGCTCCACGACGTTGTTCCGGTGGGCGCCGGTGGGCCTGCGGTAGCCGTACCGCTCGACCAGGGCCTCGACCCGGGCGCGGGTGTCGGCGGAGACTCCCGACTTGCCGTTGATCACCTTGGACACGGTCGGGACCGAGACCCCGGCCGACTCGGCGATGTACGCGATGGTGACCGGCCGGGACGAGTCGCCCCGCCCGCCGTCCCGGTCCACCGGCCGGTCGGCCGAGCCGTCCGCGCTCTCTGCGTCGCCCGCGTTGTCCGCCAAGGTCGTCTTCCCCATCGTCGTCGTCCGGTTGTGCCCGGCCATCTTGGCATCTCCGGCCGACGGAACTGTGGCCTCGCTCACAGCTTCATGTTAATTTCTCCGCCGCGCACAGCGAAAGTTTCTCTCATCGTTCGCTTCCCCCCACTCCCGAAAGGTGCACGTGATGACGAGAACATGGGCGAGCTTCCCTTCGCGACGACGCCGCTCGTCGCGCCCCCCACGCAGACTGACGGCGCTCCTCCTGGCGATCGTCCTGCTCCCGCTGGCCCCCGCCGCCGCGCGGGCCGCCGACGATCCGCCCGTTCCCCCGCCCAGCGCCCCGGCCGCCCGCAGCGCGGTGGCGGCCATGCAGCCCGGCTGGAACATGGGCAACACCTACGACGCCATCCCCGACGAGACCTCCTGGGGCAACCCGCCGGTCACCCGCGAACTGCTGAGGAAGGTCAAGTCCCAGGGCTTCAAGAGCATCCGCCTGCCCGTCACCTGGGGCATCCACCAGGGCCCCGCCCCCGGCTACACGATCGACCCGGCGTGGACGGCGAAGGTGCGGCAGGTCGTCGACTGGGCGCTCGCCGAGGACCTGTACGTGCTGCTCAACATGCACCACGACTCGTGGATGTGGGTCAACACCCTCCCCACCGACCACGACGCCGTCCTCGCCCGTTACACCGCCACCTGGACCCAGATAGCGGCCGAATTCCGCGACCGGTCGGCCCGGTTGGTGTTCGAGAGCATCAACGAGCCGACCTTCACCGGCACTTCCGGCGACGAGGAGAACTACCGGCTGCTGGCCGAACTCAACCGGGTGTTCCACCGGATCGTCCGCGACTCCGGCGGCGCGAACACGAACCGGCTGCTCGTGCTGCCCACCCTGTACACCAACGCCGACCAGGGCCGACTGGACGCGCTGGCAACGGAGTTGACCGCCCTGCGCGATCCGATGGTGGCCACGACGATCCACTTCTACGGCTGGTGGCCGTTCAGCGTGAACATCGCCGGCTACACCCGCTTCGACGCCACCTCGGAAAGGGACCTGACCGAGACGTTCGACCGTGCCCACAACACGTTCACCGCACGCGGCATCCCGGTCCTCATCGGCGAGTACGCGCTGCTGGCCTACGACCACAACCGCCCCGGCATCATCGAACGCGGCGAACAGCGCAAGTACTTCGAGTTCCTCGGCGACCACGCCCGCCGCCGCCAGCTCACCACCATGCTGTGGGACGCAGGCCAGTTCCTGAACCGCACCACCCTCCAGTGGCGCGACCCGGAGCTCTTCGCCCAGATCAAGTCGAGCTGGACCACCCGCTCCGGAACCGCCTCCAGCGACCTGCTGTTCCTCCCCAAGTCGGGTGCCGTACCGAGTCGGACGCTCACCCTCAACCCGAACGGCACCGACTTCCAGGGCCTGCGGCACGGCACCCGCAACCTGGTGCGCGGCAGGGACTACACCGTCACCGGCAACCAGCTCACCCTGACCGCCGCCGCGCTCACCGAACTGGCCGGTGACCGGGCGTACGGCGTCAACTCGACGATCGAAGCGAGGTTCTCGCGAGGCGTCCCATGGCGGATCGACGTCATCACCGCTGACACGCCGGTGCTCTCGAACACCACGGGGAACACGAACGCCTTCGCCATCCCCACGCAGTTCCGGGGAGACATGCTGGCGACCATGGAGGCCAGGTACGACGACGGGAGCAACGCCGGCCCGGCGAGCTGGACCCCCTTCCAGGAGTGGGACGTCGCCTTCTCGGCCTACACGAGCGACGCCATCAAGCTGACTCCCAAGTTCTTCGACGCGGTCAGGGACGGCTCGCGGATCACGCTCACTTTCCATTTCTGGAGCGGCTCCACGGTGACGTACCACGTCACCAGGTCGGGAACGACGGTGACCGGGACGCCGGCCTGACCCGGGACGGTCAGCCGTGCGGCGCGCTCAGCGGAACGCCGCCTGCCCGGTGATCGCCTGGCCGACGACCAGGGTGTGCATCTCGCTGGTGCCTTCGTAAGTCAGCACCGATTCAAGGTTGTTGGCGTGGCGCAGCGGCGAGTACTCCAGGGAGATCCCGTTGGCCCCGAGGATCGTGCGGCACTCCCGCGCGATGGCGATCGCCTCTCGGACGTTGTTGAGCTTGCCGACGCTGATCTGCTCGGGGCGGATGCGGTGCCGGTCCTTCAACCGGCCCAGGTGCAGCGCGAGCAGGGCCGCGTTGCCCAGCGAGACGGCCATGTCGGCGAGCTTCTTCTGCGTGAGCTGGAAGGCGCTGATCGGCCGACCGAACTGCACCCGGGAGTCGGCGTAGTCGACGGCGGCCTGGATCGAGTCCCGGGCCGCCCCGACCGCGCCGAAGAGGATGCCGAAGCGGGCCTCGTTCAGGCAGGACAGCGGTCCGCGCAGGCCCTCCGCGAGCGGCAGCCGGGCCGAGTCGGGCAGCCGGACGTCGTCGAAGGACAGCTCGGAGGTGATGGAGGCGCGCAGGGACATCTTGTGCTTGATGTCCTGGGTGGTGAAGCCGGGTGTGCCGCGCGGCACGAGGAAGCCGCGGACGCCGTCCTCGGTCTGCGCCCAGACGGTGGCGACGTCGGCGATGCCGCCGTTGGTGATCCACATCTTGGAGCCGTTCAGGATCCAGTCGCCGCCGTCGCGCACGGCCCGGGTGCGCATCCCGGCCGGGTTGCTGCCGAAGTCGGGCTCGGTGAGCCCGAAGCAGCCGATCGCCTCGCCCAAGGCCAGCCGGGGCAGCCACTCCCGCTTCTGCTCCTCTGAACCCCACTTCCAGATGGAGAACATCGACAGCGAGCCCTGCACGGAGACGAAGCTGCGGAACCCCGAGTCGGCCGCCTCCAGTTCCAGACAGGCGAGTCCATAGCTGACGGCGTTCGTCCCGGCACAGCCGTACCCGTCGAGATGCATGCCGAGCACGCCCAACTTGCCCAGCTCGGGCGCGAGTTCGCGGGCGAAGTGGGCGTTCTCGAACCACTCGCCGAGGTGTGGGCGCACCCGGTCGGCGAGGAACTTGGCGACGGTGGCCTGGATTTCGCGTTCCTCCTCGGTGAGGACGGAGGCGATGTCGAGCAGTTCGAGGGGATCCTTCAGCGGCTTGCCGGGCATGTGTGGCTCCTGAGGTCATGGACGGCGCTCCGAGGAGGTCGCCCGGTAGGTGAGTTCGACGAGGGGATGCCCCTGGCCGGGGGAGGCGTCGGCCCGTACGACACGGACCCTCGCCCCGACCGCGACCACGGCCGGCGCGTTCGCGGTGACCTGGCAGACCACGGTGAAACCCTCGTCCATCGCGACGAGCCAGGTGCTCTGCGGGACCTGCCCGACCCGGCGCACGAGACCGCCCGCGCCCGCGCTGCGCTCCCGCTGGAAGGCCGTGGATCCGCAGGCGCGGCAGAACGAACGGCGGTAGGCCGGGGTGCCGCACCACAGGCAGCGCTGGAAGACCAGTTCTTCCCGGGATGCGATGGGTTCAGATTCGTCCGTCCGAAGCATCACGGCCTCCTGCACTCGTTCGCGGGCCCGCTTCCCGCCGGCGCCTCCCTCACCCTGGCGCTGTCGGCGATCGCCGGTCAACGACGAGCTGACGCATCTTTGTGCGCGGACCGCGTTCCGTTCACCGAGGTCAGAAGCCGTACCGCCGCGCTAGCCTCTGCCTCGGTCGGCAGTGACCCTCGGTCGCGGCGAGTCGGTCACCGTGCCATTTGGAACACCGTCGCGGCGAGGACGGTGCCGAGGACTGTGCCGGCGATGACCTGGTTGCGGGTGTGGTCGCGCAGTGCGATCCGGGACCAGCCGACGAGGACGACCAGGAGGAACCCGAGGGCCGTCCAGGGGCCGTAGGTCTGTATGAGGATCGCGCAGGCGCCCGCGGAGACGGCCTGGTGGACGGAGATCTTCCAGGCGAAGGTGATCAGCACGAGGATGGTCAGCGAGACCAGCATCGTCACGATGAGGGCGATCATCGTGCGCGGGGCGTCGGCGAGGGCCATGAGGACGATGCCGGCGGCCACGGAGAGCAGGGCGAGGCTCATCACCACGAGCCGCGGGGTCCTCGCGCCGACGTGCCGGTCCCCCACATACCCCTTGCGCATCCCGTACTTGATGAAGGCGAGCGGGACGAGCGCCGCGAAGAACGCGCCGACCACGCCCCAGCCCACACCGGTCCAGCCCGCCGTGTGCCAGCCGACGAGGAGGGTGACGGCGATGATCCAGTTCTTGGGCTCCAGCCAGTCGGTGATGCGGCGCGCCGTTCTGGACTCGGCGGGGAGCACGTCGGTCGTCATGAAGGAGGAAATCCCTTTCCGGGCTGCGTGCCGGCAGGGAGGCGAACTCGCCTTGCCGGCGGGCGAGTTCCGCCACAACGGGTGAGCCCCGCTCGTGAAACGCTGACTGACACATCCTCACATACGGGTGATCACGAGCCCGGCGGCGAGGAACGGGAAAGCCCAAGGGGGGTACAAAACTCTCCCTGCCACGAGTGGTGCCGATGGTGCGAGACTTCCCGGCGGACGTCCCCTGTACGACTGATCCGTCTGTGATGCGAAGGCGTACGTATGTCTGCTGACCTGCCTGAATCCGCTCCCCCACCTCCTACCGGATCGAGTGGGGCCTCCCACGCGCCGAGCCGGCGCGCCTTCATCGCCACCGGTACCGCCGTCGGCGGCGTCGCCGTGGCGGGCGGCGTGATCGGCGGGCCCCTCCTCGCCGCCGCCGAAGAAGCGTCCGCCGCCGAAGAGGCGTCCGCCGCCGGGATCTCACCGTCCAGCCGGGTCTCCCTGACGGTCAACGGCCGGCGCCGGACCGTGACGGTCGACAACCGCACCTCCCTGCTGGACCTGCTCCGCGAGCACTTCGGCCTGACCGGCTCCAAGAAGGGTTGCGACGCCGGGGCTTGCGGGGCCTGCACGGTGCTGGTCGACGGGCGGCGGGTCAACGCCTGCCTCACGCTCGCCGTTCGGCTGGAGGGCGCCGACGTCACCACCGTCGAGGGACTGGCCGACGGGGAGCGGCTGCACCCGTTGCAGCAGGCGTTCATCGACCAGGACGCCTTCCAGTGCGGCTACTGCACCCCGGGCCAGATCGTCTCGGGCGTGGGCTGCATCCAGGAGGGTCACACCGGTTCGCCGGAGGAGATCCGGGAGTGGATGAGCGGCAACATCTGCCGCTGCGGCTGCTACGTCAAGATCGTGCGCGCGGTCGAGCAGACCGCGGGCCGGAAGTGAGGTCCGGTCCCCATGCATCCCTTCTCCTACACCCGTGCCTCCGACACCCGTGAGGCGCTCGACGCCGGTCGCCGCGGCGGGCGTTACATCGCCGGCGGCACGACGCTGGTCGACCTGATGCGGGAGACCGTCGAACGTCCCGAGGCGCTCGTCGACATCTCCGGTCTGCCGCTGGACGAGGTCACCGTCACCGAGGGCGGCGGCCTGCGCGTCGGCGCCCTGGTGACCATGTCCGAGGCCGCCGCCCACCCCCAGGTGCGCACGCTGTTCCCCGTCGTGTCGCAGGCGCTGGAGCTGAGCGCTTCGGCCCAGTTGCGGAACATGGCGACCATCGGCGGCAACATCATGCAGCGCACCCGCTGTACGTACTTCCGCGATGTGACGGCCGACTGCAACAAGCGTGAGCCCGGCTCGGGTTGCGCCGCGCTGCACGGCCACAACCGCGCGCACGCGATCCTCGGCACTTCCGAAGCCTGTGTGGCCACCCACCCCTCCGACGTGGCCGTGGCCTTCGCCGCACTGGAGGCGAGCGTGCGGCTGCTGGGCCCGGACGGTGAACGCCGGGTCTCCTTCGCCGACTTCCTGCTGCGGCCGGGCAGCACCCCTCAACGTGAACAGGGCCTGAGAAAGGGCGAGTTGATCACCGCGGTCGACATCCCCGCACAGCCGCGTCCGCTCAGGTCGGGCTATCTGAAGGTGCGCGACCGGCAGTCCTACGAGTTCGCCCTCACCTCGGCGGCCGTCGCCCTGCACATCCGCGGCGGGGTGATCCGGGAGGCGAAGGTCGCCGCCGGCGGCGTGGGCACCGTGCCGTGGAAGCTGCCCGCCGTCGAACGGCGGCTCGTCGGCGAGCGCCCCTCCGCGGCCCTGTGGCCGGCCGCCGCCGAGCACGCCTCGGAAGGAGCCCGGCCGCTGCGGCACAACCGTTTCAAGATCGAGTTGCTGAAGCGGACCGTCGAACGCCAGCTGCGCGTCGTAGGAGGTACGCAGTGAGCTCCCAGCCCGTGAGCCCCCAGCCGCAGGCAGCCGTGGGCGCGCCGCTGTCCCGGGTCGACGGCCGGCTCAAGGTCACCGGCCAGGCCCTCTACGCCGCCGAGCACGACGTCGACGGCGTCGTGCACGCCGTCATCGTCGACGCGAGCATCGGACGCGGCCGGATCACCTCCATCGACACCGGGGCCGCCGAAGCCCACCCGGGTGTGCTGAAGGTCGTCCACCACGGCAACGCGCCCCGGCTGCCGTACCGCGACAACCCCGGCTCCAACAATCCGCCCGGCCGCCGGCTGCGGGTCTTCCAGGACGACCGGGTCCTCTTCCACGGCCAGCCGGTCGCCGTCGTGATCGCCACCACCCTGGAGGCGGCCCAGCACGGCGCGAGCCTGGTCGAGGTCGGCTACGCCGCCGAGCGGCCCTCGACCGACCTGCGCGAGGCCGAACCCGACGAGCCGACCGCCTACGCGCGCGGCGACGCCGACGCGGCCCTGCGCGACGCGCCCGTACGGCTGGACCTGACCTACCGCACGGCCCGCAACCACCACAACCCGATGGAGCCGCACGCCACGATCGCCCGCTGGGACGGCGGCCGGCTCACCGTGTGGGACAAGACCCAGTGGGTGGTGGGCACGCAGACCGAACTCTCGGCGGTGTTCGGCGTCGAGTCGAACGCGGTGCGCGTCATCTCCCCGTTCGTGGGCGGCGGTTTCGGCACGGCGCTGCGCTGCTGGCCGCATGTGGTCGTCGCCGCGCTGGCCGCCCGGGAGACGGGCCGTCCGGTCAAGCTGGTCCTGAGCCGCGCGCAGATGTACCTGGGCACCGGTTTCCGGCCGTCCTACCGGTACCGGCTGCGCCTCGGCAGCGACCGGCGCGGCCGTCTGAACGCCGCGGTCCACGAGATCGACGCCGAGACGTCGTCGTACGAGAAGTTCAGCGAGGCGATCCTGTCGGCCGGGCAGATGCTCTACAGCATGCCCCACGTCCGCCAGGCCTACCGGCTGGTGCCGCTGGACCTGCCCACGCCGCTGTACATGCGCGGGCCGGGCTTCCAGACGGCGTCGTTCGTCATCGAGTCGGCCATGGACGAACTCGCCCACCGGCTCGGCGTCGACCCGGTCGAGCTGCGCCGGCGCAACGAGCCGCACGAGGACGAGTCGAACGGGCTGCCGTTCTCCACGCGCCGGCTGCGCGAGTGCTACGCCGTGGGGGCCCGGGAGTTCGGCTGGCACCGCCGCTCGCCCCGGCCGCGCTCGCGGCGGGACGGGGACTGGCTGATCGGGCTGGGCATGGCCGCCGGCGTGTACGACACCGCCCGCTTCCCGGCACAGGCGCGTGCCCGTCTGGACGCCGACGGGACCGCGCTGGTCGACGCCGCAGCCACCGACATGGGCCCGGGCACCTACACCTCCCAGACGCAGGTCGCCGCCGACGCGCTCGGCCTGGCCATGCGCGCGGTCACGTTCCGGCTCGGCGACTCCCTGTACCCGCCGACCCCGCCGCACGGCGGCTCGATGACGATGGCCAGCGTCGGTTCCGCCACGCTGGACGCCTGCGACCGGGTCCGCCGTCAGGCGGTCGAACTGGCCGTCGGGGACCGCGAGTCACCGCTGTACGGAGTGCCCGCCGGCGATGTCGTCGTCCGGGCCGGCCGGCTGCACGTGAAGGGCGATCCGGCGCGCGGCGAGACGTACCGGCGGCTGCTGACCCGCAACGACCTCACCCATCTGGAGGCGGACGGCTCCTTCGCGCCGCCGTCCGGGCCCGAGCGGCACTCCTTCTACGGCTACAACGCGACCTTCGCCGAGGTAGCCGTCGACGCGACGCTGGGGCTCGTCCGGGTGCGGCGCGTCCTCGGCGTGTACGACGCGGGCCGCATCATCAGCCCCAAGCTCGCCGACAGCCAGGCCATCGGCGGCATGGTGGGCGGCATCGGCACAGCCCTGCTGGAGCACACGGTCACCGACCACCGCGACGGCCGGATCGTGAACGCGAACCTCGCCGACTACCTCGTCCCCGTCAACGCCGACGTCCCCGACCTCAAGGCGATCTACCTCGACGGGGAGGACCGCGAGGCCGACCCGCTCGGCGTGAAGGGTCTCGGCGAGCTGGTGATGATCGGCGTGGCCCCGGCGATCGCCAACGCGGTCTTCAACGCCACGGGCCGCCGGATCCGCGAACTGCCGATCACCGCCGAGGCGTTGCTCTGACCGGCCCGTCGTCCCGCCCTCGCACCACGTGCCGCCCCCGCACCACGGAGAAAGGCCCATGTTCAACATCGCGGAGACACTGCACCGATGGTGCCGCGACGCCCGACCCTTCGCCCTCGCCACCGTCGTCGGCGTCCAGGGCAGCGCACCCCTTCCGGCCGGCACGTCGGTCGCGGTGGACGAGCACGGCGACGCGGTCGGCAGCGTATCCGGCGGCTGCGTCGAGGGCGCGGTCCACGAGCTGTGCCGGGAGGTGCTCCGGAGCGACGGCGGCCCTGTGCGCGCCCGGTTCGGCTATTCCGACGACGACGCCTTCGCCGTCGGGCTGACCTGTGGCGGTGAACTCGACGTCCTGGTCCGGCGTGTCGATCCCGCGGAGCTGCCGCACCTCGCCGCGGCCCTCGCCGACGTCGTCCGGGGCCGGCCCGTCGCGGTGGCGGAGGTCGTCGACGGCCCCGACGGCCTCCTCGGCTCGACGCTCAGCGTCCTCGGCGACGGCACAGCCGCCCACGGGACACTGACCGGCGGACCGGTCGGCAGCCTCCTTGCGGAAGAGGCACGAGCCCTCCTGAGGGCGGGACGCACCGCACGCGTCACGGTCGGCGGGAACGGCGCCGGCTGCCCGGAGCCGGTGACCGCCCTCGTCCATGTCCACTCGTCCCGCCCGCGCCTGTTGGTGTTCGGAGCCGTCGACTTCGCCGCCGCCCTCAGCCGGGCCGGCTGCTTCCTGGGCTACCGGGTCACCGTCTGCGACGCCCGCCCCGTCTTCGCCACCACCGCGCGTTTCCCGCACGCGGACGAGGTCGTGGCCGACTGGCCCCACCGCTACCTGGAACGGACGGAGGTGGACGGCCGTACCGCTGTCTGCGTCCTCACCCACGACGCCAAGTTCGACATCCCGCTGCTGCGCGTCGCACTGGACCTGCCCGTCGGTTACGTCGGCGCGATGGGATCCCGCCGCACCCACGACGAACGCCTCCGACTCCTGCGTGAACTCGGCCTCACACCGCACCAGTTGGCCCGGTTGCACTCCCCCATCGGCCTCGACCTCGGAGCGCGCACACCCGAGGAGACGGCCGTCTCCATCACCGCGGAGATCATCGCCCGCAGCCACCGGGGGACGGGCCTGCCCCTGTCCGAGCTGGCCGGCCCGATCCACCGCGCGTCGCCGCATCCGGTCGCGGGCTCCGTCAGTTGAGCGGCCGTGACTACGTCAGTCGAGCGGCCGTGACGGCGACAGGCTCTGCTCGGCGGCCCAGGAGGCGAGGATGCGGAGCCGCTCGTGGGTGGCGGAGCCTGGTCCGGCCGTCCAGACGGTCAGGTGCTGGTCGGGGTCCGTGCTGGCGGTCAAGGTGTCCCAGTCCAGGACGAGTTCGCCGACGACCGGGTGGTTGAGGGTCTTGGTGCCCACGGTGCGGGCGGCGACCCGGTGGTCGCCCCACCATTTCGCGAACTGCTCGTCCCGCATGGACAGTTCACCGACCAGTTCGATCAGGCTGGGGTCCTCCGGATATTTCGCGGCCTCCATGCGCAGTTGGGCGACGGCGATCCGGGCGGAGCTCTCCCAGTCGGCGTAGAGGGTGCGCATGGCCGGGTCGGTGAAGATGATCCGCGGATAGTTGCGATGCTTTTCCGGAACGTGGGAGAAATCGGTGACCAGGGCGGCGGCCAGGGCGTTCCAGGCGAGGACGTCCCCGCGCCGGCCCTGTACGACGGCCGGGGTGGCGGTGAGGTCGTCCAGGACCCGCTGAAGCTGGGGCTGCACCTTCTGCCGGCCGCGGCGGCGGACGCGGGTGGTGGCCTTGCCCGCGAGCTGGAAGAGGTAGCCGCGCTCGTCGTCATCCAGGTGGAGTACCCGGGCGAGGACGTCCAGGACGGGCGCGGACGCCTGCATACGGCCCTGCTCCAGGCGCGTGTAGTAGTCGGTGCTGATGCTGGCGAGCTGGGCGACCTCCTCGCGGCGCAGCCCGTCGACCCTGCGGGGCCGGCCGCTGTCGGGCAGGCCGACGGTGCGCGGGCTCAGCTCCGAGCGGCGCTTCTTGAGGAACTCTCCCAGCTCGTTGAGGGGTGCGTTGCCGGTCATGCTTCCCACCTTGGCATCGATTCCCCTTGAGGAAGGGGGGAGAATTCCTTCCCAGGATGTTTCTGTCCTAGGAAGAATCCTTCCGCTTTTCGCCCGTTCCCCCGCGTGTGAGGGTCGACGTACCCGGCCGCCTCTCCCGACCCGGCCGCGGCTCACCCCCTCGCAGGGAAGGAAAGCACCACCATGCACGGAGCAGTCATCCACGCCCCCGGCGACGTGCGTTTCGAGAGCGTCGACACCCCGAGGATCGTCCAGCCGACCGACGCCGTCATCCGCACGGTCGCCACTTGCGTGTGCGGCTCGGACCTGTGGCCCTACCGCGGCCTGGAACCCATCGGCGACCCGCACCCGATGGGACACGAATACGTCGGCATCGTCGAGGAGGTCGGCGGCGAGGTCACCAACGTCAGGCCGGGCCAGTTCGTGGTCGGCTCCTTCGCCACCTCGGACAACACCTGCGCCAACTGTCGCAACGGCTGGCAGTCCAACTGTCTGAACCGCGAGTTCATGAGCACCTGCCAGGCCGAGTACGTCCGCATCCCCAACGCCCACGGCACCCTCGTCGCCACCGACGAGCACCCGGACGGCGAGGCGGTGCCCAGCCTGCTCGCCGTCTCCGACGTGATGGGCACCGGCTGGTACGCCGCCCTCGCCGCCGAGGTGAAGCCCGGCTCCACCGCCGTCGTCGTCGGCGACGGCGCGGTCGGCCTGTGCGGCGTCATCGCCGCCAAGGAACTCGGGGCCGAGCGGATCATCGCCATGAGCCGCCACGAGTCGCGTCAGAAGCTCGCCGTCGAGTTCGGCGCGACCGACATCGTCTCCGAGCGCGGCGACGAGGGCATCGCCCGCGTCAAGGATCTCACCGACGGCATCGGCGCGGACTCCGTGCTGGAGTGCGTCGGGACCGCCGAGTCCATGCAGCAGGCGCTGCACTCCACCCGGCCCGGCGGCAACGTCGGCTTCGTCGGCGTCCCGCACGAGGTGGCCGTCGACGGCGTGGAGCTGTTCTTCTCCCACGTCGGCCTGCGCGGCGGCCCCGCCCCGGTCCGCCGCTACCTCCCCGACCTGATCGACCGGGTCCTGTCCGGCCGCATCAACCCGGGCAAGGTCTTCGACCTCACCCTCCCCCTGGACCAGGTCGCCGAGGGCTACAAGGCGATGGACGAGCGCCGCGCCATCAAGACCCTCCTCAAGCCCTGACCGTCGAGTGTGCGGGGCGGGGGGAGCCGCGTGGGTTCAGGGCGGGGGGGGCGGCCGCGGGGGTTCGGGCCGGGGGGTTCGGGCCGGGGGGGGCCGGGCCGGGGGGCCAGCCTCACCGGAGGCCTCGCCGGAGAGCTCACCGACGGCGGCTCCCGCGACACCGGCCTGATCGTCCTCGGCCGGGTGGCCGACGGCGACGCCGGACGTCTGGCCGGCGCCGAGAAGATCACCATCGAAGCCGCACCCTGACAGGACCGAGGGAAGAGAACGACGTGAACCCGACATACGACTTCACCGGCCAGGTCGCCTTCGTCACCGGAGCCGGTTCCGGCATGGGCCTGGCGACCGCCCGCGCCTTCGCCGAGGCGGGAGCCGCCGTCGCCCTCACCGACGTCGACGAAGCGGCCCTGAACGCGGCGGTCGAGGAGCTCACCGGCTCCGGCCACCGCGCGCTCGCCCTCGTCTGCGACGTGGCCGACGAGGACCAGGTCGCCGCCGCGGTCGACCGCACCGTGGAGACCTTCGGACGCCTCGACATGGCCTACAACAACGCCGGCATCCAGATCCCGCCCAGCGACGCCGCCGACGAACCCGCCGAGAGGTTCGACCGCGTCAACGCCATCAACCTGCGCGGCATGTGGGCCTGTATGAAGCACGAGCTGCGCCATATGCGGGAGCAGGGCAGCGGGGCCGTCGTCAACTGCTCCTCGCTCGGCGGTCTGGTCGGCCTGCCCGGCCGTGCCTCCTACCACGCCTCCAAGCACGGGGTGATCGGCCTGACCACCAGCGCCGCGCTCGAATACGCCCCGCGCGGCGTCCGGATCAACGCCGTGTGCCCCGGCACCATCGACACCCCCATGGTCAGCGACATGATCGCCAAGGGCGAGCTCGACCGCGCCGAGGCAGAGGCCGGCCAGCCCATCAACCGCCTCGGCACCGCGGAGGAGATCGCCCAGGCGGTGCTGTGGCTGTGCAGCCCCGGCGCCGGCTTCGTCGTCGGGGTCGCCCTCCCGGTGGACGGCGGCTACGTCGCCCGCTGACGCGTTCCATCGGGCAACATGGTCCGCCTCGCCGACTCCTGACGAAGGCAAGGAAGATGACCACGCGGACCGACCACCCCGAGCACGCCGACGACTCCGACGGCGACGGCCGGGACCACCCCGTCGACGACGAACTCGTGCAAGCCGCGGCCCACGTCGCCCGCACGCGCTGCCGGGGCGACAACCACACCATGGCCGCCGCGGCCCGTGCCCGGGACGGCCGGATCGTCACCGCGGTGAACGCCTACCACTTCACCGGCGGCCCCTGCGCCGAACTGGTCCTCATCGGCGCGGCAGCGGCCCAGGGCGTGTACGAGTTGGACACGATCGTCGCCGTGGGCGACCGCGAGCGCGGCGTCGTCCCTCCGTGCGGCCGCTGCCGTCAGGTCCTGCTCGACTACTTCCCCGGCCTCGGCGTCATCGTCGGCCGACGCGACCGCCTGCGCACCGTCCCCGTCTCCGAACTGCTGCCCGAGAGCTACGTCTGGGCCGATCACCAACTCGACGCCGAGCAGGCATAGGCCCGTCACCCGTTGTCACCCGCGCCCGTCATCGCCATCCCCTGCAACACGGCCCACGCGTTCGTCCCGCGCATCGCCGGCGACGTCCGACTGCCATCGTCCACATGATCGGCGAGGTCGCGCGCACCTCACCACCCTCCGTCCGCAGGTGCGCATCGGCGGGCTGCTCGCCACCACGGGGACCTCACAGCCGGAACAGCGCCGCCCCGTTGTCGTGGCACACGGCTCGCAGCCACTCCTCACCCAGGCCCAGCCGCTCCAGGGCGTGGAGCTGATGCGCGTACGGGTAGGGGATGTTGGGGAAGTCGGAGCCGAGCAGGATGCGGTCGCCCAGCTCGGCCAGCCGGGGAAGAGCCCGGCGAGGGAACGGCATCAGCGCCTCGCTGAAGTCGGTGAACGCCATCGTCGTGTCCAGCCGCACCTGCGCGTGACGTTCGGCGAGACCGAGGAAGTCCTCGTACTCGGACATCCCCATGTGCGCGACGATCAGCCGCAGTTGCGGATGGCGCGCCAGCACCCGCCCGATCGGCTCGGGACCGGTGTGCTTGCCGGGCGCGGGCCCGGAGCCGCAGTGGATCACCACGGGGACCCGCGCCTCGGCCAGCAACCCCCATGCGGGGTCGAGGAGTTCGTCGGCCGGGTCGTAAGCGCCCACCTGCACATGCGCCTTGAACACCCGCGCGCCGGCTTCGACGGCCTCCCGGACGTACGTCTCGACCCCCGGCTCGGGGTAAAGGGTGGCGGTGTGCAGGCAGTCGGGGGTGCGGCGGGCGAAGTCGGCCGCCCAGCCGTTCAGCCACCGGGCCATGCCCGGCTTGTGCGGGTAGAGCATCGCGGTGAAGGCCCGCACCCCGAACTCCCGCAGCAGGGCGGTCCGTTGCGCCTCCTCCTGCCGGTAGGCGATGGGCCACTCCAGCCCGCCGGTCAGCGATCCGAGCGCGTCGAAGTAGTCCCAGACCTTGTGCAGGACGCGCTCGGGCATGAAGTGCGTGTGGACGTCGACGAGCCCGGGGAGCCCGAGCCGCCCCCAGAAACGGCGGATCTCCTCGACCTCGGGGCCGGCTGACGCCATGCGGTGATCGTCCATGACGCCCACCATGGGTCAGGTGACGGGACGGGTCCACCCCTTCGCGCCGGGGATCCCTGAGGCATGCGTCACCCTCGTTCTCGCAGGTGAAATATGCCCTGCGCATGTGTATCCAAGGTGCCGAATGTCCAATATGTCTCTTCGTCAGTGTCAGCAGCATGAAAGGAGACATTCATGGCCGACAGCAAGACCGACAAGGCCAGGAAGGCCGCCGGGTCACTCGGACTCGTCAGCCCGAGGGACGCGCGGCCCGCCGCGCAGGCGCCCCCGGCCGACGAGCAATGGCAGCTGCCGGGCGGCCAGGCCCGGGTGTACTACGGGCAGGGCCAGAAAGGCGTGGTCCGGCCGGTCATCCTGGCCGACGGCTTCAACCTCGGACCGAGCGACTTCGACTGGCTGTGGGACGGGCTGGAGAACGGCCGCTACCCGTTCATCAGCGAGCTGCGGCGCCGGGGACGCACGCTGATCCTCGTCGGGTTCGACGAGCGCAGCGAGTCGATCCTCCGCAACGCCGAGACGGTGACCGCCGCCGTCCTGCGCACCATCGCCGAGCAGCTGGACAGCACCCGGCTCCTCGTCGGCGGGTTCAGCATGGGCGGCATGGTCACCCGCTACGCGCTGGCGAAGATGGAAATGCAGCGCATGGACCACCGGGTCGGCGCGTACCTGTCGTTCGACACCCCGCACCGGGGGGCGTGGCTGCCGATCGGGCTCCAGGCGTTCGCGCACTACCTCGCGCAGGTCGACGACACGTACCTCCGCCAGATCGGCAGCCCGGCCTCGCAGCAGATGCTCTGGCGGTATCTGGACAGCGTGGACGGCACGCCGAAGGAGAGCCCGCTGCGGAGGGAGTTCCTCGAGCAGCTCCGCCGGGTCGGCTCGTGGCCCCGTATCCCGCGCCTGCTCGGCGTGTCCAGCGGACGCGGCGACGGCGTGGGGAACGGCGTCCGGGCCGGCGACAAGACGCTCAGCTGTTCGGGGCCGCTCTTCGACGGCACGTACTTCCTCGCGCAGTCCCAGGGCGACCCGGCGGAGGTGGCCGTACTCAACGGCGTCCTCGGCGGGCCGCACCCGATCGTCACGCGTGGCTTCCCCGAGCTGGACGGGGCGCCGGGCGGGACGCTCGAGTCGTTCGGCATCGTCGGCGACACCCTCGCCTCCTTCGGCGAAGGCATCGACATGGTGCACCGGTCCGTGTGCTTCGTGCCGTCCATCAGCGCGGTCGCCGTCCGCGACCTGGGCCGGCAGGACGACCTGTACGTCGCCATCGACGAACTGCCCCCGGAGGAGTCCGAGCTCGACGACTTCATGCTCTCCGCCGGGAACGACCCCCACGCCATGATGACGCCCGAGATCGGAGAGTGGGTCCTCGACCGACTCCCCGACTGACCGGGCCGGCGGCCGGGGTTCCCCGGACGGGGCCCCGGCCGCCGCACGACCGACAACGTCCCTACGGCGCACGGCGGAACACGTCACGGCGCACTGCCGTCGAGCGCGTCCCGTCCTCGCCCCTTCGGGCAAGCTGAGCAGTGTGGCGACGGTGCCCGACGAGGGGAGCTTCGGTGGACGAGGGCGCGCACGGGCGGGGCGGAGCCCCGGTGCCGGGGGCTTCGCCGCACTGCGGCTGGACGAGCTGCTGGAAGGACTCCAGCAGCAGGTCCAGCAGGTGCGCGCGGCCCGGGACCGCATGCGCACCCTGCTGGACGGGGTGCTGATCGTCGGCTCCGACCGCGCTGCCTGCCCGCGGTCCAACCCGTCGACCACACGCTGGACACGGACGCCTTGGCCAGCAGCCGCGAGATGTGGTTCTTGACCGTCTTCTCGGCGAGGTAGAGCCGCCGGCCGATCTCGCGGTTGGTCAGCCCCTCCCCGACCAGGGCCAGGATCTCCCGCTCCCGCTCGGTCAGGCCCGGCAGGGCGTCCGGCTCGGGGTCCCGCTCCCGGCTCGGGCCCTCGCGCAGTCGGGCCATCAGCCTGGCGGTGGCGCTCGGGTCGAGCAGGGACTGCCCGGCCGCCACCGTGCGCACCGCCGACACCAGGTCCGAGCCCCGGATCTGCTTCAGCACGTATCCGGACGCCCCGGCCTGCGCTTTCGGGGGCCGAAGAGCCAGGGCCGATCGGCCCTACTCTGCCCGGTGCGGTGCCGAAGGGCCCGGTCATGGGGCCGGGTGGCCCATCGCCCGGTGCGGGGCGTCGAAGCACGCTGGACGTGGCAGGTTCGGACGTCCCGACTGGAGGCACATCATGAACGCTCCCACCACGGCCGGCGTACTCCAGGCGCTGCCGGCCGAGCACCGCCATCGGCTGATGGGCTTCGCCCGTGAAGTGTCGTTCCCGCAGGGAGAGCGCCTCTTCGAGGAGGGGGCCCGCGCCGACCGGTTCTGGATCATCCGTACCGGCAGCGTCGACCTCGACATGCGCGTGCCCGGCCGCCGTGCCGCCGTCATCGAGACCCTCCGGCACAACGAACTCATCGGCTGGCCCTGGCTGTTGGCACCGCACGCCTGGCATCTGGGGGCCGAGACGACCAGCCCCGTGCGCGCCTACGAGTTCGACGCCACCGCGATCCGCTCGATGTGCCGGGACGACCCCGCGTTCGGGGCGAGCGTCGCCGAGTGGGTGGGCGGCGTCCTCGCCCACCGTCTGCGCGCGACCCGCACCCGGCTGCTGGACCTGTACGCGCCGTACGGAAGCGGCAACCTCGCCTGACTGCGCGCCACCTGGCGCGGGACCCGCTCGCACCGGCGGTGCGCCCCGACACCGCGGTGGTCCGCGACGCCGGCCGAGGACTCTGAGATCCTTTCGCCGAGGAGGATCATGTCCCAGAGCTCGTTCGGTCGTACGGTGCGGTGGCGCCGTGCGGTGCCCGGACTCGGTGTGCTGCGCGCGTATCGCCGCTCGTGGCTGAAGGGCGACGTGCTGGCCGGGGTGACGGTGGCCGCGTACCTCGTGCCGCAGGTGATGGCGTACGCGGGGGTGGCCGGTCTGCCGCCGGTCGCCGGGCTGTGGGCGATCCTGCCCGCGCTCGCGCTGTACGCCCTGCTCGGCTCGTCCCGTCTGCTCTCCGTGGGCCCGGAGTCGACGACCGCGCTGATGACGGCGACGGTGGTCGCTCCGCTGGCCGCGGGAGATCCGGCCCGGTACGCGTCGTTGGCGGCCGCGCTCGCGATCGCGGTCGGCCTGTTGTGCGTCGTGGCGTGGGCGGCGCGGCTCGGCTTCGTCGCGGACCTGCTGTCGCGGCCGGTGCTGATCGGCTATCTGGCGGGCGTAGCCCTGATCATGATGATGGATCAGCTGCCGAAGCTCACCGGCGTCCCGACGACGGGTTCGGGCTTCTTCCCCCAACTGTGGTCCTTCGTCACGCACTTGACCGACATCCACCCGGCCACGCTGACGTTCTCCCTCGTCGCGCTGGGCGTTCTCTTCGCGGTCTCCCGCTTCTTCCGGGCCGTCCCGGGCCCTCTGCTCGTCCTGGTGTTCGGCACGGCGGCCGTGTCCCTGTTCGACCTGGACGGTCGCTACGGCATCGAGGTGATCGGCGAGGTCCCGTCGGGCCTGCCCTCCCTGGCCCTGCCGGACCTGGCCGAACTGCCGCACCTGGTGCTCCCCGCCCTGGGCGTCCTCCTGGTCGGCTACACGGACTTCATCCTCACCGCGCGGGCGTTCACCCGGCGCGACGACAGAGACGCCGACCCCGACGACCCGGGGCCGGGCCTCGACGCCGACCAGGAGTTCCTGGCGCTGGGCGCGGCGAACCTCGGCGCGGGCGTCCTGCACGGCTTCCCGGTCAGCAGCAGCGCCAGCCGTACCGCGCTGGCCTCCTCGGCGGGCGCGCGCAGTCAGGCGTACTCGCTGGTCGCGGGGGCGGTCGTCCTCTCGGTCCTGCTCTTCCTGAGCCCGCTGCTGTCGCGCACCCCCAAGGCGGTCCTCGGGGTGCTCGTCGTCTACGCGGCCGTCCGCATGATCGACCTGTCCGGCTTCCGACGGCTGGCGTCCTTCCGCCGCCGGGAACTCCTGCTGGCGCTCGGCTGCCTGGCCGGGGTGCTGGCCCTGGACATCCTGTACGGCGTGCTGGTCGCCGTGGGGCTGTCCGTGGCCGAACTGCTCACCCGGGTGGCCCGCCCGCACGACGCCGTCCAGGGCCTGGTGCCGGGCCTGGCCGGCATGCACGACGTCGACGACTACCCGCAGGCCCGCACCGTCCCCGGCCTGCTCGTCTACCGCTACGACTCCCCGCTGTTCTTCGCCAACGCCGAGGACTTCCGCCGCCGCGCCCTGACCGCCGTCGACCAACAGCCCGACCCGGTCCGCTGGTTCGTCCTCAACACCGAGGCCAATGTGGAGGTCGACATCACGGCCCTGGACGCGATGGACGAACTCCGCCGCGAACTGGAGTCCCGCGGCGTGGTGTTCGCCCTCGCCCGCGTGAAACAGGACCTCCTGGACGACCTGACGGCATACGGATTGACAACCACGATCAGCAACGAACGAATCTTCCCGACCCTGCCGACGGCGGTATCCGCGTACAGGAACTGGTCGAGCGACCGTTAGACGGGAGTTCCGGTCACCGGTACCAGGCACGTGCCGTCCGGCATGACGCGCCGTTCCGCTCTCTCGATCCGCCACGATGAACACCCGCCTCGCAGCGACACCCGACGCATCAGGACCGTCGAGCCCACCGGCTCAGCCGGTAGGTCGTCGGATGCGTCAGGCGGCCGCACAGCATTTCCATGCGGACCGTCGTCCAGTCGATCTGTTCGTCCGATGCTCGCAGACGATGGATGTGAGCACGCCATTCCGACGCGTCCTGGGTCTCGAAGAGCACTTGCCAGTGACCAGCGTCCGGTGCGAAGCGAGCGTCGGCGCGCTGACTCTCCTCACGCTGTCTTCGTTTCCTCTTCCGCTGCCCTGGCATCGGCCCAGCATCGCCGCACCACGCTTCAGCGACAAGGCAATTGCCCGCAGACCGGCAGCAGTAGCGGCAGCGGCTGGACGCAGGCCGTGTCCACGCTCAACCGGCCACCGTCGCGCTCGGTACCGGGCAGTGGTCCGTCGCGGCCCTGGCCCGCCTCATCGATCATCGCTGCTGCCGGACGCCGAATGGTCGTGGTGGATCAGCGGGGCGATGAACAGCCAGAGCGAGGCGACGACGGCCGGTGCCTTCGCCCAGATCTCGTGCCGCTCCCCCACCAGCACCGGCGCCGCCAGCACCGCCGGCAGCGTGTACACGGCGATCCGGTGCGCCGCACTGCGTGGTGTCCAGGAGGCGTCGAGGCTCTTGTCGCGTTGGGGAGGGCAGAGCCAGGTGACGACGCCGGCGAGGACGGCTCCGACGAAGAGGACGGCTCCGGTGACCGGCCACCTCAGTGTCTCCACGCCCTCCGGCGTCGAGGAATGGACGAGGGTCAGCACCAGCGCGCAGGCGGCGAGGTCGGAGCAGAGCAGCACCGCGAACAGCACCGGCGGCCACCAGGTCTCCCCCGGGAACCAGAAACGGGGCCGCAGTCCACGGACCTCGGCCAGCCGTCGTCGCCCGTCCTCGTCGGTGACGATCTCGCGCCGCAGCCACCGGCGGACGCCGACGAGCACCAGCATCCAGGCGATCCCGCCGCCGAACGCCGTGCCGGCCGGCGCGAGCACCGCCGTGCTCACCGGAGCCGACGGACGCCACCAGGCGAGCGCCACCGCCGCCATCGCCGACACCGCCGACACGGTCCCGAACAACCGCGCCAGCCCGATCAGATCCGTCCCGACCCTGCGCGCACGCACCGGGTCCCGATGCAGCCTCTCGACCTCGCGCAAATCCAGCAACACGCACCTGCCCCCTCTCCACCCGGATCATCCGTCGCCCACGACGCCCCTGCCAACCCCCGAGCGGCACCCGCCGCCGCCCGGCCGCACCGCGAAAAAGTCGCACCGCACCGCCGTGAAGTTCGGTGCTCTTGGGGGGACCATGGAAGCCAGGCCGTCTGTCGGGCACAGGGCACCTTCCGGACCGGCACACGGCCGACGCGGCTTCTGCGGCTTCCGGTCGTCGGAAGGAGGGCCTGGGATGAGCGACGCCGAGCGGCCTTCCACCGACACCGGCCGGCACCCGGATCCCCCCGGCCCCACCGGAGACGACCCGCCCACCCTCTCCGCCCCCACCGGCCTCTCCGAGCCCAGCAGCCTCATGGATCTCCTCGGTGTCGCCGCCGTGCTGCTCGACGCCGAGGGGCGGGTCGTCCTGTGGAGTCCGCAGGCCGAGCGGCTGTACGGGTACGCGGCCGAGGAGGCGCTCGGACAGTACGCGGCGCGTCTGCTGGTGCGCGAGGAGCAGTGGGACTGGGTCGCCAAGACGTTCGCCGAGGTGATGGAGACCGGCCAGAGCTGGGCCGGCGCCTTTCCCATCCGCTGCAAGGACGGCAGCACCCGGCTCGTCGAGCTGCGCAACATGCGGCTCTCCGACGAGCAGGGCGACTTCTACGCGCTCGGGCTGGGCGCCGACTCGCCCCGTCTGCGCGAGCTGGAGCGGGACATCGCCCTGTCCACCCGGCTGATCTCGCAGTCCCCCATCGGCATCGCGATCTTCGACACCGAGCTGAGGTACCTGGCCGTCAACCCCACCCTGGAGCGCATACACGCCATCCCGGCGAAGGACCACCTGGGCCGCGCGTACCGCACGATCATGAGCGCGCCGGAGTTCGCACAGGCGGAGTCCATGATGCGGCAGGTCCTCAGGACCGGGTCCCCCCTGGTCAACCAGCCCGCGATCGTCGCCCGCACCCTGGCGGACCCGGAACACAACCGCGCCTGGTCGGTGTCGGTGTACCGGCTGGAGGACGCCCACGGCCGCGTCCTCGGTGTGGCGGAACTGGTGGTGGACGTCACCCGGCCCTACGAGTCGGCGCTCGAAGCCAGTCAGACGAGACGCCGGCTGGCCCTGATCGCCGACGGCTCCGCCCGGATCGGCACCACCCTGGACGTCGACCGCACGGCGCAGGAACTGGCCGGCGTCACCGTCCCCGAACTCGCCGACCTGGCCGCCGTCGACGTCCTCGACTCCGTGCTCGACGAGCACCGCCCCGCGTCCCGGGGCGGGGATCCCGCGGTCTTCCGCGCGCTCGCGGTGAGGGCGGCCTACCCCACCGACGCCGTCCGCGCCGCCGATCCGCCCGGCCACATAGCCGTCTACTCCGCCGACCGGCTGGCCACGCGCTGCGTGCGCACCTCCCGGCCCATCCTGATCCGCCGCACCCACGGCAACGACCTGACGCGCATCGCCCGTGACGACAACGCCGCCACCCTGCTGGCGCGCGCCGGGGTGCACTCCTATCTGGTCGTGCCGCTCGCGGCGCGCGGCTCCGTCCTCGGTTCGCTGAGCCTCGTACGGGCCCGCAATCCGCAGCCCTTCGACGAGGACGACCTCGCCATCGCCGCCGAGCTGGCCTCCCGTGCCGCGGTGTGCATGGACAACGCCCGCACCCACCAGAGCGTGCGCAACGCGGCGGAGACCCTTCAGCGCAGCCTGCTCCCCGATCATCCGCCCCGGCTTCCGGGCGTGCAGGTCGCCTCCCGCTATGTGCCGGCGCAGGCCGCCTACGAGGTCGGCGGCGACTGGTACGACGTGCTTCCGCTCACCGGCGACCGGACGGCGCTGGTCGTGGGCGACGTCATGGGCAGCGGCATCGAGGCGGCCGCCGCGATGGGCCGGCTGCGCACCGCCACCGCCGCCTTCGCCGAGCTGGACCTCGAACCCGCCCGGGTGCTCCAGCACCTGGACACCATCACCTCACGGCTGGAGCGGTACATCGCCACCTGCGTCTACGCCTCCTACGACCCCCGTCGCGGCGAGTGCCGCCTCGCCAACGCCGGTCATCTGCCGCCCGTCCTCCTGCGCGCCGGCAGCCGCCCCCGGCTGCTCGACCTGCCCACCGGCACCCCGCTCGGCGTCGGCGGCGTGCCCTTCGAGACCTCCGGCGTGGAGTTCCGCCCGGGCGACCGGCTCGTCCTCTACACCGACGGGCTGGTCGAGACCCGCCACCACTCCATCGACGAACGTCTCGACAACCTCCTGCACCTCCTCGACACGCCCGACGGCCCGCTGGAGACCACCTGCGACCGGCTCCTTCGCAGTCTGCGCCGCGCCGACGACCACGACGACGTCGCCCTGCTGATCGCGCGCGCGACGCCCTTCACCCCCGATCCGTCCCCCCGGTGACGGGCCTTTCCCGCCCGGTCAGTTGGGAGAGGTGTGGACGGTGGCGAGGTCGGCGAGTCCGGAGATGGTCAGGACGGGGGCCAGGAGCGGGCCGGCGATCAGCCGGAGGCGGTCGGCGTGGGCGAAGAGGAGGGAGAGGCCCGCGCTGTCGAGGTACTCGACCCCGGTCAGGTCGAGGACCAGGGGGCCGGGTGTGTCGTCGAGGGCGGCGGCCAGGGCGTCGGTGTTGCTCATGTCGATCTCGCCGATGGCGGTCAGCAGGGCGGTGCCGTCGGGGTGCCGGCCCTGGGTGAGGGTGAGCGGGGTGGTCATCGGGCGATCCTCGTGTGCATGTCGACAGTGGTGCCGGCGGGGCCGGGGGTGATGGTGACCTGCTGCATCATGGCGCGCATCAACGTGATGCCCCGGCCCCGGTGGGCGTTGATCTCGGGCTGCGGGGTCTTCCAGCGGCCGGTGTCGACGACGGTCAGGCGCAGGTTGTCGACGAAGGCTTCGGCGCGCAGGCAGATGGTGTCGCCGGGGGTGTGGCGGTGTCCGTGCTCGACGGCGTTGGCGCATGCCTCGCCGGCGGCGACGAGGATGTTCTGCGTGGTCTGCGGGGGAAGATGGCACTGGTCGAGCCAGGTGCGGAGGGTCTTGCGGACCGGCGCGAGCTGGGCCGACTCGGCGGGGAAGGTCATCTCCAGGGGCGCGGGGTGCCGGTAGAGGAGGAGGGCGACGTCGTCGTCGTAGCCCTCGGTGGGGGCCAGCCGGGTCATGACGACGGTGGCGAGTTCGTTGACGCCGATGTCACGGCCGTCCTGCACCGCTTCGCCGGCCTGGTCGATGCCGGCGCTCAGCGGGCGGCGACGGCGTTCGACGAGGCCGTCGGTGTAGAGCAGCAGGGTGGCGCGGGCGGGGATGGTGCAGGTGCTCTCGGGGCGCTGCCGGCCGGGGCGGACGGCGAGCGGGAGGGCGCGGCCGTCCTCCAGGAGACGGGTGGTGCCGTCCGGGTGGGCGAGGATGCCCGGTGGGTGGCCGGCGCTCGAATAGGTCAGCTCCCCCGTGCCGGGGTCGAGGACGCCGCAGAAGACGGTGGTGCACAGGGCGCCGGGGACGGTGGAGGCGAAGTGGTCCAGGGCCATGAGGGTGGAGGCCGGGCTCGCGTCCTGGAGGAGCAGGGCGCGGCAGGCGCTGCGCAGTTGTCCCATGACGCTGGCGGCCTGGAGGCCGCGGCCGACGCAGTCGCCGACGACGATGCCGATCCGGCCGTCGGGCAGGGTGATGGTGTCGTACCAGTCGCCGCCGACTTCCAGCGGCCGGGTGGCGGGCTCGTAGCGGACGGCGAAGCCCTCGGGCAGCCGGGAGGGGCCGAGGATGGCGCGTTGCAGGGCGAGGGCGGTCTCGCGCTGCTGGTCGATCTGGTGGACGCGGACGAGTCCCTGGGCGAGGTGTCCGGCCAGCAGGGACAGCAGTAGCTGGTCCTCGCCGGTGAAGGGCCGGCGGCCGCCCAGGTCCACCCAGAGGGCGAGGGGGCCGTCGGGGTGTTCGAGGAGGATGCCGGCGCCGGTGCGGTCGGCCTCCGGGGTGAGCAGGGGGCGCCGGCGCAGTCCGGAGAGCTGACGGCGGTGTGCGTCGGGCAGCCGGTGCCAGGTGAGTGCGGGGTCGGTGGCGGTGAGGGAGGGTTCGTCGCCGTGGTCGAAGACGGCGGCGAGCACGGACTCGGCCCGCCACAGCTCCTTGAGCCGGTCGAGCGTCCCGGACAGGGCGTCGGCGAGGCCGGTGGCCTGGGAGAGACAGGTGCTCAGGGCGGCGAGCGCGCTCTCGCGCTGGACGGCGTAGTGCTCGGCGGTGACGTCGCGGAAGGTGCCGACGATCACGCGGCGGCCGGTGTCGGGGTCCTGGGCCTCATTGAAGGTGGAGTTGATCCAGAGCCGGTGGCCGTCGCGGTGGGTGACGGGGACGGTGTGGTTGCCCCGGCCCTGGCCGAGCAGTCCGGCGAAGGCGTCGGCGACCTGCCGGTGGGCGTCCGGGTCGGTCTCGGCGTCCGGCCACCAGGGGTGGACCGGGGCGTAGGGCAGGTCCTCGGGGCCGTAGCCGAGGATGTCGGTGAAGGCCGTGTTGATCTCGATGACGGCGCCGCGCTCGTCGCAGACGAAGAAGGCCTCCTGGAGCGAGTCCACGAGCGCGGTGCGCCAGCGGGCGTGGTGGGTGCGCAGCCGGGCCAGCTCGACGTTGGCCCGTACGCGGGCGAGGAGTTCGGCGGCGGCGAACGGCTTGACGAGGTAGTCGTCGGCGCCGGCCCGCAGGCCTTCGATAGACGCCTCCTGCCCGGCCCGCGCCGACAGCAGCAGCACCGGCACGGCGGCCGTGCGCGGGTCGGTGCGCAGGGCGGCGACCAGGGCGAGGCCGTCCAGGCGCGGCATCATCACATCGCTGATCACCAGGTCGGGGGCGTCGGCGCGGACGGCTTCCAGGGCGTGCATGCCGTCGCCGACCGTCCGGACCCGGTATCCCGCGCCGGTCAGGATCCGGCTGAGGTACTCCCGCATGTCGGTGTTGTCGTCGGCGATCAGCACGCGCGCCGGGACGCCCGTGGCCCGGTCGCCGGCGTCGCCGGCCGGCGTCGGCTGCTCGTCGTGCTCCGCGCCTGGCAGCCAGCGCAGGGCCTCCTGCACATAGGGGTCGGCGCCGGCGGACACCCCGGTGGCCCGCGCCGCCGGTACGAGGGCGTCGGCGGGCAGATGGGCGGAGCCGAACGGCAGCCGGACGGTGAAGCGGGTGCCCTCGCCCTCGACGCTGTCGGCGGTGATCGTGCCGCCGTGCAGGCCCACCAGTTCGCGGACGAGGGCCAGGCCGATGCCGCTGCCCTCGTCGGAACGCGAGCGGGCGTTCTCGATGCGGTGGAAGCGCTCGAACAGGCGCGGCATCTCGTCGGCGGCGACGCCGATGCCGGTGTCGGCGACGGTGACGACCGCCTCGCCGTCCGCCGCGCGCACGGCCACGGTGATCGAGCCGTCGAAGGTGAACTTCAGGGCGTTGCTGAGGAGGTTGAGGATCACCTTCTCCCACATGCCGCGGTCGATGTGGACCGGTTCGCCGAGCGCGGGGCAGTCCACGGTGAAGGCGAGGCCGGCCTTGTCGACGGCGGAGCGGAAGACGCTGGCGAGTTCGGCGGTGACGCGGGCGAGGTCGACCGGCTCGTAGCGGGCCTGCATCCGGCCCGCCTCGATGCGGGAGAAGTCGAGCAGGGTGTTGACGAGCTTGCCCAGCCTCAGCCCGTTGCGGTGGATGACCTCGACCTCTTCGCGGATCGCCGGGTCGGACTCGGCCAGGTGGCCGCGGAGTTCGTCCAGCGGGCCCATGATCAGCGTGAGGGGGGTGCGGAACTCGTGGCTGATGTTGGAGAAGAAGGCCGTCTTCGCCCGGTCCAGTTCGGTGAGTTCCTCGGCCCGGCGCTGCTGCGCCTGGTAACTGCGGGCGCTGGCGATGCCGGTGGCGAGGTGTCCCGCGGCGAGTTCCAGGAAGCCGCGGTAGCCGTCGTCGAGCGGCCGGTACCGGTTCAGCCCCGCGATGAGGAACCCGTAGGGAGCTGCGCCCTGTTGGAGCAGCGGGAGGACGAGGGCCTGGACGGGGGGTTCCGGCCAGTCTCCGACGGGCAGTTCGGCCGGGGGCAGTTCGGCGAAGGGGCCGCCGTCGAGCGGCACGAGCACCGATTCGCCGCGGGCGGGGGCGGACAGCGGCCACAACTGCTCGGCGACGCCGGCCGACAGGCGCGTCGGGGCGGCCGGGAGGCGTGTCGGGGCGGCCGGGTGGCCGGCGGGGATCCCCGTGGCGTGGGCGAGCCGTGCGCCGCCGTCGTCGTCGTAGAGGTAGGCCAGGCTGAACGGCAGATCCTTGAGGTTGCCGCTCAACTGCCGTCCGGCGAAGGCCAGCATCTCCTGTTCGGTGCGGATGACGCTGGGGTCGGAGCCCAGGTCCCGCAGGGTCGTCATCCGCCGCTCGCCGATGACCCGTTCGGTGTCCTCGCTGACCACGCAGAGCATGCCGACCACACGGCCGTCGTCGTTGCGCAGGGGGCTGTAGGAGAAGGTGTGGTAGCTCTCCTCGGTGAAGCCGGAGCGCTCCAGGAAGAGGAGCAGCCCCTCGTCCCAGGTCGCCTCGCCGGTGGACAGCACGGCGTCGATGCGGGGCCCGATGTCGTCCCAGATCTCGGCCCACACCTCGCCGGCCGGGCGGCCCAGCGCCCACGGGTACT
Organism: Streptomyces sp. NPDC002328; assembly: GCF_042890065.1. Taxonomy (NCBI): domain Bacteria; kingdom Bacillati; phylum Actinomycetota; class Actinomycetes; order Kitasatosporales; family Streptomycetaceae; genus Streptomyces; species Streptomyces sp. NPDC002328. The sequence goes on along the minus strand of NZ_JBIARQ010000017.1, from coordinate 47,771 downwards.
TCTGACCCAAGGTGTCGCGGCGGTAGGCGTCGTTGCAGAAGAACGTCAGCTGGTCCCCCCACGCCATCCACATCGAGAAGCGGGAGGACAGAAGGATGTCGACGGCCGTCTTCAGGCTCTGCGGCCAGCCGTCGGGCGGCCCCAGCGGCGTCGCGGTCCAGTCCACCGCGGCGAGGTCGCCGCCGACCCTCGCGTCGGCGGCGAACACCTCGGCGCCCGCCGCGGGCAGCGGCGTGCGGTCCTCGTCGTCACCGGTCACCGGTCGTCCTTTCCTCACGCCCGTCGCCCCTCGCGCCAGCGCCGGATGCGACGCAGTCCGTAGGATAGGACAGCCGCTCACCCGACCGGGTGCGGCGAGCACGGCCGGTGACGGGCGGGAGGCGGGGATGACGATGACGGTGACGGGCGGGACCCCCCACCACAGACCCCCGTCTCCCCCGTCCCCGTCGCCCTCCTCGGCTCCCCAGCCTCCCCCGACTCCCCCAACTCCCCCGCTCCTGTCGCCTCTTCCGTCTCCCGCTGCCGGGAGCGAGCTTCCGTCTCCCGCCGGGCGCGAGGAAGCTCGTCCGGCGGCGGCCGTGCACCGTTACGAGATCCTGGACACCGCGCCCGACGCCGCCTTCGACAAGATCGCCTCGCTCGCCGCGCGGCTCTTCGACGCGCCCATGGCCTGTGTCTCCTTCATCGACGCCGGCCGCGTCTGGTGCAAGGCCGCCCACGGCCTGGACGGCGTCCTCCGGGCGGGCGGGCACCCTGGCTTGCGCGTCCCGGCCTTACTCGACAGCGTTCCTCGTGTGGTGCGCGACGCGCTCGCCGACCCACGCACGGCGACCGACCCCATGGTCCTCGGCGAACCGGGCGTACGCTTCTGCGCCGCCGCCCCGATCGTCACCGCAGGCGGCGAACTACTGGGCACAGTGCAGGTGTTGGACACCCGCCCCCGGGACGCGACCGATGAACAGGTCGCCGGGCTTGGCGAGTTGGCCGCCCTGGTGATGGACCGGCTGGAGCTGCGGCTTTCGGCGATACGGACCGTCGCGGCCGAGCGCAGGATGCGCACCGGCGCCGAGCGCCTGGCCCGCACCCTCCAACGCACGCTCCTGCCGCCCGCGTTGCCCGAGGTGCCCGGCCTGGAGGCCGCCGCCGCCTACCACACGGCGTCCACCGACGAGGTCGGCGGCGACTTCTACGACCTGTTCCCGCTCGACGACGGCCGCTGGGCGTTCTTCCTGGGCGATGTGTGCGGCAAGGGCGCCGAGGCCGCCGCCCTGACCTCGCTGACCCGCTACACCCTGCGCGCCGCCGCGATCTACGACCCCGACCCCTGCGCCGCGCTGGCCAACCTCGACGCCGTCCTCAAAGGCGAGTACCAGGGCAGCGACCCCCGGTACTGCACCGCCGTCTTCGGAGTCCTCGAACCGCGGTCCGGCGGGTCCTTCCTGCTGACCCTGGCCGGCGGGGGCCATCCGCCGGCCCTGGCGGTGCGTTCGGACGGCCGTGTCGAGCCGATCGCCACCACGGGAGGCCAGCTCGTCGGTCTTCTGCCCGACCCGAAGTTCATCTCGGTCACCACTCGGCTCGCCCCCGGAGACAGCCTGCTGCTCTACACCGACGGCCTCACCGAGGCCCGCACGCCCGACGGGGCGATGCTGGGCGAGGAGGGGCTGGCCGACCGTCTGCCGGCGACCGCCGGCCGGGGCGCCGACGCCGTGCTCGGCGCGGTGACCGAACTTCTCACCGCCGTGGGCAGCGGAGTCAGCGACGACACCGCCCTGCTCGCTCTGTCCGTCCCCGCCCGCCGTCCCGCACAGGAGAACCGGTGACCGAACGCATCCTGACCGTCACCCGCCGGCCCCACCCCAGCGGCACCACCGTGCTGACTGTCGTCGGCGAGATCGACCACCACACCGCTCCGCGCCTGTCCGTCGTGCTGGACGAGGTCCCCTTCGACTCGGGCAAGCCCCTGGTGGTCGACATGGCCGACGTCACCTACTGCGACTCCACCGGCATCACCGTGCTCGTCACCGCCTACCGGCGGGCCCAAGCGGCGGGCTCCGACGTGACGTTGGCGGCGGTGCGCCCCGAACTGATGCACACCTTCCGCACGATCGGGCTGGAGGAGATCTTCGTCTTCCAGCCCACCACCGAACACGCCCTGGAATCCCGGCCGTTCTGAGGCGGCAGAGCCCGCAGCAGGTCGGCCCGCAGCAGGTCGGCGCGGTCCGGACGGCGGCGGGTCACAGCCAGTCCCGGCGCTTGAACACCACGTACAGGCTGACGCAGACCAGGGCCATCAGGGCGATGGCGAACGGGTAGCCGAGCATCCAGTGCAGCTCGGGCATGTGGTCGAAGTTCATGCCGTAGACGGTGCCGATGAGGGTGGGCGCGAAGAGGATGGCCGCCCAACTGGAGATCTTCTTGATCTCGTTGTTCTGCGCGTGGCCGGCCTCCGCGAGCGCCTTCATCTCCTCGTTCTGGGCCTGGGAGACGAGGGTGGCGTTGACGGTGAGGATGTCGCCGAGCATCTGCCGGAAGCCGTCGACGCGTTCGGCGACGGTGGTGGCGTGGTCGGCGACGTCCCGCAGATAGCGCTGTAGTTCCTCGCTGGTGCCGTACTTCACGAAGCCGGCCTCCAGTCCGCGCATGATGGTCAGCAGCGGGCGGGTGGCGCGCTGGAAGTCGACGACCTCACGTGAGAGTTCGTAGATGCGGCGGGAGACGTTCGGGTCGCCGCCGAAGACCTCGGTCTCGATCTCGTCGATGTCGTTCTGGAGGCCGGCCACGACGGGCGCGTAGCCGTCGACGACGGCGTCCAGGATCGCGTACAGCACCGCCTCCGGGCCCAGCGCCAGCAGTTCGGGGTCGTGCTCCAGGCGTTTGCGGACCGCGCCGAGGTCGGGTGCCTGGCTGTGGCGGACCGTGAGCACGAACTCCGGGCCGACGAAGATGTGGATCTCGCCGAAGTCCACTTCCTCGGTCTCGTCGAGGTAACGGGCCGAGCGCAGCACCACGAACAGGGTGGCGCCGTAGCGTTCCAGTTTGGGCCGCTGGTGGGCGACGATGGCGTCCTCCAACGCCAGTTCGTGCAGCCCGAACTGCTCGGCGGCCTGCCACAACTGCTCCGGCGTGGGGCGGTACAGGCCGATCCAGGCCATGGTGCCGGGCTCGGCGGGAAGCCGCTCGTAGATCTCCGCCAGGGACGCGGGCGCCTGGACCCGCCGTCCGGCGCGGTAGACCGCCGCGTCGACCAGACTGCGTTCCAGCGGCACGCGCGGCGACTCGGCCTCCGTCCACGAGTCCATGGAGTGCTCGGGGGCCGGGTCGCTTCCGCCGCGGCCCGGGTGGCCGGACGGGCGCAGCGGCCACTTGCCGGCGCGGGCCGCGCGGGCTCGCCAGTCGGACATGACCGCACCTCCGCGAGGAGTACCTGCACGAGCCTAGGTGCTGTCGCGGGGCCGCGCGACAGCGGCGGTCCCGATACAGCACCTGGAACGCGCCGAAATGCACCCGTTCAGGGCCATTGGTAGCTTCCAGGATGTGACGGTCGTTTTCTCAGACGGTCGTGTTCTCTGACGGTCGTGTTCTCTGACGGTCGTGTTTCAGCCCCGGGAGGACCCAGTGAGCTCCACCGAGACGACGCCCGACCACGCCGACCGGACCGACTTCGAGGACGCCGACCGCGGCCTGGTGGCGCGGCCCGCCTCGGCGACGGTCACCGCGGACGACGGCCGGGTGGTGTGGGACTTCGGTGCGAGCGCGTTCCTGGACGGCGAGTGTCCCGACACGGTCCATCCGAGTCTGTGGCGGCAGTCGCAGCTGTGCGCCCGCGCCGGGCTGTACGAGGTGACCGAGGGCGTCCTCCAGATCCGCGGCTACGACCTGTCCAACATGACCCTGGTCGAGGGCGAGCGCGGGGTGGTCGTGGTCGACCCGCTGGTGTCACGGGAGTGCGCCGCCGCCGGCCTCGCCCTGTACCGGGAGCACCGGGGCGACCGGCCGGTGACCGCCGTGCTGTACACGCACTCGCACATCGACCACTTCGGCGGTGTCCTCGGCGTCGTCGGCCCCGACGACGACGTGCCGATCGTGGCCCCGCGGGGCTTCATGGCGGACTCGGTCTCCGAGAACGTGTACGCCGGCACGGCCATGCTGCGCCGCGGCATGTACCACACCGGCACCGGCCTGCCGCCCGGCCCGACCGGACTGGTCGGCGTGGGCCTCGGCTACGCGGCGTCCCAGGGGCTGCCCAGCCTGCTGCCGCCGACGCTGGAGATCACCCGCACCGGCCAGGAGGAGACCCTCGACGGCGTGCGGTTCCGCTTCCAGATGACGCCGGGCACCGAGGCGCCCTCGGAGATGAACTTCCACCTCCCCGCGCACCGGGCCCTGTGCATGGCGGAGAACGCCACGCACACCCTGCACAACATCCTGACCCTGCGCGGGGCCCTGGTCCGCGACGCCCGCATGTGGTCCCGCTTCCTGTCCGAGGCCGTCGAACTGTTCGGCGACGACTCCGACGTCGTCTTCGCCTCCCACCACTGGCCGACCTGGGGCGCCGACCGGCTGCGGACGTTCCTGACGGACCAGCGCGACCTCTACGCCTATCTGCACGACCAGACGCTGCGCCTGCTCAACGAGGGGTACACCGGGACGGAGATCGCCGAGCTGATCGAACTGCCGCCGCGCCTGGCCGCCGCCTGGCACGCCCGCGGCTACTACGGTTCCGTCAGCCACAACGTCAAGGCCGTCTACCAGCGGTACATGGGCTGGTACGACGGCCACCCGTCCTCGCTGTGGGAGCACCCGCCCGCCGAGAGCGCCGAGCGGTACGTCGACTGCATGGGCGGCCTGGACTCCGTCCTGGCCAAGGCGCGCTCGTACCTGAACGACGGCGACCTGCGCTTCGCCGCCCAGCTGCTCAAGCACGCCACGTTCGCCGCGCCGGAGAGCGCCGAGGCCCAGGACCTGCTGGCGCAGGCCTTCGAACGGCTGGGCTACGGCGCCGAATGCGGGACCTGGCGCAACAACTACCTCATGGCGGCACAGGAGTTGCGCGGCGGGGTGAAGCCCACGTCCATCTCCGCCGGCAGCATGGCGTCCGCGCTCTCCGTGGAGCAGGTCTTCGACTCGCTCGCCATCCGCGTCGACGGCCCCAGGGCATGGGATGTGGACCTCGTCACCTCCTGGTACTTCACCGACCTGGACCGGCGGTACCGCGTGACCCTGCGCAACGGGGCGCTGACCCACACCCTGACGACGAGGCCCGTCGAGGACGCCGCACTCGCCCTCACGCTCACCAAGCCCCGGCTGATGGACATGCTGTCGTCCGGCGAACCCCTGACCGGCGTCGACCACACCGGCGACCCGGGCGTCCTGCGCGCCCTGATGTCGGTGCTGGACGCCCCGGACCCGGATTTCGCGATCGTCACCCCGTGAAGCCGTGTCAGTGGTGGTCGCCGAGCCGGCCGGAAATCGTCGCCCGTCTCAGTCGGGCAGGACGACGTTCCATTCGTGGTCGCCCGCCGCGGTGGCGGTGATCGGGGCCGACGCCTGCGGGTTCTCGGAGTCGAACTCCGAGACCACGCGGTGGACCATCTCCGGGCTGGTCCAGTACGGCTCGTTCTTGGTGAACCGGCCGCCCAGCTTGCGGCGGACCTTCCAGCGGAACTTGACCTCGTAGGAGCTGAGCCAGTAGCCGTCGGTCATCGCCATGCCGCCCGAGAAGCCGGGGTTGTCGATGAAGGAGATGTGGTCCGGCTCGTTGACGATGGTCCCGTCGTCCGTGTTGTAGGCCGGGCGGAAGGGACCGTCCACGGCCCACTGGCGCTTGGACCTCTTGGGACGGTAGTTCACCGCGTTCGGCGCGATCTGATGGTTCTCGTCGGTGACCTCCTGCCAGAAGTCGTACGCGTCCGCCGCCCGCGTCGTCATCCCGTCCGGCCGCAGCAACGTCGCCGTCTGCTCGAAGCCGATCTCCTGACGCCGGGCGAGCGACTGCGTGGCGGGACCCTGGTAGCCGGAGGTGAAGCGGAGGGTGGGATTGCCGATCTCCTCCGGCTCCTCCGCCTTCTCCTTGCCCTTCACCGACGTCCCGGCCCTTCCGCTGCGCGTGGACCTGGTCGGCTGCTCGTCCTTCTCGACCCGCCGCTGTTGCTGCGGCGGGCTCTCGCCCCGCTCGACGCCGGACTCCTCCTGGGTCCGCTTCGTACGCGTCGCCGGCGCGGCCCAGGGAGTCTTCGGTCCCGCTCCCGCGGCCTCGCCGAGCATCCGGCTCACCGCCGCGTTGCCCGCGGTGCGCTGGAGGGCGACCGCCTGAGCGGGTGTCATGGGGCCGGAGCCCGGTTCGAAACGGTGCTCGTGCGCACTGTCCTCGGGCGGCCGAACGATGTGTTCGGCGGCCTCGTCCTTGTCCCGCCCCTCACGCACACGCACAGCAGACGTTCCCCTCGCTTCCGCGGCGCACCTCGCGCCAGGAGGTCCGGCACTTCGTCGGAACACGGTCCACGCGACGGTAGACGGCCGAGGAGCGGGGCTTCAAGAGCGTCCGTACACGCGGCGGGGCAGCGGGGGTGGCCGCCGAGGGCAGCGGTGCCCCGGCGCGCGGGCACTGGGGGCTGAGGGGCTGGGGACTGAGGGGCTGGGGGCTGGGGGCTGGGGGCACGCCCCGTGTAGCCCACCGCACCCCGCGCCCGGCGGCACCCGCCGTCCGTGACTCAGCCGCGCTGGGCGGCGTCGTAGAGGGCCTTCGCCGTCTTGTCGAACGTCGGTCCGTACATCGGGGAGCCGCCCTTGCCCTCACCGTGGCTGTTGACCGAGACGACGGTGCCCTTGCCGGTGGTGGAATTGAAGCCGGCGAGCCAGGGGCCCCCGCTCGCGCCGCCCCCGAGGTCGCACGGGACGCGCTGCTCGCTCTGGGGGGCGCGCTGGTTGGTGCCGGCGCAGTACAGCAGCTGCTCGCCCCGCTGCGGAGTGGTCCCGGGGTAGCCGAAGACGGCGACCCGCTCGCCGACCGCACGGCCGAAGGCGATGTTCTGCGCCCCCACCGCGTCGGTGAGCCGCTTCCCCTTGGCCGGCGTCGCGACGACCATCGCCGCCACGTCGTTGACGGTGTCCTCGGCCCAGGAGCGGGGCGTCATGGTCGCCTTGACGACGTAACGGCCGTACGGGGCCTTGCCCTTGGCGTAGCCGGGGACGAAGACGAGGTCGCTGTAGGTGTTGACGGGCGACGAGCCGAGGCGGGCGCAGTGGGCGGCGGTCATGATGACCGAGCGGTTGGCGCTGGTGACGGCGCTTGCCGTGCACCAGGTGTCCTGGCCCTTGGAGTTGACGAAGAAGAGCCGGCCGATGCTGGGGATGGCTTTGCCGGTCCAGGCCTTGCTGAGCGGTCCGGTCGCGCCCAGGTCGACGGAGCGGCCGACCCGCTGCATGCGCGCGGGCGTCCAGTACGAGAGGGCGGCGGTCTGCTCCGCCGTCGTGTAGGCGACCTTGCTGACCTGCCCGGTTCCGGCGGCTGCCGCCGCGGGCGCGGCCGGGACCGCCAGGGGGCCCGCCAGGGCCAGCAGGGCGGTGGCGAGACCGGTGATGGTGCGGCGCGCACCTCGGGACGGGCTGTGCGACATGGATGTCCTCTCGGATGATCGGGTTCGGGCGATCATCCGGGAGGACGTGATTCCTGCGGGTGAGGTGCATCGGCCGCCGGATCCGGTGACTGTCGGGCAGACCGAGCGGGCGCGACGGGCAGCCGCGTGGGCCTCTCAGCCCTGGGCTCCCGTCTCTCAGCCCTGGGCTTCGATCTCCGCGTCGGCGACGGCGATGGCGATGCCGAGTGCCGTCGCGATGTTGCCCGCTGCCGTCATGACCCGGGCGGTGCCCACGATGGGCGCGATGGCGACGAGGACATCTTGGAGCTGCTCGGCGGTCAGGCCGGTCTGAAGGGCGGGGTCGACATGGGCCACGTAGGAGATGGGCGGGGCGTCCGAGGCGGCGAGTGCCGCGATGCGGGTGAGGACGAGCATGTCCGGCGCCATCCCGCACCGTTCGATCGAGTCGATCGTCATGGCGGCGAGGGTGTCCAGGACAGGGGTTTCCGAAGCAGTGGACATGTCGCATGCCCTCCTGGTGAGTTCGAGTCCGGGTGGCGAGCGTGAGTCGGGCGGGAGGCGGAAGGGATTGAAGTTCCGCAAGGGTGGGCCCGGTATCCCAAGCGTAGAACCCATTCGGTCCACGCGCATGAGCGCATGGGACGAGACGGTCCGCGCCTCCACACCGTCTCACCCGGCGGGCGCCGGAACGGCTGACCGGTCTCAGCCGTCCGTTCGGGGCCGCTGCGCGAGCGTCGCCCCGAGGAGCATGCCCACGGCGATCGCGGTGACGATCGTGACCATCTTCAGCAGATCCGCGAAGCCCTGGATCAGGTGGCCGCCGGCCGGCGTCGTCAGACCGCGCATGCCGAGCGAGCCGACGGTGAGCGCGAAGAAGCCGGGCAGCAGCAGGACCAGGCGGGGCGGCCGGTGCGGGGCACGGTCCAGCACGGTGGCCGTGGCCGCGAGCACCGCCGCGGCCACGAACGTCCCGCCCGTCTCGCCGATGAGCTTGGTGACGAGCGACTGCACGCCGACCGTGAGGTACACGAGGGCCAGCAGGTCGGCGTCCGCGGTGACGTCGAAGAAGGCGGGGGTGGAGGCGCCGGTCGCGAACACGCCCAGCGGCACGCCCAGATAGAGCTGGACGAGCAGGAAACCGGAGTGGACGAGGCGGATCGCGCCGGTCGTGATGTGGCCGGCGGCCAGCTCGGCGGTGGCCGCGCTCAGATAGTCGCCGGGCACGAAGAAGAACAGTGCGGGCAGCATGAGCAGCACGGGGCCGCCGTGGGCGGGGCTGCGGGCGAACACCTCGATCGTGACCACGGAGACGACCGTCGACACGACCAGCGGCAACACCGTGGCCAGGCGGGGGACGCGGTCGGCGGCCACGGCGAGGCACGCCGCGATCGTGCCGAGCGCCGCCGTGCTCGCCACCTCGTACCACGTGGGCTGCATCAAGGGTGCGAACCCCAGCGAGAACAGCACGATGCCGAGGAGTTTGGCCCACCGGGGATACGGCGGTGGGGACGCCTCGATCCGTGTCAGACGCCGCTCGGCCCCCGTCACGTCCAAACGGCCCGCCCTGAGGTCGGCGAGGAGCGGCTTCAGGGCCGTGACCTGGTCGAGCCGGAAGACCTCGGGGAAGCCGCGGACCGTCACCGTCCGGGTGCCGCCGCCGCGGTCGGTGACCGTGAGCGCGGCCCCGTCGGGAACGAGGAGGACACGGGCGTCGCCGCCGAGCGCGCGAGCGGAGCCCGTCACCGCGTCCTCGATGCGCTCGGCCCCCTCGCCGCTGGTGTTCAGCAGCAGCCGGGTCAGCCGGACCAGGAATCCCGTGAGCTCGTCGAGACCGGCCGCACGCATCTCCACGGACGCCCTCCCCCATGGTCCTCGTACCGCAGGTCCAGGCGTCCAGGTCGGACATGTCGAGGACGAAGCGGTAGCGGACGTCGTTGCGCCGGAGACGGTCGAGGGCCTCGTTGACTCGCGCCGACGGGAGCAATTCGATGTCGGCGGTGATGCCGTGCTCGGCGCAGAAGTCCAGCATGGCGGCGGTGGCCGGCCTGCCGCCGCTGCCGGCCGAGCTGAGCTTCTTGCGTCCGACGAGCAGATCGACGGTCTCCACGGTGACGGGTCCCAGGTGTCCGAGGTGGCTGAGCGTCCCGTCCATGGCGACCAGGCTCAGGTACGGGCCGAGATCGTGCGGGGCGGAGACGGTGTCGATGACGACGTCGAACCGGTCACGGGCGTCGGCCATCTGCTCCGGGTCCGTGGAGACGACGAGCCCGTGAGCGCCGAGACGACGGGCGTCGTCGGCCTTGGCCGGTGAGCGGCTGATCACCGAGGTGTCGGCGCCGAGCGCCAGGGCGAACTTGACCGCGAGATGCCCCAGCCCCCCGAGCCCCACCACCGCGACGCTGCTCGACGGCCCCGCTCCGAGGGCACGCAGCGGCTCCCAGACCGTGATCCCGGCACAGAGCAGCGGAGCGACGGCGGCCGGATCGAGGCCGGCGGGAAGAGCGTAGGCGAAACGGTCGCGGACGACGTACTCACGGGCGTAACCCCCCAGCGTGACCGATCCGTCTCGCGGACTGGGCCGTACGCCTCTACGACGAGTACTTGCTCCGCCCCGATCTCATCCGACTGGCCACCTGGGCACGCCTGGAGCGACGCCCGGCCGGCCACCTGGTCGACGATCCCGACCGCCTCGACGACCGCAAACTGCGCGCCATCGCCGAGGCGCAGGCCGCCGGACTGGTGCGTCGGGGCGACCCGTTCGACGTGATGGCCATGGTGATCGCGATGTCGATGGCGTGGTCACCGGTCAGCAATGTCTACGCGACGACGGCCGAGGAGCCCCCCGAACTGCACGAGCAGCGCCGCGCGCTGCTCCGTGAGAGCGTCCGCCGCGCGATGGCGGCCGACTGAGGCTGCGGATGGCCGGTGCCGCGGATGGCCGGTGCCGCGTGTGACCGGTGCCGTGGGTGGCGTCACCGCTTGACGGCCTCCGCGATCTCCAACGCGGCCTGGGCGGGCGTGAGATGCGTGGTGTCGACGACCTCGGCCGCGTCGTGCAGCCATGTGCGGGCCGCCTCCGCGTAGGGCTCGAGGTATCGGAGGCGGAACGGGGAGGGACCGAGGACGGTGTCCCCCTCGATGCGCCCGCGGAGGGTGTCCTGATCGGCATGGAGGACGAAGTGCCGTACGGGGACGGCATGGTGGGCGAGGCCTTCGCTGATCTCACGCCAGTACTGCTCGACCAGGACGGTCATCGGCATCACCAGCGTGCCGCCGGCGTAGTCGAGCACGCGGCGCGCGGTCTCCACGACGAGCGGCCGCCACGGCGGCCAGTGCTGGAAGTTGTCCGTCTCGGGCAGCCCCGGCGTGATGTCCATGAGCGTCTCGCCGACCTTCTCGGCGTCGAACACCCGCGAATCCGGGATCAGTTGCTGCACCAGCGCACTGGTCGTCGTCTTGCCCGCGCCATGGGTGCCGTTCAGCCATACGATCACGGTCCATAGGCTAGTCGGGGCGGGGAGCCGGAGAAGCCAGGAACCGGAAAAGCCCGCCGCGTCAGAGTGTTCAGGGGTGTTCATCGAGACCAAGGTCTGGGTCACGGACTAGGCATCGCCGGCGGCGTGCTGAACACCTCCCGCCAAGTGGGCGGCGCGCCGGCCGTCGCGGTCTCCGGCGCCCTGGTCGCCCAGCACTCCGCCTTCTTCCACGGCCTGCGCACCAGCCTCCTGACCGCGACCGCCCTGCTCCTGCTCACCACCTCCGCGAGCTTGCTGGTCAGGCCGCCCCGCAGCAGTGACCACTCCCGCCGCCGTACAACTGTCCCGGTCGGTCGAGGGTCTGAGCCGGGGCAGGCAGAACGATCGAAGGGAGGGCGGAGCGTGCTCGTGCACCGCGCCGGCCGAGCGGCAGACCGTGACGGGTCTCTCAAGCGTGTCCTGGCCAGATCCCTCGTGGTGGCGACGACGGCCGTGCAGATCGCGCTGGGCACGACGGCGGGCACAGCCGCGCACGCGTCCGAGCCCGGCGGCCCCGACTACGGCGTCGTGTTGAAGGAGACCTACCTCGCCACTGACGTGGGTGGAACGCTCACCGTTCTGCCCGAGGTCTACACCCTGCGGTCGGACGGTTCACGCGCCTACGTGCCGCAGGGAAAGCCTGTCGGGCCGGGCACGGGCATCGAGTACGCGCTGCCGTGGAGCACCTCGCCGGTCGACCTCGACGAGCGTGCGGGCTGCCGCACGGTGGAGGACAAGGGGGACAGCCGCCAGCACGTCCGCTGCGACCGGGTGGCCCCGGTGACGTTCCGCGTCGACAAGGCGTTCGTCGGCTACCGGGGTGAGGTGCGGTTCTTTCCTCAGGTGACCCCGGACGACGGCCGGCGGTGGCAGGACGACATGAGCTCGTTCGTCGTCACGGCCCCCGCGCCGCAGGAGGAGGGCGAGACCAAGGAGAGCCGGGCACGGCGGGAGGCCGTCGGCGTCAAACTGCTCGCTCTGGCCGGCGGTTTCGGTCTCCTCGCCCTGCTTCTCGCGCTGCGCCTCAAGCCCTCCCGCACGCGCCGGACGGCGTGGATCGCCGCGGGCACGGCCGCCGCCGTGTGTGCGGGGCCTGGCGTCTGGAGCATCGCGGAGGGTCCGCTGGTGGGGGCCAAGACCTACACCCGGTACCCCTCCGGTCGGCCTGTCCTCCAGATCCCCCACGGAATGTGGGACAACGCGGTGTTCCTGGAGAAGACGCGGCCGGACTACGTACCGCCCATCGCCACGGCCCCCGACCCTGGCCACGAGGACGTCACGGAGGTCTCCGGCGTCTACCTGCCCGCCCCTCCGCAGGACCCGAAGAACTGGGTGACGGTGAACGGCGCCTACGGCCGGATCGACGACCCCCGTCGGGCCCGCGACCACATGCTGAGGACGGCCGCCGAGGCCCCCGGCGTGAAGGTGTTGCAGGCACCGCGGCTCATCCTCCTGAAGGAGGACAGCGCCACCAGAGCCCTCGTGCTCTGCAAGTGCCAGGCGCTGTCCGTCCGGGGCCGCCCGGTCAGCATGTGCGCCTGGGCCGACGAGGGCGTCCGAGCCCTGGTCACCGTCCCCGGCACTCAACTGCCGGCGAGCTCCACGGTCAGTGTGCGCGACTACGTGCAACTGGGCACCGGCTTCTAGCGCGGCAACACCGAGAATCCCGGACTTACTTCACGTGGCCCGCGTCCGGTCCAGGACGTAGGCCGTGTGCGACGCGGCGAGCGGAACCTGGCGAGCGGGACGCGGCGCAGCTTCTGGAAGACGCCGGCCACACGGCCCGCAAGGCCGTTGCCCGTCCACGCGGACGGGCAACGGCCTTGCGGAATACGGTCACACGGCGGGACACCGCTTCGACGCCCCGCCGCCGGCGCCCGTCAGTCCACCCACCACTTGCCGCACTTGGTGATGCCGTCGAACTCCCCACAGGCGCGCGCGGCGTAGTTGGAGTTGTAGACGGACTGCGTGCGGCTGCCGGTGTAGGGGCCGCACATCTTCCAGCCCTCGCTCTTCGCCTGCTGGTCGGTGACGATGCCCTTGAAGTTGGGGAACGACTGGAAGCTGCGGTCGACCCACAGCCGGTCGCCGGACTTGCGGCCGGACTTGATCTCCGCGCGGCTGTAGCGGTCGAACGCCGACTCGTTCTGCAGCTCGACGCGGCGGCCCCTGAAGTCGAACGACGCTCCGGACTCGACGGCCCTGAAACGGCCGACGATGGCAGTGCCGTCGCAGTCGTCCTCGGTGGCCGAGGCCACCGACGCGGGGACGAAGACAATGGCGCCGCTGCCGATCAGCACGGCCGAGGCCGCGACCACGCGGCCCAGAAGGGGCTTGTTCACATGCGTTCCTTTTTTGGGTGACAGGTGCGGGTGGGAAGCTACCGCTGCGCTGGTCGGACCGAGACTCCGCGCCATGAAGTGCGTCGTCAACTCGGTTCCGCTCAGCGGCGTTCCGCGTTCCCCACCGAACGGTGCGCCACGGACCTTGTGGAAACCTTGCGAACCAGCTGTGAGCCGAGGCGGGCCGGTCCGTTGTCAGTGGGGTGTGCGACGCTCGGCGCATGGGCTTCTTTGATGATCTCGTACTGCTGGAGGAACCGGCCGCGGAACGGCCCGTGTTGGCCCGCCTGGCACCACCGAGCGGGGACGGCGAACGGTATGCGCCGCCCGTCGACAGGTTCGCGCCCGTCCTGCTGCCCCAGCTGGAGACGGTCGGCGTCGGCCCGGAGACCCGGGTGGTGCTGACAGGGTGGTCGGTGTGGCCGCGGTCGGTCACGTTGCACCTTGCGATCTTCCACAAAGCCCGTCGCCAGGACGGAAATACGAGAAGACAGTCCGGGCTGCGCGTGGGCCTGCTGTTCTCCGACGGCCGGCGCGTGACCTCGCTGGACGGCACGGTGACGCGTGGAATCCAGCTTCAGGGTCCGCGGGGACACACGAACTTGGCGACGACGGAGCAGGCGATCGGGCTGATCCCGTTGCGCACGGGCCTGGGCCTGGGACTGCCCGGCGGTTCCCTGTTCAAGACCGATGTCGACCTGTACCTGCCGGAACTGCCTCCCCCAGGCGACGCGCAACTGGTGGTCGAGTGGCCGGACGAGAAGATGACCGAGGTCCGCACGCCGGTCGATGTGACGGCACTCCATGCGGCGTCCAGTCGGGCACTCGAGGTCTGGCCCGGCCTCGAACCGCCGGCTCCACAGACACAGCCGGGTGTCCTCGCGATGGCGGGGACGTTCGGACCGCCGGCGTTCTTGGCGCCGCCGCTGACTCACGAGCAGCGCGAGAGGCTGCGTCGTGAGGAGGAGGCGCGGCAGCGCTATGTGCCGCGGGCCGACTGGGAGCGGATGGACCACGTGGGCTGGGGGGACTTGGCCCTGATCCGGGCCCGGCTGGAGGGAGGAGCGCCGCCCGGCGCGGCCGTCGGATGGCTTGGGGCCACTCCGTTGCACCTGGTGGCGGAGGAAGGCACGGCGGAAGCGGTGCCGGCGCTCCTGTCGCACGGTGTGGACGTGGACGTACGTGACGATGCCGGGCACACGCCTCTGTGGTACGCCGTCCACGGAATGAACGAGGCCGCGGTGCGTACGCTGATCGAGGCCGGGGCGGATGTGTGGGCACCGCAGTCAGGGCCCTGGTCGCCGGGTCGGCTGCTGCTGACCACGCCGCTCGCTCCGCTCGTCCAAGGCCTGCCGGGTGCAGTGGAGTTGACCCCCGAGGAGGTCGCCGCGCAACAGGCGGCGGATGCGCTCATCGCGGCGTTCGGCGAGGAGCCGTTGTGGACCGAGGGGCTCGGTGTCTGCTTCGTACGGGGTCTGAGCGAGGACGAACTGATCCGGCGGCTAGGCTCCGATCCCACGCAGTGCCCGACGGCGGACCTGGAGCACGCGCCCTTCGATGCGGAGGACTACTCGGACTACTCGGGCTACGAGGAGTCCCTGCGCCATGTGGGTGTGCGGACCGCAGAGGGAACGCCCGGCGGCTGCGTGATCGCACAGAACGGATACATGCCCAGTGACAACGCCGTGCTGAGAGCGATATCGGCGGGCACCACCGCCTACGGTGTGTACTTCAACCCCAAGGGCGGAATCTTCGGCGCCCTGGCCCGCGACGGCGAGATCGTCACATCCGAAGAGATCGGCCTCCCACCACACGAATCGGCCCCGCCCGCCCACTGGACCTTCCGCTTCTGGCAACGCAAGCACACCTTCCCCCACGACGCCAACACCCTTGCCTACGCCTGCGCCACAGCCGGCCTGAAAATCAGCGACGGCCGGGATGCGGTCGACCTCCACACCCCACACCGCTGGGTGCCACTGCCGACGCGACTTCAGCGCTGAGAACCTGTCAGTCGTCGTCATCCCTACGACAGTGGATTCCTCGACGCCAGAGACGGCAACCGCGTCTGGTACGAACCGCCCGGCAACCCCGAAGGCAAGCCGGCCCTCAACGTCCACGGCGGTCCAGGGTCCGGCACGCGCCGCCGGTCGACGAGGGCCTGGATCCCGAGCACCACCGCGCCGTCCTCCTCGACCAGCGCAACTGCGGTCGCATCGCAGCACCCCGCACGCCAGTGCCCCGGCGGCGAACATGAGCCTGAACACCACACAGATTCGCACTCCTCTTATTGCGTCATTCATCGATGCACGCTTCCGCCGCGTTCACCACGGCTCCCTCCGCATCCGTAACATCCTGCGTCACCTCCAGCCTGTCCACTGACTGTTCCGCTCAGGGGTCAGCGGCCAACGGCGGGCTGTCCCTGCCGAGGTTGCCAGTCCAGAATGCAGTCGTGACCGAAGACGAACAGAGCGGCACAGAACCGCGTTCATTCCTGATATGCGTGACGGAGATTGCCCGGCAGCTCAGTATCGACAACGTCGCCACGGAGCCGGACGACCGCCCGGCCCGCCACCTCGCCCATGCGGTGCGTCGACCACTGCTCGAACGTGCGCACCTGCCCGAGGAGTTGTTCGCCCCGCTGATGGCGGCAGCCGTGTACGACCCCGATCCCAGCTTCTGCCGCTGGTTCGTCGAGCCGGCGGTCTATGCGTTCGGACGCCGTCGCGTGATGGCGGCATTGGTCGAGTATCTACGGTTCGGCACGGATGCCGAGCGCGCGGGTGCTGTGCGGGCCTGGTACTGCGCCCATGTGCCTTTGCGCCCAGATCGGTCACCAGCGTACGCAGCCGGTGGGGTACGTGATCCTGCCCTGGACGAGTCGCAAGACGTGAAGGAGGCCTGGCTGGAGGCCTCTATGCGGGTGCTCGCCGAGGCAACCGATCTGCGGATGCGCCACCGTGTCCTGCACGGCCTGCCCACCTCCCGAGCGGCCTACCCACGACGCCTGCACAACCTCCTCGACAGCACAGTCGCGTCCGCCCAGGCCCACCCCGACCAGCACATCCGTCGCTGGGCCGCCGCAGCAGCAGACCACGACGCAGTCTGAGCCCGGCCATCACGCACCCCCCGGCAATCACGAGACACCCACGGCAAACCCAAGACTGGCCGGTGGTGCTCTTCAGCCACGGCGACGACGCCTGGACCCGCTTCGACTGCGGCATGACGGAATTCCTGTGCCGGGTGTTGCGGGCCGACGACCGAGCGGAGGCCATGCAGGACTCGTCGCTGTGGGAGCGGGCCTGCGCAGGCCTTGAAGCGGGGGCGGGGTCCGGCACCGTCACGGTGACAGGGAGGTTCTCGCTGCGATCACGTTCGTGGCCACCTCGGGACGCACGTTGCAGCAGCTCCCCACCACATCATTCGCCCCCTCATCAGGAGCCGCACTCCACCGCTCCGGTCACACCGCGGCCCACCCGGCGCCGCCGACACGGCGAGCTCTTGGTTGCGGCTGCGGGCGACAGTCCGGGGCGGTTGCGGCGCGCCTCCTGACGCTATCAGGAGAATGCGGTCATTCCTGCTCTTTTTCAACGCCCTGGGCCCACCTGCGCTGGAGTGCGGAAGCTCGCCTCGGGGAGGATGAACTGCCCCCGCTACAGGAGGACTTGGGTGGTGTCGACGTTGGTGGAGGACGTCGGCGCGAAAGCCGAGGCTGGAGAGCAGGTTGGCGGCAGGGACGCACTGGAAGGCGGTGGGCGTCGACGGGGACGGCAGCGGGCCGGGGAGATTGCCGCGCCGTCGGGGTTGCCGGGGATGTCGGTGAGTGAGTACTGGGCGCTGTCCGGCCGATCACGGTGGAGGGCGGTTCGGCATGATGCTCGGGTGAGCATCATCGTCGAGTTCTTCGCGGCTCCGGATGACGCGTCAGCGGCTCTGGTTCTTCAAACCGGGCCGCGACGCGCATTCAAGTCGCTCTCTTTTCGGCAACTTCGATCCCGAAGAAGCTGTGGTCGAGTGGGAGTGCCTTCTCGCCGGCGGCAGCTTCGAGGAACTCATCGAACGGTCCGAGTTGAAGGGATGCCGCGCAGAGGACGGTGAGGTCATCGACGCCGAGATCGCTTTCGTGATCCTGGGTGATCTGGCTGCTCTCGTCATGGGCGCCCGGTGCCAGGGCCAAGGTGTCTACTGCTGGGTCGCGTAGGGTTTTGGTCAAACATTCGGCCAGGATGCGCCAACTCCCCGGTCAGTCGCCTGCGTTCAGCAGCATGGCCCCCCCTACACGGACCTGCTCCCATGCCCGTCCCAGACCTTCGACCTCCAGGTCGAGATGGAACCGATGGGGCCGAGCGGGGCCCGGTCCGGCCATCGCGGCGGCAGGTGGTCGCCACCCCTTCGGATGCGAGCCCATACCCGCTGCCGCTACGGGAGTTCACCCAGCCGTCGCGCCCGGCGGCCACCGCGGATCCGGTTGGTTCACCACACCGGCCGGCAGCCACTGCGAGAAGCAGGACAGTTCCAGAACGTCGGCACAACCCAGGCACCCACACACTGCAACTCGGCGATCAGGAACGCAGCTTGGAGCAGCACGTCCGGAAAAAAGGATGATCCTTCCCTTTGCCCGGACTATAAGATCGACAAGTTCCTGGCTGCCGAAGTGTGTCGCCAGATGGCCGTCGCTGGTCTTGAAAGGACCTACGTGAGATTCCGCCGTTCCCTTGCCGTCGCCGCCACCGTGACGGTCGCCACCCCCATCGCGCTGCTCACCGCCGCTCCGGCCATAGCCGCCGGGACGTCCGCGGGGTCGACGCAGAACCAGCCGACGTACGCGGAGTTGGTGAAGGCGGCCACCGACGCGAAGAAGACCTTCGATGCGGCCGTCACCGCCGAGGCGGAGGGGCGCAAAGAGGTCGAAGCCGCCCTCGATGCCCTGAACTCGGACACACACCCGCTCAAGGCGGCCGTGATCGCCGCGGGCAAGGCGGCCAAGGAGGCCGCCGCCACGACGGACGCGGCCAAGAAGGCGGTCGCGGACGCCAAGGCCAAGCTCGAAGCGGCTGAAGGCGACACCGACAAGGCCGAGGCCCAGCGGGTCCTCGAGGCTGCCGAGGGCGACCTGACGAAGGCGGTCGCGACCCAGCAGGAGGCTGACGCGGAGGCAAAGCGGGCCGGCACCGCACTCGACGACGCCCGGGTGGCGGCCGTCCGCAAGTACAGCCAGCTCCAGCAGGCCCTGGCCAAGGCCCGGGCGGCCAAGGAGGCCGCCGACAAGGCGCTCGCCACCGCCAAGGAGTGCGTCCGGGAGAACGGGCTGACCTCGCTCGCGGTGGGGCTGCCGGCCAAGGTTGCCGCCGGCAGCACCGTCGACTTCACCTTGCGTATGACCAACGGCACCCAGCGCACGCTGACCGTGGATCGCCTGGTGTTCTTCTACGGGGCCGGGGAAGGCCCCGGTGCGAAGAAGAACCTCCTCAAGGTCGAATGGTCCGACGGCTCTGCCTGGCAGACCCTGACCGGTGAGAGCCCGGAGCACATCGCTCATGTCGATGCCATGAAGCCGGGCGAGCGCAGCGACGTGAAGCTGCGCATGACGGTCGACTCCGCGGCCAAGAACGTCGACGCCTTCGCCCTCCTCGCCGCTGACGCCTCCGACGCGTACAACCCCTGTGTACTGGGCCCGATGAAGCGCTACGACTTCAAGCTCACGCCTGTGGGCAGCAAGCCGGACCCGGCCGACGACGCCGAGCCCAGCCAGCCCGACCAGAACGACGACAAGCGACCTGTTGCGGCGAAGCCCGGCAACAATGCAGGCCTCTCGGCGCAGGGGGGCGCGTCCCAGCAGGTGATCGGTACGACGGCCACGGGAGCCGGTGCCGGAGGCAGCCTCGCCGAGACGGGCTCTTCCTCGGCGATGGGGCCGATCGCCCTGACCAGCGCCGCCACCGTCGCACTCGGTGCCGGAGCGGTCGTCGCCGCGCGCCGACGCAGGTCCACGGGCGACGCCTGACCGTCGGCCGTCAACCACAGGCCTGGCTCCACGGCACCCTCTGCAGACTGATGCGCTGGGAGACCTGTACGACATGCACGACCGAAGCCCCGCCGGAACATCCGGCGGGGCTTCGTCTTTCACGTGCTCTCACACGGCTGTCGCCAACTGCGCCGACCTCCTCGGATCAGGATGCCTTGCCTGCGCACGGGCTCGCGGTGCAGGCTCGTGCTCGCGCTTCGGGAGGAACGGCGCGATCAACCTCCACTGCCTTGAGTGAGTTGCCTGCGCGTCACAATCGCCGTTCCGGCAGAATCCGCCTTCCAGACAGATCCGGACCGGCTTGCCGCGCCCGGCCCGGGCCAACAGCCCCTGCCAGACGGCGCGGACGTCGCGGTCGTGCAGCGCGCAGTTGGCGGCTCCGTCGCACCACTTCACGAACTCCCGGAATAAATCCTCTGCCGTCGCCGCCTCGGACTCCAGGAAGTCACGGGTGCTCGGGACGCTGTGGTCGATGACGCTCTCCAGCACCATCGCGCGCACGCGGCGCGGGTAGGTCTCGGCGTACTGCGCGCCGAGCAGCGTGCCGTACGAGCTGCCGTGGAAGGTCAGTTTCCGCTCGCCGAGGGCGGCCCGGAGTGTGTCCAGGTCCCGGACCGTCTGGGCGGTGTCAAGGTGGTCGAACACCGGGCCGGTACGGGCCCGGCAGTCGGCACGGAGCCGCCTGTTGTACGCCATGATGGCGTCGAAGTCCGCCTGGCTCTTCAGCGCCGGTGACGGCCGCTCAGCAAGGAGGTCGCCGGAACAGGTCACGGGGTTGCTGCCACCCACGCCACGTGGGTCGAAGCTGACGATGTCGAACCTGCGGCGGACCTCGGGGCTGAACCGACTGATACGGCCGACCACCATCTCCACCCCCCGAGTCACCCGGCCCGCCGGGGCCGAACACCATCGAACCGACGCGTGCGCCGGGGTCGGCGGCCTTGCGGCGGGCCACAGCCAGGTTGAGTCTCGGCCCGTCCGGATGGGCCCAATCGACCGGTGCCGATAAGGTGGCGCACTCGGCTCCCGGCTTCTCCGGGGCGTCACACGGAGCCCACGGCAAGGTTCTTGTGGCAGGCGGCGACGCGTGGACCGCGGGAGCGGCGGCTACGCCGGTGATGACGACCATGGCGGCTCCCAGGGCCATGGCCGTGCCCTGCGCGGCGATGCGGCGCAGGGCGGATCTGCCCCTTGACGGCATCGATCCTCCTCGTGAAGAGAACGGGGCTGTGTCAGGCGTGCGGACCCGGCCGGGGCACCCTCGTCACGTTAGGTGCGCTGTCGCTCATGCAGCGCCCCTGTCAGGGGCTTTTCCGGGTCGAGTCGGGGACATATCAGGGTGATCGGGCGCAAGGGCAGAAGGTCAGGGCGGGTCAGGGCAGGGGCTCCATGACAGCCTCGGTCGGCCCGTCAGCCCCGACGCCACCTCTGCAAGGAAGAACACCGTCGAACGGCTGATCAACAAGCTAAAGGCCGCGGTATCGCCACCTACGCATCTCGATGATCTGAATCAAAGTCCTCACCCGGGCCGCCCATTGATCACGACTCAACGCGCCATAGCTGGAGGCCCTACAGATCAAGGATGTCGTCACGCGTCAGCTTGTCGTGCTGATCGTCCGGTGTGGTCAGCCTTCACAGTTGATCAGGAGTCGCTCCCCAGGCTCAGTGGCACCGACGATGTCGGACAGTTGACTCCTGGTCGCAGGTTTCGCAGGAAGGTTGCTCCGCAGGAAGTTCAGGAACATCGGCCTCAGGTGTCCCGTCCTGGAGGTCAATGGCACGCGCGCGCCCGCGTGGTGCTGGCGGCCGCGGCGCACAACGCTCCCCAGGTGGCGGCGGCCCCGGCGGCCTTGGCCCGGCCGGCTCGGTCGGGGAGCGCCGTGCCGAACAGGGCGGCATCGGACAGGTCGGCCGCGACGCGGCATGCCGTCGCGGTACGGAGCGACCGCAGGTCCGGTGCCAGCAGCATGGCCGTGCCGAGGGCCGCGTCGCGGGCGCCGATGGCTCGGATAAGCAGTGCGGTGGGCGCGGGCACCGTGCCGTCGGCGCGTGTGAGTCCGCATGGTCTGGCCAGCCACGCGGGCCGGATCATGATCGCCACGCTGTAGGCGGCGGTTGCCGCGCCCAGCACGCGTAGCAGCGTTGCGGACATGTCGGTGCTCCTTGTCGTTGAGTGCATGGTGCCTGCGCGTCCTGGCCGCATGTACCGGCTGCGGGCGCCTTGCCGGAACCCGGGTGCCGTTGCGACGTCTCGTCGATGGACGGCACCAGGCGGAGCCGCCCGCTGGTGAGGCTGCGTCAGTGTTCGGCGGCCTCGACGGCGCTCTTGATGCCGTGCAGTGCCTCTTCCAAGCCGTGGTCGACCTGGGCTCCCTCGGTGCTCTCGGTGTGCAGTTCCACGGTGAGGCGGGAGTTGGCCGGATCGTCGCCAGGTGCGACGTGGAGGCGGCCGCGGTAGTCGTGGGGGCCGGGTGCGCCCCACTCGAGGCTCTTGCCTTCTTCTACGACGCGGATCCAGGCTTCGCTGGTGACGTCCTGCTCGGGGGCGTCGGGCGGGTCGATGTGGGCGGTGACGGTGACGCGGTCGCCGTCGTGGGGGCGGGCGGAGGTCAGCCGGGGCATGTAGCGGGGCAGGTTCTGCACGTCGGCGAGGTAGGAGAAGAGCCGCTCCGGCGAGACTGCCACGGTGATCGAGTCGTCGTAGTTACCCATGGTGTTCGCTGTGCCCGCACCGGCGGCAGCCCGAAACGGAGTGCGACGTTCATCGCCCGGTAAGCGGCACCCGGTCTGACGGCCACAGGGGGTTTCTGGTCCGCTCGGGTGGTCACCGGCTACGCGTCGCCACGATCCTCAGGGTCTGCGAAGGGACGACTCCGAGTCACCTGTCACCGGGAAAGCAGCATCACCGCACGAACCGCCCCTCGGAATCGGCAGGTGCCCCAGGGGCGGGTCATGAGAGATTCGGTTCGGACCAGCAGAGGGGGAAAATGGGACTGACTTACAGCTACGACATTTACCTGCGTCCCCGGAACGTCGCCAGGACGCTCGCCCATCTGGCCGAGCTGGCGCCGCCGCCCCGTAAGGTGCCGCCGCTCGAACTCAGACTGCCCGGCGGCGAACAGCTCGTCCTCCCATTCACGTCCCACTTCAAGAGCGATCCGGTCGACTGCTCCGCCGACAGCACACTCGAGCTCGACACGTCCATCATGTGCGACGTCGATGACGCACTGCGCGAGTACGCGAAGACGAACGGCCCTGACCCCGAGGCGGACGGGCGCATCCAGATCGGGTACATCTACCTGACGATCCGGTTCCGGTCCTCCCTGCACCCTCATTACGCGTCCATGCGGTTCTGGGCAGCGACGTCGGAAATGAGCCGTATGTTCGCGCGGTCGGTTCACGTCAGGGACGCGTTCACCGGCCTCACCGCCGCCGGCGGCGGAGTGTGCTGCCTGTTCGACATCGGCGACGGCGGCCCCGAGCAAGTGTGCTGGCTCAACGGTGAGACAACGAACGAGATGATCTCCGGCCCCCGCTTTCCAGACCGGCGCGCCCTTGTGGCGACTTGGCCCGACCCTGACCAGTGAGCACCGCCCCCCGAAGAAAGCCATGCCGGCACATGCCGCTGCGCAGTCAGAGACTCGTAGATTCGAGCGTGGCAACATCACCTGCGGCATCCCTACCCTTCGGGCTCCGGCTCGGCCCTCAGGTACCGACCCCAAATCTGGGCCTTGCGATAGGGGCCGCCCCCGTCGCTGTCGTACTGCGGTGTGTCGAAGGTGACCCAGTACAGCAGCTCGCCACTGAACGCCTGTGCATGTTCGTTGGGTTCGGGTGCCCCCATGGCATCGATCGTTCCAGGAAACTCGACCTGCCAAGGACCGTCCCAGTCCGGGGCACGAACGACGGTAACCCGACTGCCGGGTGCCAACGCACCCGCCGGCCACGTCTCACTCAAAGGACGACCGAGGATGTGCTCTATCGCCTGACGGTCATCTGCATCCGCAGAAACAGAGTCGGAGCTGTCTGTCATGCCGCCCACCCTGCCCGCGCCACTTCACAAACGCCAGAAGATAAAAAAACAGGCTGAGCTTGTTCTTCAACCCTCTGGCTGCTGCGAGTATCGTCCGGTGGGACAAATTGCGATGTGCACCGGCGGAATGCCGGTCAAACTTGCTCACATGACTGCGAAGATCACTCGTATCAACCCCGAGCAACTGCACGAAACGCCTGGCTATCACCACATCACCGTGGTGGAGACCGGTCGTACGGCCTACCTGGCCGGGCAGTGCCCGCTCGATCGGAGCGGTTCCCTCGTTGGTTCCGGATCGCTCGAGGCGCAAGTCGACCAGGTCATCGCGAACGCACTCGCCGCCTTGGCTGCGGTGGATGCCGAGCCACAACACGTGGTGCGCTCGGTGATCTACGTGCGGAGCGACGACAGAGACGTTCTGGGTATCGCTTGGCGTCGGCTCACCGACTCGGCTCTCGGCCCGGCGTTCACCACCGCCAGCACGCTGTTGGGTGTTGCGCAACTCGGCTTCACGGGGCAGCTCGTTGAGGTGGACCTCACCGTGGCGCTGCCCGACAGGAGAGGAGCGCGCCGGGACGAGGGTGCCTGTGGCACCGAAGGTGTGGCGTGAACTCACGGCGAGGGCAGAGGAATTCGGCGTCACGCTCCCAGAAGCCGCCTCGTCAGCGTGACGCGGGCTGCCTCTTCCGCGTGACGCAGGGCGAATCGTCCCCGTGGCGCAGGGCGGCTCGCGACTCTTCCGCGTGACGCAGGGCGGCTCGCGACGCGGTCCCCGGCCGGAACCACATCAACGCGGGGTCACGGGGTGGGCGCCAGGCCGAACCGCGGCTCCCGGACCTGAGTGCGCGCTCGAACTCGCGCTGGCCCGTGCCTACTTCGCAGCCGATCCGTTCCGAGGGCCGCCTACGGTGGCCACGAGGTCTCCGGTGTCCGGTTCTTCTTGGTCGATGAACCCGTCCCGGAGACCTCACTCCTTCCCGATCAGGACACGCCGCCGCTCAGCTCCCTCACGACACGCCCTGGTCGCGCTTGGGCCAGATGAGGCCCTGATCGGTCCAGATGACACCCTTGTTGCGGCAGAGGCAGAAGGGGTGGCCGATGGGGTCGGTGTAGACGCGGAACCCGTAGCCGTCGGGGCCGGTGCAGTCCCGTTGCAGGGTCGCGCCGAGGGCCAGGAGGCGGCGCTGTTCGGCCTCGATGTCGTCGACTTCGAAGTCGAGGTGGAACTGCTTGGGGTGCTCGCTGTCGGGCCACTGCGGGGCGCGGTAGTCCTCCACCTGGATGAAGGCCAGTTCGATGTCGCCGAACTGAATACCGGCCCAGTTCTCGTCACTGCCCTCCTTGACCGGGAGCCCCGTCACCTCGGAGTAGAAGGCCGCCAGCTTCATCGTGTCCGGGCAATCGATGATGAAGTCGGTTAGTCGTAGCATCCGGCGATCTTGCCACAGGACCGATGGAGCCGGACCACTCGGCGCGCGCCGGACCGGCGCGGTCGGGTTGAGAGCGGCGGCGAATGCGGCCACGCGGTCGTGCGGGACGCCGCCGCTGAACGACGCCGCCCACAGGCGCGGTGCGCCTGGCGCGAGTGCTGCCCGCGCCTGCCACCCAGCCGGCCTCGCCTCGTTCACTCGGTGCGCAGGCCGTCCGGGCGCATCAGTCACAGCAGTGGTGGCAGGCTGAGTACGGTCACCAGCAGGACGACGACGGTGGCAATGCCGGTCATCGACAGCACGCTCGCCCAGTCCACGCCCACCGGCGTGTCCGTCATTTGCAGCAGCGCCGCGCCCAGTGTCAGTCCGACCGCCGTGGCCAGCGCCAGGCCGAGACCGATCGGGATCGCCGTCTGCCACAGCACGGACAGGCACAGCGTGCGGCGCCGGGTGCCGAAGGCGAGCAGCGACGACAGCAGCTTGCGGCGCTCGCGCAGCTGCTCCAGCTACTCCAGTTGCGACACCAGCA
Source organism: Streptomyces sp. NPDC002328 (assembly GCF_042890065.1). Taxonomy (NCBI): domain Bacteria; kingdom Bacillati; phylum Actinomycetota; class Actinomycetes; order Kitasatosporales; family Streptomycetaceae; genus Streptomyces; species Streptomyces sp. NPDC002328. The sequence goes on along the minus strand of NZ_JBIARQ010000017.1, from coordinate 22,299 downwards.
GGCTCGCGCCGATCAGCGCCAGCACGCAGGCGGCGCCGGCGAACAGACCGGTGCGGATGGAGTCGTAGGTCTCCGAGCACCCACGCCGTGATCGGCGCGGCCGAACGCCAGGGGCGCGAGACGACCAGCGCCTTCACCGCTTCCCGCATCAAGTTGCGGGACAGACCGAGGTCCATGGCGAGCTTTTGCTCGGGGGGCAGCTTGGCTCCCGGCGGGAGTTCACCGGACTGGATGAGCTCCCGAATGCGGTCGATGGCCTTGTCCGTGAGTGACATGCGTCGCCGTCCCTCCTTCGTGCGTGCGCAGCGGCACCGTAGCAACACATCCCACGTGTAGAGCCGTTCAGCGAAGTCCGCCGACTTCGCGTTCGTCCTCACCGCCCCGCCGACGACATGAGAGCCGACGTCACCCGCCGGTGACGGCCCGTGCGACCGCCTGGGCGACGGCGTCGGTGACCTCGGCCGTGTGGGACAGGTGCGGGGAGTGCCCGGACGGGATGCGGACGCTGTGGGCGGCGCGCTCGGCCCACTGTTCCTGGACGGCGGGCGGGAGCGCCGGATCCTCGGTGGCCACGATGTACGTCAGCGGAACGTCCGCCGGCGCGGCGCCCAGTTTCTCGGTGAAGGCGCGCATGCCCTGCCAGTTGAGGCGTTCCACTGCTTCCGCGGTCAGGGTGGGGTCGACACCGCTGAAGATGGATTGTTCCGCGTCTCCCGCCTTGACTGCGAGGCCGTCGGCGGAGCGGATCCAGGTGGGTGGGAAGTCGCCGCCCATCCACTCCAGCATCGAGGTGCCGGCTTGGAGTGCGAAGGCGGCGATGTGGACGAGTCCGGCTACCTGGGCGGCTTCGGCGGCGACCCAGGTGGCGGGCACACCGCCGTAGGAGTGGGCGGCGAGCACGACCGGCCCGTCGACGGACTCGACCGCGGCCCGGAGCACCGCGACGTCGTCGGTCAGTCCTCGGGCGGCGGCGCTGTCGGGGGCGCTGCTGGGGAGTTGCACGGCGTACGAGGCGATGCCGCGGGCGGTAAGCCGCTCGCGCAGCGGGTCGAAGATCCACGGAGTGTGCATCGCCCCGTGCACCAGCACGACGGTGGGGTTCATCAGCTGGATCCTCAGGTGGGGGGCCGTGGCCCACGGTGCGGCGCTTCTGTGTCGCGGGTCGCGGCCGGTGGTGCGGGCGGATCAGGCGGTCATCGCGTCGCGGACGTGCGCGGTGTCCACGAACTGCTCGAAGCGGACGATCAGGCCGCCGCGGACGGTGAAGTGGTGAGCGACGCGGACGTCGATCGGCTTGCCGGTGGCTTTGTTGGTCGCGGTGTAGCGGGCGAGGACGACGACGTTCTCGCCGTCGGCGACATAGGTGTCGTCGTGGGCGGTCCAGCCGTCCCACTCCTTGCCCAACTGCTCCATCACACCGGAGGTGACCCCGTCGGGGGTGCGGTAGGTGCCGGCCAGCGGGAAGCCGGCCATCTCCGTCCACTCCACGTCGGGGGCGAGGGTGGCGCGCAGCGCCTCCAGGTCGCCGGCCGCGGAGGCCAGGTACTGGCGGCGCACGACGTCGGCGGGCGCGGTGGAGGTGGCGAACTCGGCCTGGTTCAGCCCCACTTCATCTCTCCCTTGGCGACCTTCGCGCCGATCTGGGCGGCGATCAGCATGCCGTTGTCGGGATAGCGCTCGACCAGCGCCTCGGTCAGCGCCGCACCGTCGGCGGCCTTGCCCAGCTCCTCCTCGAAGGCGACGAGGTAGTCGCGGGTGGCGGTGATGGCGGAGGCGTCGGCAGGGGTGCCGGGCAGGCGGTGGCCGGGCACGACCAGTTCGGGCTGGAGGGCGGCCATCTCGTCGAGGAGGTCGATCCAGGCGGCGCGGTCGCCGGGGGTGGGGGTGTCGGCGACCCAGACGTGCTCCTGCTGGAACAGCAGGACGCCGCCGAGGAGGGCGCGGTGCTCGGCCTGCCACAGGTAGTGGCGGTCGGGCAGACCGGCCGAGCCTCCCCTGAGTTCGAAGCGGTGGCCCTCCAGCGTGAGGTCGCCGGTCAGCGGCTCGAGGTCGACCAGGCGGGTCGGCAGGTTGGGGCCGAGCGCCGCCCACGCCTTGAGCTTGCCCTCGTAGGAGTGCTGGATGTGCTCGATGACGGTCGGGGTGGCGACGAACGTCGCGTCGGGGAAGGCGTCGGCGAGCACTTCGGCCCCGAAGTAGAAGTCGGGGTCGGCGTGGCTGACGAGCACGGTGGTCAGCTTCTTGCCCGAGTCGAGGATCTCGGCGGCGAGACGATGGCCGTCGGCGCGGGTGAAGGCGGCGTCGACCAGCAGGGCGTCGTTCTCGCCGGTGACGAGGGTGGCGGTCTTGTTCTTGCTGCCGGCGGGGAAGTCCAGGTCGAGGACCTTGAAGGACAGGGTGCTCATGGCGGTTCCTTGGAGGGGGGACGGCGGACTGGGGACGGGGGTCGCGTCAGGAGGTACGGGAAGCGGTGAACGCCGCCGGCGGAGCGCTACGCCGGGGTCACCAGCGATAGCGCCCGCTCCACCTCGACGGCGCCGGCGTGGCCGCGAGCCAGGACGGCCGCACGGTCGCCGTCGACGGCGAGGAGGGTGGGGAAGGCGTGGACGCCCAGCTCTGCGGCGCGGACGCGGTCGGCTTCGGCCGCAGCCCGCGCCTTGGGCGCCTCGAAAGCGGCGGCGACGGCGTCGGCGTCCAGGCCGTGCCGCTCGGCGATCTTCCGGTAGGTGGCCGTCTCGGACAGGCTGAGGCCGTCGACGTAGAAGGCGTGCTGCACGGCGGCGGCCAGTTCGGCCGCTCTCGCGGGGGCGGCCTGACGCAGAGCGGCCACACCGCGGGCGGCGGCCTCGGAGTCCATCACGAACGATCCGTCGGCGATCAGCCGCTCGTACGCCGCACCGAACTCGGCGCCGGTCAGCTCCGCGATCTTGGCGTTCGCGCCCTGGACGTATCCGAACTCCCGGATCGGCACCCGGCGTTGACCGGTGAACAGACCGCCGGAGACCACCTCGACCGGGAGTTCCGGGTGCCGGGACACCACCTCGAGCAGTGTCGCGGAGAACCCGTGGGACCAGCCGCAGTAGGCATCGAAAACGTGGACGAGCTTCATGGAGGACCTCGGCGAAAGGTGTGGGACCCGCCTGATGCGGGCGGTTCACCGGACCAACGATACCTGACTAGTCAGATATTCCCATGATCGAACAGAAGGTGTCCCCGCTCGACGCACAGCGACCGCCCGTCAGGGGAGCCGGGGCAGCGTGTTGCGCGCTGTATGACTGAGTACGCGGAGGTTCTCCGCGAACCGGTCGCGTTCCTCGACCGGGAGGGGCGCCAGGAAGTACCGCCTGATGTTCTCCCTGTGCACCCGGGCCGCGGCCACCGTGGTCTCCTCCCCCAGCGCGGTCAGGCGCACCAGCCGCCCGCGCCGGTCGTCGGGATCCTCGACCCGGTCGACCAGACCGGCCGCCGCCATGCGGTCCACCAGCCGGGTCGCCCCTCCCGTGGTCAGCACCTGCTCCTGGGCGATGGCCCGCATCGGCAGCCCCGGCTTTCCCGCCCGCCCCAGGATGAGCAGCACCTCGAACGTCAGATGGCTGATGCCGCACTCCACCTCCAGCGCCCGGCCCAGAATGTACTCCAGCCGGTTCGCCGCGCCTTGCAGCCGCCCGAAGGCCAGGATCAGCGCGTTGTTCGCCGCCTCCGCCGGCGTCGAGATCTCCGCCTGCTCGTCCATGGTCCTGCGCCCCTTCCGCTTCTGCTCGCACCCCGCTCACCGATCATGTTCGCACCGGCACGGGACCGGCCGGTCACCGGTTCACCGCCGGCCCTGGTGAGCCAGCCGGAAGGCGCCGGGCGTCACGCCGGTGTGGCGGGCGAAGAACTTGCCGAAGTTGCTGGGCTCGGGGAAGCCCAGACGGCGGGCGATGGTCGCGACCGGTTCGTCGGTGTGGGCCAGCAGCCGTTGGGCTTCCAGAGCGACCCGTCCGTCGATGACGTGCTTCACGGGTTGCCCGGTCACGGCCAGGCAGGCGCGGGTGAGTGTCTTGACGGTGTATCCGAGACGGTGGGCGTAGTCGGCGGCGCGGCGGGTGACGGCGTAGGAGCGTTCCAGCTCGGCGCGGAAGCGGGCGTAGACCTCCCCGCCGGCGTGCGCGTCGCCGCCGTCCGGGTGGGGCAGCCTGTCGACCTGCAACAGCACCGTGGTGAGCAGGAGTTGGAGGATCTTCGCCGACACCGTGTGCTCCGGTCGGCCGTATTCCGCGCGGAGTCGGCCGAGCAGGGTGGACAGCACCGCGTACTCGGGACGGCCGCCCAGTTGCCAACACGCGGTCCCGTACCACTCGTTGAGCAGCCGGTCGGCGCTGCTGGAGTGGGGCGGGAGTTCGGCGTGAACAGCAGATGCGTGCCGTTCGTGGTGGCCGGTCGCACGAAGCGCTGTACCTGTCCGGGGCGGATCCAGAGCAGGGTGCCGGGGCGGCAGGGGTGGACGACGAAGTCGACGGCGTGTTCGCCGCTGCCCTCGGTGACGAGGGTCAGGGTATGGAAGTCGACCCGATGCACCGCGTCGAGCCGACCGCTTCGGCGTCGGCGGCGCTCGTGCAGGGTGGCCAGGTCGGTGATCTCGAATCCGGGGACGCGTTCCTCGGGGGGATCGAAGTCGAGCCGGGGGTCGCCCCGCCCCGGGAGGGGTCCGCCTCGTCAAGATCCACCGGATGCATCACTGGCTCCAGGATGTCCGCGATTCACCATGCCGGGTCTCCAGCGTATCTCGTCCGCCTGCGCTTTCGCGGCGATGGCGGAGGACATCAAGGCGACGCAAGGCCGCCTCCACCGCAGGGAGCACCCTCATGAACGGCACGGTCACGGTCCTCGACAAGGGCGCGGTCCGCATCCACAGCTACATGCAGACCACACTCTGCCAGTTTCCGAACCGTAATGGTCGGAAACCCCGGCGCCCTCACCTGCACCGCAGTACACCCCGGCATGAGCTAAACACCCGGTGTATACATGCCACGTATACACAGAGTGTAGAGTGCAGGTCATGTCCATCGGTCACACCCTTTTAGGGCTCCTGGAGTCCGGCCCGCGGCACGGATACGACCTGAAGCGGGCCTTCGACGAGAAGTTCGGTCACGACCGGCCGCTGCACTACGGCCAGGTCTACTCGACGATGTCCCGGCTGCTGAAGAACGGCCTCGTCGAAGTCGACGCCGTCGAGACCGGCGGCGGCCCGGAACGCAGGCGCTACGCGATCACCGATGCCGGCGTCACCGACGTCGAGCAGTGGCTCGCGACACCGCAGAAGCCGGAGGAGTACCTCCAGTCGGCCCTCTACGTCAAAGTCGTCCTCGCGCTGCTCACTCACCGGGATGCCGCCGACATCCTGGACACCCAGCGCTCCGAGCATCTGCGCAGCATGCGCGTCCTGGCCGACCGCAAGCGCAACGGCGATCTGGCGGACCAACTGATCTGCGACCACGCCCTGTTCCACCTGGAGGCGGACCTGCGCTGGCTGGAGCTGACCGCCGCCCGACTCGACAAACTCCGTGAGGCGGTAGCCCGATGACCACCTCTCCCCCTCGTTCCCTGCTCACCGCGCAGGACCTGCGCAAGACCTACGGGCACACCCACGCCCTCGACGGCGCCGGGTTCGCCATCCACCCCGGCGAGGTCGTCGCCGTCATGGGCCCCTCCGGGTCCGGCAAGTCCACGCTGCTGCACTGCCTCGCGGGCATCCTGCCTCCCGACTCCGGGTCGATCACCTACGACGGACGCGAGATGGCGACGATGAGCGACGCCCAGCGCAGCGCGTTGCGCCGCTCCGAGTTCGGCTTCGTGTTCCAGTTCGGGCAGCTCGTGCCCGAGTTGACCTGCGTGGAGAACGTCGCCCTTCCCCTGCGGCTGAACGGCACCTCCCGCAAGGAGGCCGAGCGGGCGGCGCTCAGGTGGATGGAACGCCTGGAGGTCGACGACCTGGCGGGCAAGCGGCCCGGCGAGGTCTCCGGCGGCCAGGGCCAACGCGTCGCCGTGGCCCGCGCACTGGTCACCGGCCCCCGGGTGCTGTTCGCCGACGAACCGACCGGCGCGCTCGACTCCCACAACGGCGAGCGCGTGATGCAACTGCTCACCGACGCGGCCCGCTCCACCGACGCCGCCGTCGTCCTCGTCACCCACGAGACACGGGTGGCCTCCTACTCCGACCGCGAGATCGTCGTGCGCGACGGCAAGTCCCGGAACATGGAGCGCGCCGTATGAGCCCGCGCCAGTGGTCTCGTGACCTGGCCATGGGAGCCCGGTTCGCCGTCACCGGCGGCCGCGAGGGCTGGGCCCGCATGACGCTGACAGCGGTCGGCGTCGGCCTCGGCGTGGCCCTGCTCCTGCTGTGCACCGCGATGCCCAACGTGCTCGCCTCCCGCAGCAAGGTGGAGGACGCCCGCTACGCCAACGTGTACTCCCTGACGGTGCCGCCCAAGGCCGACAACACTCTCCTGATCGGCGCGGCCGACACCACCTGGCACGACGACGACATCCGCGGCCGGTTCGTCGAACCCGAGGGCGGGCGGGCACCGCTGCCCCCGGGGGTCGACCGCTTCCCGGGCCAGGGCGAGATGGTGGTCTCCCCCGCGCTCAAGGACCTGCTGGACTCGGGCGACGCGAAACTGCTGCGGGAACGCCTGCCGTACAAGATCACGGGCACGATCGGCGAGAGCGGGCTGATCGGCTCGCACGAACTGGCCTTCTACGCGGGCGCCTCGGGGTTGAAGCTCACGGACTCCTCGCTGGTGACGCGGCTGGCCGCGTTCGGCAAACCGGACGCGACGCCCGAGAAGACCGACCCGGTGCTGCTGCTCATGGTCCTGGTCGTGTTCGTGGTGCTGCTGACGCCGGTCGCCGTGTTCATCGCCGCCGCCGTCCGCTTCGGCGGCGAACGCCGCGACCGCCGCCTGGCCGCGCTGCGCCTGGTCGGCTCCGACCGGGGCATGACCCGGCGGATCGCGGCGGGCGAGGCGCTGGCCGGATCCCTGCTCGGCCTGGCCGTGGGCACCGGCTTCTTCCTGATCAGCCGTCAGAAGCTGGGCAGCGGCGAGTTGCTGGGTGTGAGCGTCTGGCCCAGCTACCTCGACCCCGCTCCCGCGCTCGCCGCGCTGGTCGCGGTGGCGGTGCCGGTCGCCGCGGTGCTGGTCACGCTGCTCGCGATGCGCGGCGTGGTCGTCGAACCCCTCGGTGTCGTGCGCGCGGCCAAGCAGAGCCGCCGCCGGCTGTGGTGGCGGCTGCTGCCGACGGTGGCCGGTCTGGTGATGCTCTACCCGATGATCGGCCAGGGCCGCGAGAACGGAGACTTCAACCAGTACCTCGTCATCGGCGGCGTCCTGCTGCTGCTGATCGGGATCACCGCCCTGCTGCCCTGGGTCGTGGAGTCGGTCGTCGTCCGGCTCGGCAAGGGCCCGCTGTCCTGGCAACTGGCCGTGCGACGGCTGCAATTGAGCAGCGGCACTGCCGCCCGCATGGTCAACGGCATCGCCGTGGCGGTGGCCGGGGCCATCGCGCTCCAGATGCTCTTCACGGGAACGCAGAGCCAGTACACCGAGAACACCGGCCAGGACCCCGACCGGATCCAGATGCAGGTCTCCTTCAGCGACTCCAAGCCGCTGTCCGGCATCGAGCGCGAATTCACCGGCACCAAGGGTGTCCAGGCCGCGGTGGCCCTGGCCAGCTTGCCGTACGGGGACTCACGTCGCGACCCGGAGAACAGCAACGGCCTGACCGTGGGCAACTGCGCCGCCCTGCGCGAACTCGCCACATTGCCCTCCTGCAAGGACGGTGACGTGTTCATCACGCGGACGCGGAGCGGCTACGAGGACCCCAGCAACGCATCCGAGATCGCCCTGGTGAAGCCTGGTCGGCAGCTCTACATCGACCCGTCGTACGACGGCGGCGAACGCGGCATCGAGGTGCCCTGGACCGTTCCGGCGAACGTCCGGGAGGTCGACGCGCGCAAAGACTCACTTCAGGACTACACGAGTCTGCTGGTCACCCCCGCCGCCCTGCCCCGTGAGGCCGCGCCCGCGATGTTCTCGGACGGTGTCTACCTGCGCCTGGATCCCTCGGTGCCGGACTCACGGGAGTACATACGCAACGTCGCCGTCCGCGTCGACCCTCTGGCGCAGACCTTCGGCTGGTCGGCGACCGAGGAGGACGCCAAGTACACCTCCATCCGCACCGGCTTGTTCGTCGGCTCCGCCTTCGTGCTGGCACTGATCGGAGCGAGCCTGCTGGTCTCCCAGCTGGAACAGCTGCGCGAGCGCAGGAAGTTGCTCTCCGCGCTGGTCGCCTTCGGCACCCGCCGCCGCACACTCAGCCTGTCCGTCCTGTGGCAGACGGCCCTCCCGGTCGGACTCGGCCTCGTACTGGCCACGACGGTGGGCGTCACCCTCGGCTCGGTGCTGCTGAAGATGACCCGCACACCGGTGGTCATGGACTGGGCGAGCGTCCTGACCATGACCGGCGTGGGCGCGGCCGTGGTCGGCGCGGTCACCCTGCTCAGCCTGCCGCCGCTGCTGCGGATGATGCGCCCAGCGGGCCTGCGCACCGAATAGCCCCTCACCCATCCCCGAAGGACCAGATGGACAGGCTCGCTCAAGCCCGCGACGCTCTCGCCGACTTTCATTGACGCGGCCGAACGAGCGGGCGCGAGCTGTCCCCCCTTCGCGTCAGGCAGCCGGGTCGATGAGCCGGTAGGGCTCCACGGATCATCCATGGCCACCAGTTCCCCGTCTCGATTCCGCCGGTAGTTCAGTCAACAGGTCGGCGTCGGTGCCCGCGCTGGTACTCCACGATCACCGGCGCCCGGTTTCAGCACGACGTGGCACCTGCGGGTTGTTGGAAGGCCCGGGCGTGGGCGCGGCATCGACTGCGGCTACGGCTACGGCTGCGGCTGCGGCTGCGGCATCGGCATCGGCATCGGCATCGGCTGCGTGATCGCCGGCCCGGGCTTCCCGCTCGGGCCTGCGGCGTGGGCGGAGCCCGCCCAGCAGGCCGAGGATCAGCACTGCTATGCCCAGCCAGACCGATGCGCTCGGCATACCGCCGCCCGAGACGACGCCGATCGCCGCCGCCGCGAGCGGTGCGATGCCGGTGAGCAGTCCGGCCCGCCCGGATCCGACCGCGCCGACCGTCGAGTACCACAGCACGAAGGCGACCGCCGTCACCAGCAGTGCGAGACAGCCGACGGCCGCCCAGTGGGTTCCGGTCAACGACCGTACCGCCGAGGGCCCTTCGGTGGCCGCGCCGAGAACGGTCAGCATCACGCCGGCCAGCCACATCGTGTGCAGAGACACCCCCCACGGGGAGTGCCTTGGCAGGACCGGCACCGCGAGAAGGGTGAACGCCGCCTCACAGCCCAGGGCCACGGCCGCCCAGGCCACCCCCACGGCGTCGGTGCGGCCCGTCCCCTCCACCAGCACCGCGCCCGCCACGACGACAGGCGCCGCCAACAGGACCTGCCGGCTCGGGCTGCGCCGCTCCAGCAGCGGGCCCAGCACGCCGAGGATCACCGGTACACAGGCGACCGCGACGGCGATCGCCGCCGGCTCGGCGTGGGCGACGCCCCGGACCACCGCCACGTTGAACAGCACGAGACCGGTCACCGCGATCCCGGCCAGCCACAGCCACTCCCGTCCCCGTGGCCAGACCAGGCGAGCGCGGGCGAACCGGGCGATGACGAGGAGGATCACGGTCGCGGCGGCGTAGCGGACTGCCTGGGTCGTGAACAGCGGAGCGTCGACGAGCATGCCCGAGACGGGAACGCTGCTGCCCACCAGCGCCATCCCGACCATGCCGGGCACGAGCCGCGCGAGGGAAGCGGAAGGTGTGTTCATATCGCCCACCCTGGCCGCACCATGGACTTCATGGACAGGTCCACGAACACCCCGGCTGAGGGGTCCAAACAACCCGGCGGGTCCGCCGGCGGCTCGGCCCACGGCTCAGCCGTCGGCTCGGACTTCCTCCAGCTGGACATCGGACAGGCGCCGCCCGGCGGGCGTACCGCCTGGCTCGCCGACCGGCTGCGGTCCGCCATCGCCGACGGACGCCTGCCCATCGGAACGCGGCTGCCCGCCAGCCGGGTCCTCGCAGAGGAGCTGCACGTCACGCGGGGCGTGGTCACCGAGGCCTACCGGCGGCTCGCCGAGTCGGGACAGATCGCCGGTCGCGGTCGGCTCGGCACGGTGGTCGTGGCGGCTCCCGCCGCACGCCGCGACCACCGGCCCGACGCGTCGAGGAACGGATCCGGCCCCGAACCCGAAACCGGACCCCGACCCGGACCCCGACCCGGACCCGGACCCGGACCCGGACCCGGACCCACGGTCTTCGACTCCGGTGACCGCGAGGGCGTCGTCGACGTCCTGCGCACCATGCCGTGCGGGATCGACCTCTCCCCTGGCGTCCCCGACCTCGCCGCGTTTCCCCGCACCGGATGGTTGCGCGCCGAGCGCGCCGTCCTCGCGGACGTCACCCCGGCCGACTTCGGCTACGGCGACCCCCGGGGCACCCCCGCCCTGCGCCGGGCCGTCGTCGGCTGGCTCGCGCGCAACCGCGGCATCCGCGCCCACCCGGACGAGATCCTGGTCGTCGCGGGTGTGGCGCAGGCACTGGCTCTGCTCGCCCAGACCCTGCGGGCGGACGGAATCCGCCGTACCGCCGTCGAGGACCCCGGATCGCTCGGCGCGCGCCAGCAGTTGGAGTACTGCGGCCAGACGACCGTTCCCGTCCCCGTGGACGCGGGCGGCCTCGACGTCGGCGCGCTGCGCGCAAGTGACGCCCGGGCGGTGCTCCTCACCCCCGCCCACCAGTTCCCCACCGGCGTCGTCCTGGACGGTGAACGCCGCCGCGACCTGCTGAACTGGGCTGCCGACGGCGGCGTGGTCATCGAGGACGACTACGACGCTGAACACCGCTACGACCGGCCCCCGGTGCCGGCACTGCGCTCGCTGATGCCCGAGGGCGTCTGCTACACGGGCAGCGTCTCCAAGCTGCTCGCGCCCGCGCTCCGGGTCGGCTGGCTCCTGGTGCCCAGGGACCGGCTGGACGCCGTCGTCACCGCCAAGCGGTACGCCGACCTGGGCAACGGCATCCTCACCCAGCTGGTCCTCGCCCGGCTGATGGACTCCGGCGAGTTGGAACGACACCTGCGCCATGTCCGACGGCGCCACCGCCGACGCCGGGACGCGATGCTCGACGCGATCAAGGAGCATCTCCCGGGCGCCCGCGTCCACGGGGCGGCCGCCGGCCTCCATCTCACGGTCACCTTCGGCGACCCGTCCGAAGGCGCCCGCGGCCACGGCCCGCGCGACGTCGACCTCGCCGCAGCCGCCCTCGACCGAGGCGTCAAAGTCCACCCGCTGTCCTGGCACCGGATCGCCCCCGGCCCGCCCGGCCTGGTCCTCGGCTACGCAGCCGGCCCCGCCCACGAGATCGAGACGGGCATCGCCACCATCGGCGCCGCCCTGCGCGGGCTCGTCCCGTGAAGTCTCTTCGTCGGCCGCGTTCCCGCTCTCCACATTCATCCCTGTGAATGCGAATCAGAAACCTGACCATTGACGCGTACGGGGCGAGCATCTTAGGTTCGCCGCCAGAAAGCGCTTTCCCCGGCGCTCTCGCCGCACGCCGCACCGCCGCACCTCCGGTCAGACGAACCGACCCACATGGAGACGAACGATGAAACTGAGGTCAGTCATCGCGTCCGCCGGCCTCTTAGCCGGCGCGCTCGTCGCACTCTCCCCCACCACGGCGCAGGCCGCGTCCACCCGTTACGAAGCCGAGAGCTCACCGGCGGTCTGCACCGGCACCGTCGACTCCGACTGGGCCGGCTACTCAGGCAGCGGGTTCTGCAACGGCGCCAACTCCGTGAGCGGCTACGCCCAGTTCACCGTGAACGCCCCCGCCGCAGGCACGGCGACCCTCAAGATCCGGTTCACGAACGGGACCGGCGCCGCACGGCCGGCCACCGTCACGGTCAACAACGCGGCGGCCACGCCGGTTTCCTTCGAGGGCACCGGGGACTGGACCACGTGGACCACGAAGACGCTCACGGTGCCGGTGAGTTCGGGCAGCAACACGATCCGGCTCACCCCCACCGCCTCCGCGGGACTGCCCAACATCGACTGCCTCGACGTCGAGATGGGCGGGACCACGACACCGCCGCCGTCGAGCTCGGCCCTGTACGTGGCGCCCGGCGGCACCGACGGCGCGGCCGGAACGGAGTCCGCCCCCACGACGCTCACCTCCGCGATCAGCCGCATCACCCCCGGCGGAACGATCTACCTGCGCGGCGGCGTCTACCGCCACGCGCAGACGGTCACCGTGCCGGCCGGCAACAACGGCACCGCCGGCGACCGCACCGAACTGTTCGCCTACCCCGGCGAGACGCCCGTGCTGAACTTCTCCGCCCAGAGCGAGGCCGCGTCGAACCGCGGGCTCGCCGTGAACGGGTCGTACTGGCACGTCAAGGGCATCGTCGTCGAACGGGCCGGCGACAACGGCATCTTCGTCGGCGGCAGCAACAACGTCTTCGAGCGCACGGTGACCCGCTACAACCGTGACACCGGCCTACAGCTCTCGCGCATGCTCTCCAGCACCCCCAAGGACCAGTGGCCGTCCAACAACCTCATCCTCAGTGCCGAGTCCCATGACAACGCCGACTCCGACGGCGAGGACGCGGACGGCTTCGCCGCGAAACTCACCTCCGGACCCGGGAACGTCTTCCGCTACGCCGTGGCCCACAACAACATCGACGACGGCTGGGACCTCTACACCAAGTCGGACACGGGAGCCATCGGCCCGGTGACCATCGAGGACTCCCTCGCCTACGGCAACGGCACCCTCAGCGACGGCTCTCAGGCCGGCAACGGCGACCGCAACGGCTACAAGCTCGGCGGCGAGGACATCCAGGTCAACCACGTCATCCGGCGCAACATCGCCTACAACAACGGCAAGCACGGGTTCACGTACAACCGCAATCCCGGCACGATGACGGTGGCGGACAACGTCAGCATCGACAACACGCAGCGCAACTACACGTTCGAGGCCGGCTCGTCGGTGTTCCGCAACAACACCTCTTGCCGCAGCGGCAGCGGCACGAACGACAAAGTGGTCGGCAACGCCGACAGTTCGAACCAGTTCTGGTCCGGCTCCAACGACTCCCGGTGCTCCTCCTACGCCGGCGCCCTGAAGTGGTCCTTCGCAGCGGACGACCGCCTCGTGGTGACCTTCGGCGGCAACCGGACAGCACCGTAGACGAGGCCCGCCCAGCACATCGCCGTAAGCAACACCTCGCCGTCAGCAACACCTCGCCGGCCCCGTCCAGATCGTCAGGACGGGCCGGCGCGGACGAACACCGGCTTGAGGTGCTTCTCCGGCAGCGCGTCCGGCAGGTCCTCCCAGTCGATGACGTGGGAGACGACCTTCTCGGGGGCGACCGTGCCGGACATGGCGAGTCGGAGGGCGTCAGGGATGTGCGCGCGGACGTTGTCGCGGGCGATGCGCAGGGTGACGCCGGTGAGGTACATGTCGAGCAGGGGCAGCTCGCCGGGCCGGAAGTGGTTGCCCGCGCTCTCGCAGATCCCTTCCGGGGCAAGGGACTTCACGGTCAGGGCGAGCTGGTCGACCCGCCCCGTGGCCTCGACGGCGATGTCGAAGCCCTGCGGGAGCGGCTCCAGGGACTCGGCCGTGGCGGCTCCGAACCCCCGGGCGAGCTCACGGTGTTCGGCGTCGGGATCGACGTAGAGCACTTCGGAGGCGCCGAGCGCGCGGGCGATGTCGCACACGTACAGGCCGATGCTGCCGCGGGCGACGACCAGGACGCGGGCGCCGGGGCGGGTCTTGAGGTGCGGGGCGACCATGCGCCAGGCCAGGGACCAGTTGTCGCTCGCGGAGGCCATGGCGACCGGGTCGAGACCGGCGGGCAGCGGGACGAGCATCGCGTCGGCGTAGGGCACCCGGACCAGTTCGGAGAAGAGCCCGCCCCAGTCGCCGCCGATCGGGGCACCGTACATAGCCATGTACGGGACGGCCTCGCAGTGCGCGGTCAGCCCGGCCCGACAGCGGTCGCAGGTACCGCAGTTGATCGACCAGGGGACGACGACGAGGTCTCCGGGGGCTACGGCGGTGACGGCGTCACCGGTCTCGACGACCCGGGCGACACACTCGTGACCGAGGGCGAACGGCGGCTCGACGCTGTATCCGATCTGCGGCTGCCGCCGCGTGGCGTGCCCGGCGAGAATCGAGGAGTCGACGTCACACGGGGTGGCCGCCACCGGCGCGACGATCGCCTCCTGGTCGGAGCGGAGCTTCGGGTCGGGCGCCTCGCGCCACTCGACGGTGCGCCTGGCGACGTAGGTCAGCTCACGCATCGTTCCTGGCCTCCTTCCCCTGCTGAGCCAGGGCGACGAGGTCGGCGTAGCGGATGACGGAGCCGCCCGCGCCCCATGTTCCGTCGGGCTGTTCGTGCACCAGCACCCACACCCGCAGTGCGCCGTCCGCGCCGAGGCCGGCGGCGGCCAGCACGGTCTGCGTCGCCTCCTCGACCAGACCCGCAATCCGGTGCTCGTCCAGCGCGCCCTGCGGGACGGTGACCTCGACCAGGAAGCGCGGCGCGTCGTCCTCGGCGGTGGTCTGGGCGCCCTCGGGCAGTTCGACGAGGTAACTCCACGCCTGGGCACGGAAGAAGGCCGTGTCGGGAGCACCCTCCCAGCGCAGCAGGACGGCGGCCAGCTCCCGCTGGACGCTGCCGCGGCCCCGCTCGGTCAGGGCGCCGGCCGGGGCGGTGAGGCGGATCATCGGCATGGGCTTGCCTCTCTTCGGGTGCGTACGACGCGCCGGTCTATGACAGTCGTTATAGGCGACGGCCACGCTAGACTATGACGGCCGTCATAGACAATGGGTCCAGAAGGGATCACGTACGTGACCAAGCCCACCCCGACCTCGCGCGAGCGGATCGTCGCCGGAGCCGCCGACATGATCAGCCGGCGGGGGCTGAACGCGACCAGCATCCGCGACACCGCCAAGCACGCCAGGGCGCCGCTCGGCTCGACGTACCACTACTTCCCCGAGGGCAAGCAGCAGTTGGCCACGGAGGCGGTCCGGTACACGGGCGCGTGGACCTCGCGCAGCCTGCGCAAGGAGCTGGCGGCGGGCCCGGTCGCCGGGCTGCGGGCGTTCCTCGCCCTGTGGCGCAAGATCGTCGTGGACAGTGACTTCCGGGCAGGCTGCCCCGTCCTCGCCGTCGCCATCGAGGAGCCCCCGACCGACGAAACGCCCGCGCCCCTGGCGGCCGCCGCCGACGTGTTCACCGAGTGGGAGAGCCTGCTGGCCGGCTCACTGCGCGAGCACGGCGCCGACCCCGAGAAGGCGGCACAAGTCGCGACACTGATCGTCGCGGCCGTCGAGGGAACCGTGGCCATGTGCCGCGCCAAGCGCAGCACTCAGCCGCTCGACCACACCGCAGGACAGCTCCAGGCGATCGTCCTCGCCGCAATCGAGGACCGGAAGTGAGGCCACTCAGGCGCCCAGCGCGGCACGCACCGCCTTGCCCCGCTCCTCCGTGAACACGCCGCTCTCCAGCAGCGGAAGGACGGACAGCACGCCGCCGGACGCCCCCCAGCTGCCCTCGTCGATCACGCGGAAGTTGACCCACCAGGCTGGCGCCGGCTCCGCCAGCCCGCACGCCGCCGCCAGCGCCGCCAACACCCGCTCGATGACCTCGGCCCGCACCTCCGGCTGCCACGCGGCGTCCATGACCGCGACGTCGATGACCATCACGTCGAGTCCCGGCCCGGCGTCCGCCAGCAGCCGTCCGCCGATGGCCATTATGTCCCGCTCGCGCTCGACGAAGTGCACCTGAAAGCCGACCCGCGCAGCCGGAGCGGGCTGCCCCACCTCGGGCACCAGCACCGCATCCGTGAGCGTTTCGGCCAGCTGACGACGCTGCTCCAGACTCAGGCGGCCCTTCGGCGCGTTCACAGTGATGATCGTCACGACACTCTCCTATGACAGTCGTTATAGACGGCATCAGGGTACACCCCGTCTATAACGACCGTCCTAACGGCATGCAGATCCGCGAGACCGAGGGCGAGGTCTCTGACCCTGACGCCGGCGATGCGGGCGTCTCGCACCACCTCCGGGCGTTCAGATTCCCCGCGCGGGTTCGGGGACCGCGACGGTTCCCTGCGCCACCGCGCACAGGGTCTCCGCTCCCGTGCCGTCCACGACCGTCAGGTCGCAGCGGCACACGACCCGGGTACGGCCCGCCCGCACGACCTCCGCGTGGGCGCGCAGCAGGGTGCCGTCGGCGGGGCGCAGGTAGTCGATGGTGAAACCGGCGGTCAGCAGCCTCGGGCCGACGACCGTGCCGGCAGCGAACGTCAGCGTGTTGTCCGCCGCGTAGGCAAGCACGCCGCCGTGCAGGAAGCCGTTCTACTGGCGCAGCTCGTCGCGGAATTCCACCTCCAGCGTCGCCAGCCCTGACCGAAGGCCACAAGGCGGGCGCCGAGCAGGTTGCTGAAGGGCTGGGCGGCCAGCGCCATGCGCGCGAGGGCCAGATCCGGAGCGTCCGTCACATCACACCTGCTCTTCCGTGTTCGCCTGGTGGCCCGGGTCCTGCTCCGCGAGGGCGTCGACCCAGCCCTCGGCCCAGCGGGCGAAAGGGGTCAGGGCGCGGCAGGCGTCCTCGCCGAGGGCGGTGAGGGTGTAGCTGCTGTCGTCCCGCTGCGCGACGAGGCCCGCTTGGGCGAGTTCGACGAGACGCTGGCGCAGGACACTGGAGGACATGCCGTCGCAGCGCTGCCGCAAGGGGCGGAAGCCCGTGGGGTCCTGATGCCGCTCCCACACGATACGCAGGCTCCAGCGCCGCCCGAAGAGGTCGAGCGCCGCCATGATCGGGCGGCCACTGGTGGAGCCCCGGACCGGGCGCCCTGGCCTGGGGGCGACGGGGGTACCGGGGGCATCGCACGACCCTGACCACGGACCGACGGCTCTTCGAGCGGTTCTTCGGCGGAGGCCTGCTCGACCGCGGGCATCTGACGCTCAGGCAACGCGAGATCGTCATCGACCGCGTCACCGCCCGTTGCGGAAGTGAGTACGAGTGGGGCGTGCACGTCAGCGCCTTCGCGGAACAGGCTGGACTGACCCGCGAGCAGATCGCCTCGACACGCGGCGCGGGCCCCGAGGACGACTGCTGGACCGAGGAGGAGAGCTGCCTCCTGCGGCCGTGCGACCGGATCGACGCCGACTGCACACTGGACGACGCGGACCGGGCGGACGGCCTGAGGTTCTCACCCCGCACGCCGTCTTCGAGATCCTCATGCTCTGGGGCTACTACCGCACGGTCTCCCGCATCACCAACGGCCTGGACCTTCCCCTGGAAGCGTGGGCCGCCCGGTTCTCGCAGTACGGCCCGGCACTGGACGGCGCGTAACGGTCCGGGGCCTCACCGTGCTCAGTCGGACTGCTCAACCGTGCTGTGAGGCGGCCTCGCCTCCACGCCGCCACATTTCATAGTTCCCGCATTCCGCCGTGATCTCGGCCGTCGCCTGAGCCGCGGTGATGAAGTCGTCGACCACTGGCGAGGTGTGCGATGCCGCGACGGCGAGGCACACCTGTTCGGGCGCCAGATCCGGGATGGGCACGTAGACGACGTCCGGATGCGAGTAGAACACGGTCGCGGAACGGGCCAGGAACGAGATGCCCCGGCCGGCCGCGACATGCTCGAGCGTCTCGTCCACCCCGCGCGCCAGGTACCCGGAGTCCGGGTGCGGGCGCCTGGTGGGCTGGGTGCTCGGGTCGGCGTGCCAGACCAGCGGTTCGCCGGCCAGGTCGGCCTCGGTGACTTCCTCCTTGCCGGCCAGCCGGTGACCGGCGGGCAGCACCGCTACCCGCGGCTCGGTGTACAGCGGGGTGACACGCAGGCCGACCTCGTCGATGGGCAGCCGCACATAGCCGACGTCTATGCGGCCGTCGAGCAGCATCGCGGCCTGGTCGTCTCCTTCGATCCGCTGGACGTCCACGACCACGTCCGGGTGCCGGGCCTCGAACGCCCGCGCCGCCGGGATGACGGCGACGCCGGCCCGGAAACCGACCATCAGCCGCCGCTTGCCGCTTGCGGCCGCGGACACCCGGCGGCGGACGGCGTGCGCGGAGGCGAGCAGCGGACCGGCGTCGGCCAGCAGTTGCCGGCCCGCGTCGGTCAGCGCCACGCCGTGGCGATCCCTGGTGAACAGCGAGGCGCCGAGATCCTGCTCGAGCGCGCGGATCTGCCGGCTGAGCACCGGCTGCGCGATATGCAGTTCATCGGCGGCGCGGCCGAAGTGCAACCGGTCGGCCACGGCGACGAAATAGCGCAGTTTGCGCAGATCCAGATCCATGGCACGCCTCCCGGGTTCGGTGATGCCTTCAGGGTATCACCGCCACCGAAAGAGGTCTTGGACACCCAGCCGGGCCAATGACAATCTGAACAGGCCGTCATCAACAACTGGGTGGACATTGCGAGCGTCCTTTCCAGTACCAGAAAGCAGGCTCACCAATGAGCAGCATCAGCATTATCGGCCTGGGGAACATGGCCGACGCCCTGGCCGCCCGCGCGCTTGCCGGCGGCAATTCCGTCGAGATCATCGGCCGCGACTCGGCAAAGGCCGAGGAACTGGCCGCCGCGCTCGGCGGCGGTGCCACTGTCGGGACGTTCGGCGCCGCCCCGGCCGGGGACATCGTTGTCCTCGCCGTGCCGTACGCCGGCGCGGCGGCGGTGCTGGGCGAGTACGGGGACGCACTACAGGGCAAGGTCATCATCGATATCACCAACCCCGTCTCCCCCGACTTCCAGGGCTTCGTCACTCCCGACGGCAGTTCCGGCGCGCAGGAGATCGCCGAGGCCGCCCCCGCCGGCGCGCATGTCGTCAAGGCGTTCAACACCCTGTTCTCCCATATTCTCGCGGCCGGTCCGGCCGATGGTCGTCTATTGGACGTATTCATCGCCGGCGACGACGCGCAGGCGAAGACACGCGTGTCGGATTTCATCGAGAGCCTGGGAATGCGGCCGTTGGACACCGGGCAGCTGGCAATGGCGCGGACGCTGGAGAATGTCGCCCTGATGCAATTGGGTCTCGTCACCCACTCCGTCAAGCACACCGATTTCTTCCTGGGCGTCAGCATTCTCAGCTGAAAGCACCCGAACCACCACTCTCGCGCCAATATTCCCACATTCACGCATTCACCCCTTCAGAAGGAGCATCAGCGTGCACGTTTTCGTCACTGGCGGGACCGGCCATTCCGGTTCGTACATCATCCCCGAGCTCATCGCCGCCGGACATGAGGTCACCGGCCTGGCCCGGTCGGACACGGCCGCGGCGGCGGTGTCCGCGCTCGGCGCGAAGGTGCGTCGCGGCAGCCTCGAGGACCTCGACGGGCTCAAGGAGGCGGCCGCGGACGCCGACGGCGTCATCCACGTCGCGCACCGGCAGGACCTGCTTCCCTCCGGCGGGATCGACGCCGTGGCCGCCGCGGAGCTCCCGATCATGCTCGCGTACGGCGAGGCACTGGCGGGAACCGGAAAGCCGTTGGTCGCGGCGGGGAGCATTGGCTCGCCGGGGAACCTGGGCCGGCCGGTCACGGAGGAGGACCCGGCCCTTCCCGGCGGCGATGAGCACAAGGGCACCCTGCGGGTTCGCAACGTCGTGGAAACCGCCGTGATCGGCCTCGCCGAGCGGGGAGTTCGGTCTTCGGTCGTGCGGATCGCCAACATCGCGCACAGCACGACCGACCGTGCCGGCTTCCTCGTGCAGCTGATCGCGCTCGCGAAGGAGAAGGGTTTCGTCGGCTACCCCGGAGACGGCGCGAACCTGTGGAACGCCGTGCACGCTCGCGATGTCGCCTCCGTGTTCCGCTTGGCGCTGGAGAAGGGGCCGGCCGGCAAGTACTGGCACGCGGTCGGGGACGGGGCCATCCCGCTCCGCGAGATCGCCGAGGCCATCGGCAGCCGTCTGGGCCTGCCCGTCGTGAGCGTTCCCGCGGACGTACTGATGGTGCCGGGACACTTCGGGTTCCTCGCGAACATAGTCACGCAGAGCTACCCGGCGTCCAACCTCATCACCCGCCGCACCCTCGGCTGGGAACCCGCTCGGCCCGGTCTGCTCGCCGACTTGGACAACGGCCATTACTTCCCCGCCAGTTGACGGCAGGGATTCGCAGCGCAAGGAATCCGGCAGATGACAAAGGTACGGCTCTTCTGGAGGGGCCCGAGAACATGACGACGACTGTGGGAATCATCGGAAGCGGCAACATCGGCGGTGCCGTCGCGCGGCTCGCCGTCGAGGCCGGGCACCAGGTCGTGCTCAGCAACTCGCGCGGTCCGCAAACGCTCGCGGACACCGTCGCGGAACTGGGGCCGCGGGCGTCCGCGGCAACGAGCGGGGAGGCTGCGGCGGCCGGTGACATCGTCGTGGTCACGGTGCCGCTCAAGGCCTTCCCCGACATGCCCGCCGCGCCACTGGCCGGGAAGACGGTCATCGACACGTGCAACTACGGCCCCGAGCGTGACGGGCACATCCCCGAACTCGACAGCGGATCGCTCACCTCGAGCGAGCTGCTGCTGCGGTACATCCCGGACGCCGTGCTCGTGAAAGCGTTCAACAACATCTTCTTCAAGCACCTGCTGTCGCTCGCCCGCCCGGCAGGGGCGGCCGACCGCTCCTGCCTGCCGATCGCCGGGGACTCCGCGGAGGCGAAGGCGGCGGTGACCGAGTTCATCGAATCCATCGGGTACGGCGTGGTGGACGCGGGACCGCTGGCCGATGGCTGGCGGCAGGCGACGGGCACGCCGGTGTGGGGAACCCCGTACGGGCCGTTCTCGGACGAGAAGGGCCGGCCGGCCGGCGAGGACGCCATCCGCGCGGCATTGGCCACCGCGACGCGGTAACCACGAGTCGGCGCGGGCCACAGCATGGTCCGGCCGTGTCATGGCCCCGTCCGGCAGGCGTGCCGGGCGGAGCCATGACGCGGAACTCCCGCCGGGCCGGCTCGGGCAGCAGCTCGCCACGGCGAGCGACAGGGTTCGATCAGGTTGCCTTGAGTGGGGTCATGTCAGCAAAGGAAACACTTCTCGCCGTTGCCGACGCCCCGGTGGGAGCGGACCGCGGGACCGGTTCGAACAGAGTCGGCGGCACGGGGGGCGTGGCGAGGAGCGCTGCGATCCTCGGGATCTGCGCCGCCACTCTCGCGCTGTGCTCCCTGAACGCCTCGATCGAGGCGAACACTTGAATGACCAGCAGCGGTCCGTCGGTGTCGCCGCGCGCGCGGTGCACCGAGTAGTGCAGGCACCCGGGTTCGGCACGGATCTGCGTGGCGAGTTCGGCCAGCACCTCGACGAGGTCCTGGCCTCGTCCGTCCTCGGCCTGCATCGTGGACACGGCGACGACCGTGCCGATGCCGTCGGGCTCAGCGCTCTGGAACAGTGCCAGTGCCTGGTCCGCATCGGCCCGACTGCGCAGCCGGATCTCCCGGCCGTCCACCGCCGCTGCGGCCGAGGCCGCGACGGCGACCATGCCTACCTGGTCGGCGCTGACCCGCTCCGGATCGCCGGAGTCGGTCACGCGAGTCCTGACCGGCCCGAGCACCAGGGCGAAGACTCGCTGCTGTCCTGCGACCTCGGCCTGGAGGACCTGCCGCATCATCAGCAGGGCGGCCTGCTCCATGCTGACCAGGCTGCTGCCGGGCACCGGTGTGAGCGCGGATTCCCCGATGATCAGCGTGTAGGCGCCGCTCGCGTCCAGCCGGGGCAGGAAGGCCCGCCGTCGTCAAGGGACTGGGCGACGAACGGGTGCGCCAGGCGCTGAACTTCGCCATCGACCGCTCCGCCATCACCAAGCCACCACGCTCAAGAAGCCCACCACCTGGGCGGGACTGTTCCTCCTGGACCGGGAGGGCACGGCCGGCCTGAAGGCCCCGAAGAAGCTGGCCTCCGCGACCTTCGGCGCCGGACCGTCTACGACCAGTCCGCCATCCACTTCAAGAAGATCACCGTCCGGGTCGGCTTCTTCGCCTCCGCGGGCCTCGCCCGGATCATCCGCAGCTCCTGTCTCGCGCGGATCGCCTTGTCGCCCTTGACGGTCGGCGCCACGTCCGGGGTGCCGTACATGAGGTCGATCTGCCCGGATTTCAGTGGTGGTGCTGCCCGCCGGGGTCGGACAGGCCCACGGTGTGTCCGGCCGGGCAGGTCACGACAGCGTCTGCGGTGTCGATGGCGAAGTCGTCGAG
>NZ_JBIARQ010000016.1:0-188934 GCF_042890065.1 Streptomyces sp. NPDC002328 | reverse complement strand
AAACGCCCGGTTACATTCCGAACCCGGAAGCTAAGCCTTACAGCGCCGATGGTACTGCAGGGGGGACCCTGTGGGAGAGTAGGACGCCGCCGAACTCCTTTTAGAGCTCTGGCTCTTGGGCTGCACAGCCCAAGAGCCAGAGCTTTTTTGCGTTGAGGTAGGGTCGGGGAGCATCGTTGGCTCGTTTCCCACTGGAGGCCCCCGGGTGGAGGTCCAGGAGACCCGTGTTCAGACCGACCGGGTCCTCACCATCCCGAACATCCTCAGCATGGCGCGTCTCGTCGGCGTACCCCTCTTTCTGTGGCTGATTCTCAGGCCCGAGTTCGGGGGGCCGCAGAGCGACGGCTGGGCTCTGCTCGTGCTGGCTCTGAGCGGGATCAGTGACTACCTGGACGGCAAGCTGGCGAGGCGCTGGAACCAGATCAGCAGCCTCGGCCGGCTCCTCGACCCGGCCGCCGACCGGCTCTACATTCTCTCCACCCTGGTCGGACTCACCTGGCGGGAGATTCTCCCGCTCTGGTTGACGGCTGCACTTCTCGCCCGAGAACTGGTGCTGCTGGTGATGGTGGGCATCCTCCGACGGCACGGCTATCCGCCGCCCCAGGTGAACTTCCTCGGGAAGGCCGCCACCTTCAACCTGATGTACGCGTTCCCGCTTCTGCTGCTCAGCGACGGAAGCGGCTGGCTCGCGTCTCTCGCCGCTGTTTTCGGATGGGCGTTCGCAGGATGGGGTACAACCCTCTATTGGTGGGCAGGAGTCCTCTACGTGGTACAGGTCCGCCGCCTGGTCCGTGCGGACGCCATGGCCGACTGAGCCCGCCGATTGGCAGTCAGCGCCGCGTCGGCTCGATGGCCCGCGGGGAAAAAGTGCGGGACAATCTGGACGGGTGAAGTCGGCTGGACCTTCGTCTCTTCAAGGAGGACGCTTCCGACATGAAGGCCGTCGTGATGGCCGGAGGCGAGGGCACACGCCTTCGCCCTATGACCTCGAGCATGCCCAAGCCGCTCCTGCCGGTGGCCAACCGGCCGATCATGGAGCACGTTCTGCGGCTGCTCAAAAGGCATGGGCTCAACGAGACCGTCGTCACCGTCCAGTTCCTGGCCTCTCTGGTCAAGAACTACTTCGGTGACGGTGAAGAGCTCGGAATGGAGCTCAGCTATGCCAACGAGGAGAAGCCACTCGGTACCGCCGGAAGCGTCAAGAACGCGGAAGAGGCGTTGAAGGACGACGCTTTCCTCGTCATCTCCGGCGATGCCCTGACCGACTTCGACCTCACCGACCTCATCAACTTCCACAAGGAAAAGGGCGCGCTGGTCACGGTCTGCCTCACGCGCGTGCCCAACCCCCTGGAATTCGGCATCACGATCGTCGACGAGGAAGGCCAGGTCGAGCGCTTCCTTGAGAAGCCGACCTGGGGCCAGGTCTTCTCCGACACCGTGAACACCGGCATCTACGTGATGGAGCCCGAGGTCTTCGACTACGTGGAGGCCGATGTCCCCGTCGACTGGTCCGGGGACGTCTTCCCCCAGTTGATGAAGGAAGGCAAGCCGATCTACGGCTATATCGCCGAGGGCTACTGGGAGGACGTCGGCACGCACGAGAGCTATGTGAAGGCCCAGGCCGATGTGCTGGAAGGCAAGGTCGACGTCGAGCTCGACGGCTTCGAGATCTCGCCGGGCGTGTGGGTGGCCGAAGGCGCCGAGGTCCATCCCGACGCCGTACTGCGCGGCCCCCTCTACATCGGGGACTACGCGAAGGTGGAAGCCGGCGCCGAGATCCGCGAGCACTCCGTCATCGGCTCCAACGTCGTCGTCAAGAGCGGGGCCTTCCTGCACAAGGCCGTCGTCCACGACAACGTGTACATCGGGCAGCACAGCAATCTGCGCGGCTGCGTCGTCGGAAAGAACACCGACATCATGCGGGCCGCCCGGATCGAGGACGGCGCGGTCATCGGCGACGAATGCCTGATCGGTGAAGAATCGATCGTGCAGGGCAATGTGCGGGTCTACCCGTTCAAGACGATCGAGGCCGGCGCGTTCGTCAACACCTCGGTGATCTGGGAGTCCCGCGGGCAGGCGCATCTCTTCGGCGCCCGGGGCGTCTCCGGGATCCTGAACGTCGAGATCACGCCCGAGCTGGCCGTGCGCCTGGCCGGCGCGTACGCGACCACCCTCAAGAAGGGCTCGACCGTCACCACGGCCCGCGACCACTCCCGTGGCGCCCGCGCGCTGAAGCGGGCGGTGATCTCCGCGCTCCAGGCCAGCGCCATCGACGTACGGGACCTGGAGAACGTGCCGCTTCCCGTGGCGCGGCAGCAGACCGCGCGGGGCAGCGCCGGCGGCATCATGATCCGGACCTCGCCCGGCGTGCCGGACTCCGTGGACATCATGTTCTTCGACGGGCGGGGCGCCGACCTGTCGCAGGGCAGCCAGCGCAAGCTGGACCGCGTGTTCGCGCGCCAGGAGTACCGGCGGGCGTTCCCGGGAGAGATCGGGGACCTGCACTTCCCGGCCAGCGTCTTCGACTCGTACACCGGCTCCTTGCTGCGGAACGTGGACATCACCGGGATCGCCGACTCCGGGCTGAAGGTCGTCGTGGACGCCTCCAACGGCAGCGCCGGGCTCGTCCTGCCGAGTCTCCTCGGGAAGCTCGGCGTGGACTCGCTGACGATCAACCCCGGTCTCAACGAGGCCCGGCCGACCGAGACCGACGACCAGCGGCGCTCCGGGCTGGTCCGCCTCGGTGAGATCGTGGCGTCCTCGCGTGCCGCGTTCGGCGTGCGGTTCGACCCGGTGGGCGAGCGGCTGTCCCTGGTGGACGAGAAGGGCCGGATCATCGAGGACGACCGGGCGCTGCTGGTCCTGCTCGACCTGGTGGCCGCAGAGCGGCGCAGCGGGCGGGTGGCCCTCCCGGTCACCACCACGCGGATCGCGGAGCAGGTCGCGGCCTATCACGGCACCCAGGTCGAGTGGACGACGACCTCGCCCGACGATCTGACCAGGGTCGGGCGCGACGAGTCGACGATCTTCGGCGGGGACGGCAAGGGCGGGTTCATCGTCCCGGAGTTCAGCAGCGTCTTCGACGGCACGGCGGCCTTCGTGCGGCTGATCGGGCTCGTGGCCCGGACGCAGCTCACGCTGAGCCAGATCGACGCGCGGATTCCGCGGGCACACGTCCTGAAGCGGGATCTGGCGACCCCGTGGGCCGTCAAGGGGCTCGTGATGCGGCGGGTCGTCGAGGCGGCCGGAGACCGCTTCGTGGACACCACCGACGGCGTCCGCGTGGTGGAGACCGACGGACGCTGGGTGATGGTCCTGCCGGACCCGGCCGAGGCGGTCACCCATCTGTGGGCGGAAGGGCCGGACGACGCCTCCGCGCAGGCCCTGCTGGACGAGTGGTCGACCGTCGTGGACAGCGCCGGACGCTGAGACGCGCACCACGCGCGCGTGCCGGACGGGCTCCCTGGAGGGGGCCCGTCCGGCACGCCGGTGGGGCCATTCGGAGGTAGCGGTGGCGACGTGCGACGATGTGCGGCATGCCGCAGCAGCCCCCCGTTCGGAGCACACCCGCGCGTGTGTCGCGTCCGGACGCGTCCATGTCGCTGCTCACCAACGTCATGGACCACAGCCTCGACGAAGGCTATGCCGAGGCCGCCGCCCGTAAACGGGCCGAGGGTTCCGGCGGGATGCCGAGAACGCTGAAGGCGAAACTCGGTCTCGCCGCCGGGCTGGTGCTAGCCGCCCTGGTGGTGACGGTGGGCGGGGCGCAGGCGCGCGTCGCGGCTCCCGCCGTCGCCAAGGAGCGCGAGGAGCTGATCGACCGCATCGACAAGGAGACCGAGGCGGTCGACGATCTCGAGGGCGACGTCGACGAGCTTCGCGGCGACGTGAGTGCGCGGCAACGGGAGGCGCTCCGCGACAGCGGCGGCGGGCAGACGGTGCTGGCGGGGATCCTCGCGGGCGCCGTGGCGGTGCACGGGCCCGGGATCAAGCTGGTCGTGGACGACGCCGAGGAGGCCTCCACCGGGGGCGACGGAGACCCGCGCGAGACGTCGGGGTTCTCCGACACCGGCCGCGTGCGGGACCGCGACCTCCAGCGGGTGGTCAACGGGCTGTGGGAATCGGGCGCCGAGGCCGTCTCCATCAACGGGCAGCGGCTGACGGCGCTGTCGGCGATCAGGGCCGCGGGCGACGCGATACTGGTCGACAACAGGCCGCTGGTGCCGCCCTACACGGTGCTCGCGGTGGGGGACGGGGAGAAGCTCGGCGCCGACTTCCAGGACAGCGCCGACGGGCTCTATCTGCACGCCCTCCAGGAGAACTTCGGCATCCGGACCGCCCTCTCGGTGGAGAGCGACGTCCGGCTGCCCGCAGCGCCGAGTGTGATCGTACGTACAGCACAGCCGAGAAGTGAGAAGGGCACATCGTGATCGCCGTACTGGGCCTCGTCGTGGGAGTCGTGGCCGGCCTCTTGGTCCAGCCCGAGATTCCGGCGGCCGTCGTGCCTTATCTGCCGATTGCCGTCGTGGCGGCGCTGGACGCCGTGTTCGGCGGTCTGCGGGCCATGCTGGACGGGATCTTCGACGACAAGGTCTTCGTCGTGTCGTTCCTGTCGAACGTTGTCGTGGCCGCGCTGATCGTCTTCCTGGGCGACGAGTTGGGCGTCGGGTCCCAGCTGTCGACCGGTGTCGTGGTCGTGCTCGGCATCCGGATCTTCTCCAACGCTGCGGCCATCCGCCGCCATGTGTTCAGGGCGTGAGGCCGATGAGCGACGAGAACGAGACCCCGCGCCGGCCCGAGACGCCGCGCCAGGACAAGCCCTCGCGCCCGGAGCAGACGCCGCGCCCGGAGCAGACGCCGCGCCGGGACGAGGCCGTGCCTCCTGACGAGCCGTCGCGCCCGGACGGCAACGCGCGCCAGGGCGACGCCTCGCACCGGCACACGCCGCCGCGCCGGGACGAGCCGCCGCGCCGGCCGGAGCCCTTCCGGGATGAGACGCCCACCACGAGGCTGTTGCGCAAGGAGTTGCCGGCGGAGGTCCCGGCGCAGGCCGCGCGGACCGAAGCCGCCCAGGGGACGCCCGCGGCGGCACAGGCCGCGGGGACGACACAGCCCGCTGCGACACCGGCCGCGGCGGCGACCGGGCGGGATTCGTCGGAAACTCCTTCGCTCACCTCCTCCGAGACGCCCTCGGAAGCCCCAGGCGACGCTCCCGAGGCGTCGTTGACCGGTCGGCAGCGGCTGGTGCAGGGGCTGTGGCCGCCGCGGGTCAGCCGGGCCCAACTCATCGTCGCGCTGCTGCTGTTCGGGCTCGGCTTCGGCCTGGCCGTGCAGGTCGCCTCCAACAGCGACAGCGGCAACGCGCTGCGGGGCGCGCGTCAGGAAGACCTCGTGCGCATCCTCGATGAACTGGATGACCGAAGTCAGCGTCTTGAAGACGAGAAGCAGGGGCTCGAGAAGCAGCGGCAGGAGCTGGAGAACAGTTCCGACCAGGCCGAGGAGGCTCGCAGGCAGACCGTCGAGAAGGAGAAGCAACTCGGCATCCTGGCGGGCACGGTGGCGGCCGAGGGCCCCGGCATCACCATGACCATCGCGGACACGAAGGGGACGGTCGAGGCGGACATGTTGCTCGACGCGATCCAGGAGCTGCGTGCGGCGGGAGCCGAGGCGATCCAGGTCAACGACGTGCGGGTCGTCGCCGGCACCTATCTCACGGATTCCGACAAGTCCGTGAGCGTCGACGGGAACAAGATCAACGCGCCCTATCGTTTCAAGGTCATCGGCAAGTCGCAGGATCTCGAGCCGGCGCTCAACATCCCTGGAGGCGTGGTGCAGACCATGGAGAAGGAGCAGGCCACCGTGACCGTCGAGCGATCTACCAAGATCGTCGTGGACGCCTTGCGAGCGGCGAAGCAGCCTGACTACGCTCGGTCGTCCTCGCAGTGAACCGGGGGTGCATGGCGGCCGTCGGGCAGGGGCAAGAGGTTGCGGGGGGTCGACGCACCGATCGGGTGGTGCGTGGTGGAAACTGTCTGGTGGGCACGGACGTTGTGAAGGTGTCCGGGTCGACCGGTGTATTCAGTCAGGGTTCGTCCTGCCCCACGGGCGGGTCTGTTTCGGTCAAGGGGAATCGCCCGTGAAGTTGTTTGCGAAGTTGTTCGGCAAGAGCGCGCGAGAGGGCAGCGACAACGCGACCGCGCGCCATCGCGCACAGCCTGACGCGGAAGGCCAGCGTCCGTTGTTCCGGGACCAGGTGGGAGGTCCGGGCGGTGACGTTCCCGGAGGTCAGGGCGCGGCGTCTGTTGACCCCGCCCAGTCCGGCGGCATAGGTTTCGGGCAACCGTCAACCTCAAGTACGGGTGGAGGGTTTTCCCCTATGTCGGCCCTGGTGTGTACGAGGTGCGGTAACCGCAACGCGGAGAACAGCCGCTTCTGCTCCAACTGCGGCGCGCCGCTGCGGCCCGGCCTGACGCCGGAGCGGGCGTCGGAGACGACGTCCACGATCTCCATCTCCGGTCTCGAGGCCTACGACGCCGAGGTCACCGGTCAGACGCAGCTGCCGGCGCTCTCGCCCGAGGCGCAGGCCGCGGTCGACGCGCTGCCGTTGGGTTCGGCGCTGCTGGTGGTGCGCCGCGGCCCCAACTCCGGCAGCCGCTTCCTGCTGGACGGCGACCTGACCACGGCGGGGCGTCACCCACAGAGCGACATCTTCCTGGACGACGTGACGGTCTCGCGCCGCCATGTGGAGTTCCGGCGCGGCCAGGACGGTTCGTTCACGGTGGCCGACGTCGGCAGCCTGAACGGCACGTACGTCAACCGGGAGCGGATCGACGAGGTTCCGCTGTCCAACGGCGACGAGGTGCAGATCGGCAAGTACCGGCTGGTCTTCTACGCGAGCCAGCGAGGCTACTGACCCACCCCCGGGCTCGCTCCGGGGGCACCCCCCAAGGGAAGGTCCATGCTTCGAACACCGAGGGGCGGTGCCGGACACGGCACCGCCGCCGCGGACGGTGGTCTGATGAGCATCGGCACGGTGCTGAACGTGCTGCGTGACGAGTTCCCCGAGGTCACGATCTCCAAGATCCGTTTCCTGGAGGCCGAAGGGCTCGTCGAGCCGCAGCGGACCCCTTCCGGATACCGCAAGTTCAGCGCCGGGGACGTCGAGCGCCTCGGTCATGTGCTGAGGATGCAGCGCGACCACTATCTGCCGCTCAAGGTGATCCGGGAGCATCTGGACGCCATGGAGCGGGGCGAGGCCGCGCCGCTGCCCACGGTGGGCCGGCAGCGGGACGGTGAGGCCGTCCCGGAGGTGTCCGAGGCCCCCACCGTCGCCCGTATCGGCCGCTCCGAGCTGCTGGCGGCCTCCGGGATCGACGAGCGCGATCTCGAGGAGTGGGAGTCGTACGGTCTGGTCGTGCCGCTCGACGACGGGGTGTACGACGCCGAGGCGGCCACCGTGGCCGCGCTGGTCGCCGAGCTGGGCCGGTTCGGCATCGAGCCCCGGCATCTGCGCGTGATGAAGGCCGCCGCCGACCGTGAGGCGGGCCTCGTGGACCAGGTGGTCGCCCCGCTCAAGCGGCATCGCAATCCCCAGACCAGGGCCCATGCGCAGGCCCGTACGAAGGAGCTCGCGGACCTCACGGTCCGGCTGCACGCGGCGCTGGTGCAGACCGCGCTCGGGGTGCGGCTGCCCTGAGCCCGGCCTCGGGTGTGTCCCCGCACGGGGGCTTGATCGGTCACCCGTTCCCGGCCCGACTACCCAAACGTCCCGGGCACGGCCTAGGGTTGCTGTGTGAACGAGCTCGATGTCGTAGGTGTCCGGGTCGAGATGCCCTCCAACCAACCGATCGTGCTGCTGCGTGAAGTGGGAGGCGACCGCTACCTCCCCATCTGGATCGGGCCGGGGGAGGCGACCGCGATCGCCTTCGCCCAGCAGGGCATGGCTCCCGCGCGGCCGCTGACCCACGACCTCTTCAAGGACGTGCTGGAGGCCGTCGGCCAGGAGCTCACGGAAGTGCGCATCACGGACCTGCGTGAGGGCGTCTTCTACGCCGAGCTGGTCTTCGCCAGCGGCGTCGAGGTGAGCGCCCGCCCCTCCGACGCCATAGCGCTGGCCCTGCGCACCGGGACGCCGATCTACGGCAGCGACACGGTCCTGGACGACGCGGGCATCGCGATCCCGGACGAGCAGGAGGACGAGGTGGAGAAGTTCCGCGAGTTCCTCGACCAGATCTCGCCGGAGGACTTCGGCACCAGCAACCAGTAGGGGGCCCGTCTCCCGGCAATTGCCGGGGGCGTGTGAGAGCGTCCTACGGCTCCCGCTCAGCGCATTCGGCTAGCCTTTCCCCGCGGCGGGGTGCGGGAAACCACTCTTAGGGTGATTATCACTCGGCGTGGCGAGTGTGGCGATCGTTGACGCACCCCTGGTGACTGCCTACCGTCGAGAAGGCAGGTCAAGGACGGAGGTCGGCGTGAGAAGCAGCGGCGACGGTACGGCTGGGGGTGCCCCCGGACTCGGACTCGGTGTCGGCGGTGGCGTTCCGTACCCGCTTCACGGCAGCGCGGCCGATCACGCTCCACAGCGCCCGGCGGTCGTGCCGAGCAGCGGAGGGGCGACGCCCATGGCGTCCGAGCAGATCGGCTACCGCGGTCCGACGGCCTGTGCGGCCGCCGGCATCACCTATCGGCAACTGGACTACTGGGCCCGCACGGGGCTCGTCGAGCCGAGCGTGCGGCCCGCGCACGGGTCGGGGACGCAGCGTCTGTACAGCTTCCGGGACGTCGTCGTCCTGAAGATCGTCAAGCGGTTCCTGGACACCGGGGTGTCGTTGCAGAACATCCGCACCGCCGTCCAGCACCTGCGTGAGCGCGGCTTCCGCGACCTGGAGCGGATGACGCTGATGAGCGACGGCGCCACGGTCTACGAGTGCACGTCCCCCGACGAGGTCCACGCGCTGCTCCAGGGCGGCCAAGGGGTCTTCGGCATCGCGGTGGGCGTGGTGTGGCGGGACGTGGAGAGCGCGCTGTCGCAGTTGCACGGTGAGCGGGTCGACACCGGGGAGACGCTGGTGGGGCACAACCCCGCCGACGAGCTGGCGCGGCGGCGCAACCGGGCCGTCTGACGCCTCACCCGCCCTCTGCGCCATTGTCAGTGGTGTGGTGCAGCATCGGAGGTGTGAGAAACGCGCCCACGATCCTGCATCTCGACATGGATGCCTTCTTCGCCCAGGCGGAGCAGGCGTCGAAGCCGAGCCTGCGCGGGAAGGCCGTGGTCGTGGGCGGGCTCGGGCCGCGCGGGGTGGTGGCCACCGCCTCCTACGAGGCGCGGGTCTTCGGGGTGCACTCGGCGATGCCCATGGGGCAGGCGCGCCGGCTGGCTCCCAACGCGGCGTATCTCGTGCCGCGGTTCACGTTCTACCGGTCGATCAGCGATCAGGTGATGGGGCTGCTGCGGGCGTTGTCGCCGCTGGTGGAGCCGTTGAGCCTGGACGAGGCGTTCGTCGACCTGGAGGCGGGCGGGGCGGCCTGGGACGGCGAGTCGGCACAGCGGGCCGGGGTGCGGCTGCGCGCGGACATACGGGCTGTCACGGGGCTCACCGGGTCGGTGGGGCTGGCCGCCTCCAAGATGCTCGCGAAGATCGCCTCGGAGCAGGCCAAGCCGGACGGGCTGGTGCTGATCGAGCCGGGCACCGAGCGGGCGCTGCTCGGGCCGATGTCCGTGCGGACGCTGCCCGGGGTCGGCCCGGCGACCGGCGACCACCTCAGACGGGCGGGGATCACCACGGTCGACGAACTCGCCGAGGCGGGCGAGGACGAGCTCGTGCGGCTGCTGGGCAAGGCGCACGGACACGCCCTGTACGCGATGGCGCTGGCGCGCGACGATCGGCCCGTGGTGGCTGAGCGGGAGACCAAGTCGGTGTCCGTGGAGGACACCTACGACGTGGACATCCATGACCGTCTGCGGGTGGGGCTGGAGGTGGCGCGGCTGGCGGACCGGTGTGTGCGCAGACTGCGGGGGGCCGGGCTGTCGGGGCGGACGATCGTGCTGAAGGTGCGGCGCTACGACTTCTCCACGCTCACCCGGTCCGAGACCCTGCGCGGGCCCACGGACGATCCCGGGGTGGTGCGGGAAGCGGCGGCGCGGCTGCTGGACTCGGTGGACACGACGGGCGGGGTGCGGCTGCTCGGGGTGGGCGTCAGCGGGCTGGCGGACTTCACTCAGGAGGACCTGTTCGCGCAGGCCGCGGGGGAGCGGGCGGCCGTGCCCGATGAGGAGCCGCAGCCGGTCGAGCCCGCCGGGCGGGAGGAGACGCCGGCCGAGCACCTGTGGCGGCCGGGGCACGACGTGCGGCACGCGGAGCTCGGTCACGGCTGGGTGCAGGGCAGCGGTCTGGGCCGGGTCACCGTGCGCTTCGAGACACCCGACTCGCCCGTGGGCCGGGTACGGACGTTCCGCACCGACGACCCCGCCCTGGAGCCGGCGGACCCGCTGCCGCTGGTGAAAGCCGATCCGCGCGCGGAACCCGGCCCCTGCCCGGCCCCGACGTCACCCGGCGCTCCCGCGCCCCACGACCGCGTCGGGCCGGACGCCGGGGACGGTCCGGATCAGGTCTCGTCCGTGCCCGCCAGCCTGCCGAAGTCGTGGTCGGGCAGCGGGGGAGGGGCGGCCACATCGAGGCCGTAGTGGTGGTAGAGCTGGAGTTCCTGCTCCGGGGAGAGGTGGCGGCCCACGCCGAAGTCGGGGGCGTCCTTGATGAGGGAGCGCTCGAAGGGGACGCGCAGCGCGCCCTCGACCAGCTCGCTGGGCTCCAGGGGGACGAAGGCGTCCCGCGAGAACAGGCCGGTGCGTATCGCGGCCCATTCCGGGACGCCGGTGGCGTCGTCGAGGTAGACCTCGTCCACCGTGCCGATCTTGGCGCCGTCGCGGTCGAACGCCTTGCGGCCGATCAGGTTGCGTGGATCGATGTCGGTCTGCACGGGGCCCTCCACATGGTCGCACCTCATCCGTAAGCACTACAAAAGAGCACATCGGGACCGGCGGCCACTCGAAAGGAGGGGGCGTTGACCCCGCTGGTAGTCTGGCAACGGCTGCTGACCCCGTGCGGGAGAGTCCTCCGGACACCATCGGAGGCGCCGAAGGAGCAAATCCTCCCCGGAATCTCTCAGGCCCCTGTACCGCACGGACGAGGTCACTCTGGAAAGCAGAGCGGTGGCGGAAGCCTCCGCTCTCACCGACGGTGAAAGCCGGGCTCCCTCGGGCGGCCGGTGAAGCTCTCAGGTTGAGATGACAGAGGGGGAGGCCGTCCGGGTACCCGCGCCAGTGGTGCCCCTCGAAGGTCGCGTCAGACCAGGAGGCCTCCGCAATGACCGCCCATCGCATTCCGCTCTCCGACCTCGAACAGGGAATCCCCTTCGAGCAGCGCCACATCGGCCCCGACCAGGAAGCGCGGGCCAAGATGCTCGCCCAGGTCGGATACGGCTCCCTGGACGAGCTGACCGCCGCCTCGGTCCCGGATGTGATCAAGAACGCCGGCGCGCTGGCCCTGCCGGGCGCGCGCACCGAGGCCGAGGTGCTGGCCGAGCTGCGCTCGCTCGCCGACCGCAACCAGGTCCTCGACTCGATGATCGGGCTCGGCTACTACGGCACGTTCACGCCGCCCGTCATCCTGCGCAACGTCATGGAGAACCCGTCCTGGTACACGGCCTACACGCCGTACCAGCCGGAGATCTCCCAGGGGCGGCTGGAAGCGCTGCTGAACTTCCAGACCATGGTCGCCGACCTCACCGGGCTGCCCACCTCCGGCGCCTCGCTGCTCGACGAGGGGACGGCCGCCGCCGAGGCGATGGCGCTCTCCCGGCGCATGGGGAAGAACAAGAAGGGCCTCTTCCTGATCGACGCGGACGTGCTGCCGCAGACGATCGCCGTGATCGAGACCCGCGCCGAGCCGACCGGCGTCGAGGTGGTCGTCGCCGACCTCGCCGACGGCATCCCCGCCGACATCGCCGAGCGTGAGATCAACGGCGTGCTGCTCCAGTACCCGGGCGCCTCCGGCGTCGTGCGGGACGTCAAGCCCGTGATCGACCAGGCGCACGGGCTGGGGGCGCTCGTCATCGTCGCCGCCGACCTGCTCGCGCTGACGCTGCTGACCTCGCCCGGCGAGCTGGGCGCGGACATCGCGGTCGGCACGACGCAGCGGTTCGGGGTGCCGATGGGCTTCGGCGGGCCGCACGCAGGCTACATGGCCGTCGGGGAGAAGTACGCGCGCAGCCTGCCCGGGCGGCTCGTAGGCGTCTCCGTCGACGCGGACGGCGACAAGGCGTACCGGCTGGCGCTGCAGACGCGTGAGCAGCACATCCGGCGCGAGAAGGCGACCAGCAACATCTGCACGGCGCAGGTCCTGCTCGCCGTCATGGCCGGGATGTACGCCGTCTACCACGGCCCCGACGGGCTGCGGGCGATCGCGCGGCGGACGCACCGGTACGCGACGATCCTCGCCGCGGGGCTGACGGCCGGCGGGGCCGAGGTGGTGCACGGCTCGTACTTCGACACGCTGACCGTCCGGGTGCCGGGCCGGGCCGCCGAGGTCGTCGCCGCCGCGCGGGGCAACGGCGTCAACCTGCGCCTCGTCGACGCCGACCAGGTGTCGATCGCCTGCGACGAGACCACCGGGCGCGCCCAGATCGGCGCCGTCTGGGCCGCCTTCGGCACGGAGGGCGACATCGCGGCGCTGGACGCGGTCACCGAGGACACCCTGCCCGCCGGGCTCCTGCGCACCGACGAGATCCTGGCGCACCCCGTCTTCCACCAGCACCGCTCCGAGACGGCGATGCTGCGCTACCTGCGCCGGCTGGCCGACCGGGACTACGCGCTCGACCGGGGCATGATCCCGCTGGGCTCCTGCACCATGAAGCTCAACGCCACCACCGAGATGGAGCCGGTCACCTGGCCCGAGTTCGGGCAGCTGCACCCGTTCGCGCCCGCCGAGCAGGCGCAGGGCTACCTCACGCTCATCCGCGAGCTGGAGGAGGGGCTCGCCGAGGTCACCGGCTACGACAAGGTGTCCCTCCAGCCCAACGCCGGCTCGCAGGGCGAGCTGGCCGGGCTGCTCGCCGTCCGCGGGTACCACCGCGCCAACGGGGACGAGCAGCGCACGGTGTGCCTGATCCCGTCGTCCGCGCACGGGACGAACGCCGCGAGCGCCGTGATGGCCGGCATGAAGGTCGTCGTCGTGAACACCGCCGAGGACGGCGAGGTCGACGTCGAGGACCTGCGGGCGAAGATCGAAAAGCACCGCGACGAGCTGTCGGTGCTGATGATCACCTACCCGTCGACGCACGGCGTGTTCGAGGAGCACGTCGCCGACATCTGCGCGCAGGTGCACGAGGCCGGCGGTCAGGTGTACGTGGACGGCGCCAACCTCAACGCGCTCGTCGGGCTCGCCAAGCCGGGGCACTTCGGCGGTGACGTCTCGCACCTCAACCTGCACAAGACGTTCTGCATCCCGCACGGCGGCGGCGGTCCCGGCGTCGGACCGGTGGCCGTGCGCTCGCACCTCGCGCCGTACCTGCCGAACCACCCGCTCCAGCCCGCCGCCGGGCCCGAGACGGGCGTCGGGCCGATCTCGGCCGCGCCCTGGGGCTCCGCGGGGATCCTGCCGATCTCGTGGGCGTACGTGCGGCTCATGGGCGGTGAGGGGCTCAAGCGCGCCACGCAGGTGGCGGTGCTCAGCGCCAACTACATCGCCAAGCGGCTCGAACCGCACTACCCCGTGCTCTACACCGGGCCCGGCGGGCTCGTCGCGCACGAGTGCATCATCGATCTGCGGCCGCTGACGAAGGCGACCGGGGTGAGCGTCGACGACGTGGCGAAGCGGCTCATCGACTACGGCTTCCACGCGCCGACGATGTCGTTCCCGGTGGCCGGGACGCTGATGATCGAGCCGACCGAGTCCGAGGACCTGACCGAGGTGGACCGCTTCTGCGAGGCGATGATCGCCATCCGCGCGGAGATCGAGAAGGTCGGGTCGGGCGAGTGGCCGGCCGAGGACAACCCGCTGCGCAACGCGCCGCACACCGCCGCCGCGCTCGGCGGGGAGTGGGAGCACGCGTACACGCGTGAGGAGGCCGTCTTCCCGGCCGGGGTGTCCGTCGCCGACAAGTACTGGCCGCCGGTGCGCCGCATCGACCAGGCCTTCGGCGACCGCAACCTGGTGTGCTCCTGCCCGCCGCTGGACGCGTACCAGGACTGACGCGAGGCCGGCGACGCACGGCCGCCTGTCGAGGGCTCCCGTCCGATCCACCGATGCGGACGGGAGCCCTCGGCGCGCCGGGGCCGATCTCGCCTCGACTCCGGCCGGCCTCCGGTCCGATCCCGGCTCGACCCAGCTCGGCGCACGGTCCGATCGCGGATCTGGCGCGGCTCGATCCGGGTGGGGCCCGGTCCGATTCTGGTCGGCTCCCGGTCCGGTCGCGGCTCGGTCCGGCTCGATCCCGCTCGGCTTCCGGGCCGGTCGCGGCTCGATCCGGGTGGGGCCCGGTCCGTTCTCGGTCCGATTTCCGCCGGCTTCCGGGCTGGTCTCAGTCCGTCGTCAAGGAGACTTCGGTCGACTTGATGAGGGCGACGGCCTCGGTGCCGGTTGTCAGGGTGAGGTCCTCTACGGCCTCTCGGGTGATGACCGCGAGCAGTTCGCCGCCCTCGATGGACAGCCGGACGGAGGCCATTGCGCCGCCGACGGCGACGTCGGTGACCGTGCCGGGGAGCCGGTTGCGGATCGACAGTCGCTCGACCGGGCCGGTGGCGACGGCGACCTCCGTCGCCTTCACCAGGGCGCGGACGGCGGAGCCCGGGGCGAGACCGAGTTCGGTCACGGCCTCCCGGGTGATCGCCGCGGTGACGGACTGGCCGCCGGTGAGACGGATCCCGACGGTGGCCATCACCTCGCCGGGGGCGACGGCGGTGACGGTGCCGGGGAGCTGGTTGCGGATGCTCAGGGTCATGGGCACCCACGGTAGGGCTCGGGCAGCCTCACGCCGCCTATGCCGGGTATGCGTGTGTCTGTGCCGCTTTCAGGGTCGCCCAGACCGTCGCGCCCGGGTGCAGGTCCAGCTCCGCCGCGGCGACCGTCGTGAGGTCGGCGGCCAGGGCCAGCTCGCCGGTGAGGTCGGCGCGGATCTGGTCGCCGTGGGTCTCCAGACCGGCGACCTCGCAGCGCCACAGGTTGCGGGCGCTGGACCCGGAGGGGCGGTCGCGGTGGAGGGTGACCGCGCTCGGCGGGAAAGCGACGAAGACCGGTCCGGAGAGGTCTTCCGTCGTCGTCACGGCGGGGCCCGCGTCGAGGTGGACCGTGTGGCCGTCGGCCCGGCCGCGGTAGAGGTTCAGTCCGACGAGCTGCGCGATGTACTCGGTGCGCGGATGGCGGGCGATGTCGGCCGGTGCGCCCTCCTGGACGACTCGGCCGTGCTCGACGACGACCAGCCGGTCCGCGAGGACCATGGCGTCGAGCGGATCATGGGTGACGAGGACGGCGACGGCCTCGAACGCGGCCAGATGGCGGCGGAGTTGGGCGCGCACCTCCAGGCGGGTGCGCGCGTCCAGCGCGGCGAGCGGCTCGTCGAGCAGCAGCAGCCGGGGGTGGGTGGCGAGGGCGCGGGCGAGGGCGACGCGCTGCGCCTGGCCGCCGGACAGTCGGCGGGGCTTGGCGCCGGCGTGCTCGGCGAGGCCCATCCGCTCCAGCCACGCGGCGGCCTGGACGCGGGCCTGCGCCTTGGTCGCGCCGTGGCAGCGCGGGCCGAAGGCCACGTTGTCCAGCGCGGTCAGATGCGGGAAGAGCAGATAGTCCTGGAAGACCACGCCGACGGGCCGGGACTCCGGCGGTGTGCGCTCCAACTCCTGGCCGTCCAGCCGCAGATGACCCTCGGACAGCGGGACGAGACCGGCCAGGGCGCGCAGGGCCGTCGTCTTCCCGGCGCCGTTGGGGCCGAGCAGGGCGACCACGTCGCCGGGGGCGGCGGTGAGGGCGACGTCGAGGCGGAAGGAGCCGCGGTCGACGACCAGCCGGGAGTCGAGACCCGTGTCCGGGCCCCGGCCGCAGGAGCCGGCCGCGGAGACGTCGGCGGCGGTCATGACGCGGTCATCCAGCGGTCGCGCAGGCCCGCCAGGACGGCGATGGACACGGCCAGCAGCACCAGGCTGAGCGCGATCGCGGCCTCCGGGTCGCTCTGGAGGGCGAGATAGACGGCGAGCGGCATCGTCTGCGTGCGGCCGGGGAAGTTGCCCGCGAAGGTGATCGTCGCGCCGAACTCGCCGAGGGCGCGGGCCCAGGCCAGGACGGCGCCCGCCGCGATGCCCGGCGCGATCAGCGGCAGGGTGACCCGGCGGAACGCGGTGAACCGGGACGCGCCCAGGGTGGCCGCGGCCTCCTCGTAGCGGGGGTCGGCGGCGCGCAGGGTGCCCTCGACGCTGATGACGAGGAACGGCATCGCCACGAACGTCTCCGCGACCACGACGCCCGCCGTCGTGAAGGGGAGCGTGACGCCGAACCAGGCGTCCAGCCACTGCCCGACGACGCCGTTGCGGCCGAGGGCGAGCAGCAGGGCCACACCGCCCACGACCGGGGGCAGCACCAGGGGGAGCGTGACGAGGGCCCGCACGAAGCCGCGCCCGGGGAAGTCGACCCGGGCCAGCAGCCAGGCCAGGGGCACGCCGACGACCAGGCTCACCGCGGTCGCGGCGGTGGCGCAGAGCAGGGAGAGCCGCAGCGCCTGCCAGACCGCGTCGCTGGTGAGCTGCTCGGGCATGCTGTGCCAGGGGGCGCGGACCAGGAGGGCGACGAGCGGCAGCAGGAGGAAGGCCAGGCCGAGGAGGGCGGGCAGCAGGAGCGCGAAGGGAACGCCCGCGCGGGCGATGGGCTTCAACTCGACCTTCGTCAGGGCTCTCTCCTCGATGTCGTCGGTCGGACGTAGGTCAGACGCGGTCGATGTGGACGTTGGTCGACTTCACGCGGGCCGTGGCCTCCACGCCGACCTCCAGGCCGAGTTCCTCCACGGCCTCCCGGGTCAGCAGCGAGACCAGACGGTGCGGTCCGGCCTGGATCTCCACCTGGGCGGCGACGTCGCCGAGCTTGATCGCGGTGACGATGCCGGGGAAGGCGTTGCGGGCCGAGGTGTAGGAGGCGGCGCCCTCCTCGGCCCCGCCGGAACCGGCCAGTTCGACGGAGAACGCGGCGAGGTCCGCGCCGTCGATGAGGCGTCGGCCGGTGTCGTCGCGGTGGGTCGCCACCCGGCCCGCGTCGGCCCAGCGGCGCGCGGTGTCGGGGCTCACGCCGAGCAGACGTGCGGCCTGGCCGATGGTGTAGGACTGCATGCCGTCACGATAGGGGCTGGCGCGCGGGGCGCGGACGAGCGGGGTGCGGGCGGGGTGCGGGCGGGCGGGGTGCGGCCGCGAGGGGGTGCGCGGCCCGGCCGTCAGGACAGTTCCGACGCCTTCAGGACCGCCCGCGTGATCGTGTCGTCGATCTCGTGGCCCAGGCGGGCCAGGACGTCGGCGCCCTGGCGCAGGGTGCCGCGTTCCAGGGAGCGGCGCACCCCCGTGTCGAGCTCGTGCCAGAGCAGCGGATTGTCGACGAGGACCCGTGGGTCCAGCTCCAGCCGGCCGCCGTGGGCGTCGCACAGGACCAGCTGGGCCGAGACCCCGGCGTACTGCCGTACGGCGGTCAGGGCGTCGGTGCGCACCTCGCGCCGCCGGAGGAGGCCGCGCGCCGCCAGCCAGCCGGGGCCGGCGGTGACGCGCTGGGGGAGGAGCACGACGAGGACCGCGGTGGCCAGGGCGAGCCAGAGCAGGGCGCGGGCCGGGGTGAGGGTGCCGGCGTCCCAGTCGATCAGGAAGGTCAGGGCGCCGAATCCCGCCGCGCAGCCCGCCGCCAACCGGGCCTCGGACCGCCGGTGGCGGTCGCCGGTGGCGGTCGGCGGTTCGCTGTCTCGCATGGGGCGACGGTAGGCCTTCGGCGAGGGGGCGGTGGGGTGTGCTGATGTCCTTCTGACGCCGGGGGCGGGGAACTTGACGGGACTCTGACGCGGGGTGCCCGGCGACTCCGACGCGGGGTGTCCGGCTGCGTCAGCCCGTGTGGACGCGGGGGCGGCGGTCGCGGTCCGGTTCCGCTTCGCGCAGGACCTCGCGGGTGACCGGAGCGACCTCGCCCTGGCCGAAGAGGAAGAAGCGCAGGAAGTTGGCGAAGGGGTTGCCCTCGGTCCACTCGAAGTAGATGTGGGGCGTGCACCTGGTCGAGTCGCGGACGTGGAGCAGCAGGGCGGCCAGGGCGTTGGGGATGGAGGAGGACTCCAGGGTCAGCACCCGGTAGCGGTTGTGCAGGACCTCGCCGCGCACGGTCAGCCCGGCCTCGAACTCGGACGGGTCGACGACGGTGACCTCGACGAAGACGAAGTCCTCCTGGCCGGGGATGTCGTTGTCCTGCCGGATCTGCTCGATCTTCTCGCGGTACTCGGCCTTGTCGCGCTGGTCGGGCTCGTTGGCGATGAACCGGATCTTCCGGCTGGCCATGTCCCGGACGAAGCGTTCCGCCATCGGGTCGAGCGTCACGCTGGTGACGCGGAGTTCGAAGGCGCGGGCCAGCCGGGACAGGAGCGAGACGAGGATGATGCCGGCGATGAAGCAGGCGCCGATCTTGACGCCGTCGGGCCGCTCGATGACGTTGACGACCGTCGTGTAGAGGAACACCGCCGATATGACGGCGAAGCCGATCGTCCAGTTGCGCTGGCCCGCCTTGCGGGCGGCGATGGTCACGGCGATGGCGGCCGAGCTGATCAGCACCAGCACGCCGGTGGCGTAGGCGCCGCCCTGGGCGTCGACGTCGGCGTCGAAGATCCAGGTGACGAGGAAGGCGACGAGGGTGAAGACGATGACCATCGGGCGCACGGCGCGGGCCCAGTGCGGGGCCATGCCGTAGCGGGGCAGGTAGCGCGGCATCAGGTTGAGCAGCCCGGCCATCGCGGAGGCGCCCGCGAACCACAGGATGGCGATGGTCGAGACGTCGTAGACGGTGCCGAAGACGTTGCCCAGGTAGTCGTGGGCCAGGTAGGCGAGGGCGCGGCCGTTGGCGTCGCCGCCGGGCTGGAACTCCTTCTCCGGGATGAGCAGCGTGGTGATGAAGCTGGTGGTGATCAGGAAGCAGCTCATGATCAGGGCGGCGACGGTGAGCAGCTTCTTGGTGTCGCGGATGCGGCCGGCGGGGCGTTCGTCGGTGTCGCCGGGGTCGCCCTGGACGTGCGGCATCACGGCGACGCCGGTCTCGAAGCCGGAGAGGCCGAGCGCGAGCTTCGGGAAGACGATCAGGGCCACGCCGATCATGACGAAGACGTTGCCGTGCTCGGCGGTCAGGGCGCTCGACCAGTCGGTGATGACATGCCCCTCGGTGATCACATGCCACAGGCCGACGACCACGACGACCGCGTTCAGCGCCAGGTAGACGCCCACCAGGGCGACGGCGACGCCGATCGCCTCCAGGAAGCCCTTGAGGAAGACCGCGCCGAGCAGCGCCACGAGGACGAGGGTGATCAGCAGTTGCTGGTCGTGCAGGGCGCTGTTCAGGTGCGGGTTCTCGACGAGGTGCGTGGAGGCGTCCGCCGCGGACAGGGTGATGGTGATCAGGAAGTCGGTGGCGGCGAAGCCGAGCAGCGTCAGGACGAACAGCTTGCCCTTCCAGAACGACAGCAGCCGTTCCAGCATGGCGATCGAGCCCTCGCCGCGGGGGCTCTCCTCGGCCACGCGCCGGTAGACCGGCAGGGCCCCGGCCAGCGTGACGATCACCAGCACGATCGTCGCGATCGGCGACAGCAGTCCGGCCGCGAGGGCGGCGATGCCTGGCTGGTAGCCGAGGGTGGAGAAGTAGTCGACGCCGGTCAGGCACATCACCCGGTACCAGCGCTGGCCCTTGTGGGCCGGTTCGGGCACCGCGTGCGGACCCTGGTGGCCACCGCCCTTGCCCATGTCGGACAGGCCCTCCAGCATCCAGGCGCGCAGGCGACTGGGTGCGGGGTGCTCGGTGGTGGCCATCGAGGTGCTCCTGAGGTGCGGCTCGGTCCGAGGTGCGGCTCGGCGTGCGGATTCCGGCCATCACGCGGACGGCCGCATCAGCGTATGCGGAGAGTGACGCCTGGGCCCATGCCGCGAGGGGGTCGGCGGCGTCAAGCTTCCGTTAAGACTGCGGGGCCGGACGGGGGACGAGCGTCAAGAAAGGAGCTGGGGGCGGGTATGGCGGGCGGCCGGGCGGTATGGGGGACCGCGGCGCGGGCGGCGGGGTGATGGCGGGGCGTGTGGAGGGGGCGGACACCCAGCGTCATGTGCGCTGTGCCGCGGGCGCTGACGCGGACGTGCCTGCGACGAGGCGGCGCCGACGCCGGGCCGGGGTGTCAGCGTCGCGTCATGACCCGTCCGGTCGCCGTCAGCGTCGCGTCATGAGACGTCCGGTCGCCGGTGGGTCGGGCATAGCTTCGGTGGCGAGCCCGAGGGCTCCCACCCGCACCGGACCGTCCAGGAGGACGCCATGGCAGAGACCTTGTACGAAGACGACCCCGAGCCCGCCGATCGGTTCCCGGCCGGACCTCTGTACGTCCCGGTCCGGCCGGGCCCCTCCGGGTACGCGGCGAGACTCTTCCGTACGCCCCTCGGTGACCGTACGGCGGTCGGTTTCACCTCCGTCCGTCGGCTGACCGCCACGCTGGGCGCGGGGCAGGCCTGGATCCGGCTCGCGGAGCCCGCGCTGCGGGCGCTGACCGCGCCGCTCGGCGTGACCGTCCTGACCGTGGACCCGCAGTTCTCCGCCCCGGCCCCGCGGCCGGTCCCGCTCGTCGCCCCCGTGCCCGTCCTGAACGTCGGCTGAGGAGGACGATATGACCACTGTTCACGAGCCCGCCGTCGGCGCCGCCGACGCCCTGTCCGTGTGGCCGGCCTCCACCAGCGAACCCCGCACCGGCGATCTCGCCGTGGCCGGCGTCCCGCTCGCCGAACTCGCCGACCGCTTCGGCACCCCGGCCTACGTCCTGGACGAGGGCGAGGTGCGCGACCGCTGCCGCACCTACCGGGACGCCTTTCCCGACGCCGAAGTCCTCTACGCGGCCAAGGCGTTCCTGTGCCGGGCCATGGTCCACTGGACCGAGGAGGAAGGCCTCGGCCTCGACGTCTGCTCCGCCGGGGAACTCGAACTCGCCGTCACCACCGGCTTCCCGCCCGAGCGGATCGTCCTGCACGGCAACGCCAAGTCGCCCCGCGACCTGGATGCCGCCCTG
Source organism: Streptomyces sp. NPDC002328 (assembly GCF_042890065.1). Classification (NCBI taxonomy): domain Bacteria; kingdom Bacillati; phylum Actinomycetota; class Actinomycetes; order Kitasatosporales; family Streptomycetaceae; genus Streptomyces; species Streptomyces sp. NPDC002328. The sequence goes on along the minus strand of NZ_JBIARQ010000016.1, from coordinate 167,634 downwards.
CGCCTCGGCGTCGGCCGCATCGTCATCGACAGCCCCTCGGAGATCGCCCGGCTGGCCGCCGCCGTCGGGCCCGGCGGCCGGCAGAAGGTGATGGTCCGCGTCGTGCCCGGCATCAGCGCCGGCGGCCACGAGAAGATCCGCACCGGCACCGACGACCAGAAGTTCGGCCTCTCCATCTCCGACGGCTACGCCCAGCACGCCATCGCCCGCATCCTCGATCAGCCGCAACTCCAACTCACCGGCCTGCACTGCCATCTGGGCTCACAGATCACCAGCGTCAAGCCGTACCTCGCCGCCGTGCGCCGCATGGTCGGCCTGATGGCCCGCCTCCACCAGCAGCACGGCGTCGTCCTGCCCGAGCTCGACCTCGGCGGCGGCCACGGCATCGCCTACCGCCCCGGCGAGGCGGCCCTGGACCTCACCGCCCTGGCCCGCAGAGTCCGCACCGAACTCGCCGGCGCCTGCGCCACGGCGGGCCTGCCCGTACCCCGTCTGATCATCGAACCCGGCCGGGCCGTCGTCGGCCCCGCCGGCATCGCCCTCTACCGCGTCCTCGCCGTCAAGCGCTCCGGCCCGCACACTTACGTTGCCGTCGACGGCGGCATGAGCGACAACCCCCGGCCCGCCCTCTACGGGGTCCGCTACGCCCCGCGCCTCATCGGCCGGCACAGCACCGCCGAACCGGCCCGGACGACCGTCGTCGGCCGGCACTGCGAGGCCGGCGACATCCTCGCCGCCGACGTCGAACTCCCCGCCGACGTACGCCCCGGAGACCTCCTCGCCGTCCCCGTCGCCGGTGCCTACCACCTGTCGATGGCCTCCGGCTACAACCTCGTCGGCCGCCCGCCGGTCGTCGCGGTGCACCAGGGGCAGGCGCGACTCCTCGTCCGCCGGGAGTCGATGGACGACATCCGCCGCCGGGACGTGGGTCTGTAGAGGTGGGTCTGTAGGCGTCACCCGCTCCGGAATGTTCGCCGACGGGACCGAATGTTTCGCCCGCTTCGTTCCCGCTCACCACGGCCAGGGCCGCTCATTCTGGTGACACCTCAGCGAGGGGATCCGCCGCACGGTCGCGACCGTCGGCGGATTCGCTGTGTTCAAGGGGTTGCCACCCGTCCGAGCCTGTCTCTAGGGTGCGGCAGCAGCGAACCTTTCTGGATCAGCGTCGAAACTTTCGATCTCGCTGGACGGTCGTGGGGGCCGTCCCGTACCCAAGGAGCGCACCATGGGCGACCCGGCACTCTCCCGCCGAGGCTTCCTGGCGGCCTCCGCCGCGGCCGGTCTGGGCATGACGGCACTGAGCGCCTGCGGCGGCGGCTCGGACGGAGGATCGTCCGGGACGACCACGATCGAGTGGTGGAACATCTCCACCACCCAGCCGGCCAAGGACGTCTGGGCGGGCCTCGCCCGGCAGTTCGAGCAGCGCAACCCGAAAGTCAAGGTCAAGATCGTCCAGTTGGAGAACGACGCCTACAAGTCGAAGATGACGGCCCTGACCGCCTCCGGGAAACTGCCCGACATCTTCCACACCTGGGGCGGCGGCGTCCTGAAGCAGCAGATCGACGCCGGACTCGTCGAGGACCTCACCGACCGCACAGAGGAGTGGGCGAAGGGACTGCTGCCGGTCGCCAGGGAGCCGTACCTCTTCGACGACAAGGCCTACGGCGTCCCGTTCGACATCGGCATGATCGGCTTCTGGTACAACAAGGCCCTCTTCCAGCGGGCCGGCATCGGCGCGCCCCCCACCACCTGGACCGGATTCCTCGACGCCGTACGGAAGTTGAAGGCCGCCGGCATCACCCCGCTCGCCCTGGCGGGTAAGGAGAAGTGGCCCGGCATGTACTACTGGGCCTACCTCGCGATGCGCACCGCGGGGATCGACGCCCTCCAGAAGGCCAACGACGCCAAGGACTTCACCGGCGAGGGGTTCGTCCAGGCGGGACAGCATCTCCAGGAACTCGTCGACCTCCAGCCGTTCCAGAAGGGCTTCCTCGGCGCCGCCTACTCCACCCCCACCGGCCAGGCCGCCACCGTCGGCAACGGCAAGGCCGCGATGGAACTCATGGGCCAGTGGGCCCCGGTGGTGCAGGCCGACGCGGGCAAGGGACTCGGCGCGGACCTCGGCTTCTTCCCGTTCCCGGAGGTCCAGGGCGGCAAGGGCGCGCTCACCGAGGTGTTCGGCGGGGGCGGCGGCCACGCCCTGCGCGCGGGCGCCCCGCAGGCCGCCGTCGACTTCCTGAAGTTCTTCGCCTCCGCCGCCACCGACACCGAACTGGTCAAGAAGACCGGTGTGCTGCCCGTCGTCCCGGCCGCCGAGAGCGCGCTCACCGACCCCAACCTCACTGCCGTACAAGGCCAGTTGAAGGCGGCCACCGGCTTCCAGCTCTATCTGGACCAGGCGTACGCGCCCGCCGTCGGCCAGGAGGTCAACGACAGCGTCGCCGCGCTGATCGCGGGATCCCGCTCCCCGCAGCAGGTCACGGAGTCGATCACCAAGGTCGCGAAGGAAGAGCAGTAACCGGCGATGACCTCGACCTTCCTCCCGGACAAGCGCAGCCGTCCCGACTCCGGCCCGCCGGAGGCGGCCCCCGGGTCGGCGTCGGCCCGGGGCCGGGCCGGGCGGCGGGCGCGGCACTGGCTGACCGCCGTCGCCTTCCAGGTGCCCGCCCTGGTGCTGTTCGGCGTGCTGGTGCTGCTGCCGATGCTGTTCGCGCTGTACGCCGCGTTCTTCCGCTGGGGCGGCTTCGGCATGCCCGAGGACTACGTCGGCGGCGACAACTTCACCCGGCTCCTCCAGGATCCGGTGTTCCTGGGCGACCTGTGGCGCTGCCTGGTCCTGGTCCTGCTCTCGCTCGCCCTGCAACTGCCGTTCGCGCTGGCCCTCGCCGTCGCGCTCAACCAGCGGATCCGCGGCCGGGCCGTGTACCGGATGCTGTTCTTCGCGCCGTACGTCCTCTCCGAGGCGATCACCGGCGTGCTGTTCGGCATGATCTTCGCCCCGGACGACGGCCTGGCCGACCATGTCCTCGGCGCGGTCGGCCTGGACGGGGTGGGCGGCCAGTGGTTCGCCGACACCGACACCGTCATGGCCACCCTCTTCCTGGTCATGACGTGGAAGTACTTCGGCTTCCACATGATGCTCTACCTGGCCGGACTCCAGTCCGTGCCCGCCGAGTTGACCGAGGCGGCCCTGATCGACGGGGCCGGGCCCTGGCAGCGCTTCCGGCACATCACGCTGCCGCTGCTCGCGCCGACCCTGCGGATCAGCGTCTTCCTCTCCGTCATCGGCTCGATCCAGCTCTTCGACCTGGTCTGGGTCACCACCGCGGGCGGCCCCGACCACCACTCCGAGACGATGGCCGTGACCATGTTCCAGTACGGCTTCAAGCGCTACCAGGTCGGCTACGCCAGCGCGATCAGCGTGGCCATGTTCGCCATCAGCCTCGTCTTCGCCCTCGCCTACCAGCGGTTCGTGCTCCGCCGGGACCTGGAGGGCGCCACCACGACCCTGCGAGGAGGCGGCTCGTGAGCGCCCGCAAGTCCGGTCGTACGATCCCGCTGCACGTCGTGCTCGTCGCCGTCGGCGCGGTGATGGTCGTGCCCCTGCTCTACGCCGTGCTGTCCGGCTTCAAGTCCACCGACGAGCTCTCCCGCAACCCCGTCGGCCTGCCCGAGTCCTGGGTGACCTCCAACTACACCGACATCCTGGGCGCCGGCGGCTTCTGGCGGCTGGTCGGCAGCAGCACGCTGATCGCGATCGGGACGACGGTCGTCGTGGTCGCGGTGTCCGCGCTCGCCGCGTTCTCCTTCGCCCGCTTCGCCTTCCGCGGCCGGGAGGCGCTGTTCACCGTGTTCACGCTGGGGCTGATGTTCCCCTTCGCGGTCGCGGCCCTGCCCCTGTTCCTGCTGCTGCGCTCGCTGGACCTGCTCGACAACCCCCTGGGCGTGATCCTGCCGCAGGCCGCGTTCGGGCTGCCGATGACCATCGTCATCCTGCGCGGCTTCTTCCGGGAGATCCCGGGCGAGCTGGAGGAGGCGGCCACGCTCGACGGCTGCGGCCCGCTCGGCTTCTTCTGGCGGATCCTGCTGCCCATGGCCCGCCCCGCCCTCGGCACGGTCTCCGTGCTCGCCGTGGTCGGCAGCTGGAACAACTTCTTCCTGCCGCTGCTGGTGTTCACCGACTCCACCTGGTGGACGATCCCCATCGGCGTGCAGCAGTTCCAGGGCCAGTACTCGGCCGAGTACGCCCGGGTCTTCGCCTATCTCGTCCTCGCCATGGTCCCCGCCCTGGCCTTCTACTCCGTCGCCGAGCGCCAGCTCGTCGGCGGCCTCACCGCCGGCGCCACGAAGGGATGACGGCACGCCCGCGGACGCACAGCACAGCACAGCGCCGTCGTACGGCTCACCCACACCCCGCACCGTGAGGAGTCGCACCATGCCCAGCACCTCCCGCACCTCCCGCATCCCGCGCGCCCGGCTCGGACTCGCCGGCGCCCTCGCCGCCCTCCTGGTCGCCGCCGGGGCCGTCGGCGGCCCGGCCGCCCAGGCCGGCGAGCAGCACCGCCCGAAGACCCTCGCCGACCTCGCCCAGCGCCACGGCCGCTACTTCGGCAGCGCCACCGACAACCCCGAACTCACCGACACCGCCTACACGACGATCCTCGGCCGCGAGTTCGACATGATCACCCCCGGCAATGGCATGAAGTGGTACGCCACCGAACCCCAGCAGGGCGTCTTCGACTTCTCCGCGGGCGACGAGATCGTGGACCTCGCCCGCGCCAACCGGCAGAAGGTCCGCGCCCACACCCTGGTCTGGCACAGCCAGCTGCCGGGCTGGCTGACGAGCAGGGAGTGGACCGCCGACGAACTGCGGGCGGTGCTGAAGAACCACATCCAGACCGAGGTCCGCCACTACCGGGGCAAGGTCTACGCCTGGGACGTCGTCAACGAGGCGTTCAACGAGGACGGCACCTACCGCGAGACGGTCTTCTACAAGACGCTCGGCCCCGGCTACATCGCCGACTCCCTGCGCTGGGCCCACGAGGCCGACCCCAGGGCGAAGCTCTACCTCAACGACTACAACGTGGAGGCCGTCGGCCCGAAGAGCGACGCGTACTACGCCCTCGCCAAGGAGTTGAAGGCCCAGGGCGTCCCGCTGCACGGCTTCGGACTCCAGGCCCATCTGGCTCTCCAGTACGGCTATCCGACCACCTTGGAGGAGAACCTCCGCCGCTTCTCCCGGCTGGGCCTGGACACCGCCCTGACCGAGGTCGACGTACGGATGCTGCTGCCCGCGACCGAGGAGAAGCTCGCCCAACAGGCCGACTGGTACCGCGACTTGACGAAGGCCTGCCTCGCGGTGCGCCGATGCGTGGGCGTCACCCTTTGGGACTACACCGACAAGTATTCCTGGATCCCGGCGTTCTTCCCCGGCCAGGGCGCGGCCCTGCCGTGGGACGAGCAGCTCACGCCGAAGCCGGCGTACCACGCGATCCGGAAGGCGCTGAAGTAGTGTGCGACATCCCGTGAGTTCCCCTGAGCTCTGCTGGCTACCGGTGGCCGAGCACCGCGAACCTCCATCTGCTGATCAACAACCAGACCGCCACCAAGACCAGCCGCGCCAGCAACCACTGGATCAGCGCCTCGATGCGCGGCCAGGACGCGACGCTGGAGCGGCTCCGCGTCGACCGGCAGCTCGAAGAGGCCCTCACCCACGGGCCCGATCCGCTTCACCTCGCCGAGGTGTTCGGGCTCGACGAGAAGACCGCGATGCGCTACGCGGACTCCGCACGGGCGCTACTGGAACAGGCAGCCGAGCACTTGGCATCGCACCTCCGGAAAAGAACTTGGCCCGCTTTGGCGGGACTTGGAGAATGACGGCCATGCAGACTCGACAGGCATGGCCTGATGACGCATCAGCGGTCGCAGGTGTTTACGTGCGCTCCTGGCAGGCGGCCTTTGCCGGTCTTGTCCCCCAGCACTACCTTGACGCCATGGACCCAAGCCGCGAAGAGTCCGAGTGGAAGACGCGCATTGCGGAGACACGATGGCCATTGTCGGGAGTACTGGTAGCCGAAACCGAGGCGGGGATCCTCGGATTCGCAGGTTTCGGCCCGTCTCAGGAGACTCCTGCCGTCGCGGAAATCGGCACGCTGTACGCGATGCCCGAGGTCTGGGGCACTGGGATCGGGAAGCACTTGATGCTGGCCACGCTGACGACTCTCCGGCAAGCCGCGTACAAGCAAGCCACCTTGTGGGTACTGGACGACAATCGTCGCGCCCGGCGCTTCTACGAAGCTGCCGGCTGGCACGCAGACGGCGCAGCCGTGGAAGACACCACCGGTGGGGCTTCTCTCAACAAGTTGCGCTACCGCCGCCCTCTTGGCTAACCCGCTCGGCGTCTTGCCCGTCCAGGGGACCAGGAAGGGCAAGGTCGCGAGTTGGCCTCGAACCCACGGAAGCAACTCCGCAGAGCACGACGATGGACCCTTGAGTTCCCACTGAGAACCCTTCAGTTTGCGTGAACTCGCGGACCTCCCGGGGGCTGAGGAACATCCGTGTCAGGTCGTGCGCTGAGCATTCGTCGGCTTTGGTGGGCGGCTGACGGGACGTCGGGCCGCGAGGCCGGTGTGAAGAGGAGGCGGTGCCCACCGTCGTGCAACTGCCGACCGGGAAGGCGTTGACCGTTCGCGCGGCGGCCGACGCCTTCCTCGACTCGCTCCGCGCTGTGGCGGCCTCTACGAGACCGCCGCCCGTGCGGAGGAGGTCCTCGGTGTGAACATAATGCTGTTGGCCGTGGCCGCCACCCTGCCCAGGAGATCGCCCGGGGTCTCGCGCTGGACGGCGGTCATGGCCGCGATCAGCACGCACGGCAGCCCCGCGCCGATCATTGCGCTGGCGAGCGGGGAAACAGGCGTCGAGGGGATGGCGCGCAGGGTGACGCCCAACGCGAACAGCCCAATTCCCGCTGCAACGAAGACTCGTTCGGGCATCCGCCCCAGCCCATTCCCTCATCCCCTTCCCCAGCCACGAAGTCCGGACATCCCCCATCCGGCACACGCCACGCATTGTGCGCATGACGCCGGGGACAACTGCGCACGAGAGGACACGGTCAGCCGCAACAGCAGTCCGCGCTCTTCGTCATTCCTCGTCTTCGTCCTGGTAGCGCTGGTAGATGTGCAGGGTCTTGGCGATCCGCCCGTAGGGCGCGATCGCGTCCCCCAGCGGTGTCGGCCGAGACCTGTAGCCCGCTGAGGCGGCCTGTCGGAGTTCAGTGCGTGGGAGGCGGGGGTGCGGTGCTGGCGCGTATCACCAGGTCCGTGCCCAGTTCCACCCGGGGTGAGTCGGGGTGCTCGCCGCGGGCCAGGCGCAGGACCGTGCGGACGGCGAGTTTGCCCATGTCGGCCAAGGGCTGGCGGACGGTCGTCAACGGCGGTGCGGACCAGCGGACTTCCGGAAGGTCGTCGAAACCGACCACGCTCATGTCCTCCGGCACCCGCAGTCCGCGCCGGCGCAGTGCCTCGATCGCGCCGAGTGCCATCTGGTCGCTGGCCGCGAACAGCGCGGTCGGCGGCTCGGGCAGGTCGAGCAGGGCGTTGCAGCCGGTGAACCCCGACTCGGGGTGGAAGTCGCCGGGGACGACCAGGGATTCGTCGACGGCGAGGCCCGCGGCCTCCAGGGCGGCCCGGTAGCCGTCGAACCGGGCGCGGGAGCACAGCAGTCGGGGCGGACCGGCGATCAGCCCGATCCTGCGGTGCCCGAGGGAGAGCAGATGCTCGGTGGCGGCGAGGCCCCCCGACCAGTTGGCGGCGCCGATGGTGGGGGTGTCGAAGGCGGGGGAGCCCGTGGGGTCGACCACGACGAGCGGCACCCCGAGGATGCGCAACTGCTCGTGCAGGGTGGGCTCCAGGGCCGAGGTGACGAGGATGACGCCGTCGGAGGCGCGGGCGCGCAGGTTACGCAGCCACTCGCGGGCGTCGCCGGAGCGTCCGTGGATCGCCGACACGACGGTGCCCGCGCCGGCCGCGTGCGCGACCTCCTCGACGCCACGGATGATCTCCACCGCCCAGGGGCTGTCGAGGTCGTTGAAGACCAGGTCGAGCAGGGCGGCGCGGGCCGGGGCGGCGGCGGGACGCTTGCGGTAGCCGTGCAGGCGCAGCAGGTCCTCGACGCGGGCGCGGGTCTCGGGCGAGACGTCGGAACGGCCGTTGACCACCCGGGAGACTGTCGGCACGGAGACGCCGGCCCGCCGGGCGATGTCCGTGATGGTGACCTTGCCCCGGGGGACGGGCGCCCTCGCGTCGGAGTCCCCGGTCCCGCCTAGCCCGTCAGCCCCGTCAGCCCCGTCGGCTCCGTCCGCTCCGTCAGCCCCGTCGGTCTCTTCCGTCTCTTCCGTGGTCATGTCCCCCACCTCCGTCGCGCCGCCGCGGGCGTCGCCGCGAAACTTCCAGGAGTCTTCCGGAAGGCGGGCGGTCGTGGGAAGACGTACAGGGGAAGACGTACAGGGGGGAAACCGGTCGGCTACGGCCTGTGACCGGTCCCGGACACGCGTCGGGGCCGGTGCGCAGCGGCGGCTGCGGTCCGGCCCCTCGGTACTCCGGTCGACGTCGGTCACACGCCGCCGGACAGGCCCGCCCTGCCGGACAGGACTAGGCGGCGGTCACCACGCGGCCGGTGTCCAGTGGACGGTGCGGCGCGATGATCTGGCCGTCGGGCAGGAGCTCACCGGTGTCCTCGAAGATCAGGACGCCGTTGCACAGCAGGCTCCAGCCCTGCTCCGGGTGGTGCGCCAGGAGCCGGGCTGATTCCCGGTCGGCGGAGTCGGCTGTGGGACACGGCGGCTGGTGCTGGCACATGGAGGAGATCTTTCGCTCTGTCGTGAGATGTGAGGTGTCTGTCGAGTCTGTTCCGCGGCGTGAAACGTCGTTCATGGCCGCCCCCCGTTGTGATAAGTCGGTCGGAACCCAGTGTTGCCCCACGGGCGTCGATCCGCAGGGATTTCGCTGCACCGCCTCTCACAGGTTCAAGACGCATCACCCGCGCGGGCGGTTCATCTCAACCGCACCGCCCCTTCGGGTGGTTTCGCGTGGCCGGATGGGACTAGGCCCGGTCCGGACGGCCAAGTGGTCAGGCAGTCAGGTGGTCAGGCGGGGGCCGGGGAGCCGAGCAGCGGGGCCGGCGGGGTCACCCTCAGGGTCAGTACCGGCAGCAACTCGGCGACCCGGAGCGGGCGGTGGGCGGCGATCCCGGGCGGCGCCGGGGCCAGCGGCACCAGCAGGTCGGTCGCGGCGGGATGTCCCGTGGCGCCGTCGGAGGCGCAGTCGCCGTGCAGCCACAGGGTGAGCATGTACAGGCCCGGCACGGACAGCAGGCGCGCCTGGTAGGGCTGGGGCATCGACTCGGCCTGGCGCAGCGCGCGTTCGGTGGAGCCGATGTACGGACCCTCGAAGAAATGGGAGAACGCCCAGCCGTCCGCGGTCAGCTCGGTCTCGGCCGCGGCGACCGCCCGGTCGCCGCAGCGGATCAGGAACCGCCAGCCGGCCAGCCGCGTCGCGGACACCCCCTCGGGGGTGATCCGGTCCAGCACATGCAGCGGCAGGGGGAGTTCGGGGGTCGCGGTTCCCTCGGCGGTGCGCAGGGACGGCGTCCTGGCCCCGCTGACCGCGGTGGGGGACGCGAGGGCGGTGAGGACGGAGCGCAGGGCGGGCGCGGGAGCCGGGGGGACATGCAGCGGCATGGTGGGTCGCCTCTCATTCGACAGGCACGGTGGCGCGAGGGCGGGGGCGGACGGCGCTGTCAGCTCTCGGGGGAGGTCGGAGAGGTGGTGGCCGGGGTGAGGGAACCGCGGGTACGCGTGCGGCCTGCCGTCCGCCGCCGCGACGGAACGACAGGCTCCTTCGACCGAGGGCGCCCACCTTCTCTGCCTTGTTCGCGGAGTTTATACGACACGTGTTCAGACTGTGTTTCGTCTAGTCGATTCCGGGACACCCGACAAGGGCCGATCCGGTCGGCGGTACGCGTGAATCATCCCGATTCAGATCGGGCCGCGCGGCCGTGACCTCGGGATATGGAGACAGCGCGGTCGGCCTATTCGCATCGTCGTTTTTCACGAGTTCGTAACCCGGTGAAACGACGTTCTGCCGCATGCCCCGTGAATGTGCCTCCGGTCACCTCCGCTCAGGTTAGCGGCCGGCGCGGCCGGACGGGGACGTTATCGATCGGGAAGGCTGGGCATCATCCCACGTGACCCCGGGACATCCGGCGCGGCCGGACCACCGGCCCGCCCACGCGAGGAGGGACGCTTCGATGGGGGAGAAGGTCGTGGCAGGCGGTTTCGACCTGTCCGATCGGCAGCGCTACCGCGACAAGCTGCGGCAGTGCCTGACGGGGCTGGAGCGGCTCCTGGCTCAACAGCGCTTCGACCGCCCCAAGAACCTCATGGGGCTCGAGATCGAACTGAATCTCGCGGGTGCCGACGGGCTGCCGAAAATGCTGAACGGACAAGTGCTGGAGAGGATCGCGAGCCGCGATTTCCAAACAGAACTCGCCATGTTCAACCTGGAAGTGAACATTGCTCCCCACCGATTGGGCGGGCGGGTATTCGACCGGCTGGCGGAAGAACTCCGCACATCGTTGGCATATGCCCACCGAAAGGCGGGAGAGGTCGACGCGGGAATCGTGATGATCGGTATTCTGCCGACTCTGGACCGTGACGACCTGGTCACCTCCAACCTTTCCGAGGTCGACCGCTACACCCTGCTCAACGACCAGATCGTGGCCGCCCGCGGCGAGGAGTTCGCCCTCGACATCGACGGCGTCGAGCACCTGTCGTGCACCTCGAAGTCGATCGTCCCCGAGGCGGCCTGCACCTCGGTGCAGCTGCACCTCCAGGTGACCCCGTCCCGGTTCCCCGACGTGTGGAACGCGGCGCAGGCCGTCGCCGCCGTGCAGGTGGCCGTCGGCGCCAACTCGCCGTTCCTCTTCGGCCGCGAACTGTGGCGCGAGTCCCGGCCCCCGGTCTTCCAGCAGGCCACCGACACCCGGCCGCCGGAGCTCCAGGCGCAGGGCGTGCGACCGCGGACCTGGTTCGGGGAGCGGTGGATCAGCTCGGCGTACGAGCTGTTCGAGGAGAACCTGCGCTACTTCCCGGCGCTGCTGCCCATCTGCGACGAGGAGGACCCGCTGGAGGTCCTCGCGGCGGGCGGCGTGCCCAAGCTCGCCGAGCTCGTCCTGCACAACGGCACCGTCTACCGCTGGAACCGGCCCGTCTACGGCATCGCCGACGGCGTGCCCCACCTGCGGGTGGAGAACCGGGTGCTGCCCGCCGGGCCCACCGTCTCCGACGTCGTCGCCAACGCGGCCTTCTACTACGGCCTCGTCCGCGCCCTCGCCGAGGACTCCAAGCCGGTGTGGACCCGGATGCCGTTCGAGACCGCGGCCGCCAACTTCGACACCGCCTGCCGGTACGGCATCGACGCCCGGCTCCAGTGGCCGCGGCGCGGCCGGCTCGGCGGCACGGCCGAGGTCGACGCGGTGAGCCTCGTCCGCGAGGAGCTGCTGCCGCTGGCCGAGGCGGGACTCGACGCGTGGGGCGTGGAACCGGCCGACCGGGACTTCTACCTGGGCATCATCGAGGAGCGGTGCCGCCGCCGGACCAACGGCGCGAGCTGGCAGGTGGCCACGTTCCACCGGGCGCGGGAGGCCGGCCTGTCGAGGGACGCGGCCCTCGCCGCCACCACCCGCCGCTACGCCGAACTCTCCCACCAGGGCGAACCGGCGCACACCTGGCCGGTGGGCCTGCCCGAGCCGGTGCCCATGAGGTGACGCGGGGCCAGGGCGTCGGCGCCCCGGTGGCCCGCCCAATGGCCCGCCCGGCGGCGTCCGCGCTCAGGCCCTGCCCAGGCCGCGCTCAGTCCGCGCCCCCCGGCGTTCCCGCCGCCACGATGGCCTGGAGGATGACCGTGTGGATCTGGGACGGGTCCGAGACCGACTGGGCGGAGCCGCCGGTCGTCCGGGCGATCAGCTCCGCCTCCTCGCGGTCCGCCTCCGGGCCCACGGCGATCATGATGAGCGGGACCGGGCGCTCCGCGCTGGTGAGCTCGCGCAGCCCGGTCAGGAGCGCGGTCCGCGAGATGCTGCCCGGGTCCTCGTTGACGCCGTCGGTGAGGATCACCAGGGCGTTGAACTTGCCCTTGACGTAGGACGAGGTCGCCGCCCGGTACGCGGCGAGCGTCGTGTCGTACAGGCCGGTCGCGCCGTTCGGCACGGGCGCCAGGTCCCCGAAGGCCGCCGTGAGCCGGTCCCGCTGGGTGCCGCCGCCGTCCGCGCCCGCGCCCGCGCCGAGCCGTGCGGTCGGCACGAGGACGCGGTAGTCCCTGGCGCCGTCCAGCGCGGTGGAGAACTGCCACAGGCCGATCTCGTCCTCGGAGGTGAACGTGGTCAGGGCCTGGAGCAGGGACGCCTTCGTGACGTCCATGCGTGAGCGCTCCGTGCCCGGCATCGGCTCCGCCATGGACGAGGACGTGTCCACCACCGTGGTGAGCCGGGCCCTCTGCACGGTGATCGTCCACATCCCGAGCGTCTCCTCGACGGCCGTCTCCGACACGCTCCGCGCCGCCGGCGCCGCGAACGGCTGCGGGCTGCTGCCGCCGGCCGTGGCCACGACGGCCCGCGGGGCGTCGTAGTCGGAGGTGCGGAAGCCGTACCGCTCCAGCAGCCGCTGCTGCTCGGCCCTGCGCAGATAGGTCATGAACCGGATCGCCGCCCGGCTCTCGTCGGTCGTCAGCCTCGTCTTGTCGACCAGCGCGTACGGGTAGTCGAGGCGCGGCGAGCCGTCCTTCGGGTAGAAGAGGTCCAGATCGGCGCTCTCCTCCGCCGACGAGTTGTACGCGAACGCCGCCTGCTCCGTGACGACGACCGCCTGGTTGTGCTCGCGGTCCCCCCGCTCGGCGGCCGAGGCGTCGCGCGGCAGCGTCCTCAGCACCTCGGCGTCGGTGTCCGAGGTGCGCTGCGACAGCGCCTTCATCAGCGCCGCGGCCTGCGTGTCCCCGCCCTCGACGCCGGACGTCGCCGCGCCGACCTGGGTCAGCGCCAGCAGCCCGCTCGCGCTGTGCGTCGGATCGGCCGCGCCCAGGCGCAGCGCGCCGTCCCGTAACGCGGTGCCGGCCAGCTCCAGCCAGGTGTACGTCTTCGTCGGCCAGCCCAGCGACTTCGCCGCCGCCGGGACCATCGCCACCCCGACCGGCGTGGAGGCGACGCTGCCCAGCGGCGTCACCCGGGTCGCCTTGCGGTCGGAGGAGATCCGCTGCACCCACAGGTCGGAATCCGCCACCCACACGTGCGCGTCCGGGGTGCCGCCCTCGGCCAGCGTCCGCGTGACCTCGGACGACTCGCGCGCCCGGACGGTGACCGCGAGGCACTGGCCGTCCGAGGTCAGCCCGGTGTCCTCGGCCCGCTTCGCCGCCGCCGTCAGCGCCGGGGCCAGGTCGGGGGAGGCGGCCACGGCCAGCCGCACCGGGTCGTCGTGGCAGGAGGAGCCGAAGGAGAGCAGTCCGCTGTCGACGGCCGCGGCGGCGGAGCCGGCGACCACGAGGACGAGCGCCGCCGCGAGCGCCACCGTGCGGCGGCGTGAGCGGACACGGGGGTCGCTGCCGCCCGCCCCGTACTGATCGGGCAAGCTGTGACGTCCCATGACGGTGGTGCCCTCCCTGTCCATCCGCGTGCCGGTCGCTTCCGGCCGCATGGCATGCGAAGGGGAGGTCGCCCCGTACGGCGTCCGTCCCCCAACGGCTGTCGCGCACGATCTTCGTCACTTTCTTTCGAGACCCTAGCGACGCCGGGACGGGGACGGGACGGGTTTACTCAACTGGAGGCAGGTGTGCAGGTGGAGACGGGCTCGGTGGCCGATTCTTGTCCTCGACAGCCGCTCTCACGACGGATTCTCCGGGACGAGACGCTGCTCGTTCTGGGGCTTTCGCTCGGTGCGAGCGGTGTGTCCGCACTGATCAGCTTTGTCGGATCGGTCACGAAACCGGGCGGGCTGAAGGACCAGGCCGCGACCCTCAACGCCTCGGCCGCGCCGGGGCGTCCCTGGCTCGATCTCGCCTGGCAGCTCTTCGGGATCAGCGCGGCGCTGATCCCCGTCGCGCTCGTCGCGCACTTCCTGCTGCGCGAGGGCCAGGGGCTGCGCGCCCTCGGCTTCGACCGCACCCGGCCGTGGCCCGACCTCGGCCGGGGCGCGGCGATCGCGGCGGTGATCGGCAGCACCGGAATCGCGTTCTACCTGGCGGTGCGGGCGATCGGCTTCAACCTCACCGTCGTGCCCGAGGCGTTGCCCGAGGTGTGGTGGAAGTACCCGGTGCTGATCCTGTCCGCGATGCAGAACGCGATCGTCGAAGAGGTCATCGTCGTCGGCTATCTGCTGCGTCGGCTGGACCAGTTGGGCTGGAGCCCGACCCGGTCGCTGGTGGCCAGTTCCGTGCTGCGCGGCTCGTACCACCTCTACCAGGGCATCGGCGGCTTCGTCGGCAACATGGTGATGGGCGTGGTGTTCGTGTACCTGTACCGCCGGTGGGGCCGGGTGGGGCCCCTGGTGGTGGCGCATTCGCTGCTCGACATCGGGGCGTTCGTCGGCTACGCGCTGCTGGCGGGGAAGGTGGCGTGGCTGCCGGTGATGTGAGGCGGTCGCCGCGCCGACGGGTGGTTCGGCGGGTTCGGCGGGCTCATTGGGCTGGGCGGGCTGATCGGGCTGGGCGGGGGCAGCGGGCTGGGCGGGGGCAGCGGGCTGGGCGGGCTCAGTGGGTGGGCTCGGGGGTGAGCAGTTCGCCCTCGATGACGGTGACCGCGCTGCCGCTCAACAGGGTGCGGTCGCCCCGCAGTTCGGTGCGCACGCGGCCGGAGCGGCGCGAGGCCTGGAGGCCGGTGAGCCCGGTGCGGCCCAGCCGCTCGGACCAGTACGGCGCCAGGGCGGTGTGCGCGCTGCCGGTGACCGGGTCCTCGTCGATGCCGACGTTGGGGAAGAAGCAGCGGGAGACGAAGTCGTAGCCCCGGGCGGGGTCCTCGGCGCGGGCGGTGGCGATCACGCCGCGCGTGGAGTGCGCGCAGAGCGCCTTCAGGTCGGGGGCCAGCGCGTGGACCGTCTTCTCGTCGGCGAGTTCGACGAGCAGGTCGCCGACGTTCGGCCCGGTGTCGAACGCGGCCAGCGGTGCCGCGCCGAGGGCCTCGCCGACGCCCTCCGTGACGTCCACGCGCGTGAGGGGGGCGGTCGGGAAGTCCATGGTGATCGAACCGTCCTCGGCCGGCGTCGTGACGAGGACGCCGCTGCGGGTGGCGAATCGCGCCGGGCCCACGTGCGCGCCCGTGCTGTGCAGGACGTGCGCGGTGGCGAGCGTGGCGTGACCGCACATCGCCACCTCCGCGACGGGCGTGAACCACCGCAGCGCCCAGTCCGCCTCGCCGCCCGGGGACAGCGGGTGCGCGAACGCCGTCTCGGCGTGGTTGACCTCCATGGCCACGTTCTGGAGCCAGTCGTCGCCCGGGAAGGCGTCGAGCAGCAGGACCCCGGCCGGGTTCCCGGCGAAGGGGCGGTCGGTGAAGGCGTCGACGATTCGAATCCGCATGGCGCCGACGGTAGGGGGCGCGGCGAGCGGGGGACCAAGGCCAATCGGCGAGTCCTGGCCCGATTTTCCGGTCCGCCGCCGAATCCGCCCGCACCCGTCCCGCCTGGGCGTCTGCCGTGACGACGCGGAACAGGGCGCGCCCGCTCGGACGTTGAGCGGACGAGGGCCGACGGTACGGCTGCCGGCGAACAGGCGAGCGGCAGGGAGTTCTCGGGAGTTGAGGAGGCGGCACTGAACGGCACGACGGGCACGGACGTCGGCGGGGCGGAGGGGGCTGAGGGGGCGGAAGGCACGCAAGACGCCGACGCGGGCGGGGTCGTGGTGCTGACCGGCGCGACCGGCTTCATCGGCTCGCACGCGCTGCGGGCGCTGTGCGCGCTGCCGGCCGGTCCTGGGCGGCCCCGCGTGAGAGCGCTGGTGCGCCGGGTCCCGGAGGACGCGGCCGGCCTCCCCGTGGAGTGGGTGCGCGGCGATCTGGGCGACCCGGCCGGGCTGCGCGGCCTGTGCGAGGGCGCGCGGACCGTCGTCCACCTGGCCTCGTACGTCGGCGGGGACGAGCGGCTGTGCGAGGCCGTCAACGTGGACGGCACGCGCGCGCTGATGGCGGAGGCCGCGCGCGCCGGGGTCCGCCGGGTGGTCCACCTGTCGACGGCCGCCGTCTACGGCGCCGGCCCGCACCGGGGCGTCGCGGTCGGCGAGGCCCCCGCCGAGCCGGTGTCCGCGGTGAGCCGGAGCAGGCTCGCGGGGGAGGCGTACGCGCGGGAGGCGGGCGCGGTCGTGCTGCGGCCGGGGATGGTGCTGGGGGAGGGGGACCGCTGGGTCGTCCCCGGTCTGCGCGAACTCGTCGAGCGGGTGCCGGCCGAGTGGGACGGCGGCGGCGCGCTGCTGTCCGTGGTGGACGCCGGCGACCTCGCCCGTCTGATCGCCGCCGTCGCCGCCGGCCCGCGCCCGGTGCCGCCCGGCGTGTACCACGTGGGCCACCCGGAGCCCGTCCGTATCGGCGACCTGCTGGCGGAACTGTCCTCGCACGACGTCCTGCCGCCCCGCCCGGCCGCCGACTGGCCGTGGCCCACCTGCCTGGAGCGTCTGCGGGCCACCCCGGGCCGCGCGTCGGAACGCCAGCTCGCCCTGGTCGCCCGCGACCACTGGTACCTGTCCGCCGACATCTGGAGACTGACCCAGGAGCCGCCGGGGCCCGGCCCGCTGACCCGGCTGGCCGGCTCGGCGGGGTGGTACCGCGAGCACCTGGACGGCAGCGGGGCGGCGTGAGCACCGCGGGTCGGCGGGGTGGTCTGAGCGCCGCGGGTCGGCGGGGTGGCCTGAGCACGCGGGTCGGCGGGGCGGCTTGAGCACGCGGGCAAGCGGGGTGGCCTGAGTACCCGGGTCGGCGGGGTGGCCTGAGCACGGCGGGAAAGCTGGGGCGGCCTGAGCGCCGTAGGTCGGCGGGGCGGCCTGAGCACGCGGGCAGGCGGGGTGGCCTGAGTATCACGGGTCGGCGGGGCGGGCTCAGTGTCGCGGGCAAGCGGGGTGGGCTCAGCGTCGCGGGTCGGCGATGCCCCTGACCTGCGTCGATGTCCCTTGGAGCGCGCCCTTGCCGGGAGGCTGGGATGCTGGAGACGGGGCGCTGGCCATGACCTGACGAGCAGGGGCGGTGAGCGCCGTGGCGGAGTGGGAGGACAGCGGTCCGGAACCGGCGTCGCCGTACGCCGATCCGCACGGCGACCCGTATCTGCGGACGCGCTTCGCCGTGCCGGCGAGACCGGTGACGTTCCTGCGGCGCGAGCGGCTGGTCAGGCATCTCGACCAGGCCTCGCGCACCCCTCTGACCATGGTCAACGGGGCCGCGGGCGCGGGCAAGACCCTGCTGGTCGCCGACTGGGCCGCGGCCCGCGACTCCGTCGCCTGGCTCACCGCCGAGCGCACGGACCAGAGCCCCGGCATGTTCTGGGCGTATCTGCTCCAGGCACTGCGCCCCCGCGTCCCGGCGCTGCCCGACGCCGTGGGCAGCCCGGCCGACCCGAGCCTGGTGACCCACACCCTGCTGGCGCGCCTCGCCGCCGAACTGAGCGCACGGGAGCGGCCCGTGACCGTGGTGCTCGACGAGTACGACCGGGTCGCCGACCCGGAGATCGCGGAACAGCTGGACTTCGTCCTGCGGCACGCCGGACAGGGCCTGCGGCTGGTCCTCGTCACCCGCACGGAACCGCTGCTCCCGCTGCACCGCTACCGGGCCGCCGGCGAGCTGACCGAGATCAGGGGCGGGGAGCTGGCCTTCACCCCGCAGGAGGCGGCCGAGCTGCTGGAGCTGCACGGGCTGCGCCTCCCGGAGCCCGCGGCCCGCGCGCTGGTGGAGCGGACCGGGGGCTGGGCGGCGGGCCTGCGGCTGTGCGCCCTGGCCGCCCGGGAGGACCCGGATCCGCAGACGTATCTGAAGGAGTTCGAGGCCGACCGCAGCCCGGTCGCCGACTTCCTGCTGGCGGAGGTCCTCAAGCGGCAGTCCGCCGAGACGCAGGACCTCCTGCTGCGGGTCAGCGTGCTGGACCGGTTCTGCCCCGAACTGGCGGACACGCTGACCGGGCGCGCCGACGCCGGGCCGCTGCTGGCCGGTCTCGAACGCGAGAACGCGTTCGTCGAGCACCTCGGACACGGCTGGTACCGCCTGCACCCGCTGTTCGGGGAGATCCTCCGGGCCCATCTGCGGATGCGCTCCCCAGGCCTGGAGTCCGAGCTGCACCGGCGGGCCGCGCACTGGCTGCGGCACTCCGGTTCCCTCGTGGAGACGCTCGGCCACGGCGCGGCCGCGGGCGACTGGGAGTTCACCGCGCGTGCCCTCGTCGACGACCTCGCCATCGGTCAGCTCTTCACCGGCCTGCGCTCCGACGAACTGGCCGAGCTGTTCTCCCGCATGGACCCCGGGACCCACGGCCCGGCCGCCGACCTCGTGCGGGCGGCACGCGAACTGGCCGGCTGCGACCTCGACCGCGGCCTCGCCCACCTCGACCGCGCCCGGCAGGGGCTCCAGGAACTCCAGGAGCTGACGGAGGCGCGGCACGCGTCGGCGCCGGACGACGACCCGGCGGGCCTGGCGGCGGCCCGGCTCAGCTGCGCCCTGCTCGAAGCCCTGGCGGCCCGGCTGACCGGCTCGCCGGACCGGGCGGAGACGGCGGGGGAGGAGGCCGGGCGACTGCGGTCGACGGTCCCCGCCCCGCTCCTGGACCGGCACCCCGAACTCCTCGCGCTGCTGCTGACCCATCTGGGTTCGACGCGGCTGTGGGCCGGACGCTACGAGGACGCCCGCGCCGCCCTCTCCACGGCGGCCGGCGCCCCCGGCGAGGCCTCGACGGCGCTGCCCCGCGAGGACTCCCTGGGACGCCTCGCCCTGATCGACTACCTGACCGGCTGGCCCGGCCGCGCCGAGCGCAGGGCCCGCGCGGCCCTGACCGAGACGGAACGGTTCGGCCTCGCCCAGCCGGCCGGCTCCGGCATGGGGCGGCTGGTCCTGGCCGCCGTCGCCGTGGACCGCGACGAACTGGACCGCGCGCAGGCCCTGTTGGACGCGGCCCCCGAGGCCCACCCCGCGCTGAGGGACCCGGTCATGGCGGCCGGCCGCGCCGTCGCCACCGCCAGGCTGCACCTGGCGCGCGGCGACACCCGGGCCGCTCTCGCCGCCGTGGAACGGCTCGTCCCGGCCGACGTGCCCTCCCCGTGGGCGGAGGGGCAGCGGGCGCTCGTCGCCTCCGCCGCGCACCTGGCCGCGGGCCGGCCCGAGACGGCCGCCGGACTGCTGCGGCCCGTGCTCGAAGGGCACGCGGCGTGCGCGGTGGAGGCGGCGCGGGCCCACCTCGCGGCGGGCCGGCCCGCGGTCGCGGCGGACCTCCTCGACGCCGTGCGCCCCGACGCGGGTCTCGGCCCGGCGGTGACCGTGCGCGCCACCCTGCTGCGAGCACAGGTCGCCCATGAGGCGGGCGACCCGGCACGAGCGCGCGGACTCGTCGCCCAGGCCCTGCGCGAGGCCCGCCGCGAACTGCTGCGCCGCCCCTTCCACGAGGCCGGCCCCTGGCTCCGCCCCCTCCTGGACTCCGCCGCGCTACGAGGCCCCGCGGCCGGCTGGCTCACCCCCGGCACCGCATCTCCCGGCACCCTGACCCCCGGCACCCCTGGCACCCCGGCCCCCGCCCCCGGTGCAACCCCGCTCGGCACCACGCCCCTCGGCACCACGTCCCGCGGCACCACTCCCTCCGCATCCCTGCACCTGGGTGCCCCGCACCTCGGCACGCCGTCCCTCGACGGCTCCGACCGGCCGCCGCCCGTCGTGGAGGAACTCAGCGGACGCGAGCGCGATGTGCTCGTCCGGCTGGCCCAGATGATGTCCACGCAGGAGATCGCCGCCGACCTGTACGTCTCCGTGAACACCGTCAAGACCCACCTCAAGAGCGCCTACCGCAAGCTCTCGGTGAACCGCCGCAACGAGGCGGTGCGCCGCGCCCGCGAACTGGGCCTGCTGTGACGCCGGCCCGCTGACCCTTGCGCCGGTCCCGCCCGCCCCGTTCCGCGGTTTGCCGCGACCGCGTTGTTGGGCAGGGTGGCGGGGTGAGGGGTTGGGTCCGGCGGGAGCCGGAACGCGAAACGGCGGCGCTCGGGGTGATCGCGCTTCTCGCCGCGCTGGTGGTCGTCGCGCTCGGGATCCTGTACGCCGGCCGAGGCGAGCCCGGCACGGTGGACGCGTGGATCCAGTCGGCCGTGTACGGTGCGGGCCCGCCGTGGCGGGACGTCGCGCTGGCCACGGACTTCCTGGGGGAGCCCGGGGGAGCGGCGGCGCTGGTCGGGATCATGGTGACGGGCTGTCTGCTGGTCCGGCGTCCCCGCGCGGCGGTGCTCGTCGTCGCCGGCGCCGGTGCGGCCGTGGGGACGACGACGCTGCTCAAACCCCTGGTGGGACGCACCATCCACGACGGCCACCTGTCCTACCCGAGCGGGCACACCGCCTTCCTCACCGCGCTCGCGCTCGTGGCGGGGCTGCTCGCGACCGGCCGGCTCGGCCTCGGCAGGACGGCCGGCACATGGCTCGTGCTCGCCGCGGCGCTGGTCGCCGGGGCCGCCATGGGCTGGGCGCAGGTCGCCCTGGGCGCGCACTACCCGACCGACGTCCTCGGCGGCTGGTGCACCGCGCTGGCGGTGGTACCGGCGACCGCGTGGCTGGTCGACCGGACGGCCGACCAGATGGCCGACCGGACGGTCGACATCGTTGAGCGACAACGTCCCTGACGCACAATCAGATCCGGTTCACATCAACCTACTTCACGCCGAGCGGCGGAACACCGGCTTCACCGGCCGTCCGCCCAGCCAGGGGGTCGGATCTCCGGCGTCCAGTGCCTTGCGGTACACCGCGCACGCCTGGGCCACCACGTCGACGGTGTGCTCGATGTCGGCGTCGTCGAGCGCGCTGCTCACCACGAACGACGGGGCCAGCACCCCGCCCGCCAGGAGCCGGCGCAGGAACAGGGTGCGGTACTCCTGCGACGGCCGCCGGTCCTCGTCGAGAGTGGCGAAGACCAGGTTGCTGGCCCGGCCCCGGAGGACGACGTGGTCGCCGACGCCCATGCTCGCCGCGGCGTCGCGGACCCCGGCGGCCAACCGCTCGCCGAGGGCGTGCAGCCGCGCGGTGACGCCCTCTTCGACGTAGGCGGTCTGCACGGCCATCGCGGCTGCGAGGGAGTGGGTCTCCGCGCCGTGCGTGGTGGACAGCAGGAACACCCGGTCGCCGGAGTGGCGCAGCCCGCCCCGCTCCATCAGCTCGCGCCGCCCGGCGAGCGCCGAGACGGCGAACCCGTTGCCCAGCGCCTTGCCGAACGTGGAGAGGTCGGGGACGACGCCGTACAGGCCCTGGGCGCCCGCCTCGGACCAGCGGAAGCCGGTGATCATCTCGTCGAAGACCAGGACGCAGCCGTGCCGGTCGGCCAGCGCGCGCAGGCCGGCGAGGTACCCGGGCGGCGGCTCGGTGTGGGTGGCGGGTTCGAGGATCAGGCAGGCGACCTCGTCCTGATACCGGGTCAGCAGCTCCTCCGTCGCGGCCAGATCGCCGTAGGGGAAGGCCACGGTGAGGTCGGTGGTCGCCGCCGGTATGCCCGCGGACATCGGTGTGGTGCCGATGAACCAGTCGTCGACGGAGAAGAACGGATGGTCGGCGCAGAGGGCCACCCGCGGGCGTCCGGTGGCGGCGCGGGCGAGGCGCACCGCGGCGGTGGTGGCGTCCGAGCCGTTCTTCGCGAACTTCACCATCTCGGCGGTCGGCACCGTGGCGAGGAAGCGATCCGCGGCCTCGACCTCCACGACGGACGGCCGGACGAAGTTGCCGCCGCGGTCGATCTCCCGCCGCACCGCCTCGGTCACGCGCGGGTGGGCGTGGCCGAGGCTGACCGACCGCAGGCCGGAGCCGTACTCGACGTACGGGTTGCCGTCGAGGTCCCACACATGGGCGCCGCGGCCGTGGCTGATGACCGGGGCGAGGTTCTCGGGGTACTGGTCGTCGCCCTTGGCGTAGGTGTGCGCGCCGCCGGGGACCATGGCGTGCAGCCGCTCGTTCGCCGCCTGCGACCTGGGCAGGCAGAACTCCTCAGTGTCCACGCTGACTTCAGCTCTCTCTCTGCTTCAGGACCTCGGCGAGGCTCGGAGCCTCCCGGTCCCGCCGGGACATCGAAGTGGGCGGCAGCGGCCAGGGGACGGCGAGCTCCGGGTCGTCGAAGGCGATCGTCACGTCCTCGGCCGGGTCGTGCGGGCGGTCGATGCGGTACGAGGTGTCGGCGGTCTCGGTCAGCGCCTGGAAGCCGTGCGCGCAGCCCGCCGGGATGTACAGGGTCGTCTGCGTCTCGCCGGACAGTTCGAAGGAGGCCACGCTGCGGTAGGTCGGTGAGTCGGGGCGCAGGTCGACGACGACGTCGAAGACCTTCCCGTACGAGCACCGCACGAGCTTGGCCTCGCCCGCGCCGGAGCGCAGGTGCAGTCCGCGCAGCACCCCCCGGACCGAGCGGGACAGGCTGTCCTGGACGAAGGCGTCCGGGTCGAGGCCCACCGAGCGGACCACGTCGGCGTCGAAGGTGCGGCAGAAGAAGCCGCGTTCGTCGGCGTACGGGGTCGGCTCGAACAGGTACGCGCCGACGATCTCCGGGACGGCGGTCGCTTTCATGGGGTCTCCTGCCGGGCGTTGGCGGTTGCCGGGGACAAGACCGCGGTCAAGGCGGTGAATTGGTGCTCGAGCTGCCGGGCGGTGATCCGGTTCCGCTCGGCGAGCGTCTGCCTCAGCTCCGTCGAGCGTTTCTCCAACTCCTGGAACTGTTCGAGGAGTTGGTCGGCGTCGAGTTCGCGCGCCGGGTGGCAGTACGCGGCGAGGCCCATCCGGGCCATGAGCGCGTCGCTCTTCGCCGCGTAGCTGAGTGCGAGCGTCGGCGTGCCGGCCTTCAGCGCGCAGACCAGGTTGTGGTACCGGGTCGCCACCACGGCGTCGGCAGCCGCCGTCTCCTTCATCAGGTCGGCCAGCGAGGCCGCCTCGGCGGCGGTGACCAGCGGCGAGTCCACCGCCTCCAGGATCGCGGCGACCACCGGCGCGTCGCACGCGTCGCCGGTCAGCAGCCGGACCGGCCTGCCCTCCTCGACCAGCGCCCGCACGAACCGGGTCGTCCCGTCGAGATAGCGCCGGTGGATCTCCTCGGCGCGTGCGCGGTCGTCGTCGCCGCCGTGGAAGTCCATGACGCCGACGCAGACCCGGCCGGGCGGACCCGGGGGCGGCGCGCTCGCGGGCGGCGTCGGCAGGGCGAAGGCGAGGTCCGGGTAGACCTCGTCCCGTGCGGTGTCCACGCCCATCTCCCGCAGCGCGTCCCGGGATTGAGCGTCCCGGTAGGACCGGTAGGCGGCCAGCCGGGCCGACCAGCGCACCAGGGCCCGGGTCGGCCGGCTGCCGATCGGGGCGGCGCCGACGCCGACCAGCGCGACCCGGGCGCCCAGCAGCCGGCCGCTCGCGCAGAGCAGGAACAGCGAGTACGGGAAGCCCCACGGCCGCAGCGGCAGCGTGGCCTCCAGGACGCCCATGCCCGGCACGATCACCACGTCGTGCCGGCGCACCCAGGCGGCGGTGCGGAAGACGTCGACGAGTTTGCCCAGGCCCTTGCCCGCGATCGCGCCCGCACGCGACGCGGTCCGGTACTCCCCGCGGTACCAGTGCAGCCGCGTCGCGGGGATCCCGTAGCGGGACGCGACGACCTCGGGCCCGCCGCACAGCGCGTCCACGACCGCGTCCGGGTGCTCGGCGCGGAGGTGGCCGAGCACGGCCTCCAGCGACCCGTCGTTGCCGAGGTTGCCGGAGCCGAGCAGGCCGAACACCCCGACGCGCACGGGAGTTCTCATGTCAGCCGCCCCTCTGCCTGCTGCCCCTCTGTCGGCCTCTGCTCTGCCTGCTGCCCCCGTGTGTGCCGCCCCTCCGCCCGCCGTCCCTCGCGTCCCGCGACGAGGTCGTCGACGGAGACGGTGAGCCTCGCCGGGTCGACCGGGGCGCGGTCCTCGACCCGCTCGCCGGCGCCCGGCCGCACCCGGCTGGTCATCCACGCGGCCAGGTGGCCGTAGCAGGCGCGCCGGTCGGCCGCCGAGAGCGGCGCCCGCCGGATCGCCGAGACGAAGCCCGACACGTACTCGGCGAGAAGCCGCGGCGTCGGATGCAGCGGGCCCGCCCGGCGCGGGTCCAGATTGACGCACCGGGAGCGCTTGGACGGGTTCGCCCGCTCGGCGCGGGCGGGGTGGTCGCGACGGAAGTACAGCAGCTCCGGCACCTGGTGGAAGGGCCCCTGGAGGACGATCTGGGCGACGAACGTCCGGTCCGCGTGGTGATAGCTGTCGTGCGGCTTCACCCGGCGCAGCATGTCGGCGCGCATCACCCCGTAGAAGTCGTCGCCGCCGGGCTCGAACAGGAAGCTGCGGAAGCGCTCCGGGGCGTGCGGGGAGGCGGTGGCGAGCCCGTACTCGTACGGCACCTTCACCTGCCCCTCGCCGTCGATGACCGCCTGGTCGGAGTGGGCGAGGACCACGTCCGGCCGCGCGTCCAGCGCCTCCACGCAACGCCGCAGCAGGTCCCGGGCGTACAGGTCGTCGTGCGAGGCCCACTTGAACAGTTCGCCGCGGCACTCGGTGAACACATAGTTGTGGTTCGGCGCGGCGCCGATGTTCCGGCGCAGCCGGAGGTAGCGGATGCGTGAGTCGCGCGCGGCGTACTTGCGGCAGATGTCCTCGGTCCCGTCGGTCGAGGCGTTGTCGGAGACGACCAGCTCGAAGTCCTCGTAGGTCTGGCCGAGCAGGGCGTCGAGCGATTCGGCGAGGTACTCCTCGCCGTTGTAGACGGGCAGGCCGATGCTCAGCCGGGGACGGGCGGTCATGGTGTCCTCACTTCGGGGATCAGATGGTGGTGGCGCTCGCGCAGGGCGGACCGCAGGTGCAGCCACCACACGGCCGACGCGCAGACGGTCGCGGCGGCGACGCCCCAGGCCGAGCCGACCGTGCCGCCCAGGACTGCCCCGCCGAGGCCGCCGGCGACATAGCAGGCGGAGGCGAACAGCTGGCAGCGCAGGCTGCGCCGGGCCGCGGCGAGCGCGCGCAGCCCGGCCGCCGCGCCGGTGCCGAGGCCGGCGCCCGCGACGCCGAAGGTGACCGGCACGATGAGCTGTGCGGCGGAGTGCCAGACGCCGCCGAGCACGAACCCGCCGAGCCGGTCCGGCATCAGGAGCAGCGCCCCGCCCCAGAGCAGCGCGGCGGCGGCCTGCCCGCCCCCCAGCAGGAGGCAGAACCGGCCGAGTTGGTGGGGCGTCTGCCGCAGCACCCGTGCCGCCTCCGCGACGGTGACCAGCGACAGCCCCATCAGCACGGCGAGGAACGGTCCGAGCAGGAGCTCGGCGCCCCGGACCGCGCCCACCGCGCCGACCCCCGCGATCGCGCCCAGCCCGTACGCGCGCAGTTGGCTCGCGCCGCTGAGGCTGACGTTCTCGACCAGGTACCGGTAGCCGAGGTCGCGTTGCTCGCGGAGCCACGCGCGTGCCCGCGTCACCCGGGGCAGGATGCCGGACTGGACGTAGCCGTACCCCGCGGCCACCGTGGCGGACGCGCCCCAGGCGAGCACGAAGGCGGCGACGCTGCCCACGCGGGCCGCCACGACCATGGCGGGGACGAGCGCGACCCCCCACACGACGTCGTTGACGAACGCCTTCCGTCCGGCGCCCGCGGCGAAGAACGCGTACCGCCAGGCGTCCTGGAGCAGCAACCCCGGCAGCATGACGCCGAGACAGGCGAACGCGGGCCCCACCCGCCCGCCGAGAGCGAGGCCGACGGCCAGACATGCCGCGCCGATGGCCGCGCCGACGCCGAGCGCAGTGCCCGAAGAGCGGGCCGCCGCCCCGCGCCAGGACGCGTCCGGCACACCGCTGAAGCGCACCACGAGCGGGTCGGTGGCGAGGCCGCGGGAGACGTTGAGGACCACGCCGTACGTCACCCAGGCGAGGCTGAACACGCCGAACGCGGTCACCCCCAGGGAGCGGGCCACGTAGACGCCCACCGCGAAGTTGCTGATGCTGGAGGCCGCCTGGTCGGCCAGTCCCCAGGACAGCCGGCCGACGAAGGCCCGCCGCGCGGATCCGGCGGACGCCGCCGGCGCTGTCCGCGGATTCGCCTCCTCGGTGGTCGTCGGTTCCTCGGCGGGCATCGGTGTCACGCCTTGATCAGGCCGGCGCCGCGCAGGGCGTCGGCCGCGGCGGCGACGGCGTCGAACGGCAGCCCGGACCGCTCGGCCACGTCCAGCAGAGCGTGCTCGCCGTCGGAGAGGCTCAGCACCCAGAGCATGGCCATCTGCGCCTGCTTCGCGTCGCTGCGCCCGCCGAGCGAGTCGTACAACCCCCGTCGGCCCAGCTGCGGTTCGCCGTACGGGCTGAGGTTGACGTACCGCCGGTTGCGGTCGAGGACGGCGAACGCCTCGCGGCAGACGGCGAGGGTGTCCGCCATCGCCGCCGGGGAGACGAAGTCCGGGTTGTCCGCAGAGGTGTGGTACTCGGGGTAGCCGGCGTACGGGGTGCGGCTGAGCGAGCCCACGCCGAGATCGAACCCGGGCGAGCAGAACTGCCGCTCGTCGTAGCCGTACGGGGTGAACTCGGTGACGTGGTGCGGGCGTTCGGAGGTCGCCAGCACATGCCGCAGCACGCGGTCGATCTCCGCGTCGCCGCGCCTGCTCCGCTTGTACGTCAGCCGGCCCGGGTCGCCGGCGCAGGCGAGCACCAGCCCGTGCTTGACCCGGTCGATCCGCTCCGCGTTGCGGGCCAGCCAGGTGATCGCCCCGATGGTGCCGGGCGCGAAGAGGAACCGGTAGGTGTAGTACGGCGATTGCTCGGCCAGCGACCGGGCCAGGAACGTCGCCACCGCGATCCCGGCCAGGTTGTCGTTGGCCAGCGACGGGTGGCAGACGTGGCAGGAGACGATCACCTCGTCGGCGACCTGCCCGGGGACCACGTGCTCGGCGTAGGTGAGGTGGCCGTCGGCGAGCGTGGAGTCGACGCGCACCTCGTAGTCGCCGTCAGGCAGCGCGTCCAGGGTCTCCTGGGCCAGGCAGAACCCCCACTCCGGCTGGTAGTAGCTGGTGCGGTACGGCACCCAACTCGGGTGCTCCGGGAGGGTGTACAGGTGTGCGCGCAGCTCGGCCAGCGGCATGGTCGCCGACACCGGCACGCTGTAGCCGAGCACGTGCAGGCTGGACGCGGCGAAGTCCACGACCCGGTTGCCCGCGCCGTCGGCGATGTACGCGTCCCGGATGTTCCACTCCTGCGGCACCGTCCAGTCGAGGACCTGGGTGCCGGTCGGCACCTCGTGCACCTGGAGCGGCAGGTACTCGCCGACGATCTCCAGGGTGGCGCGCACGCCGTCGCCGGTGATGCTCCGGCACAGCGGGTACAGCCGCTCCACCAGCGCGTGCATCTCCTCGCCGGCCGCGGTCACCGGCGCCACCGCAGGGTGTCGTCGACGGCGCCGGCCACGGACGCCGCGCGCAGTACGGCGAGCCGGGTGAAGCGCTGCTCGAAGTCCTCCCGGGTCAGGTCGAACTTCCGGTAGGCGTCGGCGAGTTCGACCGCTCCCTGCTTCACCGTCCACGCGCATTCGAAGCCGGGCACCGCGGCGCGGAACCGGGAGAAGTCCACCCGGTAGGACCGCGGATCGGCCCCCGTCTCACCGGTGATCACCACCTTCGCCCCGGACACCGCCTCGGCGACCTGCTCGGCGATCTCGGCGACCGTGACGTTGTTGACCTCGCTGCCGATGTTGAACGCCCGGTCGTGCACCGCTGCGCGCGGCGCGGTCAGCGCGGCCGAGAAGGCCCGCGCGATGTCGGCGGCGTGCACCAGCGGACGCCACGGAGTGCCGTCGGACAGCACGAGCACCTCGCCCGACAGCAACGCGTGCCCCACCAGGTTGTTCAGCACGATGTCGGCGCGCAGCCGGGGGGAGTACCCGAAGGCGGTGGCGTTGCGCATGAACACCGGGCTGAAGTCGCCGTCGGCCAGCGCGTGCAGGTCGTCCTCCACCCGCACCTTGGACTCCGCGTACGGCGTCACCGGGCGCAGCGGGGCATCCTCGGCCACCAGGTCGCCACCGCCGGCGGCGCCGTAGACCGAGCACGTCGACGCGTACAGGAAGCGCCGCACCCCGGCGTCGCGGGCCAGCCGGGCCAGCCGTACGGA
Source organism: Streptomyces sp. NPDC002328 (assembly GCF_042890065.1). NCBI lineage: Bacteria > Bacillati > Actinomycetota > Actinomycetes > Kitasatosporales > Streptomycetaceae > Streptomyces > Streptomyces sp. NPDC002328. The sequence goes on along the minus strand of NZ_JBIARQ010000016.1, from coordinate 139,265 downwards.
CGCGTGGTGGTTGATGTCGTAGGTGAGTTCCGGAGCCAGCGAGCCCAGCGGGTCGTTGGACAGCGCGGCCAGGTGGATCACCGCGTCCACCCCGGCCACATGCTCGGCCGTGACATCGCGCAGGTCGACGCGGTGCCCCCGCGGGTCCTCGGGCGGCGGGCCCAGCACGCAGTCGGCGAACAGGCCGGCGTCGAGACCGACGACCTCGTGCCCGGCGGCCGTGAGGACCGGGGCCATCACGGTGCCCAGGTAGCCCTGGTGTCCGGTCAGCAGTACGCGCACAGTTCAGTCCCCCAGTTCGGAAGTGCCCAGGTCCAGCGTGAGTTTGGCGACGGCGAACGCCTCGGCGTAGCGCGCGTGGCATTCGATGCCGCGGATCCGCGCGAGACCGAGGAACGCCTCCCGGTCGTACCAGGGCCGGTGCCGTTGCGAGGGGTAGTGCTCCTCCAGCAGCCGCGCCTTCGCTTCGGCGGTCTCCGGCGACAGCGGCTGGTACGCCGTCGGACGGCCGAGATCGCCGTCCCACTTGACGATCTCGTAGCCGAACACGAGGTGGTCGCGGAACGCGGTGGTCATCAGCTCCGCCAGGCCGCGGTGGTCCTGATGGGCGTCGTCGGTGCGCGGGGCGAGCACGAGGTCCGGCTCCGTCGCCGCGCGCAGCTCCTCGACCGCGGCCTTGGCCTCGTCCCAGTGGGCGGGCAGCCGCCCGTCCGGCAACTTCAGTACGGTCAACCGCAGTTCGGCGTCCGGGCAGAAGGCGTCGAGCGCGGCCAGCTCCTCCTGCTCCCGCTCGCCGCCGCCTCCGGAGAGCACCAGCGCGTCGACGCGGACACCCGGCCGCGCGCGGCACAGCGTCAGCAGCGTGCCGCCGGCGCCGATGGCGATGTCGTCGCAGTGCGCGCCCACGGCGACGATCCGGTCCAGGGGCCCCGCCCCGAGCCGGATCACGCCCGTACCCCGGCGGTGTCCCGCTCCCACACGGCCCACGGCCGGTCGCCCCGGGCGTACGCCTCGTCGAGCGCGGCCCGCTCCTTCACGGTGTCGGTCGGCTTCCAGAAGCCGCGGTGCTGGTGCGCCACCAGCCGCCCCCGCTTGGCGAGTTCGGCGCAGCCGTCGGCGACCAGGTCCCCGTTCTCCGGGATGTGGTCGAAGACCTCCTGGCGGAGCACGAAGTAGCCGCCGTTCTCCCACAACGGCAGTTCGCTCACCGCGGTGATGCCCCCCACCAGGCCGTCCTCGCCCAGGTCCACGCAGTGGAACGAGGACTGCGGCGGCACCACCATCATCGACGCGCCGGCGTCGCGCCGCGCGAACCGGTCGATCATCTCCGGCAGCGGGGCGTCGGTGAGCACGTCGGCGTAGTTGGCGAGGAACATCTCGTCGCCGTCCAGGTGATGCCGCACCCGGCGCAGCCGCTCCCCGATCGGCGACTCGATGCCGGTCTGCGCGAACGTGATCGTCCAGTCCGCGATGTCGGTGGACAGCAACTCGGTGCGTCCGCCCCGCAGTACGAAGTCGTTGGACGTCGTCTCCTCGTAGTTGAGGAAGAAGTCCTTGATGTGGTGGGCCCCGTACCCGAGGCACAGGATGAACTCCCTGTGCCCGAAGTGCGCGTAGTAGCGCATGACATGCCAGATCAGCGGCCGGGGGCCGACCATCGCCATCGGCTTGGGCACGTCGTCGGCCGCGCCGCTGCGCATCCGCATCCCGTAACCGCCGCAGAACAGGACGACCTTCATGCCTTGACCTCGACAATGCTCAGTTCCGGTATGGGAAAGACCAGTCGGCCGCCCCACTCGTGCACGAACGACAGCTGCTCCACCAGCTCGGCCCGCAGGTTCCACGGCAGGACGAGGACGTAGTCCGGCTTGTCGGCGGCGATCCGCTCGGGCGGCAGGATCGGGATGCGGGTGCCCGGGGTGAACCTGCCGTGCTTGTAGGGGTTGCGGTCGACCGTGTACGGGAGCAGGTCGGGCCGGATGCCGCAGTGGTTGAGCAGGGTGTTGCCCTTGCCCGGCGCGCCGTAGCCGACGACCGTCTCACCGCGCTCCGCCGCCTCGACGAGGAACCGCAGCAGATCCCGGCGCACCTTGGCCACCCGGGCGGAGAACTCCGTGTACCCGGACAGCTCCTGGAGTCCGGCGGCCTTCTCCCGGTCCAGCACGTCGGCCACCCGCCGGGTCGGCTCGCCCGCCGCCTCGGCCGGCCGGGCCCACAGCCGGACGGACCCGCCGTGCGTGGGCAGCAACTCGACGTCCACGAGCGTGAGTCCGCCGCTCGCCAGCGCCCGGACCGCGGACGCGACCGTGTAGTACTGGAAGTGCTCGTGGTAGATCGTGTCGTACTGGTTCTCCTCGATCAGCGTCAGCAGATGCTGCACCTCGACGGAGACCCAGCCGTCGTCGGCGACCAGGGCGCGCAGCCCCCGGGTGAAGCCGACCACGTCGGGGATGTGCGCGTACACGTTGTTGGCCACGACCAGGTCCGCCGGGCCGTGCTCGGCCCGGACGGCCGAACCGGTGTCCGGGCTCAGGAACTCGGTGAGCGTGGGCACACCCGCGTCCCGCGCGGCGGCCCCGACGTTCACCGAGGGCTCGATGCCGAGGCAGCGGATCCCCCGGTCCACCACATGCCTCAGCAGGTAACCGTCGTTGCTCGCGACCTCCACCACGAACGAGTCGGCGCCGAGCCCCAGCCGCGCCGCGGCGTCGGCGACGAACGTGCGCGCGTGCTCCACCCAGGACGTCGAGTAGGAGGAGAAGTACGCGTACTCCTTGAACGTCTCCTCCGGAGTGATCAGCGGCGGGAGCTGCGCGAGCCAGCAGCCGGTGCAGACCCGCAGATGCAGCGGGTACGCAGGTTCCGGCTCGTCCAGCCGGTCCGCCGCGAGGAAGCTCTCGCACGGCGGGGTCGCCCCCAGATCGACGACGCTCTCCAGCGCCGCCGAGCCGCACAGTCGGCATCGTGTCATGTACTGCCCCCCAAGGATTCCGTCCCTACCGGCGGCGGCGTGCTGTCCCCGCCGCCCGACCGCCCCGCGATCGCGGCGCGGTACCCCTCCACCAGGCGCTCCAGGCCGACGACCGGGCTGAAGCCCTGCTCGTACCGGCGCCGGGCCGCCCGGCCCATCTCCTGGTTGCGGGACCGGTCCGCCGTGATCCGGCGCAGGCGGTCCGCGAGTGAGCCCGCGTCGCCCGGCCGGTGCAGCAGCCCGGTCACCCCCTCCTCGACGAGTTCGACGAAGGCGCCGTGACCGGCGGCGACGACTGGGACCCCCGCCGCCATCGCCTCCACGGCCACCAGGCCGAACGCCTCCAGCCACGTCGAGGGAGCCACCACGGCGACCGACCGCGCCACGGCCCGCCGGCACTCCGCCGTGTCGTACAGGCCGGCGTAGCGCACGTCGTCCCGGCCCGCAGCCCAGGCGGCCACCTCCCGCTCCAGCGGCCCCGCGCCGGCGATCACGAGCGGCACACCCACACCGCCGCTCGCCGCGAGCTCGTCCCACGCGGCCATCAGCAGCCGCACTCCCTTGGCCTCCGCGAGCCGGCCGAGAAAGAGCAGCTGCTCGCCGTCGCCCGCTCGACGGACGCCCGGATCGGGCACGAAGTTGTGCTTCACCGCCAGCCGCTCGGCCGGCATGCCGGCCCGCACCAGGACCTCGCGCTGCGCCGCGGAGATGCAGAAGAACCGCTCCACGCCCGACCACCACCGCCGCCGGTTGACCGACAGGCTGACCGCGAGCGGCACCGTCGCCAGCCGGGAGCCGCGGTAGCAGCCGTGCCGGACGGCGGGCAGCGGCGTCGACCCCACGCACTCGGCGCACGGCCGCCCGTCCCGTTGCAGCGTGCCGGGCGGGCACACCTGGGTGTAGTTGTGCAGCGTGGCGACGGCGGGCACGCCGGCGTCGGCGCAGGCGGCGAGGACCGCGGGCGACAGGAGCGGGAACACGTTGTGGACGTGCACCACGTCCGGCCGCCCGGCGCGGAGCCGGGTGGCGAGTTCCCTGCGGACTCCCGGGTTCCACGGCACGAGGAACGGCAGCGCGGCCTTGGCCGGCAGGGACCGGGCGGCGATGTCGTCGCTGCGCCGCTCGAACACCTCGACCCGGTGGCCGGCCTTGCGCAGCAGCGCCACCTCCTGGTCGACGACCTTGTTCTCCCCGCTCGGCTGCGCCGAGGCGTAGCGGTTGTGCAGGACCAGCACATGCAGGCCGGGCATGCTCAGTTCACCTCCGATGTCCGGGGCCGTCCCGGGACGCGTCGTCGAGGGACGTCGGGCGTCGACAGCCGGGGGAGTTCGGGCGTCGAGAGGGGAGCCGTCGCGGCCGGCGCCGCCAGCAGCGAGGCGGCGACGGCCAGATGCAGCAGATACGGCGAGGCGTCGCCCAGCCCGGCCTCGGTGTACGAGGCGATCGCGCAGTAGCTGATCAGGAAGATCGCGCAGGCCCTCGGCAGCGACGGCGGACGCAGCAGGGCGACGCCGCCCAGCACGACGATGAACGCCGCCACCAGGGCGACTCCGGTCACCCCCTGCTCGTGGTAGACGGCCAGCCAGCTGTTGTCGATCGGCAGCCCGCCGAACGACTTGTCGCCGAGCCCCGCGCCGAACAGGTATTCCGAGGTCGTGCGGGGCGCCGCCAGCAGGGCGTCCCAGACCTTCGCCCGGCCGGTGAGGCTCGTGAAGTTCTCCTGGCTCTGCCCGCGCAGGAACCACGCCTGCACCGCGGAGCCGAACCCCACCGCGGCCACGGCGGCGCAGCCCACCGCCCGGACGAAGAACCGGCGGGCGGCGGCGCTGGTCAGCACGAGCGAGCCGATGGCCAGCGCCAGCCCGACGAGCAGGCCGATCGTCGCCGTCCGGGTGTGGGTCAGCGCCAGCAGGACCAGCGCCGGCACGACGACCGCCACCGCGCTGGTCCTGTCGGCCCGGCGGCCCAGCACGAGCAGCACGGTGAGCCCGATGATCACCGCGGCGTACTGCCCGATCTGCGGCGGGGTGAGCGGCCACAACGCGCCGACCAGCCGCCCGCCGTAGAGCTCCGGCATGGCGGCCCCCGGTGAGACGACCGCGCCCGCGGCCACCGAGGCGAGGACCGCGAAGTACATCCGGATGTGGTGCCGGACGAACGTCAGGCCGCCGTCCCACCAGCGGCTGAGCAGCCACAGCGTGGCCACGAAGAGCGCCAGCCGGGCGCAACGGAACAGCGCGCCGAACCCGGACTCCAGATCCGCGCTGGAGATCACGCTCGGCACCAGCAGCAGGGTGAGCAGGAACAGGTAGGCGCCGGCCCGGACCCGCAGCCGGAGGTTGACCAGGAGCGCCAGCGCGAACGCGGCGACCAGCGCGCCCATGGTGACCATCTGGATGAGGGAGCGGGGCAGCGGGACGATGGTCTTCGCCCCGGCGGAGCCGAGCGTGTTGAGGACCAGCAGCCCCCAGGCCGTGCCGACGAGCTTCGGCGTGCGGCCCGCGATCCCCGGTGTGCGGCCCGCGATCCCCTGGGTGTGCTCCGCGCCCATCTCAACCACCGTCCCCTGCGCGGAAGACGCTGCCCGCGTCCTGCCGGTACGGCGTGGCCTGCCACTGACCGGAGTCGAGCGTCCGGCTCGGATCGTGGGCGACGAACGTCCACGACCCGAGATAGACGTTGTCGTGCCAGCGGTTCTGCTGCTCGCGGGTGATCGCCTCGGCCACCCGCTCGCCCTGGTACGGCGACCAGTCCGGATAGGTGCCGTAGTTGGCCAGCACCGCCATCCGGTCGCACTTCACCGCGCAGTCGACGACGGACTTGTCCAGCACGAAGCGGTTGCCGTGGATGTCCACCCGCTGGGTCTTCCACCGGCAGTCGGCGTACAGCGGTGCGGTGGCGATCGCCGGCTGTGCGCAGCGGCCGGTGTCCTTCACCAGCAACGTGCAGTCACCGGACGACGTGTTGGCCGGGCTGTTGCAGAACCGGTCGGCGTTCTCCCACAACGTGATCCCGGACCAGTTGTTCTCCAGCACGTTCCGGTAGATCTCGATCTTGTCCGTGCGGGCCTCGATCCGTGGTTCGCCGCCGGACTCGGACAGGTAGACGGTCGCGAACGGGAAGGTGTCGCCCCGGTCGGCGTACCGGCGGCCCTCGACCCAGTTGTTCCGCCGGATCGTGTTCTTCCGGATGACCGCGTTGTAGCTGGTCTCGTAGACCAGCGCGGCCCCGTCGTTGGCCTCGAGCACGTTGTCCTCGATGCGGAAGTCGTTGTTGTTGGTGTCCGCCCACAACCCGGCCCCGCGGTTGTCGTGCACCCAGTTGCCGCGCACGTCCGCGCCGTCGACGGCCCAGAACTTGACGCCCGCGGTGCAGCCGCAGCCCGGCCGCCGCCGCTCCCAGTCGTCCCGGTTGTTGCCCACGATCTCGTTGCCCTCGACCACGAGGCCGCTGATACGGCCGGCGGCCTTGTACGCGTTCATGCCGTACTGGCCGTTGCCGCGCAGGCAGTTGGCGCGGACCCGCTGGCGGGCGCCGGCCATCAGCCCCGCCCCGGAGTTGTCCTGGATCGTCGCGTGCTCGATCACCCACCCGTCCGCCGAGTCATGGTTGACCACGCCCTCGTCGTGCGGCGCGACGAACCCCTGCACGGTCAGATGGCGGATGGTGACATCGCGGGCGGCGCCGCCGAACGCGTACTGGTTGGTCCTGCGGCCGTCGAGCACCGCGCCCGGCGCGCCGAGGTAGGTGTTCCCCTCCTTGGGGATCACCTGGGCGTAGCGGTCCGGCGCGAGCCGGTGCGTGCCCGGTCGCAGCCAGAACGTGGTGTGCGGGGGGCTGCTCTTGGTCTTCGCGGCCAGGTCGCCGGCCACCGCGGGGTCGACGGTCACCGCGCCGGGCGGCGCTTTCGCCGGCCCGGCCGCGGGCCCGGCGCACACCCGGGCCACGGACGCGGACGGCGCGGCGGTCGGCTTCGGCCGCGCGCTCGGCGCGCTCTCACAGCCGGTCGCCGCCAGCAGGGCCAGCGCCAGCGGTGCCGCCGGCCACGCCCGGTGCCGCCACTTGATCCCCACCCGCCCCCCTAGCCGTGGAACCTGAGCACGGTGGTGAACCCCCGCGCGCCGTCGGTGAAGCCGGTGCCGACCAGCGTGGTGGCGGGTTCCTTGCGTCCGAAGCCGGCGGAGTACCAGCCCAGCGGCGGGTCGCTCTCGCCGCGGTGCGCCCGCCAGGACAGCTGCCCGGGCAGGTCGAGCGTCGCGGAGACGTCCTCGCCGTCCCGGGTCCAGCTGAGCGCCGCCCGGTCGTCCACCAGGTCCGCGGCGATCGCCGGGCCGAGGTGGAACGCCAGCCGCACGGCCCGGCGCGGGCCGCGCACCTCGTCGACCACCTTCAGCTCCTTCGCCGCGGCCGTCAGCTCCACCCGGCGGCGGTGCACGGAGGGCCGGTAGCCGTCGTGCTCGGCGCACCAGCGGGCCGTCACAGCGGCGGAGGCGGAGGCGTCGGAAGCGTCGGCGTCGGAGGCGGCGACGTCGGAGGCGGCGTCGTCGGCGGCCAGGACGCGGCTGCGGGCGTGCCGGGTCCACAGGAACGGTCCGCCGGAGACGGACTGGTCGACGCCGTCCAGTTCCAGGGTGTTGTGGCCGAGGGTCGACCGGAAGTACCGCCGCCACTCGGGCTGCCCGTGGTAGCAGAACGTCCCCGGGTCGGCGAGCACGTCGACCCCGTCGTACCGGACCTCCAGGGACAGCGCGTCCGCGTGCGCGTGCGCGGCGATGGACAGGAACCCGTGCGGACCGCCGTCGCAGCGGCACCAGATCTCCGCCGTCTCCCCCTGACTGCGCAGGATGGTCATGCCCGCGTCCGCGAAGTGGGCCGGTCTGCTCGCCGGGCGTGCCGTCGCCTTCGTCGCGTACGGCCGGATGAGCGCGGCGAGCAGCGGGGTGCGCACATCGGCGCCGGTGACCGACGGCCACCAGGCGAGCCGGCCGAACACGGCGTCCCCGGTGGCCAGCAGCGACGCCCAGCGGTCGGTGCCCGCGCCGTCCACGACCAGACCGTGCCCGTCGTCCGCGTCCCCCTGGCGCGGCGGCCGTAATCGGCTGTCCACGACGGCGGCGAGCGCGTCGGTCATCCGCAGCAGCACCAGCCGCACCGACGCCGGGACCGGCACCCTCGCGGCATCCGCCTCGGCCACCGCGGCCAGGCCGAGTTCCAGCACCAGTCCGTGGTACTCGGTGGCCAGTTCGCGGTTGAGGCCGGAGCCGAAGGTGTTGCCCCGCAACTGCCGCTCCAGCGACCGCAGCGCGTCGGCCCGCCAGCGCGCCGAGGAGGGGAACCAGCCGAACGCGCAGGCCGCGGCGAACTGCCCGGCGGCCTCGGCGACGACGTGGTTGTTGGCCGAGGATCCCCGGCTGGGGAAGCCGGCCAGCCAGCGCTGGTGGTGCCAGATCTGGTTCAGCGCCACCGGGTTGCCCTCGAACAGGGCGGACGCGCCCGGCCAGCCGTCGAGCAGCCGGCGGATCCACACCCAGGACAGCAGCCGGATCCCCAGCTCGATGCCGCTGGTCCAGTGCACTCCGCGCAACGGCGCGTTGGCCGCCCACCACGACCGCAGATGCTCGGCCACCCGCTCGGCGTACCGCTCGTTCCCGGTGACCGCGTAGGCGGCGGCGAGCACGGTGAGGTACTGGTGCCGGGACAGCTCCCAGATCTGCTTGATGTCCCCGACCGCGTCCTCGTCGCGGTACGGCACGTCGAAGGCGTAGCCCCACGGGGCCCGGCGCCCGGTCTTCGGGTCGAACCACCAGTCCGGGTCGGCCAGATCGTCGCGGTCCACGCCGAAGTACTCCGCGTGCCCGGCCATCAGCCGGTCCGCCTCCGCGACGAGGCGTTTCACGGCGTCCGGCGGGACCGCCGCGAGCGTCCCCGCGGGCAGTACGGCGGTGAACCGGGCGCCCCGCACGCTCGGACGGTCCGGCCGCGCCGACCGCCACCGCCGTCTGCGCACCGCGTCGACCGCCCGGCCGCCGACCTCCCGCGGCCCCATCCGGGACAGCCGCCGCAGGTACCAGCCGGCACTGCCCGAGCGCACGGTCATCGCGTCCTCGCCAGCGTCACCGGCGCGCCGCCGGCCAGGGCGGACCGCACGGCGAGGGTGGCCGTGGTGGTGGCGACCAGCGACTCCAGCGGCACCGGCATCGGCCCGCCGCTCCGCACGGCCCTGACGAACGCGGCCAGTTCGGCGTTCTGCCCCTTGTCCCGGGCCTTGGGCAGCCGCGAACTGACCCACCGCTTGCGGCCGGCCCCCGCGTCCGTGAACAGCGAGGCGCGGACGAAGTCGTCGAGCCGCAGCACCTTGCCGTCCGCGACGAGGTCCAGCGTCTCCTTGGGGAAGCCGGCCGCGCCCGTGGTGACGTAGCTGATCGTGGCGGTGGACCCGTCCGGGTAGCGCAGCACGACCTGTAGGTCCTCGTCGCCGGACGTGGCGACCGCGTACACCGAGACCGGGTCGGCCCCGAGCAGCCAGCTCGCCGTGTCAATGAAGTGCCCGCCCTCGCCCGCGAACCGCGAGCCCTCGGAGCCCTGCCGGAGGTACCAGCTGCCGTGCTCCAGCCGGCCCGCGTTGACCAGGTAGCGCAGGCTCGCCGGTCCCGTGCGGACGCCGAACCGCTTCCTGGCCTCCTGGAGCAGCGGCGCGAACCGGCGGTTGAAGCCCACCTGGAGCCGGTCGTTGCCGGACTCCTCCACCGCGTCGAGCACGCCGGTCAGTTCGTCCTCGGTGAGCGCCAACGGCTTCTCCACGAACACCGCTTTGCCGGCGAGGAGTGCCTTGCGGGTCAGTTCGGCGTGCGAGCTGTGCCGGGTGACCACGAACACCGCGTCGACGGACTCGTCGCCGAGCACGGCGTCGAGATCGGTGGTCGCCTCGGCGAAGCCGAACTTGCGCCGCGCGTTGGCCGCGGACAGCGCCGTCGTGGTGACGACCGCGGACAACTCGACGCCGTCGCGCTGCGCCAGATGCGGCAGCAGCATCGACGTCGCGTAGTTGCCCGCGCCGACGAACGCCAGGCGCACCGGCTTCCCCGCGGGCCGGGCCGTGGCGGGCCTTGCGCCGCCGCGTCGCACCGCGGGCACGGTCACCTCCGGGGCCACCGCCGGGGTCTCCGTCCCCGCCGCCTCCTCCTGCTGTCCCGGGTACCGGAACAGCACGGCCACGGCCTTCAACTCGCCGTCCTTCAAGCCCTGGTACGTCTCCACGGCGTCGTCGAAGTCCGCTACGTGGGACACCAGGGGCTCCACGTCGACGCTGCCGCGGGCGAGGAGATCGAGGAAGCACGCCAGGTTGCGGCGCTCGGTCCAGCGCACATAGCCGATCGGGTAGTCCCGCCCATCGAGTTCGTACTCGGGGTCGTAGCGGCCGGGGCCGTACGACCGGGAGAACCGGACGTCGAGCTCCTTCTCGTAGTACGCGTTCCACGGCAGGTCCAGACGGCACTTGCCGATGTCGACGACCCGGCCGCGATCCCGGCTCAGCCGCGCGGCCAGCTCGACGGGCTGGTTGCTGCCGCCGCCGGCGGCCAGGTACACCTGGTCCACGCCGTGTCCGTCGGTGAGTTCGGCGACGGCGGTCTCCACGGCCGCGGAGGCGGGATCGCCGCAGACCGCCGCGCCCAGACGCTCGGCCAGCTCGCAGCGCGCCGGATCGGGATCGACCCCGACGACGCGGGCCCCCGAGGCGGCGAGGAGCTGCACCACCAACTGCCCTATCAGCCCAAGGCCGATGACCAGCGCCACGTCGCCGAGCTGCGGCTCGCCCTGGCGGACGCCCTGCAACGCGATCGAGCCGACGGTGCCGAAGGCCGCGTGCCGCGGCGCGAGGCCCTCCGGCACCCGGGCGTAGAGGTTCTTCGGCACCCAGTTCAACTCGGCGTGCAACGCGTGCTCGTTGCCGGCGCACGCCACGAGGTCGCCGACCTTCACGTCGTCGATCCCCGCGCCGACCTGCTCGACCACCCCGCACAGCGAATAGCCCAGCGGCGTGTAGGAGTCCAGCTTGCCCATCACCTTGCGGTAGGTGGCGGGCACCCCGTTGGAAGCCACGCTCCGCACGACCTTGGCCACCTGGTCCGGCCGGGAGCGGGCCTTGCCGAGCATCGACATGCCGGCCTCGGACACCTTCATGAGCTCGGTCCCGGTGGAGATCAGCGAATAGGCGGTACGGACCAGCACACCGCCCGGCTTGCACCCCGGCGCCGGCACGTCGAGCAGCGCCAACTCGCCGCTCTTGTAGTTCTGTACGACCTGTTTCACCCGAAGTCCTCTTGTCTCTACGCCGTCACGTTGTCTCTACGCCGTCAACTGCGTGCTCCGGCCGGAGCCGGAGGTCGCGCCGCGGTACCAGTACTCGAGGGTCAGCACGTGCCACAGATGCTTGGAGAAGTCCCGCTGCCCGGCGGCGTCCTCGGCGACCATGCGCGCCAGCGCGTCATGGCGCAGGAACCCGGACTTGACGAGCAGGCCGTCGTGCACCACCTCGCGCACCAGCGGCGCCAGATCCCGGCTCATCCAGGCCCGCAGCGGGGCGCTGAACAGGCCCTTGGGCCGGTACACGATCTCCCGGGGCAGGACCGACGCGGCCGCCTCCTTGAGGACGGCCTTGCCCTGCCGTCCGACGATCTTGCGATCGCCGGGCACGGCGAACGCCGCCCTGACCACCTCGACGTCCACGTACGGCACCCGCACCTCGGTCGACGCGGCCATGCTCGACCGGTCGGTGTAGGCGAGGTTCAGGCCCGGCAGGAACATCCGGGCGTCGCCCAGGCACATGCGGTTGACGAAGTCGTCGAGGTCGTTGTCCCGGTAGACGTCCGCGTGCTCGGTCAGGACGTCGCCGACCGTCCCGGCCAGGTCCGGATCGACCAGGGCGAGCAGCTCGTCCCGGTCGTACATCGTGTAGCTGCGCCGGAACGCGGTCTCCTCCGGCAGATCGGCGAAGGACAGGAACCGCTTCGCGAAGCGCACCGACCGGAAACCGCGGCGGCTCGTGGCGACCGGCAGCCGGTCCACGGCCCGGGACAGCCCGCGCCGCAGGGGCCGCGGGACGCGCTGGTAGCGCAGCGCGATCAGGTTGGCCAGGTGCTTGCGGTACCCGGCGAACAGCTCGTCGGCGCCCATCCCCGAGAGCATCACCTTGACCCCGGCCTCCCGGGCGGCCGAGCAGATCAGGAACGTGTTGATCGCGGCGGGGTCGCCGATCGGCTCGTCCAGGTGGTACGTCATCCGCGGCAGCAGGTCGAGCACGTCCGGAGCGATCTCGATCTCCCGCAGGTCGACGCCGAACCGCTCGGCGACCTGCCGGGCGTAGCGCAGGTCGTCCGGCATCGCCTCGAACTTCGCGTCCGCGGCGCGGAATCCGATCGTGTACGCGGAGATCCCGGGCCGGTCGCGGGCCGCCAGCGCGGTCAGATAGCTGGAGTCGAGACCGCCGGAGAGGAAGGTCGCCACGGGCACGTCGGACAGCAGGTGCCGCCGGGTCGACTCCTCGACGACGGCCGCCAGGTCCGGCCGCTCGCCGGCGAGGGCCCGCTCCCGGCCCTCCGCGGCGACATCTCTCAGGTTCCAGAACCGGCCGCGCTCCACCCGGCCGTCGGGCCGGCACCTCAGCCAGCTCCCCGGCGGCAGCTTCTCCGCCTCGCGGAACGCGCACCGGGAGTCCGGCACCCAGTAATAGAGGAGCGAGGCCACCAGCGCCGCGTGGTCCACTTCGAGCGACCCGCCGGTCACCGCGGCGAGCGCCTTGAGCTCGGAGGCGAACACCAGACCCTCGCCGCGCCGCAGCAGGAACAGCGGCTTGACGCCCAACTGGTCACGCGCGAGTACCAGTTCACCCGAGCGCTCGTCGAAGACCCCGAACGCGAACATGCCGCGCAGCCGGGGCAGGCAGTCCGTGCCCCAGCGCCGCCAGGCCTCCAGCAGCACCTCGGTGTCGGAGGTGCCGCGGAAGCGCACCCCGGAGGCCGCCAACTCGGCACGCAGCTCGGGCGCGTTGTACAGCTCGCCGTTGTACGTCAGGACGAGGCCGTCCGAGACCATCGGCTGGGCGCCGGTGTCGGAGAGGTCGATGATGGCCAGCCGTCGGTGCCCGAGGTGCACCTCGCCGTCCCCGGCGGGGTGGCTGTACCGGCCCGCCCCGTCCGGACCGCGGTGGGCGAGGGTGTCGGTGAGCCGGTCGGTGACGGCCTTCCCGTCCGGCCATCGGTACGTGCCTGCGATGCCACACATGTGCTACCGCGCCTCCTGGTCGCTGTCGGGGACCCGTGCCGCCCACATCGGCAGCCGCTCCGTCCGCTGCCGGTCCGTTCGCTGCCCGTCCGTCCGCTGCTGGTCCGTCCGCTGCTGGTCCGTCCGCTGCTGGTCCGTCCCGTTGTGCCGGGCGAGCGGCTCGTCGTGGCCGCGCGGCGCGCTCCGCGGCCCGTCCCACAGCGTGCCGTCGGTGCGGTCACGCGGATCCGGGTCGATCAGCACCACGCCGAGCACCGCGATGCGCTGGTCCGCGAGCTGCCGCGCCACCGTGTGCAGCCAGGCGGCGCTGCCGTGCCCGGCCCGCACGACGAGCACGGTCCGGGTGCCGAGGTGCCGGAGGTCGGTCCACGCCGTGCCGGGCGCCACCGAGCCGACGCCGAGCCGGCGCTCCTGCTGCGCCCCGGTCGCGGCCTGCTCACCGCTGACCACGGTGGGGTCTCCCGGCTTCGGGCGGCGGTCGGCGAGCTGCCGGCCGGGCAGAGCGTCGACGACGACCACCGGCTCGTCCGCCGACAGGGCCGCGGCGAGGTCCAGCGCGATGACACTCGTACTGCGCGCACAGCCCAGTTCCAGCAGCGACACCGGTTCCGCGGAGTCGCGCACCGTGCGGGCCAGGGAGACGGTGAGCCGTTCGCGTGCCGTCCGGATCCGCCGGCGCCGCAACCGCCCGGCCGTGCGGAGGGGCAGCTCCGCGATGACCGAGGCGCCGAGGTTCGCCGCGATCTCCCGGCGCAGCACGGGGCGGTCCGCCACCACCGCGCCGACCGCGGCCACCGCGAGCCCGAGGGCCAGTCCGAGGACGAGCCCGATCACGGCGTCGGTGGCGGCGGTCCTGGGCAGGGAGTGCCGCACCGGGCGCGGGGCGTCCACGATCTGTGTGCCGGCCACGATCCGCGGCGTGCCGATGCGCGCCTCCGCGGCGCGCTGGCCGAAGTCGGTGATGCGCGAGGTGAGTTCGGCCCGGCGGGCGAAGAGCGACTCCATGTTCGCCGACGCCTTGGGCCCGCTCTCCGTCGATCCGTCCCCGATCGCCCTGTCCACCTGGGCGAGTTCGCCCCGCAGCCGGTCGCGCTGGTCGAGCAGGGCCTTGGCCTCGGCGTCGGCGGCTGCCTGGATCCGCCGCACATGGTCCGCGACGAACGCGTCGGCCAACGCCTTCGCGCGGGCCACCGCTTCGGCCTCACTGTCGCCTGTCGCGGTGATCTGGAGCAGGTTGTTGGTCAGTCCGATCCCCTCGTACTCCCGCATGAAGTCCTCCGGCTTTTCAGAGGACTTGAGGGACCGGAGGGCCGCGTCGGCGATCCGCGTGGTGTGCAGCAGCGCGACGTCCGTGCGGATCAGCGTTCCGGGATCGTTCGGCTGGTCCTCCTGATGCGCGACCAGCACCTTGGCCACGGCGGTCGGCGGCGGCGGCATCAGGACCGCCACCGCCGCGCCGACGAGCAGCCCCAGCAGCGCCATGGAGCACCAGAGGCGGCGGCGTCGGCGCACCGCCACGACCAGCACCTGGAGGTCGAGCAGCGGAGCGGCCGCCGGCGACCCATCTGCCTGATCTGCCGAAGTCGTACGCGTCGTCACCCCGCACCTCCCGTCGCGTCGGCGCCGACCGCGAGCGCCGGGGTGGCGGCCTCCGGCGGACGCCCGGCGGACCGCGTCGGACGGATCCGGACCGTGCCGGCGAGGACGACGCCGACGATCTCGTACCCCGCGTCCGCGCACGCCCCGGCGATCCCGGCGAGCTCCGCCGCGGTCCAGTCGCCCGCGCTGAGCACGACCAGGGCGCCGGACTCGTCGTCGCGGTCCGGCACCATCGGCCGGGACGCCGAGACCCGCGCCACCCGCAGCAGCGGATCGCCCTCGGCCTCGGCGACGAGCTGCCCGGCGGCCCGGCGCGCGATCTCGTCGCCGTCCGGGACGACGACCAACAACCGCCGAGGTGAGGCAAGTTGGTCCCGTAGGCGGGCACACACCCGCTGGTAGCGGATCCGTCTGCCGGCCTCGTCGCCGGACGTCTGCGGGGCCGGTGCGTCCCATCGCTCGTCGACGCCCAGCAGCCGGCTGATCCGGGTCCACGGGCCGCGGCCACGGCCCTCCGGCCGGCGTGCGGGCCGTTCACCGGGCACGTCGACGGTCCCCAGCAGCGCCGAGCCCAGCGCCGCGGCGATCTCCGGTTCGGTGCGCAGCCGGCGGCTCATCCGCGCGGCCGTGAGATGGCCGACGACCGCGAGCAGGAAGAACAGCAGCGCCCCGGCGACGACGAGCTGCGTCCTCGTCGGCGGCGCCTCGCCGGACGGCCGGGCCGCCGGCCCCATGACGACCAGGTGCGCCTGGTTGGCGGCCGGGTCGGCCTCGTCCAGCTTGTTGATGGCCTCCTGGAGCGCGGTGCGCAGCTTCGCCAGCTCGGTGCGGGTCTGCACGCTCTCCACGCTCTCCCCCCGGCCGGCCGCGTCGGCCAGCTCGGTGATGCGGCGGCTGGTCTGCACCACCATCTGCCGCAGCGCCTCGGGCTGCGCCGCCGCGTCGGGGTCGGCACCGTCGCCCGCGATCCGCGCGGCGAAGGCGACGAACTGCTCGGCCACCTCGTCGCAGAGCCTCTGCGCGCGCTCCGGGGTGTCGGCCGTGCCCGAGATCTTGATGATGTTCCCGTCGGCGGCCTCGGCGCTCACCCGGTCCCGCAGCCCGCCGCCGCCGGTCCCGGCCGGGCCGAGCGCGGCGGCGGCGCGGTCGACGACCACCGAACTGGTCGCGATCTCCGTCTGGGTCAGCAGCTCGCGCTCCTCCCACGCTCCCGGCAGCAGCACCGACGCCGACGTCGTGTACCGCGGCGGAAGCAGCCAGGAGACGCCGTAGCCGAGGAGGGCGCCCATCACGGCGAGGACGGTGAGAAGCCGCCGCCGCCGACGGATGATCCGCCCGATCGTGACCAGGCGTATCGTTTCATCGCTCAACGACGCTGCCTCTTCCCTGCCCGGCCCGGGTCGTCGCCGACACCGGAGCGTGGTCACGGCAGGCGGCGGCGTAGGCGGCGAGCAGCGACGCTTGCGAGTTCCGCCAGGAGAGCGGCCCGCCGATCCGCTCCTGACCGATCTTGCCCATGCGGTCCCGCGCCTCCGGGTCGTCCAGCAGCGTCGCGACGAGCCCGGCGAACCCGGCCTCGTCGTCGGCGGGCGCGTAGACGGCGGCGTCACCGGCGGAGACCCGCGCCTCCTTCAGGTCGAACGAGACGATCGGCCGGCCCATCACCATGTACTCCAGGACCTTGTTCATGGTGGACACGTCATTGAGCGGGTTGTGCGGGTCGGGGGAGAGGCACACGTCCGCGGTGGACAGGTAGCGCACCAGGTCGGCGTCGGGAATCCGCCCGGTGAACTGCACCTGCTCCGAGAGCCCGAGCCGCCGCGACAGCTCCACCATCGCGTCGAAGGTGTCGCCGGCGCCGACGAACACCGCGTGCCAGTCGGTCCGCCCGAGCTCGTCGCGCAGTTTCGCCAGGGCCCGCAAGGCGTAGTCGACGCCGTCCTGCGGTCCCATGACGCCGAGGTAGCACAGCAGATGAGGCTTGCCGCGCTTCAGCTCCGGCTCGGGCGGCACGGGGTGGAACCGGTCGACGTCGGGCGCGCTGCGCACCACGAAGACGTCCTCCGGCCGCCGGCCGCCACGGCGCAGCGCGACGTCCCGGTAGCTCTCGTTCGTGGCGAGCACGACGTCCGCGGCCCGGTAGGTCAGCCGCTCCAGCGCGCACACGGCGCGGTAGAGCACGTCCTCGCCGCGGCCGAACCGGGAGAGGTACAGCTCGGGCACCAGGTCGTGCTGGTCGAAGACGAACCGCGCGCCGCGCCGCTTCAGCCACAGCGCCGGCAGGAACAGCAGGTCGGGCGGGTTGCAGGCGTGGACCACGTCGACCGGGCCGACCTTGCGGGCCAGCCGGACCGTGTGCCACAACGCCGTTCCGTACTCCCGCAGATAGCCGGCCGGTCCTCCGGTGGCCGCGCGCAACGGGTAGCGGTGGATCCGCACCCCGTCGATCTCCGCCTCCGCCTCCGTGTCCCGCTTGCTGCCCCGGGGGCAGATGACGTGCACCTCCCAACCCGCGTCGCGCAGGGTCGTGCACTCCTGCCACACCCGCCGGTCGAACGGCACCGACAGGTTCTCCACCAGGACCAGCGCGCGCCGGCCGCTCCCGGCCGCGTCGCCGGACGATCTGTCACCAAGCAAGGCCCACGTACCCCGGTTCGGCCCGGCGCGCCTCGGCGTCGGGAAGGCGGACGAGATCGACGATCACCGGGCCGCCGCCATGGGGCAGCGCCGCCAGCACGGCCGGATCCCTGGTGCCGACCAGGCACACCTCGGCGTGTTCGAGCACCTCCTCGACGGAATCCGCGAGCAGTTGCGCGAGATGCGGCAGCCGGTTCTCGATGTACTCGCGGTTCGCGCCGATCAGCCGGGACAGGCTCACGTTGGCGTCGTGGATCCGCAGGTCGTACCCCTTGCCGAAGAGCCGCTCCGCCAGCTCGACGAGCGGACTCTCGCGCAGGTCGTCGGTGCCGGGTTTGAAGGACAGCCCGAACATTCCCACCCGGCGCTTGCCGGTGCGCTCGACCAGCTCCACCGCGCGTTGCAGATGCTCGGAGTTGGACGGCAGCACATGGGCGAGGATCGGCACCGAGACGTCGGCCCGCTGCGCCGCGTGGACCAGGCTCCGCAGGTCCTTGGGCAGGCAGGAGCCGCCGAAGGCGAAGCCGGGCCGCAGATAGGCGGGGCTGATGTTCAGCTTGCGGTCGGCCAGGAACACGTCCATCACCTGGTGCGAGTCCACCCCGAGCGCCCGGCACACCGCGCCCAGCTCGTTCGCGAAGCCGATCTTGAGGCCGTGGAACGCGTTGTCCGCGTACTTGATCGCCTCGGCCGTCGGGACCGGCACCCGGAACACCTCGCCGGGCAGGCCGTCGTACAGCGCCAGCACCGTGTCGCCGCTCGCCGGGTCGAGCTCGCCGACCACGGTCTTGGGCGGGTCGAAGAAGTCCCGCACGCTCGTGCCCTCGCGCAGGAACTCCGGGTTGACCGCCACCCCGACGTCCACCCCGGCCGTGCCGCCGACGTACTTCTCCAGGATCGGCACCAGCAGGTTCAGGCAGGTGCCCGGGAGCATCGTGCTGCGGAACACCACGGTGTGCCGCCCACCGCGTCCGCCGCGCTCCCTCAGCGCGGCGCCGATCTGCTCGGTGACCCGCTCCAGATACGTGGTGCACAGGCTGCCGTTGGGCTCCGACGGCGTCCCCACGCAGATCAGCGACACCTCGCTGTCCATGATCGCCTCGCGGACGTCGCCGGTGGCGCGTAACGCCCCGGTCCGCACGACCTCGGCGATGAGCTCGCCGATCCGCTCCTCGACCACCGGGGCCTTGCCGTCGTTGACCAGGTCGACCTTCACCTGGTTCACGTCCACCCCGATGACGTCGTGCCCCATGCCGGCCAGGCACGCGGCCGACACACAGCCCACGTAGCCGAGCCCGAAAACGCTGACTCTCATGACCCGTTCCTCCCCCCAGGCAGGCCCTGACGGCCTGCGGTCCGCGCGCCGGCGGAACCGTCGGATTGCAGTCCCGCGCGCATCAGTACGCCCCCTGCCCGTAGAGCACCGCACGCAGCGTCTTCCACAAGATCACCGTGTCCAGGGCGAGCGACCAGTCCTCCACGTACCGCAGGTCCAGCCGGACCGCCTCCTCCCACGACAGGTCGCTGCGTCCGCTGATCTGCCACAGGCCGGTGAGTCCGGGCTTGACCAGCAGCCGTCGCCGGATGTCCGGGCCGTACTCGGCGGACTCTTCCGGCAGCGGAGGCCGCGGGCCGACGAGCGACATCGATCCGGTGAGCACGTTGAACAGCTGCGGGAGTTCGTCGACCGAGTACCGGCGCAGCACCGCCCCCACCCGGGTCACCCGCGGATCCCGGCGGAGCTTGAACAGCGGGCCCGCGCCCTCGTTGAGGTCGGCGAGCGCGGCACGGGCCCCGTCCGCCCCGGCGACCATGGTGCGGAACTTCAGGATGGTGAACTCGCGGCCGTCCTTGCCGACCCTGCGCTGACGGTAGAACACCCCGCCACGGCTGTCCGCCAGCACGAGCAGCCCGACGCACACCATCAGCGGCGCGAACAGCATCAGCAGGATCGCCGCGCCCGTCCGGTCGACTACTCCCTTGACCGCCCGGCGGCCCCCGGTGAAAGTCGGCATGCTGACCCGCAGCAACGGGATCCCGAGCACCGCGTCGACGTGCAGCCGCGGGCCGGCCACCTCCATCAGCACCGGGGCCACGACCATCTCGGCGTCGCTGCCTTCGAGGTTCCAGGCCAGCCGCTGCAACCGGTCCGGTGACCAGTGCGGGTCCGGTGTGACCGCGACGACGCGGTAGCCGTCGCGGCAGACGTGGACCGCGACGTCCGCCAGCCGGCCGACGACCGGCACCCCGTCCAGTTGGTCGCCGTCGAGCCCCAGGCCGTCCGGAGTGCACACCGCGTCCACCCGCCAGCCGAGGTGCGGGAACTTACGGGTCCGGGTGATCAGGTCGCGCACGGTGGCCGGGCTGCCGGCGGCGAGCACCGGTCTCAGGCACCGTCCCTCTTTGCGCTGCTTGTGCAGCCCTAGGCGCAGCAGATACCGCGCGGTCATGGTGACGACCGCGATCGCGGGGATCGCGACGAAGATCCAGAGCTTGATGTTGCGCGAGGTGAGGGCGATCCCGCCGAGCGCCAGCAGGACGGTCGCCGCGAACAGCGAGCGTCCCAGCCGGCGGAACTCCTCGGCGCCCTGGCCGAGCACGGCGGGAGCCCAGGACCGGCTCACCGCGAGCGCCCCCAGCACCAGCAGCTCGGTGCCGAAGGCGAGAATTCCCCATTTCTCATGCCAGTTGGCCGCGTCCCGGGCCCCGAAGAAGTTGCCGACCGCCGCCACCACGAAGGCGGTGGCCACGGTATCGCTGGTGATCACGGTACGGCGGTACCGCTGCTCCCAGTCGAGCGCGGGCTGTCCGATCGCCCCGTTCGCCAGCCGCCCGCCCGCTGACGGTAACGGGCTGACTAATCCCCCTTGCCGCACAGAACCCCCCAAGGTCCCCAGTGGTTCGACGTGTTCGCCTCGCACTGTTGCTCCCCCCGGGAGGCCCCCGCCTCCCGCACTGTTCCTCTCCTCGTCGATCGTCTCGGGAGGTCCCCGCCCCCCGTGCCGCGCTGTTCCTCGCCTCGGGAGGCCCCCGCCTCCCCGCGCATGAGTTTCCGGCCGTGCAGAGTCGCCTGAACGAGCTGTGTGCATGCGGTACTTGAACGGCCCCGCCCTGGCGGCAGCGGACTCGCGTGCGCTGCCGGACTCTCGAGGTGCGCGGGAACCCGCCGGAACCTCGGGTGCTCCCCGCACCCGGGACCCCTGTCGGGCTCCGAGAACTGATCATCCCCATGTCTGGCGCAAGGGACGCGACTGCTGGCTTTCCGTAGCGCCGGACCTATAGATCGTTTGTGTTCGCCTCGTGTCCGAACGGCTGAAGCACGGTCAATCTAGACCATCGGGGCCGGTATTGAAGAGGGGGCGTGGGTAATTTCTGCTCAAGCTTTGAGACAGAATCGGACGATCGGTGACCGCCTGCGGACGGGGTGTCGCGACCGAGGCGGCTTGCCCCCGGTCGAGGCGGCCACGCACGCCACCAGAGCGCGCTTACCGTCCTCGGCGGCGTCCCGATTCCTGACGGCGCCGGCCACCTCGGTCATGGCGTCCCCCACCGAACGACGCTGACCTGCGCCGACGCGCCCGCCGTGTCCCGCGGCCGATCCTCCCGCGTCGAGGGAAAGCCCTCACTGCCGAGGGCGCACGGAGTCAGCGGCCGAAAGCGGCCCGGATGACGCCGCCTTCACGCCGTGGGGGGGGGGGGGGGGGGGGGGGGGGGGGGGGGGGGGGGGGGGGGGGCGCGGGCGGCCGGGGCCCCCCCCCCCCCCCCCCCCCCCCCCGCCCCCCCCCGGCCCGCCGGCCCCCCCCCCCCCCGATCCGGCACAAGACCGGCTTCCGACATCAGCCCAGAAGCTGACTCTGGAGCATCACCGTCTGCTGAAAGGGGATCGCGGCAGCGGCTCCCTTGCGCGTCTGAACGACCAGCGCGTAGACGTCTCCCGCGCCGATGTGGGCGAACCGGACCTGCTCGGCCCCGTACGGCTCGGTCTCGGCGTAGGGGAGGTGTTGCACACCCGCCACCGCGGCCCGTTCCGGGAAGTCCTCGTCGTATGTCACCTCGTCGGTGCCCCGGACCTGGTGGACGGGGGTGATGAAAGCGACGGCCTCACTCGAGAGCAACTTGTCGACGGCGACCCCTGTGCCGAACCGCAGCAGGTAGACGCGGGTCCGGGTGCCGTCCGGAGTGGTCCAGCCGCGGGCCGCGATGTGCCGCAGGCCGTAGTCGACGAGATGCTGGCCGAGTTCCTCGCGGTCTTCCGGCAGCGCGTACTCCGCCAGGTAGTCCTTCGTCTCCAGCCAGCCGTCCTGGCCGCGCAGCGTCTTGTCCTCCGTGGCGCCCTCGGGGGCGGGCAGGAGGAGGGCGCGCAGGTCGGCGTGGTGCGTTCCGGCCGGATTCGACTCCGCGAACGGCGCGGGGCTGCCCGACGGGAGCGGCGGTCTGGTGAGCGTGGGGTAGTCCCAGCGCCCGTCCGACTTCGTCGTCAGCCCCGGGACGTCCGTCCGCTCCATCTGGGTGATCCCATACGCGGTGGCCGTGCCGAACGCCGCGAAGACGGCGAGGGCGGCGGTCCACCGGAACACCGCCCGCAGCCGGCGGCCCCGGGCGGGGACGGCCGACGCGGGGACGATGTTTTGGGCGGACGCCGGAGCCTCGGCGATGCCTGGGGTCTCGGCGGTCTCGGCTGGCCCTGCGGTCCCTGCGATGCCTGCGGCCCCGGCGATCCCTGCGGTCTCTACGGACTCAGTGGCACCGGCGGCATCCGCGGTCCCCGCGGTCCCCGCGGTCCCTGCGACATCCGCGATCCCTGCGGTCTCCGCAGTCTCCGCGATCCCTGTGGTCTCCGCGGTCTCGGCAGTCTCCGCAGTCTCCGCCGTTTCGGCCGTCCCCGCCGCCTCGGCCGTCCCCGCCGCCTCGGCCGTCCCCGCCGCCTCGGCCGGCTTTGCCGTCCCCGGGTCCGGGGTCGGCTCGTCTGGCGGGGTGGTGAGTTGCTGTTGCTCGGTCATGCCGCGGCCCCCGGTTCCGCTATGCGGTCGAGCTGGGTGCGGAGGAACTCCGCGACCTCACCGGTGTCGAGCGGCTTCGCTCCGTCCGCTCGCGCGGTGACCAGTACGTCTCCCACGTAGGCCGAGCAGAACATCCTGTCGAGGTCGGCCTTGGCGTTCTCGGGCGGCAGGAAGCACCTGGCGTTCTTGTGGCCCTTGATCTCCGGACCCTTTCGGAAGACCTTTAGGGCGTCCAGGAACTCGCTCTGGAACCTGGCGATCTCACGCACCGCGGCCGAGCTGTCCAGCTGTGACAGCACGACGCTCAGCGCGAAGACGCCTTGATTGTGGTGGGTGTATTGGTCGGTCGGCCGGCTGTAGTAGCTGCGCATCGCCATGCCCTGGATGCGCTGCTTGTCGATCTGCTCCTCCAGTTGTCTGCGCTGGGACCGGGGCAGGTCGCTCAGCGACTTCTTGCGCAGGGCAGTGGCCTGGGCCCCGCTGAGTTGAGCGTCCGAGCCGAACTCGCCGAGGTCGGGCCCCCGCGTCCAGCCCCCGTTCCCTCCGTACGGCAGCAGCATTCCGCCGAGGCCGCCCTGCGGGGCCGCCTTCGCCTGCTCCGCCTTGGCATCCGGGAACTGCCAGGCAGGCGCGCCCGCGTCCCGGTCGGCGTCCCGCACGGCCACGACCGTGGTGCCGACCCCGGCGACGACAGCCGCGGCGAGCAGCGCCGACCCGGCGGCCATGACGACGCGCCGCCGTTTGACGGAGCGCTCGGCAGGGACCGGCTCCGCGATCTCCGCGGCGGTGTCGCCCGGTTCGACGGAGTCGGCGGGCGTCGACGACGTGCTCTCCTTCTCGCTCACAACCGCTCCATCTGGCGCTCGGCCAAGTCCAAGATCGTCTTCTTGCTGATCGGCTTGGTGTCGTCGACCCACACCTCCAGGGCGATGTCACCCCGCCACGCGTGCGCCTCCGCACGGTGGTACGGCAGGTCTTCGGACGGGGCATGGACGTACGCCATGCCTTCTCCGGTGCCGGGGATGCTCCAGCTCTCGACGTCGTGGTCGCGCTCCACCCAGAGCTGGGCCTCCGCGCTGGCCTCGTCGGCGGCCATCGTCTCCACCTGCCGGAACTGGATGAGCCTGATCTCCACCGTCTGCGTGCTGCCGACCCTCCAACCGGTGACGGCCGATCGCCGGAACTCCTTTCCGATGAGCTCGGGAAAGGCATAGCGGGGCTTGCCGAACGTAGCGGCGTAGCCGGTCAGGTCCTGCCAGCCGTCGGCGTCCACCCAGTCGACGTCCTTCGCGCCGCGCGGCTTCTTCAGCAGCAGCTTGCGCAGGTCGCCGTCGGTCTTCAACTTGGGGTCCTGCGCGGCCGACAGCGGCTCCGGGCCGGGCCCGTCCCCCTGCGCGAGCACCGGCTGGGACAACGGCGGCAGCGCCGTGGGTTCGCGGTCGGCCTGGACGAGATAGCCGGTGCAGGTTCCGGCGACGACGCCGAGCACCGCGGCCATGATGATCACCGGCACCGTCCGGCCCCGCCGACGGATCCGGGATGCGGCCGCCGGCCCGACTGCCGGTTCTTCTGCCCGTACGGGCTCTTTCACAACGCCCCCTGAGTACGTGAAGCGCGCCTTCCTGCGGCACGCTGCACAGGAGACTCATGATCAACACCAACAGTTGTACGGGAGTTGATGACGATTCGGGCATGCCGAGAAAGCTTGTGATCAAGGGCTGCCCGGTGTTCTCTCCTCCCTTACGCAGTACGAGTGAATGAACCGATGGTTTCGTTCGGGAGGGTGTCCGGTCTTCTACGGTTCCTGGATGGATCGGAGGGCTGCGGGGGAGTCCCTGCGGGAGGGGGACCGGTGGGACGGGGCACCTGGTGTCGGGGTGGGGGAAGTCGCCGTGCGCGGGCATCGGGCGGGTCGCCGCCGGTGGAGCTGGTCGCGGACCTGGGGTGCGGTGGGCGTGACATGTCTCGTGGGTGCGGCGCTGACGTTCGGCGTGGCGTGGGCCGCCGGCAGCGGGGTGGCGCACCTGGCGGCTTTCGGGCCGTCCGCCGGCTGCTGGGTGTTGGCGGTCTCCTTGGTGCTCCGCGCCAGGGGAACGAGCCGACGGGTGCGGACGCGTGTGCTGCTGTTGGGAGGTTCCGCGGTGGCCGGAGGCGCGTACCGGGGAGCGGTCGTCGTGCTGTCGGCTCAGCCCGCGGCCTCGGGGTCGTACGCGCGATCGTTGCTGGGCTCGGTGGTGGTCACCGGAGTGACGCTGACGGTCGGCCTGGGGATGGCCGGTCTGGTGGTCGCGGCCGATGCCGGTACGGGTCGGCTCGTGCTGCTGCGGCGTCTTCTCGACGGGGTCGCCACCGCCGGGGCCGTGTTCATGACGGGATGGGTGCTGCTGCGCGGGGCCGGTGACGGCTGGCGGCCGGGGACGGGGCTGACAGGCGTCCTGTGGGCAGCGGAAGTCGTCTTCCTCAGCTTCCTGTTCGCCCTGCGGCGTCTCGTACGGAGCGACCGGAGAGCCACCGTGTGGGTCGGGATCACCGGGCTGTTTCTCATGCTGGTCGGCGACACCCTGCGACTGTGGACGGTCGGCCCGTACGACCCCGGGTCGATGTCCTCTCAGCTGGCCGACACCTGCGCCACCGCGGGACTCCTGGTGGTCGCCGTCAGCCCGTGGACGCCCGGCGGGGCGAGCGCCCTGGGCACCGCTCACCCCGCGCTGCGACGGGGGATGGAGGGTGCGGCGGCGTTCATTCCCCTGACGGTCTGCACCGTCACGGCGCTGGCCTGCGTGCTGGCGCCACCGGCCCGGGACCCGGTGCCCCTGCTGGTCGGCGGAACGGCGTTGCTGAGCCTCTGGGCTCGCCAGAGGTTCCTGCCGAGCCGGAACACCGGCCACGACGACTGAGCCCGCCCGTGGCCGCCCTCCCCGTCAGAGGTCACGGACCTCGTGTCAGTGAACGGCCGGTTTCCGGGGGCTCACTCGTCGGACGGGGGGGAGCAGCCGGCGGTACGCCGGGCAGCGGGCGAGGAGTTCGTCGTGCGGTCCGGTGTCGACGATGCGGCCCTCTTCGAGGAGGACGACGGTGTCGGCGGTGCGCAGGGTGGAGGGCCGGTGGGCGACGAACAGGGTGGTGCGGCCGGTGCGCGCGGTGCGCATGGCCCGGTCGACCTCGGCCTCGCTCTCGGCGTCCAGGCTGGAGACGGCCTCGTCGAGGACCAGGACGGGCGCGGCGGTCAGCAGGGCGCGGGCGATGGCGACGCGCTGGCGCCGGCCGCCGGAGAGGTGGGCGCCGCGTTCGCCGGCCCGGGTCTCGTAGCCGTCCGGGAGGTCGCCCACGATGACCGCGCAGCTCGACGACTACCCCGAACTGCACCAACGGACCAGTGCTCCGACTCCTCAACGGCCGACGCGAGGACGACCTCGTCCGGCTGGAGCGGTACGCCGTCGAACTCGCCCTCCGAAGGGGGCTGTTGCGCGCCACCCGACCCGAACTCCAGCCAGGCCGAGTGGAGTCGGCCGCCGTTCGCGAAAACCGCACCGCCGTCCAGGTCCTCGTGCGCGGCTACCGTTGGTCCTGCGGTCTCACCCCGCTCCCGGCCCTGGCCGACGCCGGGCGTGGCCGCGCTGTGAGAGCTGATCGCCGACGCCGAACAGCTCAACACCCACCTACGGCAACGGGGTTACCCGCTCCGCTGGGTCTCCCGCCCCGTGTGGACGGCCGGGATCGCCCCGACCGTGGTCGCGCTGACCTACGCGGCGCTCAGCCGCGACCCCGCACCCGACGACACGGCCCTCACCCCCGGGGACGACGAGCGCACGGTGGCAGAACCCCAGTGAGCGACACCGCCGGCACCACCGCAACCACGGTCCCGACGGACCCCACTTCTCCCGCACCCTCTTCCTCCCGGACGCCGCCCGGGACGGCGAGGGAGAACCGGTGGCCCACCTCGCCGCCGTACGGGAACGCCTTTGGGCCGCCGCCTCCCTCCTGCCCTGGACCGTCGAGGCCGGCTTCGAGGTGATCGAAAGCATCCCGGCCGTGCCCCGGGACGACGCCTCGGGGCGGATCGACGCCGAGATCCTGGTCCTGACCCCCGAGTAGAACCGAGCGCTCAGCGCAGTCGGCGCGCGCGCAGCACCAGGTCGTCGTGGTGATGCGCGCCGGCCCCGCCCTCGGGCGCCATGCGGGGCCGTTGCTCGTGCACCTCCACCTCCCAGTCGTCGTCGAGCAGCTCGGCGACCATCGAGGGCCAGACGTAGTCGGCCGGGTCGAAGCCGCTGTCCTGCGCGCTCCGGGTCTCCATGCCCGCGTGGTGGACGAGCAGCAGCACGCCGCCGGGCGCGACGGCCGCGAGGAGCGCCCGCTCGGCCGCCGCGTCGGGGGTGCGGAGCAGCGCCGGGTACTGCGCGGAGACCAGGTCGAAGGAGGCCGACGGGAGCGCCGCACCCGTGAGTTCGGCGTGCACCCAGGTGACGGCGACGCCGGCGTCCCGCGCGTGCCCGGCCGCCCGCTCCAGCGCCACGCCCGAGACCTCGATCGCGGTCACGTCCCAGCCGCCGCCCGCGAGCCAGACGGCGTCCGCGCCCTCGCCGCAGCCGACGTCGAGCACCCGCCCGGGTGTGAGCCCGGCGATCTCGGTCACGAGCGCGCCGTTGGGACGGCCGCTCCACAACTGCTGCCGGTCGGCGTACCGGTCGTCCCACTCCGCCCGTACCGCGGGGTCTCCGACGTATCCGTCGGCGGGCGTGGGGATGCCGGACGCGGGGGAATCCGCTGCGATGGGGGAATCTGCTGCGATGTAGTCGGTCACGGGCCCACCGTCGCCCACCCCGCCCCTGGCCTGCCACTGAAGTTGCCGGTTCGGCAAAACGGCTTTCCTCTTCTCAGGCTCGCCCGTGGTGGGTGAGGCGCCGGGCGGGCTTCCGGGCTGCCATGGAGGTGGCGGCCGGTCGGTCGCGGTCGCTGCCTGTTCGGCGCCCACCGGCGTCCCGGGCCGACTCGGCGAGGTGGACACCGTGAGGCACTGGAGCGCGCTGATCGCCCTCGGGACGGCCCAATTTCTGATGGTGCTCGACACTTCCGTCATGAACGTCTCGATCAGCCAGCTGGTCGAGGACTTCGACACCGAGGTGACCGCCATCCAGGGCGTCATCACGCTGTACGCGCTGGTCATGGCGGCCTTCATGATCGTCGGGGGTCGGTTCGGGGACATCGTCGGACGCCGCCGCGTCTTCCTCCTCGGGCTCTGCGTCTACGCCACCGGATCGGCCCTGACCGCCGTCGCGCCCACCCTGTGGGTCCTCGCGCTGGGCTGGTCGGTCATCGAGGGGCTGGGCGCCGCGCTGGTGCTGCCCGCGATGGCCGCCCTCGTCGCCCAGTCGTACCGCGGCCGGGACCGGGCCGTCGCCTACGGCGTCATCGGCGGCCTGGCCGGTGCCGGGATCGCCGTCGGGCCGCTGCTCGGCGGCTGGGTGACGACGTACCTCACCTGGCGGCTGGTCTTCGCCGGGGAGGTCGTGGTCGTCCTCGCGGTGCTGTGCTTCCGCAAGGTGATCACGGAGGCCCCCCGCACCGCCGGGCCGCGCCCCCGGCTGGACGGCGTCGGGGCCGCGCTGTCGGCCGTCGGCCTGGCGCTCGGCGTGCTCGGGGTCCTCCAGAGCGGCACCTGGGGCTGGGTGCAGCCCCGCAACCCGCCCTTCACCGTCCTCGGCTTCGCCCCGACGCTGTTCGTCATCGGCGCGGGCGTGGCCGTGCTGGCCCTCTTCGTGCACTGGGAGCGGCGGTGCGAGGCCCGCGGCGCGGACCCCCTCGTCCACCTCCCGCTGCTGCGCCGGCCCGCGCTGCGCTCGGGCCTGATGGTGCTGCTCGCCCAGAACCTCATCCTGCTCGGGCTGTTCTTCACCATCCCGCTGTATCTCCAGGTGGTGCAGGGCTTCGACGCCTTCGAGACGGGCCTGCGGCTGCTGCCGGTGTCCATCACCATGCTGATCGCCTCGCTCGGGGCCGCGCCGCTCGGGCGGCTGGCCGGACCGCGCCGGGTGGTCCGGGCGGCGCTGGCCACCCTGACCGCGGCCGTCGTGTGGCTGCTGGCCACCATCGACCCCGTCATCGACGACACCCAGTTCGCCTGGGCGATGGCCCTGCTCGGCCTCGGCATGGGACTGCTCGCCTCGCAGCTCGGCAACGTCGTCCAGTCCAGCGTCGGCGAGACGGAGCGCAGCGAGGTCGGCGGACTCCAGTTCACCGCGCAGAACCTCGGCTCCGCCCTGGGCACCGCGCTCATCGGCTCGATGCTCGTCGGCGCCCTGGCCCACGCCTTCACCGCCCAGGTCGAGGACGACCCGCGCCTCTCGGAGCAGGCGAAACAGCAGACCGGCGTCGCCCTGGAGGCCGGCATCACCTTCGTGCCCACCGAGCAGGTCCGCTCGGCCGCCCAACGCGCCGGGCTGCCGCCGGCCGAGGTGGACGCCGTCACCGAGTCCTACGCCGCCGCTCAGCTCGACGGGCTGAAGGCGGCGATCCTCGCGGCCGGCGGCATCACCCTCGCGAGCTTCCTCGTCACCTCGAACCTGCCGACCCGGCGCACCGGCGCCGCCCAGCCGCCGTCCCGCGTCGGCGCGGGGACCGGGGCGGCCGACTAGGCGTGAGGCCCGCGAGGCCCGCCGAGACCCGCGAGACCCGCGAGACCTGCCGAGACCTGCCGAGACCTGCCGAGACCTGAAGGAGGCCGCGATGACCGACGCCGGACGCGTCACGGCGCGTACGCGCGCCGCCGAGCGCCGCGCCCACGCCGACTGCACCGGCGGCGTCTACGGGTCCATGCTGGCCGCCTCCGTGATCGTCGGGGCCGGCAGCCTGGGCTCGTTCCCGCGCCTGGAACTCGTCCTGCTGCTCCTGCTCACCGGGGTGTCCTTCTGGATCGCGCACGTCCACGCCCAGGTCTTCGGCGCGCGCCTGGCCCAGCGGACCCCCGACCGGCATGTCGTGCTGCGGGTGTGCCGCGAGGAGTGGCCGATTATCAAGGCCGCGGTGCCGCCGGCCCTCGCCGTGGCCGTCAGCCCGTTGCTGGGCCTCGACCTCACGGGCACCCTCTGGCTGGCGCTCTCCGTGGCCGTCGCGGGACAGGTGGGCTGGTCGTCGGTCGCGGCCCGCCGTGCCGGGGCGAGCTGGGGCCTGGTGGCCGTCTCCGCCGCGGTCAACCTGATGCTCGGCCTGCTGATCATCGCGTTCAAGCTGTTCGTGACGCACTGAGGCGTTCGGCCGCGTATCACCTGTACGGGGTGAGGCCCGGTCCGCCCGTTCGGACGGACCATCGCAGGGTAGGGGCGCAGCCCGCCTGTCCCAGGCCACCCGGGGGAGAGCAGCCGATGCGCTACGAGATCCGCGTCGACGGACACATGTCGGAGACGCTGACCAGGGCCTTCCCGGAGCTGGACCATGTGATGATGTCCGGTCAGACGGTCCTGTTCGGTCACGTCGTCGACGAGGCGCACCTGTACGGACTGCTCGCCCGCTGCCAGTCCCTCGGCCTCCGCGTGCTGGAGATGCGGCAGCTGCCCGAGTGACGTCACAGGGCCTCGGCCGACGCAGAAGGCCTCGGCCGACGGCAGAGGCCCTCGGTCGACGTCAGAGACTCGCGGCCGACGTCAGAGGCTCTCGGCGCGGACCCTGCCGGCGTGGACGGCGGCGGCCAGCGCCTCGAAGTCCCGCTCGTTCTGATCGGCGTACGCCTGGGCGAACCCGGCGAGCGCCCGGTCGAAACGGTCGCTGCCGCCCAGGTAGGCGGCGATCGCGACGGGGTCGCCGGACCGGGCGTGGGCGCGCGCCAGGCAGGCCCCGCACAGCCGCGCGAACAGCCGCAGCAGGCCCGGGTCCATGGTCTCCGGCCGGGCGATGCCCTTCCAGTCCCGCAACTGCCGTACGTAGAAGTCCCGTTCCCGCCCGTCCAGGCCCACCGTGCGGGTCCAGCCCAGGAAGATGTCGCTGGACGTCTGGATCAGCCGCTGCCCCGACACCACCCGACGGCCCTGGTTGTCGTAGCGCTCACCGCTGGTGTGGGCGGCGAGGACCGACTCCTGCGCCTCCTTGGCCTGGAGCAGCAGCGGGTCGTCCTCGTCCCGGCCGAGCATCAGCACGATCCAGCAGCGGGTGCCGACGCTGCCGACGCCCACGACCTTGCGGGCCACGTCCACCAGACGGTACCGACGCAGCAGATGGCGGCGCTCGGACGACAGGGTGCGCGCGTACCCGTCCAGGACGGTCCGCAGGCCCTTCTCCTCGTCGCCGGGGTCGCTCATCAGGTCCCGCAGCGGGGTGATCAGCGGCGGGTCCGGGGTGATGCGGCGGCCCTCGGCGGTGACGCGGGTCAGCTTCTCGAAGGCCTGGAGGTGCGTGCGGGTGCGGGCGCGCGCGGTCGCCTCGGCGGTGCGCCGCCGGGCCTTGCGGTTCATCGACGAGGCCAGCAGCTCCTGCATCCGGTCGGCGTCGTCCTGCGCGTACCAGACGTCCAGGGTGCGCATGCCGGCGAACTCCCGCATGCGCTGCCGGTACGCCTTCACGCACGCGTGCACCGCGTCGTCCTGCTCCTCGGCCGAGAAGCCGTTGGCCCGGCCGGCGATCACGAAGCTCGCGGCCAGCCGCTTGACGTCCCACTCGAAGGGGCCGTCCAGGGTCTCGTCGAAGTCGTTGATGTCGAAGACGAGATGACGCTCCGGGGAGGCCAGCAGGCGGAAGTTGAGCAGGTGGGCGTCTCCGCAGAGCTGCACGGTGAGGCCCGTGTTGGGCACCGGGCCCAAGTCCGTCGCCATGATCGACGCCGCGCCGCGGTAGAAGCGGAACGGGGATTCGAGCATGCGGCCGTAGCGGACCGGTATCAACTCCTGGAGCCGGGACGTCGACTGACGCTCTATCACCTCGACGGGGTCGGGTCGCCCCTGCTCCGCCTCGAACCAGCCGTGGCACGAACGCGGCGCGCGGGCACGGGCGTTCCTGCCGTACGCCGCTCGCTCGTCCGGCGAGAGGGAGGCGGTGAGCACACTCGGTACAGCCATGGTTGCAACCTCCTGGACGTCCCGTCTCCCCGGTCCGGTCGCCGCGGTCCGGTTCCCGGCTCCGGGGGCCCGATTCCCGGGCCGGGGCCTCCGGTCTCCCGGCCCCGGGCCCCCACCCTCACCTCCTCCGTGCCGTGCACGGATCACCCGCTGGGGGTGACCCGGCGGTCGGCCGCGGGCGGGACGCTGGCGAGGCGAGGGCACCGCACGGCGTCCACGCGAGGAGGAGCCATGACCGAACCGCGTGACCCGGTCCCACGCACCGGACCGCAGTCCCCGCCCGACGCGACGGGACCGCAGTCCCCGCCTGCCGGTGAGCCGGGGCCGCAGTCCCAGCCCGCCGTGCAGCCGGGGCCGCAGCCCTCGCCCGCCGGGGCTCCGCCCGGGGATCCGGCACAGTTTCTGGCCGTTCTCGGCCGTTCGTGGCTGTGGATCCTCGGCTCGGCGATCGCCACGCTCGTACCGGGGATCATCGTCCTGGTCTGGCCGGACGGGACCCTGCACGTCCTGGCGGTCCTCCTCGGGCTCTATCTCCTGGCGGCCGGGGTGTTCCGGTTCGTCGGGGCGTTCGAGCGGGACGACCACGGCGAACGGCTGCCCGGTCTCCTCCTGGCCGTGCTGTACGTCCTCGGCGGCGTGCTGTGCCTGCGGAACCCCTTGCAGACCATCGCCGCGCTGTCGCTGATCGTCGGCGCGGTCTGGCTGGTGTCGGGCATCGTCACCCTCTACACGGCCGTCGCCGCCGAGAACCTGCCCCACCGGGGCGTCGTCATCGGCGCGGCGGCGCTCGCCGTCGTGGCGGGTGTCGTCGTCCTGGCTCTCCCCACCGAGTCGGCCCGCGCCCTGACGCGGCTGCTCGGACTGTGGCTCGTCCTCCTCGGCCTGGTCGAGCTGGCCACGGCCCTGGCATGGCGATCGGCGCTGCGGAGGGCGGGGGCAGGGACTGGGACAGGGACAGGGGGCCGGCACGGGGGCAGGGCGGGGCCGGCCTGAGCATCCTCACCCGTCCCGGGTGAGGCGGTCGGCCGGTTGCCGTGCGCACGCTGAGAACGGCACGCACACGCATGTCGGGCCCGCGCCCGCGAGGCCAGAACGGAGGACGGACATGAGTGCGGAGACGTACCTCGCTTACGACTACCCGCTGCTGAGCGCCTTCTGGACCATGCTGGTGTTCTTCCTGTGGATCATGTGGTTCGTCCTGCTCTTCCGGGTCGTCATGGACATCTTCCGTGACGACGACCTGAGCGGCGGGGCCAAGGCCGGCTGGCTGCTCTGCACGATCCTCCTGCCGTTCGTCGGCGTGTTCGTCTACGTCGTCGCCCGCGGCAAGAACATGGGACGCCGCGAGGCGGCACAGGCACGCGCCCAGCAGCAGGCCCTCGACAGCTACATCCGCGAGACCGCCAAGGGCACGGGCGCCGAGGGAGGCGCGAGCAGCGTCGACGAACTCGCCCGGCTCTCGGAGATCCGGGCCCGCGGCGACATCACCGACGAGGAGTTCCGCAAGGCGAAGGAACTGGTCCTGAGCGGTTCGCACAACTGAGTACCGAACGACACCGAAACGAGGCACCGGGATGACAGCCACCCACACCGGGCACACGCCCTCGGCCAAGCAGCAGTGGGCCGAAGGCCTGACCGTCTTCGCCGCCGTCATACTCATGCTCGCCGGCATCCTGGACATCTTCCGCGGCATCATGGGCATCGCCGAGGACGACGTCTTCGTCACGACGCGCAACTACGTCTTCGAGTTCGACCTCACCGCCTGGGGCTGGATCCATCTGATCCTGGGCGCGGTGGCGGTGATCGTCAGCATGGGTCTCTTCCAGGGGGCCATGTGGGCACGGGTCGCCGGTGTGGCCATCGCCGGGCTCATCGTCATCGCCAACTTCCTGTCCCTGCCGTACTACCCGGTCTGGTCCGTCGTGATGATCGCGTTCTCCGGGTTCGTCATCTGGGCGCTGTGCGTGTCGCGCAGCGGCACCGGCACCGGCACCGGCACCGGGGAGACGTTCGACCGCTCACCGCGCAACGCGTGAGCCGGGTACGACGAAGGCCCCAGGCCAGGAAGGCGGTGGAGGATGTGCCGGTGGCTCGCCTACTCGGGCACCCCCGTCCTGCTCGACACCATCCTCTACAGACCTCAGCACTCGCTGATCGACCAGAGCCTGCACTCCCGCATGGGCGTCGAGACGACCAACGGCGACGGGTTCGGCGTCGGCTGGTACGGGCGGCACGTGGACACCCCGGCGATCGTCCGGGAGATCGGCCCGGCCTGGAACAACCGCAACCTGCGGGAGATCGCCGGGCACGTCCGCTCGCCGCTGTTCTTCGCCCACATCCGGGCCTCCACCGGCACCGCGGTGCAGCAGACCAACTGCCATCCGTTCCGGCACGGCCGCTGGATGTGGATGCACAACGGCGCGATCGCCGAGTTCCACCGGATCAGGCGTGAACTGGCCCTGGCCGTCGACCCCGACCTCTTCCTCGACATCGAGGGCTCGACGGACTCCGAGATGATGTTCTACCTGGCGCTCACCTTCGGCCTGGAGAAGGACCCGCCGGCCGCGGTCGCCAGGATGGCGGAGCTGGTGGAGCGCACCGGTCACGAGCACGGGGTGGAGTTCCCGCTCCAGATGACGGTCGCCGTGACCGAGGGGGAGCGGCTGTGGGCGTTCCGCTACTCCAGCCAGAAGGAATCCCGTTCGCTCTTCTACAGCACCCGGGTGGAGACCCTGCGCGCCCTCCACCCCGACATGGCCTTCCTCCGGGAGATCTCCGACGAGACCCGCCTGATCGTGTCCGAGCCGCTGGGCGACCTGCCCGGCGCCTGGCAGGAGGTCCCCGAGAGCACGTACGGCGTGGTGCAGCCGGGCGGCGGCGAGATCCACTCGTTCACCCCGCAGGCGGCGTAGCCCACCGCGTACCGTTCGAGCCCGGCGCCGGACTTCACGACCGGCACCGGGCTCACCGCCGTCGCCGCCGGGTTCCGTACAACCGTCGCCGCGCTCACCGCCGTTGCCGCCGGGCTCAGTGGACGGAGAATCCGCCGTCGACGAAGATCGCCTGACCGGTGACATAGCCGGACCCTCGCCCGGCCAGGAACACCGCGGCCCCGGCGAAGTCCTCCGCCAGCCCGTTGCGTCCCACCATCGTGCGCGCGGCCAGCGCCGCGACCCGCTCGGGGTCGGACGACAGCCGCGCGTTCAGCGGGGTCATGACGAAGCCGGGCACGAGGGTGTTGCAGGTGACGCCGTGCGGCGACCAGGCCTCGGCCTGCGAGCGGGCCAGCGACTCCAACGCCCCCTTGGAGACGCCGTAGACGCCGCTCTGCACGAACGCGCGGTGCGCCTGCTGCGAGGAGACGTGGATGATCCGCCCGAACCCCCGCTCGGCCATGCCGGGACCGAAGCGGCGGCCCAGCAGGTAGGGCGCCTCCAGGTTCACCGCCATGGTGGCGTCCCACACGTCCTCGTCCAACTCACCCATGGGCGGACGCAAGTTGATCCCGGCGGAGTTGACGAGGATGTCGGGCTCACCGAACGCCTCCACGGCACGCTCCGCCGCGGCACGCACCCCGTCGCGCTCGGACAGATCCCCGCTCACCCAGGCGGCCCGGCACCCCTCGGCGGTCAACTCATCGACAGCAGCGACGAGTTCGGGCTCCCTGCGCGCCACGATCACCACGCTCGCCCCCGCCCGCGCGAGAGCGCCGGCGATGGCCCGCCCGATACCGGAACTGCCCCCCGTCACGACGGCGACCCGGCCGTCCAGCGAGAACAGTTCGGAGAGATAACTGTGCGAGATCATTCCCGCACACTAGACGGCCCGGACCCGGGGCGGATCGGGCACCCGGCCGCATCCCTCCTCAGGCGACGGCGGTGCCCTCCAGTTCGACCATCAGGCCGGGGATCGCCAGGCGCGTCACCCCGAGCATCGTGCTGGTCGGGGACACCCCGGCGGCGGCCAGTCTCCCCGCCAGGACGCCGTAGTGCCGGAAGAGCAGATCGACGTCGGTCGTGTAGACGTTGAGGCGGACGAGGTCGGCGAGAGACATGCCGGCCTCGCCGAGCACGGCTTCCAGGTTGTCGGCGCTCAGCGTCAACTGCGCCGCCATGTCGCCTTCGTGCTGCGGCTTGCCGTCGTCGCTCATCGCGGTCTGCCCCGAGAGGTACAGGGTCCGTGTGTGCCCGGAGACGAGCTCGCCCTGGTTGAACCCCAACTCCACCGACCACGGCACCGGGTTGACGGCCGTTCGTTCCATCGCCACTTCAGCTCCATTCAAGTCGTCGCTCATCACACGTCGTTGAGCGTCTGACGCACGTCGTTCAGTGCTCGTCGCTCGTCGCTCGTCACTCGTCGCTCCGACGTCGTGCCGAGGAGCCTTCCAACAATTCATGACACCCTCGGTCATGTATTCGTTAGAGTCCGCGCATGCGCGCCGACCGCTTGGTCTCGCTGGTCCTGCTGCTGCGTCAGCGCGGTCGGATGACCGCGGACACGCTGGCCCGCGAGCTGGAGGTGTCCACGCGCACCGTGCTGCGCGACATCGAGGCGCTGTCCGCCGCCGGCGTCCCGGTCTACGCCGAACGCGGCCGGCACGGCGGCTTCGCGCTGCTGCCCGGGTTCAGGACCGAGCTGACCGGGCTGAACCACGACGAGGCACTGGCCCTGCTCGCCGCCGGATCGGCGCGCGGCGAGCAGGTGTTCGGCCTCGGCCCGGCCCTCGCTTCCGCCCTGCGCAAAGTCGTCGACGCGCTGCCCGAGAGCCACCGGGCCACCGCGAGCGACGCGGCCCGGCGCTTCCTCGTCGACCCGGAGACCGACCTGCTCTCACGCCGGCTGGTCACCGATGACGTGCCCGACGCGACGATGGTCGAGGTCCGGCGCGCGGTGCTCGCCGGACGCAAGCTGCGCATCCGCTACGCGGCCACGGGCCGGACGCCGCAGTGGCGCACGGTGGACCCGATCGGCCTGGTCACCGTGCGCGACCGGGTCTATCTGCTGGCCACGAGAGCCGGCGCGGACCGCACCTACCGGCTGTCGCGGGTGTCGGCCGCCGAGGAACTCCCCGAAGCGGCGGAGCGGCCGGGCCGGGTCGACCTGGACCGGATCTGGCGGGAACGCTCCGCGCGGTTCCTCTCCGGCGGCGACCACCTCACCGTGCTGGTACGGGTGAACCCGGCGCGGCGGGAGGAACTGCTGGACACCGCGCTGGCCGTGCGCGCGGAAGAACCCGAAGCGGACGGCCGGCTGCGCCTCGAACTGACCTTCCAGGACGCGCGCCACGCGGAGTGGGCGCTGTGGCAGCTCGGCCTGGACGCGGAAGCCCTGACCCCGCAGTCCCTGCGCACCTCGCTGCGCGACCGGGCCGCCGCGCTCGCCGCCCGCTACGCGGACCCGTCCTGAGCCGTCGGCTCCTGTCCCGCGAGACCTCCACCCGCCAAGATGGCGGGCGACCATCCACACGGCAGGGGTTGAGGCAGCGGTGACGACTTTCGACGAACGGACCATCGTGCACGCTTTCCGGGACGACGCCCTGGGAGAGCATGACGCCGTCGGTCTCGCCGCGGCGATCCGGCGCGGCGAGGTGTCTCCCGCCGAGGCCGCCCGCGCCGCCGGGGAGCGGGTGCGGGCGGTCGACGCACGGCTGGGCGCGGTCCAAACGCACGTCGACGACCCGGCGACCGCCGCTGCCGCCGCCGCTGCGACGGGCGGCGCCTTCGCCGGGGTGCCGGTCTTCGTCAAGGACAACACCGACTACCAGGGGCTGCCCACGGGCCACGGCAGCGCCGCCTTCCGTCCGAGAGCGGCACGGCGGCACGCACCGTTCACCCGGCAGCTCCTGAGCAGCGGCGTCACGGTGCTGGGCAAGACCCGGCTGCCCGAGTTCGGGTTCAACGCGAGCACCGAGTACGACGGCGCGGAGCCGGTGCGCAACCCGTGGAACACGGGCTGCTCGGCGGGCGGTTCGTCGGGCGGCAGCGCGGCGCTGGTCGCGGCCGGCACCGTGCCGGTCGCGCACGCCAACGACGGCGGCGGCTCGATCCGGATACCCGCGGCCTGCTGCGGACTCGTCGGCCTCAAGCCGAGCCGTGGCCGGGTCGTGGGGAGCGACCTGGGCCGCCGGCTGCCGATCGACATCGTCTCCGACGGGATCGTGAGCCGTTCCGTGCGGGACTCCGCCGCGTTCCTCGCCGCCGCGGAGACGTACCGGGGGAGTTCCGCGCTGCCGCCCCTCGGCCTCGTCGAAGGCCCCTCGGAGCGACGGCTGCGCATCGGGTTCCTGCTGGACTCGCCGAGCGGAGTCCACTCCGACGCGGCCACCCGGGCGGCGGTCACGGAGACCGCGGCCACGCTCGAACGGCTCGGACACACCGTGGAACCGGTGGAGTTGGCCATGGACCCGAACTTCACCGACGACTTCCTCACCTACTGGGGGATGCTGTCCTTCCTCCTCGGCGCCACGGGCCGGACCCTCGGCGCGGACTTCGACCGGCGCCGCATGGACGGCCTGAGCCGGGGGCTGCGCGAGGACTATCTGCGCAAGTGGCGGCGGACTCCCGGCGTGGTGCGGCGGCTGAAGCGCGCGAAGGTGGCGCACGCGGCGGCCTTCCGCCGGCTCGACCTCGTGCTGTCGCCCGTGCTGGCCCACACCACGCCGCCGATCGGCCACCTCAGCCCGACCGTCCCCTACGCGGAGCTGATCGAACGGCTCCTCGCGTACGTGGCGTTCACCCCGCTCGACAACGTCGTCGGCACTCCGTCGATCTCGGTGCCCGCCGCGAGCGCGACGACGGACGGCCTGCCCATCGGCGTCATGTTCTCCGCCCGCCCCGGCGCTGAACGGACGCTCCTGGAGCTCGCCTTCGAACTGGAGGCCGACCGCCCCTTCCGGCGCATCCAGGACCAGTGACAGCGGCGCTGTCCCCGCCTTGTCATCCGAACACTCCCGATATATCGTTGAGGCATCGCGACAGTTCAACGATCGAATGAAACGATCAACTGGAGCGATCGTGTAAACGAAAAGAAACGGAGTGATTGCGATGCGTAACCACGGATTCGAGCGTGGACATCGGCAGGACGGGCCCTTCCGGCGTGGCCGGGGTGGTCCCGACGGGCGGCGTGCGGCCTTCGGGCCCTTCGGGCCGGGTGGTCCCGGTGGTCCCGGCGGACCGGGATTCGGCCCCGGCGGTCCCGGCGGCTTCGGGCCGGGCTTCGGTCCCGGACCCTGGGGCGGCCGAGGGCGCGGCGGGCCCAGGGGGAGGGCGCGGCGCGGTGACGTACGGGCCTCGATCCTGGCCCTGCTCAAGGACCGGGCCATGCACGGCTACGAGATGATCCAGGAGATCGCCGAGCGCAGCGGCGGCGCGTGGAAGCCGAGCCCCGGCTCGGTGTACCCCACCCTCCAGCTGCTGGAGGACGAGGGCCTGATCAGCAGCGCGTCGGAGGGCGGCAAGAAGCTCTTCTCGCTCACCGACGCCGGTCGTACGGCGGCGGAGGAGGGCCCGGACGCTCCCTGGGAGGAGGCCTCGCGCGGGGTCGACTGGGAGGCGCTCGGTGAGATCCGGCAGGCCGGCTTCGGTCTGATGGAGGCCTTCGGGCAGGTCTGGAAGACCGGCAGCAAGGAGCAGCGCGACAAGGCGCTCACCGTCATCAATGACGCCCGCAAGAAGCTGTACCTGATCCTCGCCGACGAGGACTGACGGCGGTCGTCGGGCCGACGGCGGCCTCACGGGGTGAAGGCGCCCCGCGGAGTGATCCGCGGGGCGCTCTCTCGTCCTGTGCGCCCGGCTCAGGTCACCAGCCCGCCCAGCTTGCGCAGCGACTCGTTCAGCGCCGCCCTCCCCGAGTCCTTGAGCTTGCCCGCCATCAGCGACACCGCGGCACCCGTGAACTCGCCGTCGATACGGACCGTCGTCGCCTCGCCGTCGGGGGTGAGGGTGTAGCGCGTGGCGACGTTCACCGCCATCGGGCCCTTGCCGCGGATGGCCAGCAGTCGGGCCGGGGTCAGTTCCGCGACCGTCCACTCCACCTCGGCCGGGAAGCCCATCAGCTTCATGTTCTCCTGGAAGGTCGCGCCCACTTCGAGGCTCCTCGGCCCGCCCTCCGGGAAGCTGGTGTGGGTCGCGTTCCACTCCCCGTACCCCGACCAGTCCGTGAGCCGGGCCCACACCTTCTCGGCCGGCGCCTCGATGCGTGCCTCCGCGCTGACTTCGGCCATACGACCACCTCTTCGTGTCCGGCGACTCGGGCTGCGGTGTCGCGGAACGTAGCCGCAGGGCTGTCAACATTCAATACTGACGAACCGTCAGGAAGTGCGGGGAACAGGCGGCGCGCCCCCGTGCGGGCGAAACGGCCGGATCTCATCCCTGAGGAGGAGATGCCGGCCGCCCTGGTCCACTCAGCGTGGGACGTGAGAATGCTTCCCCTCGTGGATGTCCGATTCCGCCGGAACTGATGGGGTGGGGGTGTGCGACCCCGTATTCCCCGGCAGCCGTCCCCCGACCGGACGGCACCCGCCCAGGACGACGACGCCGGGTGCAGCGCGGAGCTGACGGCGGCGGTGGAGGGCGCGCGCCGCCGGGCGGTCCGGGACGGAGACCGGCAGATCGACACCGCGCATCTGCTGCACTCCCTCCTGGAGCACGACCCCGAGGCCCGCGCCGCCTTCGCCGACGGGACCCAGCTCGCCCGGCTCCTCGGCTACCTCGTCCAGCGCAGCATCGGCTACGGCCTGCGCTGGCAGAACGGCGTCGAGGACTCCGGCGCCCTGCCCGTCGTCACCGCCGGGGAGGACTCCGACGCCCTCCCCGTCGTCACCGCCGTCGAGGGTTTCTCGCCGCTCGCCTCCGCCGCGCTGCACCACGCGCGCGGACGGGCCGGGGGCGCGGGGAAGGCGCGGGGCGTCGATCTGCTCGCGGCGATCGTCGCCGATCCCGCGTCCCGGGCCGTCGAGGTCCTCACCCGTGGAGGCGTCGACCCCCTCGCCCTGCGCGCCCGTATCGAGGACGGCCTCGACGCGTACGCCCCGGGCGGCGGGACCGCCTGCTGACCCCGGGCGCGGGACGGCGCGACCGTCCGGCCGGTGAGACAGGTGTCAACGGGGGTGACGCTCATGTCGTCGCCTGTCATCATGTGCCGGTGCGTACCTCTGTGAGCAGTCAGGGCAGTCGCGGAAAGGGCCTCGGGCTCGGTCTGGCGATCGGATCGGCCATCGCCTTCGGCGGTTCCGGGGTCGCGGCCAAGCCGCTGATCGAGGCGGGGCTCGACCCGCTGCACGTGGTGTGGCTGCGCGTGACGGGCGCGGCGCTGGTGATGCTGCCGCTCGCCGTCCGCCACCGCGCGCTGCTGCGCCGCCGCCCCGCGCTGCTCGCCGGGTTCGGGCTGCTCGGCGTGGCCGGCGTCCAGGCCTTCTACTTCGCCTCGATCTCCCGCATCCCCGTCGGCGTGGCGCTGCTCGTCGAGTACCTCGCGCCCGCGCTCGTGCTCGGCTGGGTGCGGTTCGTGCAGCGGCGGCCGGTCACGCGCGCCGCCGCGTTCGGCGTGGTCCTCGCGGTGGGCGGGCTCGCCTGCGTCGTCGAGGTCTGGGCGGGGCTGAGCTTCGACGCGCTCGGACTGCTCCTCGCGCTCGGCGCGGCCTGCTGCCAGGTCGGCTACTTCGTCCTCTCCGACCAGGGCAGCGACTCCGACGACGGCGCGCCGGACCCGCTCGGCGTCATCGCGTACGGCCTCCTCGTCGGCGCGGCCGTGCTGACGGTCGTCGCCCGCCCCTGGGGCATGGACTGGTCGGTGCTCGCGCACTCGGCGGGCATGGACGGCACGCGCGTCCCGGCCTGGCTGCTGCTCGCCTGGATCGTGCTGATCGCCACGGTCGTCGCCTACGTCACCGGAGTGGTCTCCGTGCGCCGGCTGTCCCCGCAGGTCGCGGGCGTGGTGGCCTGTCTGGAGGCGGTCATCGCGACCGTCCTGGCCTGGGTCCTGCTCGGCGAGCACCTGTCGGCGCCGCAGATCGCGGGCGGCGCGGTGGTCCTGCTGGGCGCGTTCATCGCCCAGTCGTCCGCACCGGGCAAGGGGTCCGGCGCGCCGGTGGCGGGCGGCAGCCCCGAACGCGAGCTGTCCGCTCGCGGGACGGCCGCCTAGCCCACCGGGGCGCTGGTCCCTTCGACCTCCGGCCCCGCCCTCTGGACCTCCGGCCGCCGTCCTCACAACCGGGTGAGGTAGGCCGGGAGCGCCGTGTCGGGGTGCAGGTCGGTGGCGGGCTGCGGGGTGTCGTAGCCCTTGTGCAGCGGGAGGACGCCGGCCCAGTGCGGGAGGGCGAGGTCCTCGGGCTCGTCGTTCACGCCGCCGGTGCGGACCTTGGCCGAGACCTCGTCGAGGGCGATGCGGATCACCGCCGTGGCCGCCAGCTCCTTCTTGTTCGCCGGCCGGGAGTCGGCCGCCCGGCCGGGGACGGCGTGGTCGACCAGGGCGTCGAGCGCCGTCCGCTTCTCCTCCGGGTCGGTCACGTCGTGAGCGACGCCGTGCACCACCACCGAGCGGTAGTTGATCGAGTGGTGGAAGGCCGAACGGGCCAGGACCAGGCCGTCCACGTGCGTCACCGTGAGGCACACCGGCAGCCCCGGGTCGGCCTGCCCCGTCATCCGCAGGGGGCGCGAACCCGTCGAACCGTGCACGTACAGCGTCTCGCCGAGCCTGGCGTACAGCGTCGGCAGCACGACGGGCGCGCCGTCGCGGACGAAGCCGAGGTGGCAGACGTAGCCGTCGTCGAGGATCGCGTGCACGAAGTCCTTGTCGTACGACGCGCGCTGCGGGGCCCGGGTGGGGACGGTGCGGTCGGTCGGGGCGTACGCGGCGGGCGTGGACTGCATGGCGGTCTCCTCGCGGTTGCGGTTCTTTATTGCACTAGTGCATAATTGGCTTTGTGCTAGGAGAGTATCGGGTCACGGGCCGGCGTGCAGCAGAGATTTCCGCGAGCATCGAGCACGCGGTGGGCGCGGGGGAGCTGGAGCCGGGACAACTGCTGCCCCCGATGCGGGAGTTGGCGGAACAGCTCGGGGTGAACCCGAACACCGTCGCGGCCGCCTACCGCACGCTGCGCGAACGCGGTGTGATCGAGACCGACGGACGCCGGGGCAGCCGGGTGCGGGCCAAACCGGCCACGACCGGACGCGAGTTCATCCGCGTGGAGGTTCCGGAGGGCGTACGCGACGCGTCCGCCGGGAATCCCGACACGGCGCTGCTCCCGCCGCTCGCGCCGGCCTTCGCGTGGGCCGCCGCGCAGGGCGACCGGGAGCCGGTCCTCTACGGGGCCGAGCCCGTCGAACCCGAGCTGGCCCGTCTGGCCCGGGCCGACTGGGAGGCGGACGGTGTGCCGACCGGGCCGATCGCCGTCACCTCGGGGTCGCTCGACGCCATCGAGCGCGTCCTCGCCGTCCATCTCAGGCCCGGCGACACGGTGGCCGTCGAGGACCCCGGGTGGGGCTCCCTGCTCGACCTCGTCCCGGCGCTCGGGCTGCGCACCGTGCCCGTCTGCCTCGACGACGACGGGCCGCTCCCCGAGGACGTGGCGCGCGTCCTGGAGGGCGGGGCGCGCGCCCTGATCGTCACCGACCGCGCGCAGAACCCGACCGGCGCCGCGGTGAGCGCCTCACGCGCGCGTGCGCTGCGGGGTGTGCTGCGGCGGCATCCGGGGACGCTGCTCGTCGAGGACGACCACGGTCACCGGATCGTCGACCTGCCCCTACATCCTCTGGCGGGCGCGACCCTGCACTGGGCCTTCGTGCGATCCGTCGCCAAGGCCTACGGGCCCGACCTGCGGCTCGCCGTCCTCACCGGGGACGAGGTCACCCTCGACCGGGTCCGCGGGCGTCAGCGGCTCGGGCCCGGCTGGGTCAGCCGGATCACCCAGCGGGCGGTCGTGCGGCTGTGGGCGGACGGCGCGGTGGACACGGGGGAGGTGGCGGCGGCGTACGGGCGGCGGCGCGACGCGTTGATCGCTGCGCTGGCCGCGCGGGGGGTCGCTGCGCGCGGGCGGAGTGGGATGAACGTGTGGGTTTCCGTGCCGGACGAGACGGGGGTGGTGGCGCGGATGTTGCAGGCGGGGTGGGCCGTCGCGCCGGGGGCGCGGTTCCGTGTGGGGTCGGGGCCGGGGGTGCGGGTCACTGTGTCCGCGGTGGGGGAGGGGGAGGTCGGGGAGTTGGCGGATGCGGTGGCGTCGGCGGTGCGGGTGTCTCCCGGGCGGGGGTATGTGTAGGGACGCGGGGCCTTTCGGCGCGTTGTCGGGTGCGTGGGGGGCTGGTCGCGCAGTTCACCGCGCCCCCAAGAAGGTCGGGTCGCGCGGCCGGTGTCGTGTAAGGCGCCCGCACCCTTGATCTCTCGGGTGCGGGCGGGCTCTGCTGTTATCTGTCGGACAGCTTGCGGAAGTCCCAGGAGACGATCTTTTCCGGGCGCAGGCGTACCCACGCGTGGCGGCCGTCGTGCGGCATCGCGTCCAGGCCGAAGTTCTTGCGGGCGAACAGCGTCTCCACGGCGTCCAGTTCGGCGCACAGCTCCCCGGTGCGCGGGATCTCGCCCACGAACTCTGCGGTGCCGGACAGCTCCACGCCCCGCAGCGAGTCGTACTCCTCGCCCGAGTCGATCACGATCGCGACCCGGGGATCACGGCTCAGGTCGGCCCACCGCTTGCTGCGCACCACCGAGTACAGCCACAGTGCGGAGCCGTCCCACAGGAACCACAGGGCGCTCACATGCGGGGCTCCGTCGGTGGAGACGGTGGCGACCCGGCAGGTGCGCTGGAAGGTGAGGAACGCGTCCAGCTCCCCCGGCGTCATCATGATCTTCCGGCCCCGGCGCTGAGTGACGGTCATCCGGCCCTCTTTTCTGTTCACTTCTCTCACGTCGTGCCAGAGGAAGCCTCTGACAACACGTCAAAAAAGGATGGTTTCCCAAAGGATGAGTCTTCTTCCCTGCTCACGCAACGGTGGCTATTCTCGCCC
Source organism: Streptomyces sp. NPDC002328 (assembly GCF_042890065.1). Taxonomy (NCBI): domain Bacteria; kingdom Bacillati; phylum Actinomycetota; class Actinomycetes; order Kitasatosporales; family Streptomycetaceae; genus Streptomyces; species Streptomyces sp. NPDC002328. The sequence continues at coordinate 94,738 of NZ_JBIARQ010000016.1, read as the reverse complement.
GACTTCGCCCCCGCCGGCCGCCCCGGAGGAGCCATGCCGTCGTACCGAGCGCTCGATGACCTCCTCGTCCCCGAGCACACCGTCCTGCTGACCGTCGAGTGCCAGCAGGGCGTCGTGGGACCCGACGCCGCGCTGCCCGAACTCGCCCACGCCGCACGGGCGTCGGGCGCGCTCGCGAACGTCGCCCGGCTCGTGGCCGGCGCGCACGCGGGCGGCGTCCAGGTGCTCCACGCCGTCGCCGAGCGCCGTCCCGACGGCCGGGGAGCCGGCCGCAACGCCCGGTTGTTCCGCGCCGCCGAACGCCTCCCCGTCCAGCAGCTCTCCGGCACCGACGCGGTCCGCGTCGCGCCTCCCGTCGAGGTCTTCGACGAGGACCTCGTCGTACGGCGCCTGCACGGCCTGTCGCCGATCCAGGGCACCGACGTCGACGCGCTGCTGCGCAACCTGGGCTGCCGCACCCTCGTCGTCGCCGGCGTCTCGGCCAACGTCGCGATCCCCAACGCCGTCTTCGACGCGGTCAACCGCGGTTACACCGCCGTCGTCCCGTCCGACGCCATCGCGGGAGTGCCTTCGGACTACACCCCCGCGATGATCCGCCACACCCTCGCGTTGGTCGCTACGGTCGCGACCACGGACGAGGTGCTGGCCTGCTTCGAACGGCCGGACGGGAGCGTCAGGCGAGGGTGATCGAGTCCCCGCTGACCGTGATCTGCACCTCGGGCAGCGGCTTCGTCGCCGGACCGCTCTTCACGCTGCCGTCCGTGATCGAGAAGTTGCTGTTGTGACAAGGACAGTTGATGACGCCGTCGGCGATGCCCTCGACGGCGCAGCCCTGGTGGGTGCACACCGACGAGAACGCCTTGAACTCGCCCGCCGTGGGCTGCACGACGACCACCTTCTGGTCCTTGAACACCTTCCCGCCGCCCTCGGGGATGTCGGCCTTCGTGGCGAGCGCCGAACCGCCCGCGCCGCCGCCCGTGCTCGCGGAACCGCCGGTCGACCCGGTGGAGCCCGTCGAACCCGTCGAGCCGGTGGAGCCCGACGTACCCGACGAACCCGACGAGTTGTCGTCGGAGCCTCCGCACGCGGTCAGCGCGACGGTGAGCCCGGCGGCTCCGGCCGCCGCCACCACGGCGCGGCGGGCGGGCCCCGACACGGGTTTCATGGATGCGCTGGTCATGCTGGGGTTTCCCTTCGGAAGGGGATCGATGATCTGCCGAGTTGTACGGGCCATGGACGCCCCTTGTTCAGCGCCCCGCGCCCGGACCGGACAGTGTCGAGATATTGACCCGGCCGAGGTCAGCGGGGCGTAAGCCAAGGCTGTCGCGGAGCTGTCACCGCACGCGGTCACGCGCTCCGCGGGGACGGGGACGACAGCATGCCCGCCACCGTGGAGGCCGTCAGCCGATGCCAGGTCCCGCTGTGGCGGAGCATGGCGTGGTCGCCGTCCGGCATGATCAGCGCCTCGGCCCGCGCGCCCGCCTCACGCGCCCGGTCGACGAACGCCAGCGACTCGCCGGGGTCGGTGACCCGGTCGCGGTCCCCGTGCAGGACGACGATCCGCTTGCCCCGCAGATGGTCCACCGGCTCGCCCCGAGGGCACCAGGGAGCGAGCGCCAGCACGGCCCCCACCTGCGGCGTGGCCGCGGCGCGCAGGGCCGCCCGTCCGCCCATCGAGTGCCCCACCAGCACCACCGGGACGTCCCCGGCGAGACGGGTGAGTTCCGCCAGCGCCGTCCGGACGTCCTTCAGCGTGTCGGCTTCCGCGCCGTTCCACCCGCGCAGGCGGTAACGCACCTCGCCCAGGAGGACGTCGTCGTCGGGCACCTCCCGGGCGACGGCCCGCACGAAGGGCCGCATCCGGACCGCCGCGAGATGCCACGGCCGCGAGGGAGCCCGGCTGTCGGCCCTCCCGCCGTACAGGAACAGCACGGCGGCCCGCGCCGTGGCCGCGGCCCGGCGCGTCACCAGCGCGGCGGCGGGGGCCGCCCCCGGGTCCGCGGCGGGCGGCCGCGTCTGCTCGTCCTCGGTCATCCGACCTCCTCACAGGTCATTCGTCGCCGGTCGGCCGCCGGCTTGGTCGCCCGCCGCCGCGGCGGGCGGGCCCGGCCCTTCGCCGCCGTGCGAGCAGTCTGCCGTCACCTGGGATTTCATGGGAGAGGGACCAATCCGTCGCTGTCCCGGGATCGGATTACGTCCGGAGATGTCCCGACCTCGGAGGACCCACGTGAGAGAAGCCGTACACATCGGCACGAATCCATCGGCGAAACCCGGTCTGGAAGAGCTGATGGGCCGGGTGGCACTCGGCGACGAACAGGCGTTCGCGTCGGTGTACGACACGGTGGTGGGCACGGTGCTCGGCGTCGTGCGCGCCGTGCTGCGCGACCAGGCGCAGTCGGAGGAAGTGGCCCAGGAGGTCCTGGTGGAGGTGTGGCGCACCGCCCCCCGCTACCGCTCCGACCGGGGCACGGCGATCAACTGGGTCCTCACCATGGCGCACCGCAGGGCGGTCGACCGCGTGCGCTCCGTCGAGGCGGCCGCGGTGCGCGAGCACAAGGCGGCCCTGCTGGACCGGACGCCCGAGTACGACGAGGTCGTCGAACAGGTGGAGGCACGGCTGGAGCGGGAGCAGGTGCGGCGCTGCATGCGCTCCCTGACCGAGCTCCAGCGCCAGGCCGTCACCCTGGCGTACTACCGCGGACTGACCTACCCGCAGGTCGCGGAGGCGCTGACGGTACCGCTCGGCACGATCAAGACCCGCCTGCGCGACGGACTCATCCGGCTGCGCGACTGTCTCGGGGTGACGGTGTGATGGCCGCGGATCTGCACACCCTGACGGGCGCCTACGCCCTGCACGCCCTCTCCGTCGAGGAACGCGAGGCGTTCGAGCGGCACCTCGCCGAGTGCGAGAGCTGCGCCCAGGAGACCGCCGAACTGGCCGCCACCGCGGCCCGGCTGGGCATGGCGGTGGCCGTGACGCCCCGCCCGGAGATGCGCGACCAGGTCCTGCGCCGGATCACCGTCGTCCGGCAGGAGACCCCCGGCGGGCCGACCCTGTCCCGCACCGCGCGCGCGGGCCTGTGGGGGCGGCGGCTGTCCGGCTGGGCGCTGGCCGCCTGCGTGGCGACGGCGGCGGCGCTCGGCGGCACGGCGGTCTGGCAGCACGAGCGCGCCGAGGACGCCCTGGAGCAGGCCCGGCAGACGGAGCGGACGCAGGAGGCCATCGCGGCCGTGCTCACGGCGCCGGACGCCCGGAGCACCACCGCGAGGCTCGCCGACGGAACGGACAGCGCCGTCGTCGTCTCCGACAGCCTCGACCAGGCGGTGTTCGTGGTCTCCGGGATGGCGCCGCCGCCCCCGGGGCAGGTCTACCAGCTGTGGTTCGACGACGACGGCTCCATGCGGTCCGCCGGTCTGATGGACTCGCGCCGCAGCGACCAGGCCGTGCTGCTGCGCGGTGACGTGGACGGCGCGTCCGGCATGGGGGTCACCCTGGAACCGGCGGGCGGCTCACGGCAGCCGACCTCCGCCCCGCTCGCCCAGATGCGGTTCCCCGCCTGATCCCGCCTGATCTCGTCTGACTCCCCTGAGCGACGCCCCGTCCGTCACTCGTTCACTTGGGCGGACGCGGGAAGAAGCCGCTGGTCCGGGCCGCGTACTGCGCGTAGCCCGGACGGTCGGCCATGCGGCGTTCCAGCAGCCGCTTCCCGCTGCCCTTGATCAGCAGCAGGCTCATCACCACCGGCGACACCGCCCCGACGGCCGCCGCCGCACCGGAGTCGCAGGCGATCAGATACAGCCCCCACCACACGCAGAAGTCGCCGAAGTAGTTGGGATGGCGCGTGTAGCTCCACAGCCCGCGGTCCATGATCCGGCCCTTGTGCGCCGGATCAGCCTTGAAGCGGGCGAGCTGGGCGTCCCCCACCGCCTCGAAGAACATGCCGACCGCCCACAGCAGGGTCCCGGCCACCGCCCACCCGGTCAGGGGGCCCGGCGCGTACTGCGCGGCCTGCACGGGCAGCGACACGAGCCACACCAGCGCCCCCTGGAGCAGGTACACCGTCCGCAGCGCGTACAGGTTCCGGTCGCCTGGCGCCTTGGCGAGCAGCTCCTCGTAGCGGGGGTCCTCGCCGTGTCCGCGCCCCCGCCGGGCGATGTGGACCGCCAGCCGCACCCCCCACCCCGCCGTGAGCACGGTCACCAGGACGCGCCGGGCCAGGTCGCCGCTGCCGGCCGACGCCGCGAACGTCACCGCCGCGACCGCGGTGAAGGCGAGCCCCCAGGCGACGTCGACGATCCGGTGGACGCCCTTGCGCACCGCGACGGCGAAGGTGACCAGCATGACGAGGAGGGCGGCGCCCGCCGCCCAGGCGAGGTTGACGGCGAAAGCCGCCCAAGCGAAACCGTTCACGGCTGGATCACTCCCGTCCGTTCGCCCCGTCCCCCTCGTTCGTCCCGTTCCCCTCGTTCGTCCGTTCCCGTGCGCTCGTCCAGCCCCGTGTACCAGTCCCGAGGGGATGCGGGGACACCGCTGAGCCCCGGGGCCGTCGGCCGGACGGCCAGGATCTGATCGACCCCCATCCGCCCCTCCTCGAAGGCGAGCGCCCCTCCCGCCAGATACAGCCGCCACACACGCGCCGTCTCCCCGCCGACCAGGGCCACGACGTCCGCCCAGCGGCGTTCTAGGGTGCGGTGCCAGGCTGTGACCGTGCGCAGGTAGTGCTCGCGCAGCGACTCCGTCGACCGCACCTCCAGGCCGGCCGCCTCCAGCAGCCCGACCGTCTCGCCGAGGGGCCGCATGTGCATGTCGGGCGCGATGTACGCCTCGATGAACGCCCCGCCGCCGGGCGCGACGCGCCCCCGTGACATCTGCTGCACCAGGACCCGGCCCAGCGGCCGGACCAGCCGGTGCAGGGACGCGGCGAACGCCGGGTACTCGGCGTCCCCGACGTGCTCGCCCATCTCCACGGTGGCGACCGCGTCGTAGGAGCCGCCCGAGATGTCCCGGTAGTCCTGGCAGAGCACCTCCACGCGCGCCTCCAGCCCGCGCTCGCGCACCTGCTCCCGGACGTACGCCGCCTGCTCCCGGGCCAGGGTGACGGCGGTGACCCGCACCTGGTGCCGCTGCGCCGCGTACAGCGTGAGGGAGCCCCAGCCGCAGCCGACGTCGAGCAGCCGGGCGCCCGGGACGAGGCCCAGCTTGCGACAGATCAGCTCCAGCTTGGCGCGCTGGGCGTCGGCCGGCGTGAACTCCGGGGCGTCGCTCGCCCAGTAGCCGCACGAGTAGGCCATCGTCTCGTCGAGGAGCAGCCGGTAGAAGTCGTTCGACAGGTCGTAGTGGTGACTGACGGCGGCCCGGTCGCGGGCCTTGCTGTGCAGTCCGCCACGCAGCCTGGCCTGCGAGGCGGGCGGGGCCGGACGCGGCCCGACGGCGCCCAGCCGCACGGCCGCGCCGACCGCCCTGGCCCGGTCGCCGGGGCCGAGCCGGGGCGGGCGCAGTCCCCGTTCCCGCACCGCGGCCCACAGCGTGCGCAGCCCCTCGGTCAGGTCGCCCTCCACGTCGATCTCGCCGGTGACGTACGCCTGCGCGAGCCCCAGTTCGCCGGGCTGCCACAGCAGCCGGCGCAGGGCGCGCCGGGACCGTACGACGACCACGGGGCCCTGGTTTCCGGCCTCGCTGCCGTCCCAGGCGCGCACCCGCACCGGCAGCGGACCGCCGAGCGCGGTCTCCACGGCGGCGACGAGGCGGTGGGCGGCGAGGCGGTGGTCGGTGGGGCGGTGGTCGACGGGGCGACGGGCGGCGGGGGTGGCGGTCATCGGGTGGACGCCTCCTTGGTGAGCAGGTACTGCTGCACGTCGAGATAGCCGGAGCGGAAGCCCGCCTCGGAGTAGGCCAGGTAGAAGGTCCACATCCGGCGGAACGTGGCGTCGAAGCCGAGCGCGGAGACCTCGTCCGCGCGCTCGGCGAACCGCTCCCGCCACAGCCGCAGCGTCTCGGCGTAGTGCGCGCCGTAGGCGTCCCGGCGGGCCACGCGCAGCGCGGTGTGGTCGCGGACCGTCTCGGCGACCGCCTCCACGGAGGGCAGCAGACCGCCGGGGAAGATGTACTTCTGGATCCAGGTGAAGGTGTCCCGGGAGGCCAGCATCCGGTCGTGCGGCATGGTGATGGCCTGGAGCGCGACCCGGCCCCCGGGCTCCAGCAGGGCGTCCAGGGCGCGGAAGTAGTCGGGCCAGAACTCCGCTCCGACGGCCTCGACCATCTCGACGCTCACGACGGCGTCGTACGTCCCGCGGGCCTCGCGGTAGTCGCGCAGCTCGATCCGGACCCGGTCCGCGAGACCCGCCGCGGCGGCGCGCTCGCGGGCCAGTTCGCGCTGCTCCCGGGACAGGGTGAGCGAGGTGACGTGCGCGCCGCGCACGGCGGCCCGGATCGCGAGTTCGCCCCAGCCGGTGCCGATCTCCAGCAGCCGGGTCCCCTCGCCCACCTTGGCGAGGTCCAGCAGCCGGTCGATCTTGCGGTGCTGGGCGGCCGGCAGCAGGTCCCAGGCGGCGGGGAAGCCGCGGAAGAGGGCCGCCGAGTAGGTGAGCGTCTCGTCCAGGAAGAGGGCGAACAGGTCGTTGGACAGGTCGTAGTGGCGGCTGATGTTGTCGCGGGCACCGTCGGGGGTGTTGCGCTCGGAGCGGGGCCGGCGGGCCGCCCACAGGCCGCGCAGCCGTTGCAGCGGTTCGGGGACCAACTGTGCCACGTGCCCGGCGAGCACCGTCAGGACGGCGACCGGGTCGGGCGCGTCCCACTCGCCGGCCATGTACGCCTCGCCGAAGCCGACCAGGCCGTGGCTGCCGATCCGCGCGTGGAACGCCTTCGGGTCGTGCACGTCCAGGACCGGGCCGCCCGCGCCGATCGCGGTGCCGTCCGGGAACCTCACGCGCAGCGGCAGTCCGCGCAGGGCACGCCGTACGACGGCCGCGGTGATCGCGGTCCGGGCCCACGAGGCGTCCGGCGGCACGGCAACGTCCGGCCAGCGGGCGCGGTCGACGGCGAAGCCGCCGGAGCGCACGTTCGCGGTCCGCCCCGCGTCGACGGGTCGGGGGTCGGCTGTCCTCATGCGGCGTTCTCCGGGTTCTCGCGGTTCTCAGGGTTCTCGGCGGTCTCGGGGGGCTTGGCGGTCTCGGCGGTGTCGCGACCTCGCGGGTCGAGGTCGGTGTGCCGGGGCCGGGGCTGCACGGGCAGTCCGCGCAGGTACAGGCGGATCCCGTGCAGGCGGATGGCGGCCGACACGGCGAGGGTCGACCACGGGCGGCGCACGGCCAGGCGCAGCAGTCCGCTCACGGATACTTCGCGCCGGATCCCGCGCACGGTTGCGGTGAAGGGCCTGCCGCCCTCCCGCTCCAGGTGCACGGTGAGGTCGAGCCGTTCCCGCGGGCGCGGCAGGCGCATCCGGTAGCGGCCGTCGACCGGGAAGAACGGGGAGACGTAGAACTCCTTGTCGGCGCGGGCCGTCCCCGACGCGTCCGGGTGCAGCAGATAGCAGTGGCGTTCGCCGTAGGTGTTGTGGACCTCGGCGACCACGCAGCGTGCGACGCCGTCGGGGCCGTGGCACCAGTACAGGGTGAGCGGATTGAACACATGGCCGAGGACGCGCGCGTGGGTGAGCATCACGACCGGACCGCCGTCGAGGCCCACCCCGTGCGAGGCGAGGAACGCGTCCAGCCCCGCGCGCAGCGACGGTTGATCGCCGGTGAAGTGGTCGCGCGGGTCGAAGCGGGCCAACGGCCTCATCAGACGCGGGAGTTCGGGCGGGTGGTCGGGGTCGATGAGCCACATGTAGGTGCGGTGGCGCAGCGTGTACGGCAGCGGTGCGGTGCGCACGTGGGCGATCGTGCACGGGTACAGGGCGGACGCGGAGTTCACCACCGCACCCCCAGCGCTGCGGCGGCCGTCACGCCGGCACGGCAGCCGTCCTCGTGGAAGCCCCAGCCGTGGTAGGCGCCCGCGAACGCCGTGACGGAGGTGTTCAGTTCGGGCAGCCGGCGCTGGGCGGCGACCGACTCGGGCGTGTAGACGGGGTGTTCGTACACCATGCGGGCGAGCACCCGCTCCGGGGCCACCCGGTCCTCCGCGCCGAGCGAGACCACGTAGTGCTCGGGCGCGTCCAGGCGCTGCAAGCGGTTCATGTCGTAGCTGACCCGCACCCGGTCGGAGCCCGCCCGGCACGACGGCATCAGGTAGTTCCACGAGGCGCGGGCGCCCCGGGCGCGGGGGAGCAGGGCGGTGTCGGTGTGCAGGAGCGTCGTGTTGCGCGAGTAGCGGAACGCGCCGAGCACCTCCTTCTCCCGGGGAGTGGCGTCCGCGAGCAGGCTCAGTGCCTGGTCGGGGTGGGTGGCGACGACCACGGCGTCGTACGACTCAGTGACGCCGTCATGGGTCGTGACGTCGACCCCGCCGGGGTGCCGCCGCACGGCACGGACCCCGGTCGCCGGGCGCACCGCGTCCAGCCGTTCCGCCACCCGCTCGACATAGGCGCGCGAGCCGCCGGTGACGGTGCGCCAGGTCGGGGAGCCGCTCACGGAGAGCATGCCGTGGTGCTCCAGGAAGCGGAACAGGTAGGCGGCCGGGTAGCGCTGGGCGGTGGCGGCGCCGCAGGACCAGACCGCCGACACGACCGGCGTCATGAAGTGGGTGCGGAAATACGGCGAGAAGCCCTGCCGGTCGAGGAACGCGCCGAGCGTCATCGCGCTCTCGTCCGGCCGGGCGAGGTGCCGCCTGGCCGCCCGGTGGAAGACCGGGACCTCGGCGAGCATCCGCAGATAGGCCCCGCGCAGGGCGTTGCGCGGCTGGGCGAACAGCCCCGCCGGACCGCGGGCGCCCGCGTACTCCAGGCCGCAGCCCTCGCACCGCACCGACATGCTCATCTCCGACTCCTGGGTGGAGACGCCGAGTTCGCGGAACAGGCGCAGGAGCTCGGGGTAGGTGCGGCGGTTGTGCACGATGAATCCGGAGTCCACGTGCCGGGTCGTGCCGTCCCGCGAGGTCAGCTCGTGGGTGTGGGCGTGGCCGCCGAGACGGTCGTCGGCCTCGAGGAGCGTGACGTGGTGGTCGCGGGCGAGCACGTACGCGGCGGTAAGGCCGGCGACGCCGCTGCCGACGACGGCCGTGCGCCGCCGCCCTCGCTGGGGTTCCTCACTCGCCGACGCGCCTCGCGACACATCCGACATCACTGCTCCTTCCGGCCGGGACATCCCTCACGCGTGTATTCCGGACCTGGGGTGCTTTCGGATTGGCCGCAAGACCATTTCTTGCGAACTCTTTCGGGGTGTTTATCCGCTATCGACCAATCTGTGACGCTCGCGGCCTCGGATTCCCTGTGACCCCCACGGGAGCGCGGCCCGGGCCGCGCCGAGCGACAGGAGAAGCCTCATGAACACCCGCATACGCCGCGTCGCCGTGACCGTGGCCGCGGCCGGCGTGCTGCCCCTCGCCCTGAGCGCCTGGTCCGACAGCGGCAGCGCCTCGGCCGGCCAGCCGTTCGGCCCGGCCTGTTCGGCGGTGCCCGAGAGCGGTCCCGGCTCCCTCGACGCCATGGCGAAGGAGCCGGTGGCGACGGCGGCGTCCAACACTCCCGCCCTGTCCACGCTGGCCTCGGCGATCCAGAAGGCGGGGCTCGTCGACACGCTGAACGACGCGCAGAACCTCACCGTGTTCGCGCCGACCAACGACGCGTTCAAGAAGATCCCCCAGGCCACCCTGGACCAACTGCTCAACGACAAGGCGCAGTTGACGAAGGTCCTCACGTACCACGTGGTGGGCCAGAAGCTGACCCCCCAGGACCTGGAGAACGGTTCCTTCGCCACCCTGGAGAAGTCCGAGCTGACCACGTCGGGTTCGGGCGAGTCCTACACCGTCAATGACACCGCCAAGGTCGTCTGCGGCGACGTGAAGACCGCCAACGCCGACGTCTACCTCATCGACACCGTCCTAATGCCGCCCGCCAGTTGACGGCCGCCCCGGTGCCGAAAGGGCAGCAACGGAGATGCCCTGGGGCACGAGAGCGTGTCCCCAGGAGCAACTTCCGGTAAGCGCTTACGAGTTGGGGGGCGGATGAGTTGAGGAGAGGGGGCGACGACGTACCCGTCCGGCATACTTGCGAGCGCGGACCGCCCTGCTCACCAGCACGCAAGCCAAGGCCCAGCGCGTGGTTCGAGCGCTGACGCACACTTCCGGGGAACAGTCGTCATGAACAACCTCCAGCCTTCGGACCCGACGTCCATAGGCGGCTATCCGCTGCTCGGCCGGCTCGGCGCCGGCGGCATGGGGCAGGTGTTCCTGTCCCGTACGGGTTCGGGACGGCTGCTCGCGCTGAAGACCATCCGCGACGACCTCAGCTCCGAACCGGGGTTCGAGGAGCGGTTCGCCCGCGAGATACGCAACAGCGACCGCGTCCGCTCGCCGTGGACCGTGACCGTCGTGGACTACAGCGCCCCGGGCCAGAGCCCGCAGTGGCTGGCCACCGAGTACGTGCCCGCGCCGTCGCTCGCCGAATGGGTCGCGGCCCACGGCCCGCTGCCGCGGCCCGCGCTGCTCTCCCTCGCCGCCGAGCTGTGCGCCGCCGTGCAGGCCGTGCACCAGGCCGGCCTCGCGCACCGGGACGTCAAGCCCGGCAACGTCCTGCTGGCGCGCGACCGCCCGCGGCTGATCGACTTCGGCGTCGCACGGGCCGCCGACGACAGCCGGCACACCCGCCTCGGCGTCTCCGTGGGCTCCCCCGGCTTCCTCGCGCCCGACCAGGCGGTCGGCAGCGTCGCCGCCGAACCCGCCGACGTGTTCTCGCTGGCCGCCGTGGTGGTGTACGCCGCGACCGGGCGCGGCCCCTTCTCCCGCGCGGGGGAGCAGGTCCCCGCGGCCAGTCTGCTCTACCGGGTGGTCCACGAGGAGCCCGACCTCGAAGGCGTCCCCCCGGAGCTGGCGCCGCTGCTCACCGCCTGCCTGGCCAAGGAGCCGGCCGCCCGCCCGACGGCGGCCCGGCTGGGCGGATGGCTGGAGGAGCGGGGCGGCCGGCTCGGGCGCTGGCCCGACGAGTGCCCGGCGGATCTCACCGGACGACTGACGGAGGCCGAGCATTCGGCGAACACCCTGGTCGACGCCGCACGCCAGTCTGCCGTGGCGACCGCCGTCCAGGGAACGGCCCCGGCGACCATGCGGTCCGACACCGTCCTCGCCGCACCGGGCGGGCCCGGCCGTCGCCGTCCGCCCACGTGGCTGCTGACCACGGCCGTCGCGGCGGTCGCGGTGGTGGCGGCCGTGGTGGCCGCCGTCCACTTCGGCACCCAGCGGTCCTCGGCCGATTCCTCCGCGTCCGCCCCGGCCTCCGCCTCCGCCCCGGCCGAGGAGACCCAGAAGGCCCAGGAGTCCGGGAAAGCCCAGGAGTCCGAGAAGGCACAGGAATCCCAGGAGCCGCAGAAGACCGAGCAGCCGCAGGGGAACGACGGGGTGCTCAAGGTCGTCCAGGCCCCGTTCGAGCTGGCCACCGGCGAGTCCGTGGTGACCGCGCCCCGGAGCCTGATCATCCAGAAGGACGGCAACCTGGTGGTCTACGACCAGGACCACCAGGCGCGCTGGGCGGCGATGACGGGCGGCGAGGGCAACACCGCCCGCTTCCAGGAGGACGGCAACCTGGTCGTCTACGACAACGCCGGCCGGCCCCTGTGGGCCTCGCAGACCGACGGCAACCCGGGAGCGGTCCTCGTGTTCCAGGCCGACGGGAACCTCGTGATCAAGTCCGGCGACACCGTGCACTGGGCCACGGGAACGAATCGTTGACCGTTTGAGGTTCTCTCTACGTACTGGACAGTGCTGATCGACGCTGATCGGCACTGATCGGAACGTCCACGGAACGACGTACCGGGAGGCGATGGTGTTCGGAAGGGGCACGCGGTTGCTCGCGGGCGCCATGACCGTGGCCTGCGTGGTGCTCGTCGGCCCCAGCGCGCGCAACGGCGCCCACGCCGGGTCGGCGCCGGTCGAGCCCGACCGGGACATCGTGGCGAACCGGGTCATGACGTGGAACATCTGCAACCCCTGCAAGGCGAGCGACGTCGGCAAGGCCGCCGAGATCGCCGCGTACGCGCCGCAGGTCATCGGCCTGCAAGAGGCGTGCGTGCGGGACGTCGAATGGATCCGGGAGTACCTGGAGAGGCTCCACGGGCTGGTCTACCACGTCAGTTACGGGTCGGTCCTGCACAACTGGAACCGCTGCGGGGGAGTCCCGTGGAGCCCGGGTGGCTACGGACAGGCGATCCTCTCGGCGGCGCCGATGACGGACCGCGTCAACGTGGAGTACCCCGACGGCGGTTCCGAGGACCGCGGGTACCTGGCCGTCACCACCTCGGTGGACGGACAGCCGGTCCGCGTCTTCAACACCCACCTCGCCCAACGGCGTCAGGAGACGGTCCGGGCGGACCAGGTCGGCGTCCTCGCCGAGGAGGTCGCCCGGCACGAACGCGCGATCGTCATCGGCGACTTCAACGCCGTGCCGGACGCCTCCGAGCTCACCGGGATGTGGGCCCTGGCCGAGGACACGGACCCCGAGTGCCGCCCCGCGTCCACCGGCGCCTGCAAGACGACCACCGACTGGCAGAGCAAGTTCGACTACGTCTTCCTGAGGGGCGCCACCTCCCTCGGCCACCGGGTACATCCGAGCGAGTACTCGGACCACGACATGCTGTACGCCGACGTGGACCTGACGTAGATCGTCCCCGGATACGATGCCTCTTTCGCCACGGGTGGGGAGTACGGGTTCATGCTGAGAGAGGTCGCCGCGACCCGCTTCATCACGCCGTTGCGTGAGGGGGGCTCGCTGCCGGGGCTCGTCGAGGGGGACGACCTCGGGGCCTACGTGCTGAAGTTGTCCACGTACCGGCGCGGACCTGCGGTGATGTCGCCGCATCCTTAGCTGACCTGCACAGATGGCTCTTTCAGCGTCTTTCACGTTCGCATCGCGTTATGCAGCCGATCCTCCCCACGCGCTCCCCAACAGGGCAGCTACTCCCCAGATTCTCCCCAGGGAGGAGCTGGGGGCGGGTGACGGTGAGACGAAAGGCATCGCTGTCGTAGTCACGTTGAGTGACTGCCGTGGGTGGGTCGCATTATTGGACCGGCTGTCATGGCGAACCACCCCCGCGTCGGCGGGGACCACCAGGACCGGGTCGCCCTTGTGCTCGCGCTCGGCGGTTCACCCCCGCGTCCGCGGGGGTGAACCGGTGATTCGGGGAAGTAGAACGCGCGGGTCGATGATTCCCGCCTGTCGACGGTCAGGCAATTACGTGAACGTCCACACCGCCAACGCGCGAGGGCGAACCGGTATACCTCCACTCTCGCGGAGTGCGGGATCTGGACTTACTTCGGTGTCCTCGACGAATTGGGGCGAGTGCTTAGCCTCGATCTTTCGCGCGCCCAGCAGACTCGGAGGTCTTCGTGATGTAGCTGATCTTGAGTCGTAAGCTCGTTGTCGCCTGCCGGTGGAAGTCCGGTCCGGGTAGCTGCCAGGAGGCCCGGTAGCAGACTGGCGGCGTCGGGGGGAAACGCCCGGCGTCGAAGCCCAGTGTCGAAAGCCCTGTAAGGGGGAGCAAAGCAGCGGTCCGTAGCATCACGCGAAGCCTGCGGCGTCGTTAGAGGCCCGCCTCTCGGGGCGGGGACAGGGAGTGCCGAGCCCCCGAAGACTGCCTCGCGGATGTCGCCATACTGCGGACCGAGCCGGCCGTGTACGCACCGGTCGCCTCCGACCCGACGGTCTCCCGCCTCATCGACACCCTCGCAGCCTCCGGCGAGAAAGCTCTGACGGCGATCCGTGCCGCGCGGGCCGAAGCCCGCGAGCGCGGGTCTGGCAGTTGGCCCACGGGAAAGCGCCCGATGCCGACGGGACGGTGACCGTCGACCTCGACGGGGTGCTGGTGATCGCGCACTCGGACAAGGAGGACGCCGCGCCCACGTGGAAGCGAACCTACGGCCACCACCCGCTGTGGTTCGTCGACCACGGACCGGGCGGCACGGGTGAACCGGTCGCGGCCCTGCTCAGACCAGGCAACGCGGGATCGAACACGGCCGCCGACCACATCACCGCCGCTCGACTGGCCCTGGCCCAGCTGCCGAAGAAGTACCGGCGCGAACGCCGGACCCTGATACGCACCGACTCCGCGGGCGGCACCCACGACTTCGTCACCTGGCTCGCCCAGCGCGGGCGGTGGCTGTCCTACTCGGTCGGCATGGTGATCACCGAGGCGATCCACCAGCATGTCCTACAGGTTCCCTCCTCGGCCTGGACGCCGGCCGTCGAGGCGGACGGCGAGATCCGTGACGACGCCTGGGTCGCCGAACTCACCGGTGATGTCCTGGACGGCTGGCCCAAGGGCATGCGGCTGATCATCAGGAAGGAACGGCCGCACCCCGGAGCACAGTTGAGGCTCACGGATGCGGACGGCATGCGGCTGACCTGTTTCGCCACCAACACCTTGGGCCGGCCGATCGCCGAACTCGAGCTCCGTCACCGGCTGCGGGCGAGGGCCGAGGACCGCATCCGCGCCGCCCGGGCCACCGGCCTGCGCAACCTACGCGGCTCCGCCTGTTCACCACGGCCGTACCCCGACGGCCGCGCCACCACCTACACCTACGACAAAGCCGACCGGATCAAAACCCAGACCACCAACAGCAAAGCCACCTCCTACGCCTACGACCCGGCCGGCAACCTGACCACGGTCACTCTGCCCACCACCACGGCCCGCAGCGAGACCCGAACCTACGACGAGGCCGGCCGCCTGGCCGCACTGACCACCCCCACCCTCAGCAACACCTACACCTACGACGAAAACGACCGCCTGGTCACCGACAAACCCAGCACCGGATACCCCACCCGCTTTACCTACGACGACGCCGGCCGCATGACCCGTGTCTGCACCGACACCTCTGCAACCTCCTGCCTGACCGGCACCACCGGCAACACCTACACCTACGACAAGGTCGGCAACCTCAAGACCTCCGCCCTGTCCGGCACCACCACAACCTACGCCTACGACGCCGGCGACCAACTCTCCACAACGACCGCCGGAACGACAACCACCAGCTACACCTACGACGCCGACGGCAACCAGACCAAAGACGACGACGGCACCTACACCTACGACCCGGCAGGCCGAATCAAAACCGCCACCATCGGCACCAACGCCTACTCGTTCCTGCACGACGCCGACGGCAACCGCACCACAGTCAACAAGAACAACACCCTCGCCGGCACATCCCGCTGGGACCTTCTCGGTGCCCTACCGCAGATAGCCACCGACACCGACGCCTCCGGCGCTCTGACCGCGGACTACCACTACGACCCCGACGGCACGGCCCGCTCCATGGACCGCACCGCCGGCACCTACTACTTCACCCAGGACCGCCAGAACTCCGTCAGCACCGTCTACGACTCCGCAGGCGTCGGCAACTACCGCTACACCTACACCCCCTGGGGCACAACCACCGGCAAGGCCACCATCACCGGCGGTCAGACCAGCCCCTACGGCTACACCGGCCAGTACAAAGACCAGTACATCCCCGACCGCCTCCAACTGCGCGCCCGCTCCTACGACACCGACCAGAACCGCTTCACCACCCAGGACCCCGTCGCAGCCACCCCGGACAACCCCAACCAGTCCCCCTACAACTACGCCGACAACGATCCCGCCAACCTCGCCGACCCCTCCGGCAACTGCCCGATGTGCATCGGCGCAGGACTCGGAGCAATCGTCAGCGGCGGCGTCTACGCCCTCACCCACCAAGACGACTTCGACTGGGGTGACTTCGCAGCCGCCACCGCTCAGGGCGCAGTCGTCGGTGCCGTCGGCGGATTCCTCGCACCCGCAGGCACCAGCCTCGCCGCTGGACTCGGGCTCCAAGGCGGACGCGCTCTCGCCGTCGCCGCCGTCACTGACGCAGCGATCGGCATGGGTCTTACCTGGGCTATCAATACGGCTCAATGCCAGCCGACCACGCCCATGGACCTGCTCGTCGGCGCACTCACCGGTGGACTCGCCAACTTCGTCAAGCCGGCGTGGGGGGCGCTCAGGGGCCTATTTGGCAAGCCGGTTGCGACGGTGCCGCCACGCGTCGGTCCTGGAGCAGCACATGCTGGCGACCCATCTCTCCTGCCAAAGGGGGAGGCAAGCAATCCGTTCCTGAACCGAGCAGACGCGGAAGCCGCGGCATTCAGCTTGGCTGGTGTTCCCCACGGGGCTGTTCCAGACGCTGCTTGGATTGTCACAGGAAACGTCAAGCTCGCGCATGCACCTGGCTACTTCTACTCCTCCAACCCCACTCACTGGGGACGGTTCCGACAGTACGAAACTGCGCAGGGGTCTCGGGTCGTCGTCGAGCACACCTTCGACAAGGCTGGTCCGCACTTCCATGCCGGCAAGCCGAAGTATGACTCCCTCAGGAACTTCGTGAACTTCGACTGGAACAATCAAAAGCCCAAAAGTTCGCCGCGACGGTACGATTATGAGAAGTATGGATGGACAAGCCTGGCGGTGATCACCATTTCTTTTATGAAGAAGGATGGGGTACATGGTGACGGCGTGGGGCTGAGGTAGAGAGGTGTAGGGAATGGTTCCTGGCTCAGATGAGACTCGTTTGCGTCTCGCTTCTTGCGGCCTGGAGTCGTGTGCGGCAGACGGTAATGAAGTCCCCGCTGCGCTAGATATCGTGCAACTGATGTCCAATGCATACGTAGAGCCAATGATGGCTGTCCCAATGAATGCTTCGAACCCGGTGGAAGAATTGGGGCGACAGTGGCACAGGGTGGCAGCGGGAAAACGGTTGGCAGCGGAGGATGGTAGGTTTCTGATCTTGCTGGCTGGGCCGGGGGCGAGCGGGAGGGGTTGGCTCTGTGTGAAGGACCTTGTCGGCAGCGACCTTCCTGGTCGGCTACTGAAGGTTAATGGATCGATAGAGTTCATTGCTTTGTCCATGGACGGGAAGCGCGTCTGTGCGACCAGAGAGGAAGATGATGAATACTGGGTGATCTTTGAGGAATTCTCACCCTGCTGATCCGAAGCTTGTTGAGCTCTTTCAGCGTTGCTGCTCAAGGGTGAGGACGCAGGGGCCGTTGCATGATCACGATTCGTCCGGAGTGCCGTGCTGGCCCGTCCTTAGCCTCGCGCTTTCGCGCGCCCAGCAGACTCGGAGGTCTTCGTGATGTAGCTGATCTTGAGTCGTAAGCTCGTTGTCGCCTGCCGGTGGAAGTCCGGTCCGGGTAGCTGCCAGGAGGCCCGGTAGCAGACTGGCGGCGTCGGGGGGAAACGCCCGGCGTCGAAGCCCAGTGTCGAAAGCCCTGTAAGGGGGAGCAAAGCAGCGGTCCGTAGCATCACGCGAAGCCTGCGGCGTCGTTAGAGGCCCGCCTCTCGGGGCGGGGACAGGGAGTGCCGAGCCCCCGAAATCAGGGCGAAGGCCATGGAAGCGGCGAAGATCCTGGAGATGCAGCCGTGAGGGACTCCCCGGCGTATGGGGCATGGAACGTTGCGACGGTGACAGCGGGAACTGGGGAGGCCCTCCCCGGCCCGGCGGCCTGCGGACAGGTGCTGCCGGAAGCTGCGCGTCCTATAACCGGGTGATCCCCGGGAAGTGGGCGCGGGCCGGGTGGGCGTCGGAGGCGGCCGTAGTACCGCGACGAGCCGGCGGACAACACAACCGCCGGCCAGGGAAGGGCCGCTGCTTCGTCGATGTGCAGGTTGTCTGGAGGGGCTTGGTGAGTGCCGTTTCGGCTAGTTCCACCACGTCGGGATCCCTGAAGCTGGATCCGGTCCGAGCCTTGCAGCATGCGCTCTACCGGGCGGCCAAGGCCGGTCCCGGACGGCGGTTCCACGCGCTGGGGGACAAGGTCCACCGCAGGGACGTCCTGAGGCGCGCGTGGGTGACGGTGCGTCGCAACAACGGCGCGCCGGGCATTGACGCCACCACTCTGGCTGAAGTTGAGGAGTACGGCGTTGACCGTCTCCTCGGCGAGCTGGCCGCGGAACTGCGGGAAGGCCGCTGGCGGCCGTTGCCTGCGCGCCGGGTGTTCATTCCGAAGCCCGGCGTGGCGGAGCAGAGGCCGTTGTCGATTCCTTCGGTTCGCGACCGGATCGTGCAGGCCGCGTTGAAGATCGTGCTCGAGCCGGTCTTCGAGGCCGACATGCTTCCGTGCTCGTTCGGGTTCCGGCCGAAGCGCGGAGCACACGATGCCCTCCAGGTCCTCGTGGATGAGGCGTGGCGGGGCAGGCGTTGGGTGGTGGAGACGGATATCGCCAACTGCTTTGAGGCGATTCCGCACGAGAAGTTGATGCAGGCGGTCGAGGAACGCGTCGTGGACCGGTCGGTCCTCAAGCTCCTGCGCGCGATGTTGCGGGCCGGGGCCATGGAGGACGGGCAGGTCCGTCGGCCGGTGTCCGGCACTCCCCAGGGCGGGGTCATCTCCCCGCTGCTGGCCAATGTCTATCTGCACCGGCTGGACCGGGCGTGGGCGACACGGGATCACGGGGTGCTGGTGCGTTATGCCGGCGATGTGGTGGTGATGTGCGCCAGCCGCGCGCAGGCCGAAGCCGCCCTGGAGCGGCTGAAGGGCCTGCTGGCCGAACTCGGCCTGGAGCCGAAGGCGGCCAAGACCAGGATTGTGCACCTGCGGGTGGACGGCGAGGGGTTCGACTTCCTCGGGTTTCACCATCGGTGGGTGGCGTCCCGGCCGCGCGGCAACCGGCGTCCGGTTGCCTTCCTCGCCCGCTGGCCCTCGGCAAGGGCGATGCAGCATGCCCGCGACCGGATCCGTGAACTCACGGACCGACGCAGGCTGTTGCGGCCGGTCAAGGTGATCGTGGAGGACGTGAACGCGTTCCTGCGCGGATGGGCTGCGTATTTCCGGTTCGGGAACTCGGCCCATGTCTTTGACCAGATCGGCTCGTACGCGCGGATGCGGATCGGCGGGTTCCTTGCCAAGAAGCACCGGCGCACCAGGAAGTTCGGCTGGGCGGTGGTTGCCTTCGCCGCCCAGGACTCCCTGGGACTGATCGCCCTGCACGGAACCGTTGTTGCACCCAGACCCTTCCGGGACTGGCGGGGCAGGCCGAATGCCGGTGGTGAACGGCGTCGGTGAGCCGTGTGCGGGAGAACCGCACGCACGGTTCGATGCGGCGGGGGCTGGAAACGGAGCGTACGTACTACGCCACCGCGCCAGCCCCCGACCCTACTTGACAGTCCCCCGACGGAGTTGGCGGACCGTTTTGCTTTCGGTGGCTGAAGGTGGGCAGGCCGTGGGCCCGAGTGACGCGTCGGGTGGGCGCCGGGTTCCACTGCTCCGGGTGGGGTGGTGTTACTCGCCGGGGTAGGGAAGCTGCTGGTCAGCCGGGGTTCGGCAGGAGTGCGAGCCGTGCGAGGGCGTCTGTGATCTCGCCGGTCCAGGGCCAGTGGGCCGCGAGGCGGAGGATGCGGCGCCGGCCGGTGGTCACGAGCTGGCCAGCTGTGGAGAACAGGCGGAAGCGGAGGCGGCGGGGTTCCCAGAGATGGGTGCGGCCGGTCAGCGCGAGCATGGGCATCCAGGCCAGCAGGTCGAGAGCGATCTGGACGATCTCCAGCCACACCCTGTTCTGCGCGGTGTCGTGCAGGGGCAGGTTCCGCAGGCCCGTCGCGCGGGCAGCTCGGATACGATCCTCGGCCCGAGCCCGCAGTCGGTGACGGAGCTCGAGTTCGGCGATGGGACGGCCGGCGGTGTTGGTAGCAAAGCAGGTGATCCGCATGCCGTCCGCATCCGTGATCCTCAACTGGGCCCCGGGATGCGGCCATTCCTTGCGGACGATCAGCCGCATGCCCTTCGGCCAGCCCTCAAGCAGGTCGCCGGTGAGTTCGGCGACCCAGGCCCCGTCGCGGACCTCGCCGCCGGTCTCGACGGCTGGCGTCCATGCCGATGCTGGGATTTTGAGCACGTGCTGATGAATGGCCTCGGTGATCACCATGCCGACCGAGTAGGACAGCCAGCGCCCGCGCTGGGCGAGCCAGGCCACGAAGTCATGGGTGCCGCCCGCGGAATCGCAGCGGATCAAGGTCTGCCGCCCTCGCCGGTACTCCGTGGGCAGTTGAGTGAGGGCAAGGCGGGCGGCCTCAATGTGGTCGGCGGCCGTGTTCGAGCCCGCGTTGCCCGCCCTCAGAAGGGAGGCGACAGGTTCACCGGTGCCACCGGGACCGTGGTCGACGAAGCCCATCAGTGGGTGGTGACCGTAGGTCTTCTTCCAGGTCGGGGCGGCGTCCTGCTTGTCCGAGTGGGCGATGACCAGCACTCCGTTCAGATCCACGGTCACCTGCCCACCGGCGTCCGGAGCCCGATCTGCAGCCAACTTCCAGACGTGGCCGCGGACTTCGGCCCGAGCCGCACGGATCGCGGTCAGTGCCTTCCCGCCGACGGTGGCGAGGGTGTCGATCAGGCGGGAGACCGTCGGGTCGGAGGCCACCAGTCCGAACACGGCCGGCTCGGACCGCAGCAGTGCGACGTCGGCGAGGCAGTCTCCGCCGAGCGCGACCGCCAGCGCGAGGTCCAGCAGGACCTTGCCCGGGTCGTGGACGGCCCGCGGTTTGCGCCAGGGGGCGAGCGCTGCGGAGATGGCCCGGTCAAGGCCGATCTTGCGGACCGTTTCGACCAGCAAGACCGAACCGGCTTGCGAGTCCACGGCTCGGCCGTCGTCCCGGACACGGACATGGGGGTAGGACCCACAAGGCTGCTTCACCGGGAAAGTGCCTCCGACAGGAGCGGGAACAAGGATCTCAACAATCCATATTTTCGCTGGTCAGAGGCACTTTTCGCTTACCTGACCGCCTCTCGGACAGCCCGCTTCATGAAAGCGCGAGGTTAGAAGGCACGTGCTCTATCCACTGAGCTACGGGGGCTGACCTGCGTAAACGCAGCTTCCGGGCACTGTCCCCCAGGTCGCGGGGGACGCATGGGGGAATCGCGGATTCCCGGTGAGCGGGGTACGCGAGCGCTCCCCGATCAGGCCGTACGTAGGTTCTTACATTATCGTCACATCCCCGAAGCCTCTCCTGGAAACAATCCCGCACTTCCTCGGCGTTGGTGATCTTCGAGACCGAGGAAGGGAAGGTGTCGGGCCTGAAGCTGTTCCGCACGGACACGATGAATGACGGCATGACTGAGGTCGTGCCGCGTCTTGCTGAGGTCGAGGCAGATGTGCAGCGTCTCGTCGAGACGCACATGGAGACGCTGCTGGGCGTCCGGTTCCTGGCGAGCGAGTACAGCACCGGACCGGTGCACGGGGGTCGGATCGACTCGCTCGGGCTGGACGAGAACGGCTCGCCAGTCATCGTCGAGTACAAGCGCGGCACGGACGCCGGCGTCATCAACCAGGGCCTGTTCTACCTGGCCTGGCTGATGGACCACCGTGCTGAGTTCGAGCACCTGGTCCGCGACCGGCTCGGGGTGACGGCCGCGTCGCAGGTGCTGTGGAGCGGCCCGCGCCTGATCTGTGTCGCCGGCGATTTCACCCGCTACGACGTGCATGCCGTGCGCGAGCACCGGCGCTCGATCGACCTGGTCCGTTACCGACTCTTCGGCAGCGACCTGCTCGGATTCGAGACCGTGGCGTCCGTGAGCGGGGGCGCGCAGGTGGCACGCCGAGGGCGCCGCCCGGCGGTTGCTCGGGCGGCCGGCGTCCAGGGGACGTCGATGAGGGAGCTGGCGAGCGCGGTCGACGAGGCGCTGGTCGGTCTCGGAGAGGGGGTGAACCGTGTCGAGCGCAAGCAGTACCGGGCGTATCAGCGGCTGCGGAACTTCGCCTGCCTCTGCCCGCCGCAGCGCAGCAAACTGCTGGTCTACCTGAGGGTCGACCCGAAGGACGTCGACCTCGTGCCGGGCTTCACCCGGGACGTGTCCGGTCTCGGCCATCACGGGACGGGCGATCTGGAGGTGCAGCTGCGTACGCCGCGAGACGTGGAGCGGGCGCTGGACCTGTTCCGGGCCGGCTACGCGGCGGCGTGATCGCCTGCCGGCTTGTGGCTGCTCTGTGGCCGTGGGGTGGTGCCTTTCGACGTGCGGGCAGGGCGTGGCGGTGGACGTCCAATGATGCGTGGGATCGCCGGTTTGGCTACTGAGGTTGAACTCGTGGAGTCGTGGGGGCTGACGGCTCGTCGCTCGTGCGGTATCACCGGGGGATGCGGTATCCACAAGGGGGCGGGCTGACCGCCGAACGGCAGCAGTTCCGCGAGGAGTTACGGCTCAAGGCGGCCGAGAGGTTCGCGCAGGGCGAGGCGAGCTTGGTGATCGCCAAGGACCTGCGGGTCAGCGTCCGCTCGGTGCAGCGATGGCGGCAGATGTGGGACAAGGGCGGTCCGCGGGCTCTGCGGTCGCAGGGCCCGGCGTCGCTGCCGAGGCTGAGTGAGAAGCAGTTCGCGCAGTTGGAGGCAGAGCTGGCCAAGGGGCCGGCCGCGCACGGCTGGGAGGACCAACGCTGGACCCTGAGCCGTGTGAAGACGGTGATCGGCCGGCGCTTCCACCTGACCTACACGATCCAGGGCGTGCGCAAGCTCCTGGTCCGCAACGGCTGGTCCTGCCAGGTCCCGGCCCGACGCGCGATCGAGCGGGACGACGACGCGGTGGCCGGGTGGGTCAAGGAGGTGTGGCCGTGCGCGGAAGACTCGCGGCGGCCCATGGGGCCTGGCTCGTCTTCGAGGACGAGGCCGGATTCTCCATGACGCCGCCGCAGGCGAAGACCTGGTCACAGCGCGGCCGGACTCCCGTGGTGCGGGTCCGCGGCCGATCTCGCAGACGGATATCGATCGCTGCGCTGACCTGCTATAAGCCCGGCCATAGGTCGCGGTTGATCTACCGGCCGCGTCGGGACGACGGCCGACGCGACGGACGCAAGAGCTTCTCCTGGCGCGACTACCGGGACCTGCTGATCGCCGCCCACCAGCAGCTCGGCGGCCCGATCGTGCTCATCTGGGACAACCTCAACGTCCACAAGGCCAGCGGCCTTCGGGAGTTCGCCGAAGGCCGGGACTGGCTGACCATCTACTACCTGCCGCCTTACGCACCCGACCTCAACCCCGTCGAGGGAATCTGGTCACTGCTGCGGCGGGGCTGGCTCTCCAACGTCGCCTTCAGCACACCTGAACACCTCGTCCAGCGCATCCGACGCGGCCTGCGGCACATCCAGTACCGCAGCGACCTCATTGACGGCTGCCTCGCCGAGACCGGCCTGACCATCAGACCAGCCTGAGCAAGACCACGACATCACGAGTTCAACCTCAGTAACCGGCGATCCCACGCTATGTTGCCCCGCCCTCCGGTGAGGGGGCTCGTCGCGGAGGGAGCCCGAGCGCGGCCCCGCCGGGCTGTCGTCCAGGAGCGTGGTCTGCGGGGCCGGCCGCCTGCCCCGCGCTGGGCAGAGATCGTCTGGCGCGAAGCCCGCGAGAATTCCACGATTCCTGCGTGAGCGGCTGAGAGCTTCCCTCGAAAGAGTGATTTCACATGAGGGATGTAGGTGTGTTTTTCAGTGAGGCTGGCGTTTTCTGACCGGAGCCGACCATGTTGAGCGCTTTCCGTCAATCGGTGACTGCTGTCTGACTGTGAAGCAGTCGTCTGTGGCGACCGCTTCGGGAATCACCAGGAGTTCCTGCTTCCGTTTTCACGATTGTCAGCTCGTGCTGTTGTCCGCGTGGCGGGGCTAGCGTGCGAACGGCACGGTGAAGGGCCCCGAGCCTGCTGGTCGCTCGCGTCGGGGCCCTTCTCCTCGTGCTTCACCATCCGAACGCACCAGGGAGGTACGAGAGTTGATTCAGCACGTTCGCAAGGGGCTGGTCCGCCTTGTCCGGGCGGCGCCCGAAGCTAGCATTCCGCTGACGGTGCTCTTCCAAACGGCCGTCGCCAGCGTCTTCCTGCTCAACTTCCGGTTCGGGTCGGCGCTGACCGTCGCGGTGATGGCTGTCGCGGTCATCTGGCCGGGGGCCCTGGCGCCGGAGGTCCAGATGATGATGACGGCGACCGCGTGGTCGGACCGAAGCTCCGTCTCCTTCGTGAAGATCCGCTACGCCGGCTGACGCGCCGGACGAGCCCGTGCAGCTTGTGCCCTGGCCGCGACGACCTGCGGCCGGGGCGGCCAGGGCACGAGCTGCCTGCTCGGGGACCTGGGCGGACATGTGCCCGCTGCTTCCCGACGACCGCAGGGGCTGTGACGCCTGCAGCATGCACGACAGCGCCCTCGAACCGGGGGTGCGCCGATACCTTTCGAGCCTTGTGGGGTGGACACCATGCTCAAGCGCCACGACCCTCGTGGGTCGCGCGCGGACCGTGAACCCTCGAACCCTGATCCCGCGCCGACCGACCCCCCGCAGGTGGAGCCCGTGAGCGCTCCCCTCGCCTATGCGGCCTTCAGCCGTGACCACTGGCCGGTGTACTGGCGTTTCGGCAGTGCCGTGGCCGGATCGCGGCACCGGGGCGGTGAGCTGGCCCGCGCCGCGTTGTCCGAGGTCGCCGCCCGCTGGCCAGCGTTACTGGGCAGCGCTTCTCCGTCAGCGGCGGCCTGGGAGGTGCTGTCGCGGGAATGCGCGGGCCGGCGGACGGAGTCGGCGGCCCGGCTCCACCGTATGCTCGACCGCCGTGAGGCCGACGCGCTCGTCCTGCGCCACAAACTCGGCCTGACGTCCCAGCAGGCCGGTCATGCCATGGGGCTGTCGGAAGCGGAATTCGAGCTGCTCCACAGCCGGGCCGTACAAAATCTCGGCAAGTGAATATGACTCCGTCGAATGCCACCCGGTGTGCGCCGGTGCGTCAGGGGCGTTAATGCGCGGCTGATTTGATTCGACGGTGCGTCGCCCGTTGGTGGCCGCGGGTAGCAAACGTGGGAACGACTCTCCTAGCATGGACCCCTACCGTCGATGCCTCGCGTCGCCACAGGTGAGTGCGGGGTTTTGCGAGCGTGGGGAGCGGCTCATCGTTAATACCAGCAAACCCAGCGTTGCCAGAATGTATGACCACTTGCTTGGCGGCACGGATAATTACGCTGTGGACCGGGAAGCGTGCGATCAATTGCTGCGCATGGCCCCGAGCAGCCGTGAGTTAGCGCTAGTGAACAGGGCGTTCCTTGTCCGTGCGGTCAGGTATCTGGCCCGCGAGCGCGGGGTGCGACGGTTCCTGGACCACGGCTCAGGCTTGCCGACCCGGCCGAACGTGCACCAGGTCGCGCAAGAGGTCGACCCGAGCAGCGAGGTCGTCTACCTCGACAACGATCCCGTCGTCCTCGGCCACGGCCGCATGATGCTGGCCGAGGACCCGGAGACGACGGCTGTCCTCGACGCCGACATGCGCGACACCGACGCCATCTTCAAGAGCGAGGAAGTCAGACGTCTGCTGCGTGACGGCCGGCCGGTGGCCGCCCTGTTCGTGAGCGTGCTGCACTGCATCCCGGACGACGACGACCCGTGGGAGCTGGTCAACAGAGTCGCGGGCCTGCTGCCGCCCGGCAGCTACATGGTGGTCTCCCAGTTGGCCAGCGACAGCCCTCAACTGCGAGAGGAAGTCACGCAGTTCATGAGCGACGCCACCGGCGGGCACTGGGGACGTGTGCGTTCGATAGAGGAGGTGCAGAGGTACTTCGCGCGGCTGGAGGTGCTGGAGTCCCCGGGGCCGGTCGAGGTATCACGCTGGCTGCCGGACAGCGACCTCGCTCCTCGTCAGAACACCACGGAGTGGATCGAGTACGGCGCCGTAGCCCGCATCGCGTGACTACTGGGAGGCGCCGGCGGACAGCTCGTCGATGCGCTCTTGCAGGCAGTCGAGCGTCTCCTGCTTGGTGAGCGCCTTGCTCCACCAGTCATCGATCGACGCCTGGTACACCTCGACGTCGGTCGGCTCCGCGAGGAAGGTGCCGCCGCGGTTCATGTCTTCCAGGTAGATCGTCCGGCCGGTGGCACTGTCGTGCGGCTTGTACAGCGTCATCGCCGGATGGACCGGGGAGCCGGACAGCGTGGCGGACTCCGGCAGGATCCGGATGTGCACGTTCTCCTTGTTCTCCCCGAGGTTGTACAGGTGGCGCAGCTGTTCGCGCATCACGGTCTTGCCGCCGTGCAGCTTGCGCACGGCCTGTTCGGCGATCAGCGCCTCGAACAGGGGGGCGTCGGGCTGGTCGAGCAGGTGCTGGCGGCGCAGGCGCAACTCCAGGCGCCGCTCGACGGTCGCCCGGTTCTTCTCCCGCGTCTTCGGGTCGGGGTAGGTGTTGTAGAAGTTGTCCATGACCGCTCGCGCGTAACTGGCGGTCTGGAGCATGCCGGGCACGAGGATCTGCTGGCACGTCCTGATCATCTTGGAGTGCGCCTCAAGCGCGAACAGGCTGTTCATCATCTCGCCGGCGACGTCGGCGTAGTGCGTCCACCACTGCTCACCGCGCGACTGCTCCATCAGAGTCTCCACTTCCCGGACGATCTCGGCAGGAGCCTGGTAGAAGCGGAGCAGTGCCTGGACGCGCTCCTTCTTCAGCTTGTGAGTGGACTTCTCGCACCGCTGGAGCGTCGGGACGGAGCCGATGTCCGGGATCCTGTGGGCAACCACCTGTTCCAGGGTGAGCTTGTTCCGGAGACGCAGATGCCGCAGCACAGCCCCGACGAGCTGTGCTGCGGCGTCCGGAGATGCAGGCGGCGCCTGCCCCTCCCGGCCTACCAGGGCCAGAACCTGAGTGGACATCTGAACTCCTCGCGATGAACGACGGTCTCCCGTCGCGCGCCTAAGAGAACAGCCTCCGCCCGTCAGGGGCAACCGACGCCCGCTTCTTTTTAGACAGGCATGTCGTCGAACTCGCCCTTGCCCGCTCCATCGATGAACGCGTCCCACTCGGCCTTCGTGTAGATCAGCGCAGGCCCGCCGGGGTGCCGCGAGTTGCGGACGGCGAATTCGTTTTCACTGAGCCGCGCAACTTCGACGCAGTCGTTCAGCGCGTCGCTGGCCCTGGCCTTCTGCCACCGTGCACCGCTGAGCTGGTCGGCCGCCATCCCGTTCTCCCGCTTGTCCATCCCCGCGCCTGCCTTCCGTCCATGGCCAGCGGCGACGCCTCACCGCCGGCCTGTATGAGCTGGGCATACCCACACCAGTTTTCACGCCGAAGTGAGATTTTCACCGGGTGTGAGAACGATCAGGATTCTAGACCGCCGCCGGGCTGTGATGCTGTCCCTCGAAAGAGCGTTCTCACTCGGAGGGAAATCATTAGGAAGATCAACTGATAACGTGTCGGAGGGGAGGTGTGCCGAGCCGAAGAATGGCCGGAGTTCCACCGGTGGCGAATCCGGCGGTCGCGGTGGCGTGGGCCTGGCGCGCGCCGGGCGGCATCGACGTCGATTTGACGTGTCTATGCAATGCATCTTTCTGCTCCGACTTCGCTGAACACCCCTCCGGCAGGTTCTGGTGAATCCGGGGTACCCCGCGGGGCGGGGGCGCTGCAGGCACCCGGACCGCCTGGTCGGCGGCGAGGGCGTGCGCCCGGCACAACGGGCGGCAGGGCCCTACGGTTGCGCGCGGGCACCACGGGCTTCATCCGGATGACCTGGCGGGGAGATGTGCGCGCTGCGGGGTCCGTGGCGCTGGGTACGGGGCTGGGCCTCAGCTCGGTGTCGCGCGGTTTCCGCATAGCCCGGCGAAGCCGGCGGCGGGCGGGTTGTTCTTGAACCCGTCGTTGGGCAGTCGGCGCAGGATCGCCTGCCAGATGTCGGACGGGAGGCGGGAGGACGGCCGCTCCCGTGTGGTCCGGAGCTCCAGCAGGGCCGTCTTGCCCATGTCTGTCAGGGTGAAGTCCTGGTCGCGGGCGCAGCTTTCATCGGTGTCGCCGCGGAACCGCGTGAGTTCAAGGGGCAGCCCGAACGCCGGGTCCAGGAGGGCGGAAACGATGTGGTGCGGCCCCGGTCCCTGGTCGGGGACGTGCGAGCTGCGCAGGATCAGCCGTGTCACGTCGAAGGCGGAACCCCGGTAGCCGTCGAC
Organism: Streptomyces sp. NPDC002328; assembly: GCF_042890065.1. Lineage (NCBI taxonomy): Bacteria > Bacillati > Actinomycetota > Actinomycetes > Kitasatosporales > Streptomycetaceae > Streptomyces > Streptomyces sp. NPDC002328. Next base: position 66,713 of record NZ_JBIARQ010000016.1, on the reverse strand, counting down.
CCGGAATGTGTTGGCGACGGTGTGCAGCAGACCGATGCGACGGAGCAGGCTGCTGCCCAGCCAGGCCCCGCGGTGCTGCACGTGCACGAAGTGGTCGTCGTCCTCGTCGTCCCACATGGCCTGATGATCGCGTTCGGCGACCGTCCAGGCGCGCGGTGAGGAGCGCCAGCAGTGCTGGACACCGTCGAGCCACCTGTCGAGCATGCGGCGCTCCGCGCAGCGCCACACGGTGGAGGGCAGCCCGGCCAGGCGCAGGCCGGCCGGGCTGCCGAGCACCTTCAGCTCGATGCCGTTCTGGGACCGGCGGACGATCCGAAGTCCAGGGACCCCCCAGACCTCGCTGCCGGGCGTGTAGGAGGGAAGCAGGTTGAAGAGGATCTCGGCGCCGCGTTCCTCGCTCTCCACCCACAAGGTGATGCGCCTGCCTTCCGGGCGGACGGCCGCGATGCCGAGCGGGAAGCGTGTATAGACATGGCGGTATTCCAGGAGCCCCAGAAGGATGCGCGCCTCCAAGCGCTCCTGGGCCGTTGCCTGGGCAGGGGGAAGCGGTTTCACGCCGGCCGGAAGCCGTTTGAGGGCGCGTTGGGCCTGCTGCCAGCTCTCGCCCGTGTACAGGCAGCGCAGTTGGACGGTTTCCTGCGTGAACTCAGTCATGGCTCTCCGGATACGCCTCGGCCCAGGACGTGCACGTGTGAGACCCATGGGGGCTGCTGATCGGAAAGCGGTTGAGGTGACCGGTTCACCCGCGCGTGGAGACGAGGGGGCCGAGGATCTCCGGGGAGCGGTGGTCGAGCCGCGATCCGACTCTAAGGCACTGAGGTGAGCCGGGTGGTCGAACGCTCTGCGTTGTCACCCGTAAGAAGGAACGCGTTCCGCTGGGGCGGTGGTGCGGGGCCCAGCGATGCGGTCACCGCCGGAGCCGCGTGGGGGCGTTTGGCGGTGGGGTGGGCAAGCTGCCGGCGATCTGTTGCGTGCGCCGGGCTCGGACGGCGGGTGCCTGCCGGGTGCCGGTGCCGTGGGCGATCTCTCCGGTGAGGTGGGTGAGGAGTTCGGTGGGGGTGTAGGCGGAGGCGTGGAGGGTCCAGGTGGGGTGGTCGGTGCCGGGGCCGGCCCAGATGGTCCAGGTGTTCAGTGGGGTGAGGGGGTTGTTGGCGGCGAAGGCGTCGAACTGCGCGCCGACATCGCCCTGCCGGGTGTGCCAGCGGATGCGGCGTCCGTCGACGGTGGGTGTCCAGCCGGCGTCGGTGAGGGGGCGGGTGGCGTGGTGGACGTTCCTGTCCGTGACCGGGCTTCCCAGTGCGGTCTCTTTGACATCCGTGGCGGCGAGGGCCTTCAGGAGGGTGTTGAGGACGGGTGCGGGGGTGGCGGGTGTGATGGTCATGTGCCACATGCGTTCGCTGACCGGTGTCTCGTAGGCGGCGATCGTCCATCGGGCGTCCTGGGGTCCGGCGTCGTGGTCGAAGAGGATGCGCAGGGTGAGCGATTCGTGGGTGGCGACGGTGGTGTTGTCGTCCCAGGTGCGGTATTTCTCCCAGTCGTTGTTGTCGGTGAGGAAGGCGTCGAGCATGGCTTCGTGGTCGCCGGGGTCGGCTGCGTGAGCGGGCACCTTCTCGATGGGCGGCGCGGCCGGGGTGAGCGGGGTGCCAGCCGGGATGAGGGTGGTGCGGGCGTGAGCGCTCTGGCGTTCGGTCTCGGTCAAGGGCGCGGCACCGGGCTGTACGGCGTCGCCGTAGGCCGCTTCGAAGGCGGCAATGGCCCTGGCGGGGGAGTCGAAGGTCTCGGTGATCTGCCGCAGGTGGTTCTCGCCGTGTAGGTGCACGCTCGTTGTGCTGTCGCGGTAGGTGCCGATGGCCACGGTGGTCCAGCCGTCGTGGGCGTGGGCGTGGATGAGCAGCCGCCTGTGGCGGATGTCGTCGTGGATCTTCTGGGCCTGGTCGGAGACTTCGCGGATCTCGGCACGGCTGCACCACGGCATGGGGTGGTCGGCCCAGGTCCACTCCTCGGTGATCGCCTCGCGCAGGGCGGGGGTGACCTCGGTGGTGATCCCCTCGGCGGTCATGGCCTGAGCGGCCTGTGCGGCCCAGTAGGGCTCTTCGTGGTCGATGCGGGCCAGGACCATGGTGTGCGGGTCGAGGGGCTCGAAGCCGCGGGAGGCCAGGAGTGCCTGGGCGGTGCGGTGATCGGCGCCGGTGAGGGTTGCGGTCACGGCGCTCGGGTGGGCGGGGTGGATGTCGAGACGGACGTGGGCGTCGAGGGGGGCGTGGGGCATGGAAAAGGCTCGATTTGCGTCCCGGTCCGGCCGCAGGGGCGTGCCGGGCGGGGTGGTTCGGGTCATCGGTGGGCGCGCGCGGCGGTGACCGCCGGCCGGTGCGGCGGCCCGGCCCGCGGGCGCGACGCGGACCGCGCGCGGCCACCGGTGGCGGGTACGGGGGTGGGTGCGGTGGCGTGGTGGTAGCGGGTGCGCAGGGAGTTGAGGTCGGCCAGGGCGCGGCGGCTGCCGGTGATGAGCTGGTAGGGGGTGTTCGCGGGGTCGTCGGCGTAGGAGGCGATTCGTGCGGCGACCTGTTGGGCGCGGGTGAGGAGGGCTCGTTTGAGGATCTTCTCGCCCCAGTGCTCGGGGGAGCCGGCGGGTGTGGAGACCAGGGCCATCAGGTCGGTGGGGGTGAGGGAGTCGGTGAGCAGTGCGCGGTGCTGGGCCTCGCCGAGGACGGTGACCGGGTCGACCATGTCGCCGCGGTGGACCAGCGCCGTGATGGACTGCCACAGCGCGGCGTGCAGCGGCAGCAGGAAGTCCCCTGGCGTCAGCCACCGCATCTGCTGCACCTCTGCCGGACAGGCGGTGGCGGTCGCCAGGAGAAGGCGCTCTTCGTAGAGAGCCTCCTCGCCTGCCGGCGGCGGGGCCTGTGCCGGGGGTTGCGTTCGGGGGAAGGGGCTGGGGTGCGGGGCGAACTGTTCGGCGAGGGCGTCCAGGACGCGGGCGAGGTCGTCGGCCGCGCTGAGGGTCGTGGCTGCCGGGTCGGGCAGGCCCGGGTCGGTCGCGGTGGACGCGAGGCGCTCGGCGTGGGTGCGCACGGTCCGGCGGGCGCTGTCGGCGCGGATCATCCTGGCGTACGCGGCAGCGTGCTTGGGCTGGGGGCAGAACTGGACGAGGGCGTGCAGGTAGGGGGCGTTCAGTCCGGGGGCGTGGGGACGCGCGTGGGCCAGGACCGTGTTGAGCCAGGCGGTGTCCTTGGCGTTGTCGGCGGGGTCGGGCGGCGGGAGGGTGCGGATCGCGGTGAACAGCGCGGCGTGGGTGCGGCTGCCGAAGTGGTGGGCGATCAGCGGCTCGGTGTCGGCCAGGCGGGGCGGTTCGAGGAGGAGGGCGCCGAGGACGGCCTGCTCGGCGTAGTGCACCGGCGGCGGCGCAGGCAGTACGTCGAGGTCGTCGTCCTGGCGGTCGGGGATGTGGTCGTGGGGCATCAGGCGGCGAGGGTGAAGTCAGATGGGTTGAGAGGTACTTGGAGGTGTGGTGCGAGGAGGTGGGCGGCGAGCAGCGGGGGGACGGCGTTGCCGATCTGGGAGAACTGCTGGCCCTTGTTCCCGGCCCAGGGGTAGTCGGCGGGGAAGGTCTGGAGGATGCCGGCTTCGCGGGCGGTGATCCGGATCGGCGCCGGCACCGCCAGCGACTGCGCGTCCCGCGGTGGGGCGGTGGCGGGTTCCGCGATCCAGGTGCACTCGTTGGCGCGGTGTCCGAAGAACAGCGTCCCGGCCGGCTCTTCGGCGGACCGGACGGTGGCGTTGGTCTGGTTGTTGCTGCGCAGGGACCACGACCAGCGGTGCGCCTCCGCCGTGAACGTCGGTGCGGGAGCTGTGACGGGGCGGTTGTCGCGGGTGCCGTGGCGGGCGGCCCAGCCGGCGCCTTCGCGGCGGGACTGCAGGACGATCGCGTCTGCCGGCCGGGGCGTCCAGGTGCCGCGCTCGCGGGCGTCGGAGAGCGTCTTGCGGGAGCCGGAGGGGAAGGGCTCGGGTCCGCCGCCGGGGCCGCCGCCCGCGCACACGGTGGGCACCGGGCCGTCGGTGCGGCCCCAGCCGAGGGCCTCGGCCATGGACACCCATCGGGCGCGGCCGGGCCCGAACAGGCTGTCCGGTTCGGCGACGCGGGCGTGTGTGGGCGGCGGGGGCTCGGCCGCGCGGACGCGGGAGGCGAGCAGGATTGCCCGCCGCCGTGTCTGGGGGACGCCGTAGTCGGCGGCGTTGAGGATCCCCGCCCAGGCGGAGAAGCCCCAGGCGCGCAGGACGGCCGCGTACTGCTTCCACAGCGGCAGGACGTCGGGGACTTCCTCCATGGCCACCCACTCCGGCTCGCCCACGGTGTTCAGGGCGTGCAGGTAGCGCATGGGCTCGGCCGCGAGGAGGGAACGCTCGTCCGCACACGCGCCGAGCAGCTGCTCGCGGGTGTCGCGTCCGGCGGCGAGATCGGCGACGGCCTGGTGCACGAGCGGCTGGTCGACCAGGCCGAGCCGCTTGCCCGCCATGCTCCACGCCTGACACGGCGGAGAGGCGATCAGCCCGAGGACGCGACCGGAGAAGATCCACGCCGGATAGGCAGCCACGTCAGTCCGGATCGTCAACTGCCCTGCCGCGGTGCGGGTCTTGCAAGCCCACTCGTCCCACTCCAGACCGACCTCCCGCGCGCCGAGCACGGTCAGAGGGTGGCTCCAGCCGCCCGGACCGGCGAACAGGTCAAGGACGATCCGCCTCAAGAGGCCAGCCCGAAGTCGCCCTGCACCGGCTCGGGTTCGGCGCCGCGGCACGCCCATGGGGAGCAGCCGTCGACCACCCCCGTCTCCAACTCCTCCACGACGGCGGCCTGGTCGTCGGGTTCTTGCTGGCGTGCCGCCCACTCGGCGGCCGTGACGTGATCAATGGGAGCCTGATCGAGAGGCACGCGGGAGCGGTGCAGGAACGCCTGCCCCAGCAGCGGGTTGCCGGAGGCGTTCGCGCGGGCGTTGCCCTGACGGATGGCCGCATCGAACGCGACCACGTCCTGCCACTCCTGCGGGCTGGAGTCCCGAATATTCCGCCACTGCGCATTTCCATGAAACGGGCAACCCAGGCAACTCGATTTCGGAGTGTCGGCCAGGCCGATGGATGTCAGGTAGCGGACGCAGTCGGCGCGGGACCAGTTGAGGTCGATGAGCGGATGCCGGTTGCGCATGTATTTGACGTCGGCGTCCTTGGCGCGGTGGAATTCGTCCGTAGAGATGCCCACCCACTGCTCGACGAATACGCCCTTCGGTATGCGCTGCGGGTAGGGGTATCTGAGGATTTCCCGGACCTTCTTCTTGATTGGTTTGATTTTGTATTCGCCGGTGCATTGCCGCCTGGTCATGCCCTGTTTGCCGTCCTGGTTGAGGATGTAGAGGGGCATGGAGGCGAAACGGTGCGCGGGGTTGAGGGCATCATTTCTGATGTTCCCGGATGAGACCCGGAGAATGGGTATTCCGGCGGGTTCGGCTATGTCGCGTTCGAGTCGGTCGAGATGCCGGTAGACGGCGGCAGGTTCCCATCCGGTGTCGGCGAAGATGGCGTAATCGGCCTTGGGTAGGATGCCGTTGGCGGACAGGGCAAGCATGGCGCTGGACTGAATACCGGCACCCAGCGAAATGCATATGTGAGTGGGAGAGGGGTGAATCGAGATGTCCTTGCGTGAACGAGGAGACGGCAGACGGTGAGGGGTGCGGGCGGTGCTGTCAGCGGCGGGTGTGGGGGGTGGCGGGCGCACCGGGGGCGGGTATGGGCACGGGCATGAGGGCGGGGCTGCCGGTCAGCCGACTGAGGTAGTGGGGGAAGACGATGACTGTGCTGAGGGCGCAGGTTCCCAGGGTGGTCAGGCGGGCGCGGTCGCGCGGCGGCCCGCCGTGAAAGAGCGGGGGTGCGGACGCGGGCTCGCAGGTGAGAAGGCCCTCGGCTTCCAGGCGGCGCAGCATCTCGGCGTCCACCGCCGTGTTGTGGTGGTAGACGCGCTGGTGCCCGTCGTGGCCGGTGACGGCGATGTGGCCGCGGGCGACGTTGAGCAGAGCATCGCGACGGTCCGCGTCCATGCCGGGGACGGTGGTGGTACTGCGGGCCGTGGTCGGCAGTCTGGCGGCGATGTGCACGGCGGAGTCGGTGATGGTGAGGGGCGCAAGCGCGGTGAGTTCGCGGGCCAGCAAGCGGGTGTGCTCCGCGTCCCGCGGGGGCTGTAGGTGCTGCGCGGCGGTGAGGTAGCGGGTGGCGCCGCCGACCAGGTGGGCGAGTTGCTTCAGCCGTACGACGGCGCCCGTGACCGGTTCTATGGCTGGCAGGGGTTGCTGGCGGATCGCCGTGATGGCTGCGAAGGTCTCCCGCTCCAGACGGTGAGCGGATGCCGCGCAGGCATCCGGGTCGGGGCGCGGGAGGTGGCCGAAGAGGAGGAGGTCGAGCCGGTCGTTATGTCGGGTGTAGAGGCCGGCGAGCGCCAGCAGCCGCTCCACGGGCGTCGGTGGCGCGGGCACGTTCAAGTCGAACAGGGGCGCGTCGTTGGGGTCGGGCGGTGTCGTCATCAGAGGGAAGGTCCGTGAAGAGGGAATGGGCTGCGCTTCAGCGCCGGCGCGCGGGCCGCTGGGCGGAAGACGGCGGCATCGGCATGGTGCAGGCGCAGGCGACATCAGATGTCGATCGCGTCCAGTTGCTTCTGCAGGGTCTGCTGTGCGCCGCTCCTGCACAGGGCGAGGACGGGGGCCAGGGCCTCGGCGTAGTGGGCGGTCGCGCGGCCGAGGTGCCCGGCAGGAGGATGGTGGTCAGGTCGGAGGAGGCGACGCTGGCGGAGTCGACGGTGGAGGCGAGGGCTTCCGGGCGGGACGGCTGCCGGGTACGGAGGTGTACTGGCTGCCGTCGAGGCGTTCCATGACCCGTTGGACCAGCCCGTTGGTGGCCACGATCTTCGACGTGAGCTGCTGCCGGGCCTCGGTGACGGGTGTCAGGGGGACTGAGCGTCTCTCGCTGTGCAACTCTTCGGAGTTGCTGCCGAGTTGCCGCACTAGGGAGATCTCGAACGCAAGGTCGATCTGGCGGATGGTGCTGCTCCGGCTGAGAGGGACGGTGGTCAGCGGCTGCGCCGCTTGACGGGTGTGCTGGACAGCGGAGTGGGGGCGGCACCGGGGCGTGACGGTGCTGGCGGGATGTCCTGCAGGGTGGCAATGCCGAGATCGACGCGCACGTCGATGCCGTCGGCGTGGAGGTGGGCCTCGGTCTGCACCACGGCGCTGACGACGGCCCGTTCACTGAGGTCATCCGGGAGCACGTACAGCGAGCCACCTGCTGAGGGTGCGAAGCGGTGCCGGGCCAGGACGGCGCGGGCTCCGTTCGTGGCCGCGGTCGCAGTGACGGTGCCGTCGGTGACGTAGATGGTCACGTCGGACTGGGTAGCTGGGCTTGCGCCGTGCTGGCGCGTGGTCCAGGCGAGGTCGACGAAGTCCATGGTGTGGGCAAGGAGCCCGTAGGCTGCGACGCCGGCGCGCTCGTGCGCGTCTTCGGCGCTCTCGGGCGACAGGAGGTAGAAGGTGCGGCCCTGGTGCTCGCGGGCGGTGAATCCCGCCCCGGTCAGGATGCGGGCGGCATTGCGTATAGGGCGGTTGAGGACGACGAAGGTCCATCCGTCGCCGGTCGAGCCGATGAAGACATCGGAATGGTCGATGAAAGCCATGGTGCTCCGGATGGGCATGGGACGGTGGGCGTGATCGAGGGGTCCGCGGTAGCCCTAGGAGGCGGTGTCGTACTCGCTCTGCTGGGGTGCGTGCTTGGCGATGGCGCGGGCGGTGATGGCCTTCGAGGCACGGGCGGAGGCGGCGGACAGCTCGTCAGCACCGGGCTCCAGGTACCACGGGCGCAGGTCGAGCATGGCGGCCCGCATGCCGGTGGCGAAGCACAGGGCGGTGCCCTTGGGCAGGGCGCGGATCGCGTCGGGGGGCAGGATCCGCTCCTGCCGCATTGACACGGAAGTCGACTTGCCGGACTCCGAGTGTGAGGTCGAAATGGTTTCCACGTCGTGGTCGCCGATCAAGCGGCTGAGCTTGTCCGCGAAATCTGGATCATCGATCCCAGAGCCGATCACCTTCACCGTGGAGGCGCTCCACATAGCGTCCATGCCAGCGTCTCCCCAGACCTTCTGGCCCTGGCGGTAGGACTGCAGGATCGTGATCGGGATGATGCCCCGCGAGCCGAGGTGCGAATACAGATCCGGCAAGTCGCTGATCTTGCACACGTTGGCGGCCTCGTCGAGGATCGCCAGCATGGGCGGGTCGAGCCGTCCGCCAGCGCGCTCGGCCTGGGCGGTCGCGGCCCGCATCACCGAATCCGCGCACGCCGCGATCAGCGCACTGGCGCCGCCGCCTCCGTCTTTGCTGAGTAGGAAGAGTGTGTCGGTCGAGCCGACGAACTGCGTCGGCTGGAATTCGGGGACGTCCTTCTGCGGCGTCACCCAGGCCGCGATCTCGGAGTTGAGCAGCGCGGCGGCGTACTGGCGGGCGGTCTCGTAGATGCCGTCGCGGGTCTCGGGCGGCCCCTCCACGGTGCCCTTCAACTGCGCAGCGACGGCGGCGAAGCCGTGATCACGAAGGATGTCGAGCGGGGTCCGGTCGGCAGGGAAAGCGAGCCACTGCATGATGTCGGTGATCGGCCGCTCGTCGAGGGCCGCGGCCAGGAGCAGCTGGGACAGGATGTTGCTGCCGGCCTTGGACCAGAAGTCGCCCTGCTGGGACGCGTCGACGCTCGCGGCGAGGAAGTGGCCGGCCAGCCGGTTCGCCCCGTCCAGGGTGGTCGCGCTGGCCAGGGGGTTCCACCACATCTCGCGGGCAGCATGGGCGATCTGCTGCGGGTCCATGGTCCACACCTGTCCCGCCTTCGCCCGCGCTTCGTAGGCCGTGGTGAAGGCATCGCCGGCGGCCTTGTTGCTGGTGAGCAGCACCGGTCCGGGGGCGTGCAGGATGGAGGGGATCGCGAGCGAGGTCGTCTTGCCGGACCGGGGCGCCATGATCGCGACGGCGACGTCCTCGAACCCCATGCGCACCTCGTGCTTGGTGCCCTGCAGGTTGCCCAGGAGAATGCCGGTGTCCTTCGCGTCGATGTTCTTGGCGTCCTTCAGACTCGGCCGCAGGGAGCGGGCCTTGTCGGTGATCGCCCTGGCCGTCAGGGGCTCGATGTCCTGGGCCTTGGCCATGTCTGCGATCTTCCTTTTCCGGCCGCCGCTGCGGCTCTTGTGCCGGCACCATACGACGCCGACCGCTGCCCCGAGGGCCAGGAGCAGAAGGACGGGCACGATGCGGGAGCCGATCAGCAGGGACGCTTCTCCCGCATCGGGCCAGACCTGCTCGGGGTGAAGCAGGGCGGCGGTCGGCTGGTACGGCGCCCAGTCGGCTCCGGTGAGGTAGGCGGTGATGTTGCCCGAGAGCCAGGCGAGGTGGGCGAGGGGGACGACGATCGCGAGTATGCCGAGGAGGAGGCGCAGAACGAGGTCGTATCCGTCGGTGGAACTGTTCGAGGAGGAGGAAGGTGGCAAGGGCTACGTGCTTCCGGGCGGGGAGGGATCAGGCCCTGCGGCCGTTCTTGACCGGCGCAGGCGCCGAGGGCATCGGGCTGGTCGGCGGGACGGTCTGCCGGGCAGCGAGGGTGTGGACGCGTTCTTCCAGCGCCCCGGCGACGAGTACGGCGGGCACGTCTGTGGTCCGGCGGGTGACGACGTTCGGACCGTGGGTCGGCAGACTGCGCACGCTGTCGGTGCGCGCTACGGGGGCCGGATCGGCGAGCGCGGCGGTGAACGCGGTGACCAGGCGCGCGGGAGTGTGCTCGCCGAAGCGGGCCTGCCACACCTTCTGATGCAGGCCGACCGTGACGGTGACGAACCAGGCCCTCGGATCATCCGGCGTTCCCAGGTGCTCGACGTACGTCGCGTTGTCGGGCGATACGAGGCCGCTCTCGCAGTACGGTGACCAACCGATCTGCAGGAGCGGTTCGTACGGGTCGGAGGGGGCGCTCGCTGCCGAGGCGGAGTCGGTGAGGGTGTCGGTGACGGCGGCGATGAGTTCGACGGGCGTGCGGGCGCCGAAGCTCGCGTACCAGGCGGGCCTGTCCGGCTCAGCAGCGTGGCTCAACGTGCACCACTGTCTGTCGGGATCGGGCTCCAGGCGCAGAAGGGCCTTCTGGTCGGGGCTGGCGAGCAGGACGCGTGGCATCAGGGGGTCGTTGCCGTGACTCCAGCCGCAGGCGCGGTGGAGGGGGACGGTGATCCAGGCGGGATCACCGCCGCCGGCGAGGTGACGCGGTGCGATGAAGTCGACCTCGACGGTCTCGGGAGCCGGGGGCATGCTCACTTCCGTGCCGCAATCCGCCGGACGGGGGCGGGGACCGGTGTGGGGGCCAGAGGCGAACGGGCCTTGCGAGCAGCGGAGTTGATCTCCCGGAGCGCCTTGCCGTGAGTGGCCCAGTCATCGAGGTAGCTCCACGATTCGGCGTGATGCTCGGCGAGGGCGTCGTCGAAGTCGGCGGTGCCGGGCTTGGCGGTGGCGGGGAGGGCGTCTCGGGTGGCCAGCCACTGCTCGTGCAGTTCGTCGAGCCGGTCGAGGGCGTCGCGCAGGACGCCCAACTGGTAGACCCAGCGGCTCTGCACCGTGTTCTCCGGCAGCTGGGCCAGCTGTGTCTCGGCGGTGGCCAGCAGGTGACGGGCGCCGTAGCGGAGCGGCTCGAACGCCGTGAGGGTGTCGGCGTCGCGCTGGCTCGCGCGGATGCCGTAGGCGTGGTCGTCGTGGGGCCAGCCGTCGAGGTCGGTGTGCTCGTCGGAGTAGGCGTCCCAGGCGTCGAGGATCTTCTTGCTGTCGCTCAGATAGTCGTCGAGGTGGCGCAGGAAGTCGCGGTGTGCGTGGTGGTCGAAGGAGATGGGGAGGGGTCCTGTCGGTTCAGCGGCGAGCGGCCGGCTGCGCGGTGCTGGCGTTCGCCGGGGTCGTCGCGGGTCTTGTCTGCTGACGGCGGGCGGAACGTGCCTGCGCGCGGAGGGACTTCAGGCGCGCGGCGTGGGCGTCGACCAGCTGCTGTGGGCGCAGTGGGCTGGGTTCCTGCACGGCGCTGTAGTGGCCGGTGCGGTCGTACATGCCGCGCTGGAGGGGGTTACGGTCGGCCAGTGCGGTGAGGAACGATCCGACCAGGTGGGCGGGGGTGTGCTCGTTGAAGTAGGCGTGCCAGATGCGCGGGCCGTGGAACTCTCCGTGGCCGGGCTCGCGGGTCTCGACGTGCCAGGACGGCAGGTCGTGGAATTCGCTCAGCGGGCGCAGTTCGATGTGGCACATGGAGTCTGGCGAGCGCGCTGTGCCCTCTGAATCGCGGTGCCACGCCGCCGAGGTCACCGGCTGCCACGGGTCCGGCTGCGGTGGCGGCGGGGCGACGAGGGCGTCGGTGAAGCCGGCGAGGACCTCGGCGGGCACGAGTTTGCCGAACTCGGCGTACCAGCCGGGTTCGGTGTCGGTGGGCTCCGCCCGCAGCCGCCACCAGGCGGAGGTGGCGGACTGCGGGTCGAACTGGAGGCGGTGGCGCAGGTCGGTGCTGTGCAGGACGATCTCGGCACTCAGGGGGTCGGAGACGGCGCTCCATCCGGCGGCGGCCAGACCGTGGGTGACGTGGCGGGCGTCTCCGGGGCCGGCGAGGTGGCGGGGGCTGGTGTCGAACGGGATGCGCCCGGCGTGCTTGTCTGCGTACGCGGCGAGCTGCCGTTCGCTCAGCGGCACCAGCAGCACCCCGGCTCGCTCGTGTCGGCGCTGCCGTACAGGTCGCGGAGGTCGTCCAGGACGTAGTGGAGGGTGTGCTGGTCGGTCTGCTCCCACGCGGCCGTGCGCAACTCGGTGATCAGAAGGTCGACCTGCGCGGTGCGCGGGACGTCCGTGTGGTTCTGAAGGGCACGGGCGAGGGCGCGCAGCGTGTCGGCGAGTTGGACGGGCAGGCCCGTGTACTCGTCGAGGAGAGGCTCGACGAGGGCGAGGGCCTCCACGGGGTCGGGGTTCTCGCGCAGGTAGTCAGTGAGGTCCGACAGCGTTTCGGTCAGTGTGTGGATGGTGTCCGGAGTGAGTGTGGGCATCGGGCTCCTTGGGACGGGGCGTCGGGTCAGCGGCGGGTCCGGGCGCCGCCGGCCGGGGTGTAGGGACGGGCGGTGGTGCGTGGCCGGGTGCTTCGGGCGCTGTTGCGGGCCCAGGTGGCGGCGCGGGCGGCCGTGATCCGGGCCTGCTGCCACGCACTGAGCTGGGAGGGCTTGACGGAGACTGACCAGGTACGGATCTGCGCGCTGTGCGGTACGCGTCCGCGCGGGCGCATCACGGGATCGGGGCTGGCGAGTTCGGTCGAGAAGGCTTGCACCAGGTGCATCGGGGTGTTGGGCGTGAAGTTGGCCGTCCAGCCGTTGCCCTGCTTGTCCTTCGCTCCGGTCCACCACATCGCCATGCCGTCGGGGCTGTGGTGGTATTGCATCCACGTGGTGCCGTCGGGGCTGGTCGCGGTGTAGTGATCGCCCTCGAAACGCGTGTGCCAGTTCTGCTCCTGCAACGGTGCCCACGCGTTGGGAGCGTGGGCGGAGCGGGGGCGGGTGAGGGCGTCGGTCAGACCGGCGACGATCTCCACCGGGGTCTGCCGGCCGAGGTGCGCCGTCCACTCGCCGTCGGGTCCGTCCGCTCTGCCGTGGACGGTCCACCCGCCGGGCAGGACGTAGGGGTCGTAGGCGACACGGACGGTGCGGTCGGGGCTCTCCATGAGCAGGGGGCCGTTCGTCTTGGACTTGTCCCGCCAGCCCGAGGCGCGCAGGAACGCCGCGACGTGGCGGACGTCGCCGCCGCCGGCGAGGGTCCGGGGCTGGACGAGGTAGTGCTGCTCGGCCTGTTCGCCTGGCCCCCAGCCCTGCCATTGCTTCTTCTTCACCGGTGCCGCCGGATGACGAGCGGTGCGGGTGCCGGGGGCTTCGCCGCGATGGTGGCGGGCTGGGTGCCGGCGTGCTGCAGGGTGTCCTTGTGTTCGTCCAGGTCGAGCGTGATGTCGTGCAGTTCGTTCGAGGCGCGGCCCAGAGCGAGCCATACCTCCGCGGGGAGGGCGCCTCGTTCGGCCTGGTCCTTGGCGAACACGCTGCCGGTGGCGACGAGGTGGGCGACGCCGCCGAGTACTCCGGCGTCCGGGTCGAGAACGCGGGCGATGACCTGCGCGGCCTGGGGAGGGGGGAGCTGAGAGAGGTGATCGGCGAGCTGGCCGAGCTGGCGGGTGATCTCGTCGGCCAGTCGCACCGGATAGGGGGCGGGGTGGGACATGCTCCTCCGGGTCAGGGGGTCGGTCAGTGGTGGTGGCGGTGGCCGACGCGCTGCGTCTCGGCGAGGACGGCCTCCGGGCGGGCGTCGGCCAGCGGGGAAGCGCGGTTCGGGCCGGTCGGGATGCAGGCGCGCAGATAGCGGCGGAACAGCGCGGTCGCGAGTCGGGGTTTGAGCCGGTGGCTGATCGGCGGGGGTGTGCGGGCTGCTACGGGTTTCTCCGGGATTGATTGGTGCGGTGGGCGGCCCCGGAGAGTGCCGGGGCCGCCCGGGCGGTCTTACGGGGTGCGCCGGGCCGGTGCGGGGTGCGAGGGGGAGCTGGCCGGTGGCGGATGCTGCGTGGAGGGACGGGCTGCACGGGTGCGGGCCTCGTGCACGGCTTGCCGGTAGGGGGCTTCGTCGAAGACGTCGGGCGTGCAGTTGACCTCGTATCCGGCCAGGAGCAGGGCGGGGATGGCGCGGGTCGCCAGGCGCTTCTGCTCGTCGGCGCTGAGGTGTTCGGGCACGGTGTGCCAGATGTAGAGCGGCCCGCTTGTGGGGTATTCGTGGCGTTCGAGGCCGAGTTGTTCCAGCAGGTCGTGGAGCTTGGCGGGGGCGCCGGTGGGGGTGTCGGCGTGGATGGTGGTCGTCAGGGCCTTGATGTAGATCTCGACGTCCGTGCCGTATTCGTCGGCCAGGTTGGCCATGTCTGTCTCTGCGGGGTCGGTGGCGGGAGGCCGAGGGCTGGGCGGTGCTCGGCGGCGGTGTGGGGGCCGCCGGTTGCGGAACCCGGGCGGCGTGGTTGCGGGCGCGGAGGATCACGTGCGCGGCCTGGCTCAGGGAGTTGGCGGTGTCCCCGAGCCGTGCGAGGGGTTCGGGTTCCTTGCCGGGGGAAGTCCCCTGGAGGTCGCTGGTGGCGATCCAGGCCCGGACGACCACTTCCCTGGTGCGGGGCAGCAGCCCGTTGACTGGGGCGGCGATCTCGGTCAGCACCTCGGCAGCCTCACTGCTGGTCTTGGCCGCGGAGGCCCGTTCGGCGAGATGGGCGAGGTAGCGCAGGGCCGCGTCACGTTCGCCGTCCGGTGTGGCCAGCATGTTCAGGGCGGGGTCGAGGTGGACGCTGTGGCCGGCGGCGAGCAGGGCGTGCGAGGCGGTGGTCGCCTTCAGCCGCTGCTGCTCGACGGGCAGGCTGTGGGGAAGCCGGTGGTAATCACCGCGTGGTCCGGCAGCGGAGAGGGAGCCGCCGGTTCGCTGGAGGATGTCCGCCGCCTTCTCGGTGCCGCCGATGGCGACGACCAGGCTGCTGCGGGGATCCTTGGTGATGGTGATGTACTCCAGCACCCAGAACTCGGACTCCGTCTCCTTCATCGAGCCCTGGTGGCCGACGCACGACTGCCGGCCGGAGAAGCCGGCATGGAGGCTGGGGCGGAGGTGGGCGCGGTCCGGCCTGCGGGGTGCTGGAGGGCGGTGCCGATGCCGAGCGCGTCCAGCTGCGGGCCGATCTCGCGCAGGGCGCGCGCCTGCGCCCTGGTGTCGTCACCGCCGAGGCGGTAGATGCCGCTCTGCGGGTCCTGGACGAAGCCGTGGGCGACGAGAATCACGCCGGCACGGTCGCCGAGGGGTGCGGTGGCGACGCTGCCGTCCTGCTGCCAGGTCAGGACGACCCGGTCGGCCTGGGAGGGCTGGATGCCGCCCAGGGCGTTGTGCCGGACCTGGGCGAGCGCGTGATCGTAGCGGGCGAGCAGGTCGCCGGCGACCTGCTCGGCGCCCAGGAACGGATCGTCGGCCAGGGCGATGCCGTTGGGCTCGGGGACGGCGCGGTACGCCTCGTCGGGCAGGGCGCGAGGGGCGATGGCGGCGATGAGGAAGCCGTCGCGTTCGTCGTGCCGGTCCAGAAGGACGAGCTGGGCGCCGTCCGGGCGGCTCAGGACGGCTGCCTGATGAAGCGGGCCCTCGGCGAGGGACGCGGCGACCAGGTCCAGGTCCCAGATGCGGTCGGCCAGTCCGGCGAGATCGTCCTTGGCCTCCGGCGGGAGGTGAGTGCTGGTCCAGGTGTCGGGGAGTTCGCCGATGAGGACGTCGGCGTACGAGGCGAGGCGCTCGGAGGTGTTGTGGTTGTGCATGGTGTCCTTGGGCGAGGTGGGTCAGCGGCGCAGTCCGGCGGCTACCGGTGGCGGCGGGGCCGGGAGCGTGCGCGGCGGGGGCGGGCAGGCGCACACGGCAAAGCGTTCGCGTTCGGTGGTGGGGACCTCCCCGGTGCAGGTGCTGCGGCCGGGGTGCGGGGCGTGCCGGTCGGCGAGGGCGTTGCGGGTGTGGGCGAGGTCGGTGCGGATGATGTGGAGGTGCTCGTCGGCGAGGTAGCGCAGCCGCCGGGCGGTGTAGGGGTCGGCCGCTTGGCCGAGACCGTCGTGGAAGTCGGCGGTGGCGGTGAGCACTTCCTCCAGCGCGGCGAGGATGCCGTCGTGGGCGGCGGTCAGCTCGGTCAGATCGTCGGCAGCCTCGTCCGTGGTGGTGGCGTCGCGAAGGCGCTCGGCGAGGTGGGCGACGGAGGAGCCCAGCGGCAGGTAACTGGACGGCCGGGCGTCAGTGTCGAAGTCCGGGGCGCAGTCGACGTGGTATCCGGCGGCCCGGAGGCGGGCGACGGCGTCGGTGGCAAGACGGGACTCGTCATCTTCGGCGAGGGCCGGTGGGAGCGCGATGGTAGGTCTCGTGGAGACGGACGACGGCGACGAAACCCGCGCGCTGGAGGATGCTGTGTGCCTCGGAGTCACCGCCGCAGGCGAGGAGTTCGTCGGAGTGCGGGTCGTGGCGGATGTCCAGGAAGTGGTCGGTACGGGGCAAGGAGACGTTTCTCCTACGGCGATCGGCGGGCGGTGCGCCGGGCGGCGGGCGGTACGGCGGCGACCCGGGGCTGGACCAGCTGCGCGGCGGTACTGTCCAGGTCCTGCTGGATGGCGTGGAGGCGGCGGGCGATCAGCTCCAGGCGGTGCGCCGTGTCGGTTCCGGCGGCGCCGGGCTGGCGGGCGATCCGGTGCGCGGTGTGCTCGACCAGTCCGCGGACCGTGGCCAGCGGGCCGGTCTGCTCGTCGGCGAGTTGCGCGAGGACGCTCGCGAACTGGGCCGATGCCGTGGGCGCCGTACGGATGGCGGGCCGCGCCGCGGGGCCGGAGCGGATGGGGATCAGGTGGAGGTCCTGCTCGATGCGGCGTGCCTCGGCCGAGAGGCACCGCAGGATATCGGCGGGCGGGGCGTGCCACGCGCCGTCGAGGTGGATCAGGTTGGCGATCAAATCGATGCGTCCGGGCTGCGCCTGAACGGCAATCCACCGGCAGCCGTGCTCCTTGCCGGGAATCTCGATGCCGGCAACGCGGGCGAGCCGGTGGGCGGTCTCGGCCCACTCGGGGCCGGTCAGCTCCCGGTCGTCCGGGTGAAGCCGGACGTCGAGGTGGAGGATCGCCCGCCGGTCGTCGTCCGGGCTGGCGGCGAACGGGTGCTCCAGGTACGGGTCTTCGAGGTGCTCGGCCCACTGGACCGATGTCCAGGTCTTCTGCTCGTCGTCCAGGGTGAAGTAATCCAGGCCCGGCCAGTGGGCGACGACCGTGTACTCCGTCAGACCCTCATTCGGCGAAACTGGCCGCCCCAGGGCCTCGGCGAGCGGGTCGTGCGGCGTGTGGGTCCGCTCGTGCAGGCGGGGGATCACCGGCCGCCCCGGACGTCGGCGATGTGCACGAGTTGGTTGAGGGCGGTGGTGGTGTACCAGCCGCAGTCGATCAGCTCGTCACGGCCCGCATACCGCGGCAGGAGCGCGTCTTCCATGGCCCGCAGGTAGATCAGGCAGTCCGGGCAGCGGCGCGAGAGGTGCACGAGGTAGCGGGGGTGGCCGGTGACGTAGGTTTGGGCGCCGCCGGTCGCATCACGCAGCCGCCAGCCGTCCTCGTCGGTCGGGGTGTGCCAGGACGGGGCGACGACGCGCATCGCGTCGCCCCACAGGTCCCCGCCGGCCACCCCCTTCAGGACGACGACGGTGTCGCCGGCCTGGAAGTGCTGGTGCGTGATGTCCCGGGCGGGAGTGAGCGGGTCGGGCGTCGGCGCGAACGCCGAAGTGGGCGGGGGCTGGGACATGCGGTTCCTTCCACGCAATCGGTGGCGGGGTGGGAGGAACAATGGTCCGGAGGAACGCCGGTTTGGCTAACCGGCGTTTCCCGGCTATGTTCCCCCGCCGTCAGCGGAACGGGTTCTCCGTACCGCGGTCGTTCTCGCCTGCAGCGTTGAGGAGTTCGAGCAGGTCAGAGCCCTCGGCGTCGCGCTGGTCGATCCACCATCCGGCGGCGGTGATGGAGCGGGCCTTCTCCTCCAACTCCGCCCAGTCCGCCTCGTCCCAGGTCCCTTCCACGACCAGCGCGGTGTGCGCGGCCGTCATCAGCTGGTGGCGGGAGCGCTCGCCCCACTCCAGGGCCTTGGCCGGGCCTTCCAACTGCTGCATGTCAAACTGCTTCGCCCACGCGACGGCAGCCACCTGCTCAGCGGCGCGCTTGGCCGCGAGCCACTCTTCCTTGGATTCGGTGTCGGCGTCGCGGGCGGCCTTCCAGCAGTCGGTGCAGTCGCGGCCTTCGAGCCAGCGGGCGAATCCGGCGCGCCGGTCGGCAGGTCGGTCGGACAGGTTGTGTGCCACTTCGTGTCCACAGCTGTGGACAATTTTCCAGGTCGTACGGACAGCCATATTCGGGGTGATCTCCTTGCGGTGGCGGGCAGTTCAGGGGTTAAGGGCGGGTCTGTGCGATCGAGTAGACAGATGGTGGTGGCCTGCGTCGTCGCGGAGGGTCGTACATCAGATGCACGATTCATGCGGCCCACGGAGGTGGTCTGGAGTGCTTGGCGGTGGTCTCGGGGACGCTTCCGCCTTCTGCGTCGTCTCAGCGTGTCCTGCGGATGGCGTCTGTGGCCGCCTTGGCGATGGCGACGGGAGCGCTGGAGGGCCGGGGCAGGTGCAGCAAGGTGGTTCCCGGCAGGTGCTGGGACTTGGCGGTGAGGGTGAGCTGGAGTACGGCGCAGCCGGCGGTCGTGAGCTGCTTGACGCGGGTGACGGCTTGAGCGGTTTCGTCGCTGCCGTACCGGGCGTCGGTGACGATCACGAGGAGGCGGCCGGCGCCGGGGCGGCTGAGTTCGAGGCCGTGGTCGAGTGCGTCGATGGCGTCGCCGAGGTTGTGGTGGCCGCCCTTGGCATCGAACGTCGTCACGCGCTCTGGTGCTCGGTGGGTGGGCCGGATCAGTGCGGTCAGGTGCCTGTCGTAGGCGATGGTGGCGGTGAGGGAGTCGGGGTCGGTCAGGGCTGCTGCGCGTGCCACCATCCAGGCAGCGGACGCGACGGGCGCGCAGGCGGCACGCATGGAGCCGGAGACGTCGACGGCGATACCCACACGCAGCGGTGGGGTGGGGGAGTTCCGGCGGCGGGTGTGGGTGAACGGTTCCGCGGTGGGGACCGACCCGGCCGCACGCTGGGCGTCGCGGGCGAGGGCCGCGCGCATGTTGAGGCGGCCGGGCGGGGTGGGGCTGGTGGTCCGCTCCTCGGTCCGCTCGCGGTAGGCGGCGGCGCGCAGGGCGCGGCTCAGGCGCGCGGCGGCACTCTGCTCGGCGGCGGTGGGCCTGCGGGTGCCGGTGACCGGGTTGCCGGAGGGCGCCGGTGTGCCGTCGGGGGTGACGGTGGTGCCACGGGCGTTGAAGACCGACTTGGCGGTGGCGGCGGCTTTGCGTCGCCGGCCGGCCCGCTGGGCGCGGTCCTGAGCCTGCGCCTTGGACTGCGCGGCCATGGCGTTGGTCGCTGCGGCCTGTGCCGCGAGATCGGCGGCATCGGTGGCTGCCGTGCTGTCCATGACGACCCCCACGGCGCCGGACAGCAGATCGGTGAGGTTCTCCGGCACGGGCAGGGCGGGGGCCGCGGTGTCCAGAGCGTCGCACCATTTTTGAGCGTGCGCGAGCATGGTCGTGGCGTCGTGGTCGGCGCACTGATGGGCTGCGGTCCAGATGCGGGTGAGTGTGGCCAGCAGGTCTGCGCCCAGCACCTTTTCGCACAGATCGGCGACGGCCCGGGTCTCGCCGGCGTCCAGGATGCCGACGTCACGGCGGCCGAGGACCAGGGCCGCCACGCCGGCGGCGTGCTCGATGCCCTGGAGGGTGGGGTGGGCGATGTCGGGCATGACCAGGGTTCGGGCACTGGTGCGCAGGTACGCGCGGTCCGTGGGCCGCGTGATCAGATGTGCGCCTTCGACACGGCTCTCCTCCAGCAGGAGCGCGGCCTCGACGACACGGGGGTCCGCTCCGGCAGGCTGTCTCCAGACGGAGTGGGCCGCGTGCGCGGCCTCGTGGACGAACACTCCCCAGGCGGCGGGATACCGGTCCTCATCGCCCACGATCCGCGGATGGATCTCGTGGGGCTTAAGCGGGGCGAACAGGCCGGCGTCGAACTCGACCTCGCCCAGAGTGGGGAAGAACGCGGCCGGTGCGCCGCTGCGCGTGCCGGGGCGGCAGGTGACGAGGAGGTCCTGGCGGCCGGAGAGGGCGACCAACCGATCGCCGAGTTCGGCTCCCACGCGCAGCCACGCGTCCGGGGAAGAACGGGGTTGCGCGGGCGGGGCGCCGTCGTCGTCCCATCGCGCGAGGTCGGCGTCGTCGTCCCGGGTGGTGGCGGGCGACTGGACGTGGTGGTGGGCGCTCAACGCGAGCGGCCCCGGTGCGCGGAGCCGGTGCTGCCCGCGGGCTGCCGGACGGCCGAGGCGGGGAGCTGCTTGCCGAGGGTGAGGGGCGCGATCTTCGTGACGCCGGCAGCCTTGATGACGGCGGCGGCGACGGCGTCGCGATCCTCCACAGGAGCGATGCCGACCAGGTTCGCGAGCGCGGCCTTGGTGCCGAGGACGGCCTCGGTCTTCTGGTAGCTGAGCAGTTCCCGCAGTTGGGGGGCCCAGCCCAGCTCGCCGAGTTCGACCTGGTGGGCGAGGTGTCGGGCGACCCGGACAACCCGTGCATCGATCCTCAAGGCCAGGGCGAGGTCATAGTCCGTGCCGATCTGGATCTGCACGCTGAACCGGCTCGCGAGCGCCTCCGTCAACACCGCCCCGTGGACGCCGGGATTGTGGCCCGCCACCACGTAGAAGCCCGGCTCGGCCTTGATGGTCTCGCCCTTGTGGGCCTTGACCTGGATCTGCCTGCGCCCGTCCATCGCGGGATACAGCGCCGCCAGGACCTTCGGTGAGATCAAGGTGGCATCGTCGATCAGCAGGGCGCGGCCTTCGGTCATCGCGGTGACCAGCGGACCGTACTGGAAGACGTAGGCTCCCGCGTCGTCCTGCGTGTACTCGCCGATCAAGTCGCCGACCGTGGTGTCGCCGTCACCGGCGACGGTGAGCAGGTCCTCGAACGCCGCCTCGACCAGACTCGTCTTGCCGGTGCCCGGAGGGCCGTAGAGCAGCACCGGCACGTCGGCGTCGCGCAGGCGATTCAACGCCTCGACGTCGGGCAGATCGGCCAGCTCCCGCGGGTGGTAGAGCTGGCCCCCCGCGCGGCGGATCGGGCCGGTCCGCCTGGGCCTGGCTGCTGCGGGAGTGGTCGTGCGAGCCGTGGTCGTCTGGGCGCGGGGAGAGTGGGTGCCCGGTGGGCTGATCACAGCGGTCTGCGCGGCTGCGGCGGTTTTCGCGTTCGCGCGGAACTCCGGTTGTCCACTTCCGCCTTGGTCGGCTTCGCCGCGTCGCACCAGGGTGAGGGCGGCGTTGCGGACGGCGCCGTGGGAGTGGCCCAGCTGCCTGGCCATGTCCCCGATGGTGAGCGTGTCCGCCGGCCGGTCGGCCAGCAGTCGGGCCACCTTGGCCCGTAGTTCGCCGCCCTTGGTGCGCGCTGGACCGGTAGGCGTTCCGGGTGCGGTCAAAACGAGGCCCCTTCAACAGGTGCGGGTGCGGGTGAGGGTTGGGTTGGCGATGCGCTGGAGAGGCTGGCCGCTCTCGGAGCGGATCACGGACTGTGCCGACAACGGCGACCGGGCCAACCGGGGCGTACCGTCGGCGCTCACCGGCCGACCGAGGGCTCGGTCCAGGTGCACGGGATGGCCGGCGACGAGCAGCTCGCCGGCTGCCGAGCAGGCCCGTGCGTCCGCTCCGTACCGGGTTCCGTCGCTCGGCAGACGCAGCCTGGCGTCTCTTCGAAGCCGGCCTGGAGCAGGATCCGCCGGGCGGCGGCGTTGTAGCCGGTGGTGGTGATCTCGCCGGTGATGGTGTGCCGGATCGTCATGAACGGCTCTGCTGGTGCTTCGGGCAAGGCGGATCTTCTATCGGTGGTGGCGGGAAAGTGGTGGGGTGTTGGGTGAAGGCGAGGCGGGCCCGGAGCTTCCAGCACATCAACGGTGCGTGGCTGGACCACGAACGATGGGCAATGACTGCCGACATGCTCCAGGTCTCGACGGGCCTCACCGCCCCGCAGCTACTGACTCGCCTTTCCGCACGTTCTGATAGCCGGGTGTACCAACAACAGCCATAAGTGGATCTCCTTAAAAGGGTTGAAAAGTAGGGGACTTGCGCCTTGATCAGGGCGTCTTGTGCCGGCCTCGGAGCGGGCGGCGGTACCGGCAGCCCGGAAGCTGTCCGGTGGTGCCGACGAACTGCCCGGCGCCGATCGAGACGATCAGTCACGCGTACGCCTCGCTGGTGCGGCTTGCGGGGGGTGAGGAGGCCGGCGACGTACGGGCTGCCCAGCACCGCGCTGTAGGTGATGCCCGGCGCCGGAGCCGCGGGTGCGGTCAGGGACCACGGGTGCTTCCTCGGTGGTTAGCGGTGGCGGGCAGGCGTGCTGGTGCGGGTCGGCGGAGTGGGGGGTGTGGTGTCCACGGCGGGGCGCGGGCGGATTCGCAGCACGGGGGTGCGGTGCGGCGGCAGGACGGCGACGGTCGCGCCGAGGTCCTCGGCCGCCTCCTCGACTTCGCGGGTGAGGAACTCGATCTGCCGGCCCAGCGCCGAGAGACGGGCGGCGATCTGGCGGCCCTGCACGGTCTCCAGAGCGCTGGCGAACTGGCCGCTGGTCTCCAGGAGTTCCTGGAGACGGACCATCGGGCCCGGGGTGTAGCCGCGTTGGACGGCGCCGAGGAGAGCTTCGGAGGCGTCTCCTGCGGTCCGGCCTTCGACGACGTCGCGGATGAGTTCCTGCAGCGACACCTCCGGGACCGGCGCAGGGCGGTTGAACCGGGAGACGTCCGCGCGCAGCACACCGGGCGGGACCGGGACGGGCAGTGCCTTTCCTGCCTCGTATTCGTGGGCGTAGTGCCCGATCACCTGCCAGCCCGGCGCGTCCGGGTCACCTCGCAGCGCGACCAGCGTCGAGTCGTCGTCTTCGACAAGGTGGGCGAGGGTGATCGGCTGCCCGTCGGCGGCGTACCACGACTCGGTCCGCTCAAGCCCGCCTCGCCTCTGAGCGGCCTGGGCCATCTCGGTCCACATCTGCTGTTCCTCGTCGGTCAGCGGGGCCTTGGGGCGGTGGTGTTTGTGCTGGTCGGCAAGGTTGCTGGCGATGGAGCTGTGGTCGGCCCAGGCGGTGAGGTGTGGCCACAGGGCCGAATGACGCGCGAGTTCGGCAGGGGAGCCGGGGGTATCCGGCTGGTCGAGGGCCCGGCGGATCTCGGCGGCGGAGGCGGCCAGGGCGTCCAGCACGGCCCGCCACCCGGCCAGGTGCCGGGCCGGTGGCAGTTCGTCGAGCGCACGGCGGGCGGCATCGAGCAGAGCATCGGCGTGCGGGGCGAGATGGGTGGTGTACGCCTCCACCGCAGCCCTGTTGCGGTGGGCTCGTGCGGCTGCCGCGGCGCCTGCGTGGACGGTGCGACCGTAGCGGTCGCATGTCATGTCGAGCGCGGCCTCGCTTTCGCGGTCGATGACCGCCATCCGCAGCCGGAAGTTGCGTGCACTGTCCGTGAGTTCCGGTGTCACCGGGACGGAGCCGTCGGGGGTCGGATTGCTCGCGGGCGTCATCGGGACCGTCCACTGCCCGAGGCCGTCAGGTGGACGGTCGGTGCGTAGGTGGGCTTCGGTGGGATCGGTCGGGCCGAGGGCGGGGAAATGGTGGGCGGTGTGGCGCGCTGCGTCGTTCGGCCGGCTGCTGCTTGGGCGAGACGGCTGCGGCGCTCCTGGAGCCCGTTCGGCCGGTCCGGGCGTGGTGGGCCGGCGGAGAGGGACGGGTCGGGGCGAATGTCGGCCTGCACGCTGTAGCCGAGGCTGCGCAGGTCGTGGACGGCTTGGCGGGTACGGCGCAGCCCATCGCGTTCCGGCTCGGTGAGCCGGTACAGGCCCGGCGAAAAGGGGACGGGCTCGAACTGCTCGCGGACGAGGAACCACTCGGCCAGGTGAGGGGTGAAGCTCGGTGCGGCGGTGGCGACGAAACCGTGTTCGGGATGGGCACGGAAGCGGAAGTGGTCGGACAGAGAAGGATTCCTTCTTTCTGCTGGTCAGCGGCGAGGGGACGGCGGGTGGGTCGTGGTACGCCGGGCTGGTCTCAAGGGGGCGGTCCGCCGGGGGAGGGCTGGGCGAACGTCGGGGCTGGGCATGCTGTCGCTTCCGTCGTTCCGTTTGGTGAAGGCCGGCCTGGTCCAAGGCGGTGTTGGACCACTGGTACTGCTCGCCGTGGGCGATGGCGGCCAGGGCGGCGGCGCGGCTGTAGGCGAGCTGGATCTCGGCAAGAGGGTCCGGGGGCATCCCGGGGTCTGCGGGTGTCGTTCAGT
The DNA here is from genome assembly GCF_042890065.1 of Streptomyces sp. NPDC002328. Classification (NCBI taxonomy): domain Bacteria; kingdom Bacillati; phylum Actinomycetota; class Actinomycetes; order Kitasatosporales; family Streptomycetaceae; genus Streptomyces; species Streptomyces sp. NPDC002328. The sequence goes on along the minus strand of NZ_JBIARQ010000016.1, from coordinate 42,665 downwards.
GGCGGTTCGGCTGCCGTGACTGGGCGGCGGCAGCTGGCTGGGTCCGTGGGCCGGTCGTGCGCGGTGTGGACGGCCCAGGCGGTGCCGGGGTGGAGGTCGGGCGCAGGGCGGCGGCGGTGTGGTGCAGGCGTGCGCGGGCCGCGACGTACTTCTCGGCCGTCATGATCCGCAGGACTTCGGGGTCGTTGCGCAGAGGCGAGTGGGTGAGCTCCTCCACGGCCTCGCGCTGGAAGCCGGTCGTGGCGTAGGTCAGGGCTTCGGCGAGTGTGTCCAGAACTCGCGTGATACCGGCGGCGGCCCGGGCGAGCTGGACCAGGGCGACGCGTTCGGGCGGGTAGACCGTCTGCGGTGTGATGAACCGTTCCTGCGCGTGTTCGATGGTGTGCTGCAGATGGTGGGCCAGCACGCCGATGTCATCGGTGAGCGTGACCAGGTCGACGGCGTCGGGGCTGGTGGGGAATGACGCGGCCAGTTCCTCCAGACGCCTGGCCAGATAGTCGAATGTGGCCGGAGTGACGGAGGAAGACATCAGCTCACCCCCGCCGCAGCGCTTGTCTCCCGGGCGCGGAGGGCGGCTCGCAGGCTGCGTCCGTAGTTCCACGCATGCCGCCGAGCCTCCGGCTCCAGGACGTCATAGGCGTCCTGGCGGGTCATCTGGCCAGGGTGTTTGCGGTACCGGTAGACCGGCAGGGGAAGCAGGATCCCGGGGGCGAGGCTGGTGACGCCGAGGGCGGCGCAGTAGTCCTCGCCCTGGACGAGCCCGCCCATCGGAGCGGCGCGCACCAGGTCGGTGCGGGCGAGGATCGTGGTCGGCCCGATGGGGATGGTGTCCGCCGGTGACTTCCAGTACGTCCACACGTCGCCGGCCTCGTGCCAGCCGGGCGGCACGGGACATCGCCACAGGGTGGTCGAGCCGTCGGGGTGCCGGTCCTCGCTCCATCCCGCACACCAGCCGACCCCCGTCGATTCCAGGATGTTCAGCCGTACGGACATGGCGTCGTCGGTGAACTCATCATCGTCATCTGCCCAGTTGGTGTACCGGGTGCGGACATGGGCGAGGGCCAGGTTCCGTGCGCAGGCGGCGCCCACCGGGCGCGGCAGAGCAAACGTGCGGACGCGGGAGTCCTGCGCGAGCGGGTCGGGCAGGCGGTCCGGTGAGGCGCCGTCGAGCGCGATCACGGCCTCCCACGGCACGGACTGCCGGGTGAGGCTGGCGTGCATGGCGGTCAGGTAGTCGAGCCGGTCTTCGCGCAGGCGGCTGGCGATGACGACGGTGATCAGGGGCAGGGCGTGCGAGGACAGGGGAGGCTCCGGGAAGCGAGAGTGAACTAGCGGCGCGTGGCGGGACGCGGGGCGTGGGCCTTCGCCGGGGATGCAGCGGGAGCGCCCGGGGACGGCGTGCTGTGCGATGCCCGGATAACCGGTGCGGGGTCGAGGGAGGACCAGGCCGCCGGGTCGTCGTTGAAGGCGGTGCGCGGGTCGATGGCCCAGTCCACGATCGGGCCGAGGTCCTCGTGGAGGAGGCTGATCACCTCGATGCCCTCCTTGTGCAGGATGTACCCCCACTGCATGTCCTGCTCGTCGGCGGTCTCGTCGGTGACCGACATGCGCACCGGCGGGGAGCCGTCCGGGGTGATCAGGTGGTCGAGGTTACGGCTGGGCCACTGCTCGCCGCCGGTCAGCGCGGCCACGAGCGAGGGCGGGGCGCCGTCGAGGAGGTCGGTGCCCAGCTCGTCCCAGCCGACGGCGACGTCGTCGATGAGGTGACGGGACATGGCTTCCACGTCGCGTCCGAACTTGTACTGGTAGGCGGCCAGGAGCAGCGGGAGGTGGTGGCTGGGTACGCCGTCGAGCTGGACTTGGATGCCGCTGTATCCCGTACCGGTGGTGGGGCGGGCGATGAAGGAACGTGTGGACAGGGAGTTCTCCGGATCGAGCAGGGAAGCGGGGGCGTCGGGCGGCCATCAGGGTCGCGCGGAGCGTCAGGGGCGGTGCGTTACACGCGGTCCGGTCAGGAGGCGACCGGGGGCCTGAGGCGTCGGTGCGGGCGCAGGTATAACCGATCAGTCGGGACGGTTCGGCCTTCGCGGGGACGATGGCGGCGTCGTTGCACACGAACGTGTACGTGATGGAGGTGCCGGAGGCGCGGGCGCGACGGGGGCGGTCACGGCGGGGGTTGCCTGGGTGTCGGCCGCGCTGCGCAGCATCCTCGCTGTCTGAGCGAGGCGCCCACGGGCGGCGGCGATGCGGTTGACGAGCGCTTGGTGCGCGATGGTGATGGCGTGGTCACGGGCGGGGCCTGGCGGCTGGTGGGGGAGGTCGGACAGACGACCGAGGTCGTGGACAGCGGTGCCGAGGGCGGCGAGCGCGGCCCCGGCGGGCTGGGCGGCACGGGCCAGCGCGAGGGTGGAGCGGCGGTCGGTGGCCGTCAACACGTGGGGGTAGTGAGCGGCGGCACGGTGGCGGAAGGCGGTCTCGCCGACCAGGTAGGTCAGCAAGCCGGCGAGACGACGAACTTCATCTTCCAGGACCTCGCCGATGGCGGGATCGGCGCGGATCTGGTCGGGGAGCGGTAGGTGGTCGGCGATGGTGTTGAGCCGGTCGGCCACGTCGTGCAGCAGCATCCGCTGGTCAAGATCAGAAACCAGGGGGAACTCCAGGAAGGGTGTGGGCGACCTCCGGTGCGGTCATGGGTTCCTGAGGCGTCGGGCGGCCTGGTGGTAGCGGGGCAGGAGTCGTCGGGAGACCGCGTGCGCGGCGCGGACCGCTTCTGCGGGGGCCGCGATCGCGTGCGGGGCGTTGTCGTCGCCGAAGTAGTCGTGGGTGATGCCGGCCAGAGATCGTGCGCCGACGAGGACCTGGTCGCGGTGCAGTGGGCGGTCGATCATGACGAGCTCAAGGCGATCGGGGCCGGTGAGGATCGCGGCGCGGGGAACGCGGAATTGCATCCAGGCGCTGGCCAGAGACGCGTTGTCCCACAGGTCGTCGAAGAAGTCGAGCTGGCTGTCCGGATCGGCGAAGTCGGTTACGTGGGAAGACCATTCGCCGGGCAGACGGTGACACAGGCCATGGGCGAGGGACTCCAGATCGCTGCCAAAGGTGGCGATGCGGACGGCCTCACGCTGGCAACGGCGGTACTCCCGTTGCTGGTTGTCGCGCCACAGTTCGTCGACTCGCTTGCCCGCAGCGGGAGAACCGGCGTCCGCGAGGACGCGGGGCAGGTGGTATTCCACGCCGATGCCTTGCCGGTCGGCATCGGCGAGGAACCGCCTGAGCCGGGCCGGAACGTCGTGGTCGTACCTGTCGTGGGTCAGGATGGAGCCGAAGACACCGCGTGGGCGCCAGAAGCCGTGCTCGGCCAGGAGCGTGTGGGCTGCCGTGGGGGCATCGGTGCTGGTGACGGCGATGACACCGACCTGTTCATGATCGCCGAGGCTGATGGGGTGCATGCGCTCGCCTGCGGGTCCGTCGGTGCCGGGCAACGCGACGCTCGTGCGGGTGGAGTTGGTACTGGACGTTGATGAGAAGGTCAGCTCCTGCGGCCGGTACGGTGTCGGCTGTTCAGCGGGTTCTGGCACGGGGACCTCGTGGTGTCGGGAGGGCGGGGGCTGGATCGGTTCTCGCCGTGAGCGGGTGCTTCTTCAACCTCGTGGCAGCCTCGTGATCAGGCATGCTGCGTCGGCCGAGGTCTGCTCGCGCAGGCGGAGCCGATGACAGTGCGCCCGGGGCGGGGAGGGGGTGTGTGCCGCCGACGAGGGAGGGGCGGCCATCGAGTTCGTCGAGCCAGCTCAGGAGTTTGGGCAGGTTCTTGTCGGGCCCAAACGCGAGGTAGGTGCCGTCGGCGCTGTCGCAGCCGAACCACTCGGCTATCCCCAGCCTGATCCGGGAGTTGACGCGGCCCATGTGCACGCCTTTGCCGCGGGCTTTCGCCTCGCGGGCGAGCTGTTCGGCTACGGGGCTGAGTTTCCACTCGGTCGATCCAGCCAGGAACAGGACGTCGAAGTCGTCCCAGGGCAGCAGCCCGGGGGCATCGCAGCCGTCCTGGGCCGCGTAGGCCGCGGGCACGCCCAGGTCGCGGATGCGGGCCAGCCACGGCAGGGACTCGGTGAGGGTGCCGGCGGCGTCGAACGGCTGGTCCGGGGCGAGCGCCCACAGGCAGCGATCCGGCCCGTACCGTTCCACGGTCCGGTGCAGCCAGGCGAACCACACTTGGGTTCCGGGCCAGTAGCGGCCCTTGCCGTCGCTGCCGAACTTGGAGTTGTCACAGGCATACAGCGCTCCCTCGGGGATCCGGCTGCCTTGCGCGGGGGTGGTCATGCAGCCGATGCGGCCGGCGCTCATCGCAGCCCGTATCTCAGGCCCCGAGGGAGTGCCGAGGTAGCGCACCGTGGACCTCCCCGGAGGCGACGCCGACCGCCGTCCGGGCCACCTGCCGGCCGGGCGGAAGGCCGCGAAGTGGCTGTGGCTGGTGGACCTCGCCATTTCGGGAAGGCGGCACGTTCCTGGTCTTTGAGCCGGGCGAGGGCGCGGTGAGCGTCGGGTGTGCCTGGTTCACCGTGTGCGGCCGGGCATGGGGGTGGTCGCCGTCGGTGGCCCCGGGCTCGGGCCCGGCGGGAGACCGGTCCGGGTGGTCCGACGCGTGGCCAGGGCACGCATGCGGTCGACAGCGGTGTGCAGGTCCTCGCCGAGACTGCGCAGGGTGGCCGCGGCGTCCTGAAGGTCGTAGTGGAGATCGAATCCGTCGTCCTGCTCGGTTTCCTTGGCCTTTTCCGCGGCTGCTTCGAAGAACTCGCCGAGCCGTTCCAGCAGGCCGCTGGTGGGGTCCAGGATCTGGTGCAGCATGGCGGCGGCGTCCGTAGGCGACTCGGTTGCGTTGAGCCGGTCGGTGAGCACGAGGAGTACGTCGCCGTAGACGAAGGTGCGGTCCGCGTTGCCGGGGACGTCCGCGGGCTTGGGGGTGCGGAGCGCCGGCTCGGCTGCGGACGCGGGCGTACGGGCGGTGGGCGAGGAGGGAGTTGGCAGCAGTCCGAGCTGGGCGAGGCGATGGTCGATCGACTCGATCAGGGGCTGTGCGCTGTCGCCGTGCCGGGCTTCGGGCCGCTGGGGTGCACCGGGGGCGTCGGAGGGCGCCGAGTCGTAGAGGACCTCGAACAGCGACGGGTTGTCGGGGTGCTCGCGGGTCGCGATCCAGCCCTCCGGGCTGCCGGGCGGGCGGTCGGAGGGGGGCTCCTGCGGCGGACCGATGATCAGGTGACTGCCGTCGGGGAGTGATACGCGCACGATGTAGGCGCTGAGGCCGAACTCGATGTCGCACTCCAGCCCGCGCTCTCGCAGTGGAGTGGTGATGTGCGCGTGGCGGCCCCACAGCTCCTGCCACCACGGCGTGTCCACGTTGCGATGGTCGGGAAGCGGTGCGAGCGCAGCCGCGCGGCGGGCGTCTGGAGTGCTCTCCTGGTCAGCGGCCACGGTTCCTCCTGCGGGAGGCCGGCGTGTGGCGGGGCGGAGGTATCCGGCGAGCGGGGTCGGCTTCCGGCTTCGGCACCGGACTGAAATCGAGTACGTACTCGTCGTAGGCGGCGATCAGGTCGTGCTCCATCTGAGCTTCGCGTTCGGCGACTTGTGCCATGAGGTCGTCGTGCTCGGCCTGGCACTGCTGATAGTCGGCCCAGTCGGCGTCGTTGAAGTGGGCGGGGCGGTTCAGAGGACTCCTTGAAAGGGTGGGGGCCAGCCCGGGTCAGCGGTGGCGACCGCCCGGTTTGGGCGGCGGCACCGGGCTCTGGCGGTGGGAGGGCTTGAGGAAGAAGCGGTGGAAGTCGAGGTGGTCGGTGAGTTCCTGGACTGCGTCACCGAGCGCCTGTGCCGCGCGCCGCAGACAGGCACGCGCCGTCGCGTGTTCGACGACCATGCGGTTGTCCCGGACGTAGCCGTCGTTCACTCCGTGCGGTCGGGGCAGTGAGAGCGCGGTCTGCGCGGTCTCGGCGAAGTGCGGTACGGCCTGGCTCGACAGGGTGACCGCCGACGCCAGATGGGCGAGGACGGCGCTGCCGGCACGGTTCGTACTGGAGGTGGTCCGGGCGAAGTCTGCGGTCAGCTGGACCACATCACGGGCGAGAGCCTGTGCGTCGGTGACGTGCTGGAGAAGCGCGGTGTAGGACGGCGAGGCCGGGACGTGACCGGTGTCGTCCAGCAGCTCCCACTGCTCGAACGCGCCGGAGAGTTTGCCCCTTACAGAGTTGAGCGCGTCGATGAGGTGGAGGGTGGTGGCGCGCGGGATCAGTTCACGCTGGATATCAGGCTTCATGAGCCTTTTGCGGTTTTTATGTGCATTCGGGCGTCGGTGTCGAAGAGTGCCAGCTCGTACGCGTGCAGGAGGTGCTGCACGATGAAAGATCGTCCGGCGACTTTCCACAGGCCACGCCCTCGGTTGAGGTGGGCGATGGCGTCCATTTCGACGGAGGTCAGGCCGAGAAGCGAGGCCGCGGCGTGGAGTTGGTCGGTCTCCTGGCGGTAGATGATGCGGGTGCTGCAATCGGCGAGGAGTCCTTCGGCCAGAGCTCGGCCCTGTGATCCGGCGTCGCCGGCGGTGAGCAGGTCGGACAGCCGGTGGATCACCATGAGGTTGGCGATGCCGAGGCCGCGTGAGAGTTTCCACTGGGCCTGCATGCGCTGCAGCAGGCCGACGTGCCGCATCAATCGCCACGCCTCGTCGTACACGATCCAGCGCCGGCCGCCGGATGGGTCGGAGAGGGCGGATTCCATCCAGGCGGAGGCGCAGGTCATCGCGAGGACGAGGGCGGTGTCGTCGCCGGAGCCGCCGAGCCGGGAGAGGTCGATGGTGAGCATCGGTGCGTTCGAGTCGAAGGCGACGGTGGAAGGAGCGTCGAACATGCCGGCCAGGTCACCGTGGACGAGGCGGCGCATGGCGTGGGCCAGGTCGCGGGCGGCGTCGCCGAGTTGGCCCGACATCATCCCGGCGGCCTCGTCGAGCGCGCTGGGGTTGTTGAGGGTGGTGGCGACATCGCCGAGCAGCGGGGTGCGGCCGGTGGCGGCGGCGCGGGTGACGACGGCGTCCAGGGCGACGTCCAGGGCGGTGTGCTCCATGGGCATCAGGTCCCGGCCCAGGACTGTCCGGGCCAGGGAGCCGAGCAGGAGGAGGCGCCGTTTGCGGATCTCGCCGACCCAGTCGTCCTCGGAGACGCTCTGCGGGCGCGGGGCCGCGTCCAGGGGGTTCAGCCGTCCGGGCAGTCCGGGGCCGAGAGCGACGGACCGGCCGCCGAGGGCTTGTGCCACCGGCGTCCATTCGCCCTTCGGGTCACACGGGACGTAGACGCGGTATCCGAAGGCCACCGAACGCAGCGCGAAGCTCTTGGCGAGCGCGCTCTTGCCCTGGCCGATGACCCCGGCGAGCAGGAGGTTGGGGTTGGTGAATCCCTCGACCTTGCCGTACAGCGCGAACGGATCGAAGACGAAGGACGCTTCCGCGTGGACGTCGCGCCCGATGTAGATGCCCTCCGCGCAGAGTCCGCCTTCGGCCAGGAAGGGGTATGCGCCGGCGGCCACGGCCGTCGTCATGCGGTGGGCGGGCAGCTTCAGCCGGTTGTGACGCGCGGAGGCGGGTCCGGGACGTCCGTTCGTCGGGTAGAGCGCGGTGGGCATCTCGCGCTCGGCGGACGTGCTCTCGGTCTGGTGGGCACTGGCTTCCGCGCGAGCCTTGGCGGTGGCCTCGGCGAGCCGGCGACGGGCGGCCTTGCGGCTGGCACGGTCGGTGCCGTGGGGGGTGAAGAGCGGGCTGGCGGAGGCGCGGCGGGCGCGGCGGGCGGGCCGGTGGCTCATCGGTGGCCCTCGTTTCTGCGGGTCGTGCTCATCGCACGCAGGCTGTGGTGTGCGGGCGGAGGTCGGTGGGGGTGGTCTTGCGGCGGATGACATGCCCGGCGGCGAGGTGGCGCTGGCAGATCGTGAGCACGGGCGGTCCCTCGGGCAGCCGCTCTGGATGGCATGCGCTTGTCTCGGCTTCTGCGGCCGTGTTGTTGGGCAGCAGGTGGAAGGCGGAGTGGACCTCGCTGGTGGCCTGCCAGAGGCGGGTGTGCGCGGTGGCGAGGTGCCGGCCGGCGGCGGGGTGCGCAGGCCGGGTGTTGTCGGCGAGCCGGTCCAAGAGCTGGTGCAGGGCGGTGAGGTGGGCGTGCAGCACGTCAAGGTGCAGCCGGTCCGCTGGCCGGGGCGGGTTCGCGTCCGACGGTGCCAGGGCCCGGGTGTGGTGGCGGACTCCGGCGCTCGCGGCGCGGAGGTAGGGGTGCGCGTCGTCCGGACGCGTGGGAGCGGTCAAAGGTGGTGGTCCTTCCTGCCGGCAGGCAGGGGCGGTGACGGATGATCGAAGAGCGGCGGGCGCCACTGCGCTGACCGGCGGGGACGGGCCCGGCTCACAGGGCGGTCCGGGCGAGCGGGAGCGCGCTGAGGGCGAAGGCGTCCGGCTGCTGGTAGTTGAGCCGTCGCAGATCGACGCCGGAGGTGACGGCGTGGGTCTCGATCTGTGCGCAGGCGGCGTCCAGGAGGGCGTCGGTCTCGGCGGTGACGGTGACCAGTCCGGTCAGGGCCACGTCGGCGTGTCCGGCGATGAGCTGGCGCTCACGCTGCTTGACGTCGGCGTACTCGACGGAGTCTTCCTCGCTGTCGACCTGCCCCCGGCGGGCCCTCTCGTTGGCGTCGGCGATGATCGCCGCCTTCTTCCGCTGGACGTCTCGCAGCGCGGACTCGAGTCCCTGCGGCACGTATATGAGGGAGAGGCTGCGCCGCACGCCGGCCGTGAACATGATCCCGTGCAAGAAGCCGGCCCCCATCTCCGTCCTCGGCCAGTTCTCCACCCAGTACGTCGCGTGCCGTGCGCTGTCGGTGGCGAGGCGGTCGTACTCCTCGAACTGGACGACGGGCCCGGCGGCTGCGGGATCGGCCTCGGCGCGGCCGGTCTCGGACCACTGCTGGAGGGGGGCGAGCGCCTTCGGGTCGTAGGCGGTGCGGATGACGGCGGCGATCTCCCGCGCGGTCAGCCACCCGGTGACCTGGAGTCCGGCGTTGCGGGCGGCCTGGGCGATGGATGCGGTGGTCTGCTCCATGACGGTGAACGCCCCGGGCAGCCCTCCGCCGGCCTGCGAGATCAGGCGCCGGGCGGCCTTGAGGTCGAGGGAGATGGCGAGGTAGGTCTCGTGCGGGGCGGCGGCGGGGCCGGCCGAGGCGACCAGTTCGGAGTAGATCTGTCCGGCCACTGGGGTCTGGGGCTGTCCGTTGTGGGTCCAGTGGCGGGTGAGGGTGTCGCCGCTGTCAGGGACGGTGCGTTCCAGCACCTGGACGGTGGCGATGTGCCCGGTGCGGGCGATGCCCGCCAGCGCGCGGCCCCAGCTGCTCACGTTGTGGTTCTGCGTCGCGGGGTCGAGGAGGGCGAAGGCGCGGCTGCTGACGCGGGCGATGGCGGTCAGGGTCTGCTGGTGCGGGTCGTGGATGGCCGCGGCGCCGTTGGCGGAGTCGCCGGGGGTGACCACCTTGAGGGAGGCGGTGGTGCCGGGCAGGTGGAGGATGCCGTCCTGCCGGGGCCGGGTGATGGGCCGGGCGAGCCAGAGGGTCTGGCCGGTGCGGCGGCGGTGTGCGTAGCGGGCGACGATCGGCGCCCAGTCGATGAGGGAGCGGCCGTGCCGGCGGATCGCGACGAGGGCACCGGATGCCGCCCACAGCGGGGCCAGGGCGACGGCGCCGAGCAGTCCGGTGGAGACCACCGTCATCAGCAGTAGCGCCAGCGTGCAGGAGACGAGGACGAGTTGGGGCAGGGAGAGGCCGAGGAGGATGCCGCGGCGGGACCGGTGCGGGAACTTCACCGTGACCGGGGCGACGGAGAGATCAGTCAAGGGGCGGGTCCTGGAGACGCGGGTGGAAGCCGGGGGCGGGAGGTGCAGCGCACGTCCCGCCCCCGGTAGACGGGCAGGGGATCAGAGGCCGGTCGGCGGCGGAGGTGAGGCCGACCCGCTGGACGTGGCCGTCTGTGAGCCGGAGGACGGGGGTGCGCCCTGCGGCGGCGGGGTGGTGGTCGGCGCCGCGGACTGCCATCCGCCGCCCTGGCCGGAGGCGGCGTTCGCTCCGGACCCGCCCGGCCCCGGGCTGCCGCCCGCCTGGCCGCTGGTGTCGTCGGACACGCTCGTCGGCGCGGGCTGGACGGCTTTCTCCAGACCGGACTTGACGCCACCGCCACCGGGCGAGAAGCCTGTTCCGCCGCCCTGTGAACCTTCCGTGCCCTCTCCGCCGCCGGTCGGGTTGGCGGCGACGTCGCCGGGGAAGCCGCCCCCGCCAGCGGCGTCGGGCCCCTGCGGTGCGGCGCCTGCTCCGGCGGCAGCGCCACCGGTTCCGGCAGTGGCCGCAGCCGCGGCGGCCTTACGGGCGGCCTTCTCGGCATGCGCCTTGGCGATCTGCGCTCCGGCGCCGCCGGCCCGGTGGATGGACTCGCCGTCGGTCCCGTCGGCCGCCCAGTGCACGAACTTGAAGACGGCGTACGGACACAGCAGGACCAGAATCATGATCACGATGCCGGACATGACGTCGGCCAGAGCGGCGATGCCGTCCTTGGCCTCGGTTTCGCCCATGGCGGCGATGCCGAGGATGAAGATCACGGTCATCAGGAGCTTGGAGACGACGAGGGTGGCGGTGGCCTCGATCCAGCCCTTGCGCCAGCGCCGCGCGACCTCCCATCCGCCGCCGGCGGAGGCGAAGACAGCCAGCGTGACCATGACGAGGATGCCGACTTTGCGGACCATCATCACGCACCAGTAGAGGAAGGCGCCGACGGCGGCACCAAGGCCGGCGACGACCGCAACGAGCCATCCCAGCCCGGACAGGCCCGCGATCTGGTTGACCTTCACGATGCGTCGCACGGCCGACTCGATGTTCAGGTGCGCGGTCTTGAACAGGCCGTCGCTGACGGCGTCGACCACTTCGACGGCGACTGTGGTCACAGAGATGGCGCAGAAGGCGAACAGGACGCCGCTCATGGTGCCGGTGAACGCTTGTGTGAGGGCTTGTCCGTCGCGTCGGACTGCGGCCCGCACCAGTTGCGCACAGAACGTGGCGACCAGCAGGAACAGGCCCAGTGGCAGCAGCATCTCGTAGTTGTCGACGAACCACGTGGCGTTGAGGTCCACCTTCGTGGTGGTGTTGACTGCCTCGGCGGCCAAATCGGCTGCGGCTGCTGCCAGTTCACCGGCGGACTTCGCCATCCAGTCACCGATGGCCTTGCCGGGGTCCGAGGCGAAATCGACCGCGTCGCCGACGGCGCACAGCTTGTCCGCCAAGGGGAAATCACAGAAACCCACGAGGAGTTACTCCTCCTTTCTTGTCTCAGGCGCGGGTCACTGGGTGACGCTCGGGGCGATGGCGGCCAGGGTGCAGTCGTGATTCGGGCGGCACTGGACGGCGAGGGTCACGGCCCGTTCCTCGGCCCCGCCGCCCTTCTTCCAGCTGAGCGTCTGCTTGCCGTTGACGGTGACGACGTAGATGTACGCCTCGGTGATCGCGGACGGGTCGTCGGCCAGCGCCTGCTTGAACGCGGAGGGGTAGTGGCCCTCGGTGACGCTGGCGGTGGCGTGCTGGTCCTGGTCGGCCATCCGCGACCACAGCACCGGATCGGGGACCTGGCCGGAGACCGAGGCCCAGTCGGAGTACTTGGTCTCCGTGGTCATCCAGGCGCGCATGCCGGCGAGTTGCTGGTCGCGGCTGGTGTCGCGGGTGTCGTAGGACCACAGCATCTGGGCCGCCGCCTTGGCGTAGGCGACCGGTTCGGCGATCTGCGGAGGATGGGACACCGACCCGGATCCGGAGGAAGGCTTGGGGGCGGCTTCGGAGGAGGACGGGCTGCCGGTCGGGGCGGGTGCGGCGGTGTCCGGGGCCTGGTGGCCGTTGCCGCCGCCGGTCAGCAGGGCGACGATCCCGGCGATTGCGAGCAGGACTGCGACGGCGGCGGCGACGATCGCGATGCGCCGGTTGGCCGACCAGCCCCTGCCATACGAAGACAGGGAGAGAAATCGTTTCTCCATCAGTGCACCTGCGACCCGAGGGTCGAGAAGAACGCGACGATTCCGTTCGCGGCGCCCAGACCCAGGGCGGCGCCTGCGGCCACGACCGCGCCCTTCTTCCCGTTGGCCTCGGCCTGGTGACCGCCCGTGTGGTGGCCCCAGGCCCACACGCCGAGCGACACGGCGAGGGCGCCGACGACGGCGATGATGCCGAACAGGTTGATCGAGTTGACGACGTTCTTCAGCACGCTCAGACCGGGCAGGCCACCGCCCGACGGCGTGATGCCGGGATCGTAGGCCAGGTACTGCACGGTTTCGAGTAGAGGCAAGGAGGCTCCTTGGGCACGCCGAAACCCGGCGCGCGGGAATCACAGAAGGAAAGGGAGGAACGAGGCAGCGCCTCGCAGAAAGGGCGGGCAGACACCGTGCAGGAACCGGCTGGCCCGGTCGACGTCCGCGAAGAGACGACATCGCTCGCACGAGGACGCAGCAGGTGCCGCGCCGAGGGCGCGGACCGAGCCGGTGCTCCCGGCGAAGGCGCGCCGGCTCAGGGGCCGAACCGGCCGAGGGAGACCCCTACTTTGGGGCCGACGGCTTCGGCGCCGGGTTGGTCTTGTACGGGTTCGCGCAGTTGTAGATTATGTAACCGCGGCCGATCTTCTTGCCGTCCGACTTCCGGGTGACGGTGCCGCGCGTGTACCAGGTCTTCTCGGACTGCTTGTAGACCCACTGGTCGTAGCGGACCTTGTCGTGGCGGTAGGCGATGCCCAAGACCGTGGACGTCTTCGACGGGGCTTTGCGTACCTTGACCGCACTGCAGCTGATGGTGGTGGTGCCGGTGTCGTACGCCTGGGCCGTGGTGGCGGTGGCCAGGCCGCCGGCGGCGACGGCCAGGCCCAGAGAGGCTGCCGCGAGGGCACGCTGGGCGCGGTGGCGGGTTATCAAAAAGATGCTCCGTACTGTTGGGGGAATCTCGGTCAGAGATGGTGGGCCGGGGCGGTCGCGCCCCGGCCGGTGTCAGAGGACGCGGCGGGCGGCGAGAATCGTCCAGTCCCTGATCGGAGTGATGCGGACCGGCTTGGTGGTGCGCGGTGCCTCGATCACGAGGCCCTCGCCCATGTACATGCCGACGTGCTCAGGACGGGCGGCGGTGCCGCGGCTGAAGATCAGGTCACCGGGCTTGAGCTGGGCTGGCGAGACCGCTTTGCCCTCGGTGACCTGCGTGTACGTGGTGCGGGTGAGAGTGACGCCGGCATGCGCGTACGCCTGCTGCATCAGGCTGGAGCAGTCGCAGCGGCCCATGGGGTCAGGACCATGCGCGTCGGTGCAGGAGCCGCCCCACTGGTAGAGCGTGCCGAGCTGGTGCATCGCCCACTCGATGGCCTTGTGCGCCTTCGGATCGGCGTCCTTCGGGATCGCGTAGCCCTTCGGGACGCTTCCCTCGGGGATACGGCCGAAGCCGGAACCGTCCTGGCCCGGAGCACAGCCGGTCGTGCCGGTCGATGGCTGCTTGCCCTGGTCAGCGTCCTTGCTGTCCGCGTCGGTGCCGCCGCCCGGGAAGGTCTTGGCGATGGCATCCTGCAGCGCGGTGGCCAGGCTCTCCCACTGCGCATACGCGTCGGGGTAGCCGGATCTCTGCACGGCCCGGGCGGCCTGGGCGACGGTCATCTGCTGCCAGCCGCTCACCTTGAGCAAGTGCTTGTAGAACTGCTCGGAGGCGTAGACCGGATCGCGGATCTGCTGAGCACTGCCCCAGCCCTGGGAGGGACGCTGCTGGAACAGGCCGAGCGAGTCCCGGTCCCCGTAGTTGAGGTTGCGCAGCCGGCTCTCCTGCATCGCGGTGGCGAGCGCGACGATCCGTCCCTTCCTCGGGACGTCGAGCGAGAGGCCGGCGGCCACGATCGTCGCCGCGTTGGGCACTTGTTCAGCCGGCAGGTCCAAGCCCTCGACGTGGACGTTCTTGCCGGACGCGCCGTCGAGGATCTTGGTGACCTGATCGGCGACCTCGTCGGTGTCGATGCCGGTCAGGCAGCTGCTGAAGGAGCCGCTGCTCTGCACGGCGTCGGCGGAGGAAGCCAGCATCATGCCGGTGCCGGCGATCAGGATCGGGGAGAGGAAGACGACGCCGATGCCGGCGGCGAGCGCCTTCAACCGGAGCGGATCGCTCGCCGGTCAGCGCATTCGGGCGCGGGTGGGTGGCGAGACGTCATGAGCGTGTCCTTCGGGGTGCAGTGTCCGGCCGTGCCGCGTGCGCGAGGCGTGATGGGAAGGGCGCGGCGGCCGGGGCGGGCGATCAAAGCGGGCCGGTGGGGGCGAGTTGCCGCTCGCTCCGCGTGGCCGGGCGGTGAGCTAGGTGTGCCGGGGCAGGGAGATACCTCCGTGAGGTGGGGTAGGGGATTAGTCAGCGGCGGTGTGCGCCGGGCGGTTCAAAAACAGTAGGCGCGGATCGGCGGTTGACCAAAAAGCTGGCGTGAGGTACCGGAATCCGGCACCTCGGCAATGCACTTCTTGGTCGTCGGCGCTTTCGCCTCTACAGTTTTTGGACTCCCCCTCGCCTTCCTCGGTCTGCGGCCCTGGGCTTCTGCATGCCCACTCCCGGCCCGCGAGGATTTCTGTGCGAGGCGGTTAGTTCTCTCCGCGATTCCGCACCCGAATAGGGGTTCCTCTTTGCCTTTTTCCCTGCACCAGGGCGACGCGCTCAGTGTTCTCGCCGGCCTTCCGGACGGCTGCGTCGACTCCGTCATTACCGATCCGCCGTACAACTCGGGCGGCAGGACCGCGAAGGAGCGCACCACCCGCTCCGCGAAGCAGAAGTACACCTCCGCAGACGCCCAGCACACCCTGCCGGACTTCACCGGCGAGAACATGGACCAGCGCAGCTACGGGTTCTGGCTGACGCAGATCATGACCGAAGCCCACCGCCTCACCCGCAGCGGCGGCACCGCGCTGCTGTTCACCGACTGGCGTCAGCTCCCGATCACGACGGACGCGATCCAGGCGGCCGGGTGGCTGTGGCGCGGGGTACTGGCCTGGCACAAGCCACAGGCACGGCCCCAGAAGGGCCGGTTCACCCAGAACTGTGAATTCATCGTCTGGGCATCGAAGGGAGCGATCGACGGCTCCCGGAACCCCGTCTATCTGCCCGGCCTGTACTCGGCCTCGCAGCCCTCGGGGGCGAAGCGCCAGCACATCACGCAGAAGCCCGTCGAGGTGATGCGCGAGCTGGTCAAGATCAGCCCCGAAGGCGGCACAGTGCTCGACTTCTGCGCCGGCTCCGGCTCCACCGGGGTGGCCGCTCTGCTGGAAGGCAGGGACTTCATCGGCGTGGAGAAGACCGAGCACTACGCGTCGATCGCGGCCGACCGGCTCACCGAAACGATCCGCGAGACCCTCACGCAAGACGACGTGATTCTCACCGTCTGAGACCGCGTTTGAGATCTGACATGGGACGATCGGTCGGTGACTCGACTCGTGAACCGTGACCTCTCCCTTGAGGAGCTTGAGCGCGACCGTTGGTCGGTCCCGTCGGGCGGTGAAACCCGGCTGATGGCGACCGTGCGCCAGCTTCGGCGCAATCCGATCGGTTGCCTGACGGTTGAGGACATGCGGCTATTGATCGGGCAAGACGTGGGCCTTGCCTATCTCCTGCCCCTGGCGGTGGAGGTCCTCCGGGTCGACCCGCTGGCGGAAGGCGACATGTACGAGGGTGATCTGCTGGCCGCCGTGCTCACCAGAAGTGCGGAAGTCTGGAGCGAGTCCCCTGAGCTCAAGCGGGATGTCCGCCTGATCGTCTCGGAGTTGGCCGACGTGCCGCCTGCCTTGAAACGTGAGGTTGAGAGGTTTTTGGCTCTGTAGCTCGCCGACAGCAGCTACCGCGGCGAGGGGCCGGCAGGTTGTCTACGGGGAGTGCTGCACGAGCGGTCGTGGGCCGGGACGCGTCGCAGCACGGCCCCGGGTGAGCCGACGGACCATGACGCCGATCATGGCCCATCGAATCATCGTCTCGGCGTGGGCTGGGCTGGTCTCGTAGTCCCGGGCCAGGCGCCGGTGGGCGGTGAGCCACGAGAACGTCCGCTCTACCGCCCACCGCTTGGGCTGGACCTGGAAGCCGCGCTGGTCAGGGTCCTTGCGGACGATCTCCAGGTCGCGGCCGAGGATCTGTGCGGCCCACTCGACCAGGCGGCCGGCGAAGCCCTGGTCGGCCCAGATCTTCTTGACGCTGGGGTGGTCGAGCCTGGTCCACAGCAAGGGCCGCTTTGCGCCGTCGCGGTCCTGGATGCTTGCGGCGACGACGTGGACGGCCAGGAGCAGACCAAGGGTGTCGGTGACGATGAACCTCTTGCGGCCCTTCACCTTCTTGCCTGCGTCGAAGCCTCTGGTGGCCGCGGGAACCGTGTCGGCGGTGCGGACGGACTGCGAGTCGATCAGGCCCGCGCTCGGCTCCGCGCCGCGGCCGTCGGCTTCACGGACCTTGTCGGAGAGCGTCGTGGATGCGCTCGACGGTGCCGTCGTCGTGCCACCAGGTGAAGTACCAGTACACCGTCGGCCACGGGGCGAAGTCCTTCGGCAGCTGCCGCCAGGCGCATCCGGTCCGCACGACGTAGAAGATCGCGTCGACGATCCGTCGCCGTGGATGCTTCTCCCGACGCCCGCCCTTCGGGCCCACCCGCGCAGGCGGGAGCAACGGCTCCACCAGCGCCCACTGCTCATCCGTCAAGTCTGACGGATACCCACCCCCACCACCGCTCACGCTGAGCTCAACGAACGCCTCAGTAACGGGACACGGCAGATCTCAAACGCGGTCTGAGCCGCGAGCGCGCTTCCCGCCAAAGCGACCGGCGCCCTAGTCGGCAATCCGACGAAGCGGACTTGCAACTCGCCGGCCGGTCCGAGCATCGCCGCTTCCGTCTTCCTCACATTCCGCGTCTCGTAGGAGGCCGAACTTCTTCATGCCCGAACCCATAAAACCTCCTGACGATGGGGAGTTGGAGCCGGTACGCATTCCCGATCCGCAGCTGGAAGGAATCGAGGCGAGCGTCCGACGGCTCATGGAGCAGTCGGCGCAACAGGCGCAGCAACTCGACCACCTCGCGTCCGCCCCAGCGCCGAGCGGATCGCCGTTCGCCGCGTTCGGCATGCCGGGGCTCGGCGGGCCGCCTGCCGCCGCTCCGCCGGAGCCCCGCCCAATCCTGGAACTCGACGGGGAGGAACGCGAAGACGAACTCGACGCCTTGTCGGACTGGATCGACGACTTCTTCCTCCCGGTCTACGGGGCGGAGGTCACCACCGCAGCGCCCTGGTGCCTGCAGTGGCAGGAGCACGACGACGTCGTGGCCTGGCTCCACGCCCTGTGGCTCGCCTACCAGCAACACAAGGACCCCGAAGCCGGATTGAGCGGCCTGTTCGTGTGGCACCGGGACTTCCTCACCCACGCCGTTGCAGCGATCCGCGCACCGGGCGGGCCGCTGTCGGCCTGCATGACCTCTCCCGACCGGCCCGCGCACCGTCTTCTGCCCGGCCCGCCGCCGTCCGCGCGCACGGAGACGCTGGCCACGGCGGAAGCCGGCGGGCCCGCCGAGCCGGACGAGCCGACGTCATGACCGCGGGACAGGGGCAGCCCGCCTTCGGACTGAGCTTCGACCCCCGCGCGTTGACGGATCTCCTGCAGGCCCCCAGCGATATCCGCGACCTCACCCTCGCCTACCTGCAAGAAGTCGTAAACGCGCAGCGTTTCGGGCTACGTCTCGACGGTGACCTGGAGGGCTACCGCAAGCTGTTCGTGGACTCGCGCAAGGACTGGCGCGTCGTCTACGGCGTCCGCCCGGCACCCGCGGAGTCCGCGCACCCGAAGGACATCCACGTCGTCGCCATCCGGCCGCGGGCGGGCAACGACGTCTACGACGAGGTCGGCCTCCGCCTGGGGATGACCCGCCGGCCGCTGAGTGCCCGCACCCACGCGGCACGTTCGCGCTCCCCGCAGCTGACCACCCGCACTCCGGTGCCCCGCCCCGGTCCACCGGCCACCGCACTGCCGGGTCTGCCCCGTCCCGCACACAACCCCGCGCACCATCGCACCCGCTGAACGCACGGAATCTCGCCTATGCCCCCTGAACCCGCGCCGACGCCAGCCCGGCGTGCGGTCTCCCCCCTCGACCACCGCCTCGAAGCCGCCACTGGCCACGACATCGACACCCTGTGGGCCTACCGCGACCGCGGCATCCTCGACGAGCCACACGCCCACCTGGTCGACCGGCACCGCGAGCTGGCCAAGTCCCAGACCGGCGTCACCTTCTACCTCCGCCTCCTCCACCGTCTTTCCAGCGGCGAGTTCGACGTCGACGACGCCCTGTTCACGCGCATCAACCGCACCGTGGACCAGCTGGAGGATGTCACCGGCGCGCGGGACGCCGCCGCCGGGAAGGTGCTGGCCGCCCTGGAGCCCATCGAGGCCGCCGCAGCGGCCTTGGCGCCCGGCGCGAAGCCGCTCTCGACGGACGACCAGGCCGCGCTGCTCGCCATTGCAGGCGGCGCCAAGCTCTACGAACACCTGCTGACCGGCCGGATGTCCGTCACAGCCGCCTCCGGTACCCGCATCCCACACGCCAAGCTGCAGCGGCTGGAGGACGCCGGCCTGGTCGTCCGGGATACCGGCCATCCCGTGCACGCCGGCCAGCCGGTCGCACTCACCGACGCCGGACGCGCCGCGCTGTTCGCCGCCCGTCGGACCCCCACGACACGGGCGCCCGCGCAGCCGGCTCGCCCCGGCACGTCGCCGTCCACCCCGGTGCAGCGGCGCTGAACTCCACCGAAAGGCCCTTGTTGACTCCTACCGAACCGGCGCCGCCCCGGAAGCCCATCCCCCAAGTCGACTTCGAACTGGACGACTTCGATGCCGACGAGGAGATCTACCTCGACTTCTACCGCAAGGTCGCCGTCCACGAGGACATGCTCGTTCCTCTCGCCGCACACCACACTCCCAACGGCGCGCACAGCTTCTACGTCCTGTTCGACCGCACCGCCACGTGGGGACACCCTGGTATGGCGCAGCTGCTCGCCGTGCATCTGCAACGGGACCGAGAGAAGCGGACGTTCACCTTCGAGCAGGCCGCTATGCCGCTGCCCGCGATGGCGCAGTCCTGGCTCATCCACCGCGGCTGCCCGCAGAACGCCATCGGCCTCGACCCCGAGCTGGGGCCACCGCCGGCGGACGAGGCGACTCGTGCGCTGGAGCGACGCCTCGCGGGCGACGGCGACCACTACGCCATGGGCTACTCCTACACCCGCGACGACCCGGACGACATGGTCACCGTCGTGGCACTGCGCGCCCTGGACGAGCGAGCTCCCAGCCCGTTCCGCGTCGTAGTCGAGGAGGTCGACACCGACGCGTGGACGCACACCCTGCGCGAAGGCGGCTTCGAAACGGTGGGCGAGGCCCTGCAGTGGTGCGAGGACCGGCTTACCGGCGAGGCCGGTCCCCTCCCACCGGTCCGCCCGACAGCCGCAGCCAGCCGCCCGACCGGTGTGGCAAAGGCCCCTGCTCCGCGCCCGCCCGGCCGCTCGCGCTGAGCGCCAGGGCCGACGCGGGCGGCGAAACATAGCCGACGATCGCCGGTTAGCCAAACCGGTGATTCTCCGGACTCTTATACAGCCGCCGGGACAACTCCCGCGACGCCATTCCACGCAATCCCTATGCCTTCACGGAGGTTTCTTCCGCATGCGCTCCACCCGAATTGCCGTATCCGCGGCGATGCTCGGAGCAATCGCTCTGCCGATGCTGTCCACTACGCCTGCGAGCGCGGCCCCCGCCGCTGCTGCCGCGACGGCCACGAGCATGGTGACGTCCTGCCCGGACCTCCCGCCGCTGCCGTACAAGGTCCACGCGTCGGCAGTGACCATCCGGTCCAAGGCCACCACGAAGTCCACCGCGGTCGGCGTGCTCTACAAGAGCCACAAGTTCACCGTCCACAAGAAGAGCGGCAACTGGCTCTACATCACGGACAAGTCGACCGGCGTCAAGGGCTGGGTCTCCGGCACGTACGTCTACCGCGACACCCGCATGTGCCTGGACTGACAGGCATTCAGCACCTGCCTGTAAGCGACTGAGCCGCCGGGTACGGCCGCCCCTCACATTCCCCCAGGCACCGGTCTTTCCAGAACAGGAGTTTCCCTTTTGTCCGACGGCATATCTGATGACGCCGAGGATGTCGTGGGCGTGCTCACCGAACGGATCGAAGCGCGCTTCGCCATGGACATGAACCAGTTGAAGGCCGCGGTCGCCGCCGCGCCGACCGCGAGCCCTGACGCCACTGACGTCGTCAAGTGGCACGGCCTTCTCGTCCAGGCTCAGTCCGCGCTCGACCGCGCGGAGGACGACCTCCTCGCCGCGCTGGAAACCCAGCTCAGCGAGGTCGACGACCCAACGATGGGCCTCGCCCACCGCGTGAACGCGGCCGTCACCGCACGCGACGGCCGGGCCATGGTCGTGCGGTGGCTCCTCGACCCGGACGCTCCAGGCAAGAAGGACCTCGCCGCCGAACGGCTCGCCCGCCTTCGCCCCCGAACCGGGCCCGCGGTACAGACCAGCGCTCCCCACCGACCCGCGGGTACACCCGCGCCGGCGTCGGCGTGGCGGTCGGGAAGGCCCGTCCGTTGAGCCGGGTCAAGGCCAGCACCATGGACGGCGACCTGCAGAAGGTCTTCGGGAACCCGGTCCCGGAGCTGTACGAGACGGCTGCCGGCCACGATGCCTCGCCCGCCCTCGCCCGTGCCCTGGAACTGCGCTCCTTCCTGGCTCTGACTGAGGAGCAGGTCGCCCGCGTCCGCGACCGCGTGCACGCGGACATGGATCCGGACCGCGACATGGGCGAGCTGTCGGCGGACAAGCTCCGCTTCGACGCGCAGTGGCTGGAGGCGGCGCTCGATGCCCGCGACGGCTACCGCGCAGCCCTCGGCGAACTGCTGCGCACCATGCCTCCGCCCGACCGGCGGGCCCGTCCCGTCCGTACGACGCAGCTCAGGGCCACCGCAACCCTGCCCCCGTCCGCCGTCCCGGCACCCCCGCGTGCCGGGGCGGCCCAGGCCCGCCGACCCTGAAAGCCCCGCTTGTCCCACCTCACGTCCACCGAGATAGCCGGACGGATCGAGGACCTGTACGGCGCGCCGCTCGCAGACCTCGAAGCCCGCGCCGAGGACCAGCCGCCCGGCCTGCTCTCTGCCCTGCTCGGCATGCACGACGACCTCGCTCTTGCCGAGCGCAGCATCGACTTCCACCGCGACCACCTCGCCCGGCTCATCCATCCCGAGCGGCAGATCGGCCGGCACGAGGTCTCCCACCTTCTCGACGGCTCCCGTCGGCTCGCCGAAGCCGTCGCAGTCCGCGACGTCCAGGCCAAGTCGGTCTTGGCCGTTCTGCAGAGCCTGGCCCGCGTCCCGGCCCCAGCGCCGTCTCCGCCGACTCCCTCGCTGCCCGTTCCGGCTCCGCCTCTTCCGGCCCAGAGCACGGCGCACAGCCGCTGACCGCAGGCGATCCCCCTTCATTCACCCAGGAGTTCCTCCCTTGGCCATCACTGCTCTGCCGCCTGACACCGACGCCGACATCATGCGGGTCACCGAGGCCCTCGCCATGATCACCCCGCGCTGGAACGTAAGGATCCTGCTGGCACTCTCCGGCCCGCCGCTGCGCTACACGGAGCTGGCGGCCAAGGTGTCCTGGCTGCAGAACGGCCAGCTCCACCCGAAGCTCAAGGCGCTGTGCGACGCCGGGCTCGTCGAGCGCACCGAACACACCGCACGGCATGTGACCTACGGCCACACCGAGCGTGGGGTCGCCCTGCTGCCGGTCCTGCCGATGATCGTCACCTGGGCCGAGGAGCACCTGGAGAAGGCTGACCGCCCGCTGCCCGCGATCGAGCAGATCGAGGACAGCCTCACCCTGCTCACCCGGCGCCACGCCGCCGCCCTCCTGTGGGTCCTCAAGTCCCGTGGCGAGGTCAGCGGGCGGGCCCTGGCCCGGATCGTGATGCCCAGCAGCGACTGGACCAACGTGTACCCGCCGCTGCGACAGCTCGTCGCCGACGGCCTGGTCGACACCGAGGGCCTCGGACGGCCCTACCGGCTGTCCCCGGCGGGCGACGGCCTGAGCCCCGTTCTCGGCGCCCTGTCCGCGTGGTCTGCCGGACAGCCCCTCAACCAGGCGGCCCACCACCCGGTCTGGGGGCACCCGCAGGCGAAGCCCGCGCCGAGGCCGTGGGTCAGCAGCCAGTCCCGGCCGGCCCCCGCAACCCTCCCACAGGCCCGGACGGGTGAGTCCTCCCCGGCGTGGCACAACCGCGATCTCTTCTCCCACGCCACACCCGCCCGCCCGCAGGCGGCCATCCCGGCGGGAGGCCCGCGCCGATGACCACCCCCTACACCCCTGCCGAAGTGAGCAACGCGGTTGAGCTGCTGGCCTCGCGCTCCTTGATCCGCCTGATCACCGAGATCGACGACAACGGGGCGATACCGCCCAGGCGGCTGGCCGGCACCCTCCCCGATCTCTCCTCGCACCAACTGCGCCGCGCTACTGAGACCGCCCGCGCCCACGGCCTCGTCTGGACCGCACCCGGCGCCGGCCTGGAACTCACCGAGTCGGGCTCGGAGTTGGCCGACCTGTACGACGCGGCTGCGCGCTGGGCCCGACGCCACGCATATCCGGCACCGGTCTGCGAGTTCAGCAGCCGCATCCGCCACGTCCTCGACCTCCTGGCGCCCTCGCTCGCGGCCGAGCGCGCCGACGGCCTCCCGCGGCCGTCCGTCGCGCGCCTGCCCAGCGACGAGGCCGAGGCGGACCTCGTCCGTCCCCGCGCTTTCCTGATCCAGTGGCTGGCCGGCAACCCGCAGGTCACCCGGGTGTCCGAGCCCGAGCCGGTCGCGTGAGCGCTGCTGTCATGCCCCGGCATGCACGCCACACCGCCGGGCTGATGCGCAGCATCTACCTGCCGCGCACGGCGGACGCTCTCGCGTTCGCGATGTCCACCTACGGCATCCCACTGCTGGTCCTGGCCACCACGCGCTCCGCCGCGCTGACGGGGGCCGCGTTCGCCCTGGAGTGGCTCCCGCGGCTGGCGGCGTTCGGGTGGGCCGGATCGATCGTCGACCGGCGCGGGGCGGCCATCGTCTTCCACCTCGCCTCCCTGGGACGCGCGCTGGCCCTCGCCGCCGGGGCGGTTCTGCTCCACCTCCACCCGTCCGGCACCGCGGCGAGCGCGACCGTGATGGTGCTCGCGGCGACGACCGGCGTGCTCACCGAGTTCAGTTACATCGCGGCCGAGACGGCGGGCGCTGCCGCCGGCCGCCGAGCAGGAAGGCAGGCCCACCGCGTCCAGGCCGTCCTGCTCGGCATCGACCAGACCTCGACCCTGGCCGGCCCCGCCCTCGCAGGGGTACTCCTGCTCGCCGGGCCGCCGCCAATGCTCGCGGTGATCACCGTGCTCTCCCTTCTCGCCGCGCTGCTCGCCCTGCGTACACCCCCCTCGCCCGTCGCCCCGGCCCGCGCGCCGAAGGGGCAGTCCGGCGCCGGACTCCTTACCGGGTGGCGCACCATCCGCTCGCTTCCCGCGCTCGGCTGGCTCGTGACCGGGCTGACCCTGTCCAACCTGGCCACCGGACTTCTTCAAGCGGCCGGTCCCGTGATCGTCGTCAAGCACTTCGGGCAGTCCACCACTGCCGTCGGCCTCGTCTGGTCCGCCGCCGCGGCGGCCACCCTCTTGGCCGTCACCGTCTGCCGGTTCGCAATCGACCGCCTGGGCCTGTGGCCGGTCGGCGCAGCCTGCGCCGCCCTCGCCTCGCTCGCCTGTCTCGCCGCCGCCCAGGCCCCCGACTACCTGTTCTACCTGGCCCTGGTCGCGGTCCTCATGGCGGCGGACGGCGGCATGACGGTCGTCCTGCGCACCCTGCGCTCCCGCCTGATCCCAGCGGAGAAGTTCGGCAGCACCCTGTCGGCGACCATCCTCATCCTCCTGCTGCCCTTCCCCGTCGCCGGCGTGCTCACCGCGCTCACCCCGCCCGACGCTCTGGGCCACGTCATCACCGTCTGCGCCGCCCTGCAGGCCCTCGGCCTGTTCTGCGCCTTCCACCGCCTGCGCACCGATCCCGCCCTGCGCACCTGACCCTGCTGCGCCCCCAGCCTGTGGAGAACCTGATGCCCACCGCCGTCCTCGGGACGAACCGCGTCAGCGGTCGCACCATCACCGAACAGTTCAACGCCTTCGACGCGCACAACCCGCACGTCTACCGCGCTCTGGAACGCATGGCGGCCCGCCGCCTGGCCGCCGGCGCCACACGGGTCAGCTTGAAGGACCTCTTCGAAGACCTGCGCCGCCAACTCCCGTACGGCGTCGCCGGGCTGAACAACAACTTCACGGCCCTCTACGCCCGCCGACTGATCGACGACCACCCCCACTGGGCGGGCGTGTTCGAGCTGCGCCGCCGCCGGGCCGCCTGAGACACCCCCTTTCTCTTCCCTCGTCCTGCCGCCTACCGACTCGGAGAACCCTTTCTTGTCCGCTCGCCCCCTCGTACTCGTCGTCTCTCCGGGCGATGAGGCGGATCGCGGCTACTGCCTTGAGCAGGTGGCCGCGGCGTACGACATTGTCCTGCTGACCAGCGCCGAGCCATCGTGGGAGAAGCCGCACATCGTCGACCACGCCGTAGCCGATCTGAACGACACCACTGCACTCCTCTCCGCCGGCCGGGCTCTGGCGGAACGACACGACCTTGCCGGCGTCGTCACCTGGGACGAATGGAACCTCATCCCCACCGCCCGCCTTGCCCGCGCGCTCGGTCTGGCCGCGAACTCCGTCGAGGTGATGCGGGCCTGCCGCAACAAGGCCACCGCCCGCACGCTGTTTGCCCGCCACGGAGTGCCGTCGGCCGCCTCGATGAAGGCACGTACCTTGCGGGAGGCTGAACTGGCGACGAGGACCCTCGGCTTCCCCGCCGTCATCAAGCCCGCCGCAGCGGCCGGCAGCATCGGCGTGATCCGCATCGACCGGCCCGAAGAGCTGCCCGCAGCCTTCGCGTTCGCCTCGGCCGGCGCAAGCCGCAGCCGCGAGGACACGGGCGTCCTGGTCGAGGAGTACCTCGACGGCCCCGAAGTCTCCGTCGAATGCGTCACCCACCGCGGCACCACCACCGCCGTCGCCGTGACCCGCAAGAACCTGGGCCCCGCACCCTACTTCGACGAGACCGGGCACACCGTCGACGCCGCCGATCCGCTCCTCGCGAAGGTCGCACCGACCGCCGCTGCTGCCATCAAGGCCCTGGGAATCACCGACGGCGTGCAGCACGTCGAGATACGCCTGGTCGGCGGCTGGCCCCGGCTGATCGAGGTCAACGCACGCCTGGGCGGCGACATGATCGGCCACCTCGTCCACCTGGCCACCGGCGTCGACCTCGCCCGGGCCGCCGCCGACATCGCCTGCGGACGTGCCCCCGACCTGACACCCACCCGCCACCAGGGGGCGGCGATCCGTTTCATCTACCCCGCCTACTCCGGCACCCTCACCGCCCGCCGGGTCACGAAGCCCACCGGGGGAGTGGAGCGCGTGCGCTTCCAGCGACAGACCGGCGACCCGCTCGTACTGCCACAGGACGGCGGCGATCTGTACACCGCCCGTATCGGCTTTCTGATCACCACCGGGCTGACCGCCGCCGTTGCCGAAGCTCGCGCCCAGGAGGTGTACCGCAACCTCGACGTCCAGGTTGCCCCGGTCCCGCCGGCGGCCCTGACTACCGGGGAGCATGCCGCGTGAGGCAGACCGCGGCGCCCGAGCTGGTGCGCAGCCGTCGCCTGCTGACCGGGTACTTCGCCGGACTGGGTGTGGTGATGGCCGTCTTCGGCGCGCGCATGCCCGCAGTTCAGAACGCCGCCGAGGTGAGTACCGCTGGGCTTGCCCTGGTCCTGCTGGCCGCCGCCCTCGGCATGGTCGGCGGACTCCAGGCAGGCGGACGCCTCGCCAGCCCGGCCCGTCTGCCCGTTGGCTTTGTCAGTGAGTCCTGGCTCTGGTCCACTTTCTGGGCTCTGTCGCTGATTTGGGGGTGGTGACGATCCAGCGTAGATGGGCATCACCTGGGTGTGGGGGATGTGGTTCGCCTCGCCGACCTTCTTTTTTCGGGGATTGGGGCGGCTGTAGAAGCAGTGGCTCTTGGGGATACCGAGGTCCGGCTTACTGTGCGGTCCACGGTGGGGTCGGCCGCCTGTCCGGGATGTGGCTGGAGATCCTCGCGGGTGCACTGCTACTACCAGCGGTGTCTGGCGGACCGTCCCGTCGCCGGCCGTCAGGTGCGACTCGATCTGCGGGCACGCCGTCTCGTGTGCGGTAACGGCAGCTGCGGGCGTCGGACGTTCGCCGAGCAGATACCGGACCTGACTCGTCGACATGCCCGCCGCACGAACGCGCTCACCACTCAACTCACCGACATTGCCCTGTTTCTGGGCGGACGTGCGGGAGCCAATCTGTGCGGGCGTCTGGCTGTGACCACCGGCAAGGACACCCTGCTCCGCCTGCTGCGCGCACTGCCCGTCCCGGTGCCGGAATCTGTCCCGTGTCTGGGAGTCGATGAGTTTGCTGTGCGCCGCGGTCGGACCTACGCGACGATCCTCGTCGACATGAACACCCGGCGCCCCGTCGACGTCCTCGCAGACCGCACCGCGCAAACCTTCGCGGCCTGGCTTCGCGAGCACCCTAAGGTCCAGATCGTCTGTCGCGACCGTGCCGGCTCCTTCCGCGACGGCGCCCACGCCGGTGCACCACAGGCCCGGCAAGTGGCCGACGCCTGGCACCTGCTGCACAACCTCGCCGAAGCCGTCGAGCGCGTCGTTGGACGACGCCGTGCTGACCTGCGCGAACCCCTCACAGTCCGGCCCAACCAGGACGGCATCCATACATCCGCAGACGTCCACCCCACCGCCCTGGACGAGCTGGACGTGCACGGACGGCCTCGACCGCTGGTCCCGGCCCGCGAGCGCAAGACCGACCGCCACCAGCGTCGACCGCAGCCGCTCGGTCCGTCGCCCGAACCTGCGGGTGAGTCCGGGTACTTGCTCGGCGAAGGTCTTGCGCGGGCAGCAGTCCTCCGCGCAGACGAACCGCCGCACACGTAACGACACCACGACGAGCTTGCCCGCTGTCGGCAGGTCATGCGGAAATCGCAGGTAGGAGCCATGCTTTCGGCCCGACCAGCACCCGCACCCTGGGCAGGCCGCCCGCCCTGCGGTCGTACGAGCCTCGATCCGGACGGCCGTGTCGGTCACCTCGACCGACTTCACCAACACGCCCTCGACCGAGGAGAACAACAGCTCATCCAGCTGTGGCAGCACTTCGTTCACGGCGAAGGACTGTCGACCACACCACCGTCCAGCCGGGCGATTTTCGGGCGAACTCAACCGGCATCACGCGAAGATCAACGGTCACCCTGCGTACGCGCCCACAAGAAGTGGACCAGAGCCAAAACACAGTGCCATCGTGGCTTTGTCCACTTCAAGTGGTTCTGGCACGACTTCCGTGAAGCGGTCACGCTCAGTGTTCAGCGGGTGCTTCGAGGGCTTCGAGGATTTGTCGTACTTCCTGGCGCCACCGCTCGGCGTCGGCGCTGTCCACCCAGCCGCTAGCCATCTCTGATCCGTCCTGGAGAACCCGGTCCAGTGCGAGTCTCGCCGAAACGCGGAGGGAGGCGGGCAGTTCGGGCAGGGGTTGACTGGGGCCGTCGTCGGGGTCGATCACGATGGGGCTGTCCGGGAGGGCGCTGGCGACGAGGGCGCCAGCGGCAATGGCTTCGGCTCCGTCTCCGCCATCGACGCGTTCTCCCGAGTCGGTGACTCGCTGGAATGCCCGCCCCAGCACGTCGATGACCTGCTGATGACTGAGTCCTTCGAGTTCATCGACGAAGTCTGCGGCGAGATCGCTGTCGAAGGGGCCGGTTCCCCAGGTTCCCATGCGTTGCTCCTGATAGGGCTGTCTCGGACGAAGGCATGGTTCCAGGAGCCACTGACATCGGTCACTGGGCGAGGAGGACCCGCTTGCGGAGCAGTGCGAAGCCAGCCCGGCCGAACATCTGGCGCTTGAGCATTTTGATCCGATTGACGTGTCCTTCGACGACGCCGGAGCTCCAGGGCAGGGTCAGGCCGGCGATGACTGCGCCGCGGTCTCGGTCGATGCCGGCCGCGAGAGTGTGGAGGCTGGGAAGGTCGTCCTGGCGGACGGCGTCGAGCCACTGCGGGAGTCGTTCGCCCTGGCGCTCGGTGAGCATTTGGGCGAAGGACCGGACGTGACCGGTCAGGGCGTCGAGTTCAGGGCAGTTGGCCAGGATGGTCTTGAGCCGGAGCTGTTCGATCTCGGTCAGCGTCTCGGGTCGGCTGAGGATCCATCTCGTCACTACGCGGGGTGCCGGCGGTTGCGCGGTGACCGGCCGTGGCGAGGATCGCTTCTCTCGTAGGTAGGCGCTGACCCGGCCGTAGCTGCCTCGATAGCCCAAGGGAACGATCTCCTCCCAGAGCTTCCAGGCATTGGTGCAGCCCTCGTCCCAGCGTTCGTCCAGGTAGGGCTTGTACTCGTCGAGGACGGAGGTCCTGTTGTGCTGCCACTGGCCGCGAAAGAGGTCTTCCGGCTTCGCAGCGTCGGCGAGGCTTTTGACGGTGCGGTGGGTCATCTGGAGCTGACGCCCGATGGAATGGCGGCTGTGGCCGGCTTCCAGCAGCGCGTGGACCGTGGCGTGCCTGGCTCGGACGCGGTTGGCGAATCGCTCGCTCCGCCATGGAGAGTGCGCCTTCTCCTCGCGCGGCGCCGGTTCGTCGGCATTCGCCTCACGATCGGGGACCAGGACGCGAAGGCACTGGCGGTGGCGGGCGACAGCCCGCTCAGCGGCCTCCCCGAGGTTGTGCCACAGATGCCAGCGGTCGGCGACCTGCGTCGCCTGAGGCGCCCCGGCTGTGGCACCCTCTGCGAAGAACGGCGCGCGGTCCCGGCAGACGACCTCGATCCCTGGCCGCTGGGCGAGCCAGGCGGCCAGGCTCGATGCTTCTCGATCAGGCAGCAGATCGATCGGCCGGCGGGTCTCGACGTCCACCAGGACAGTGCCGTAGACCCGTCCTTTGCGTGTGGCGTACTCATCAACACCCACCACCCGCGGGGCAGGGACTTCGGGTTTGGGCAACGCGTCGAGCAGCCGCAACACCGCGCTGCGGCTGACGGGCACTCCAAAGGCCCGTGCCATCCGGGCGCCAGCCCGGCCGGCAAGGGCGAGACCCACCGCGGCAAGAGTCGACCGCAACCGCTCCGTCCACCTGCTGTGCCGCCGGGTCAGCCCCGGCAACTGCTCAGCGAACGTCCGCCGAGCACACGAAGACTCCGCACATAAGAACCGCCGGACTCGCAGTTGCAGGACCACCAGACGTCCCCCACTCGGAACGTCCGCAGGAAACCGCAGGTAAGAGCTGTGCACCCGGGTCGACTCGCTCCCACAGTCCGGGCATGCCGCCCCAGCCGCCGTACTGCACACGTCGATGCGTATCGCCTCGCGGCTCACGTCCAGCGACAGCACCGACACGTCCGTGATGGACGGTAACAGCAGGCCCTCCAAGCGGGGCGGAGTCTCTTCCACGACGCCGCACTGTCGACCACACCAAGGTCGGCCCTGGTCATTTTCAGGCAACTTCCCGGAGCGTGATCGAAGCGTCAGCCGTCACTCACCGTGCACGCATCACGGAAAACGAGCCAGAACCCTTCAAGTGACAGCGTTTGTCGGCTGGTTCGGTCAGCAGTTGAACCCTGGCGCGCGGGCGAATGTTTACGAGATTTGGGTTCTGGCACAGATCTTGGGGAGCCGTCGCGGAGAGTCATGCGGTGTTCGAGTACGGGGGTGTCCTATCTCGTTCAGTCGAGGCGTCTACTCAGCGAATCCAGTTGCTTGGCTGGCGCGGCCAGTCATTCATCCGTTCGAGTTCGCAGCCACCGACGCGCGCGTCTCCAGCAACACGTTCAGACCCGAACAGTCGAAGAAGCTCACCCCGCTCAGGTCGACCCGCACCTCCTGCGGAGCACCCGTCAGACACTCCTGGAGCGCGGCACGCAGCCGCGACGCGGACTCCAGATCAACCTCACCGGCCATGGTCAGGACGGCAGCCCGACCCTCCCGCACGACTTTGGTGATCAGCAACGTCGTCATGTTCCCTCGGAAACCTGGCCGCTCTTCGCCAGCCGATAACGGACCTTTTCGTGGGACAGCCCCACCACATCGCCGATCTTCCGCAGCCCCCACCCGGCATCCTGCGCCGCGGCCATCCCTGCCATCAGAGCCTCGTCGGCCACCTCAACCAGCGCATCATGCAGCTTCGCCGCTTCACGCAACCGCAGCTCAGGCGGCAAATCCCGCAGACCGCCCCAGAACCGCGCCACTTCTGCCCTCAGCAGACCAACCCTCGAGTCGCCGTCCATGAGCACAGCCTGGCCGCCTACCACTCAACTGTCAAAACTTCTGACACCCTTGTCCGGACGACGTCCACCGGAATTCTCTGATCGCGCCGAACGGGATGAGAAACAGGTACGTAGTCGGCGTTCGACGCGTGCCGCACCGGAGGCGGTGATCGGTGCGAGGCTGTTGTCGCCTCGACGGCGGGACAGGCTCCGCGACATGTCTCAAAAGTTGTCGGATGGAAAGCTTTCGGCCAACTCCCCATGGTGAAGACCCACCCACGGCGCCCCGGCCGGAGGGAAACCCGCCGTGCGTCATACCTTCTGAACCCTTTGTCCAGATGAAGGGGAGGGACCGATTCCCGCCCGCGTGGCGGACGGGATCACGGGAAGAGCCCGATCTTTTGTGTGATTGCTGTGACAGGTTGTGTGCGCCTAGTGGCCGCTGGGGTTGCTGGGATCTGCTTTCTATGGGGGGAAGCCATGCACACGCGTGTCTTCGGCATGCCGTCGCGGCGTGCCCGTAAGAGATCCACCCGCCTGCCGGCGCTGGCGTTTGTCACCATCGCCGCACTGTCCGCTTCGGTGCTGCCGGGCGCGAGCGCGGTGGCAGACGAGACCACACCGGCCACAGTCTGGGGCGCGGGCAGCCCCGACTTCAGCATGCCGGCGGTGAAGGTCGGCTCGAACAAGCCCGTGGCATCCAAAGCCGCGACCAACCCGACGAGCGATGCGCTGGTGCCCTGGTCGCGCGGGCAGGCCGAGCGGGCCAAAGGCAGCTCCGCAAAGGCGAAGGCGTCCGCGGCCGCCGGTGATGCCGCGATCCTGAGCGTGGTGCCTGAGGGACAGGGGGACGTCCCCTGGCATCGCTCCACCAGCTTCGCCATCACCGACGCGCTGACCGCACGGATCGACTACTCGACCGGCAACCTGATGCTGACGGCGACGGACTTCGACATCGCCGGCGTCGGCCAGCGCCTGCGACTGGCGCGGACCTACAACTCCCTCGACGCTCCCTGGGGCCGGGTCTCGCAGCGCTGGTGGCAGCAGTACGAGCGCTACCTGTCCATCGGCTCCTCGGAAGTGATCTTCTACGACGCCTCCGGTGCGACGGTCCGCTTCACCAAGAACACCGACGGCTCCTTCACCACGCCCAAGGGCTACTCGCAGGACCTGAAGAAGAACGCGGACGGCACCTACACGCTGACCAAGTGGAAGTCGGGTGCGAAGGAGACCTACAACCAGTACGGGACCCTGACGAAGATCACCGACCGCAACAAGGGCACGATCACCGTCACCCAGCACGACGAGAACGGCGAGAACAAGGGGTTCAAACTCACCGAGACCCGCTCGGGCCGCTTCATCGACCTGGTGAAGACCTACGCGTCGCAGTGGCAGGCCAAGGACAACGCCGGCCGCACGGCGGTCTACAACCTCGACGCGGACGGCAACCTGACCTCCACCACCGACACCGAGGGCAAGACGGTCGCCTTCCGCTACGACTCCTCCGGCCGCATCGACAAGATCACCACGGCAGAGGGCCGGGTGACGGTCTTCAGCTACGACGACGTCAACCGGGTCACCTCCATGCTGCGTGGCACCGGCTTCCACAGCGACGGCCACACCGGTCCGACCTGGACCTACAGCTACACCGCCGCCTCACCCACGGCCGCCGGGACGACCACGGCCAAGGACCCGGAACTGCACGCCACCACATACGCCCATGACGGCGACGGCCGGGTCACAGAGGTGACCGACGCGCTGGGCCGCAAGCGGTCCACGAAGTTCGACGCCAACAACAACATCGACTCCACCACGGACGCGATGGGCTCGGGCACCACCCCGGGCAACGTCACCGACTACGGCTTCAACACCCGCAACAACGTCGAAACCGTCACCGTCCCCACCGGCGGCAAGACGGTCAACACCTGGCAGACCATCGCCGGCGGGGACGTACCCAAGGACTCCACCAACGCCGACGGCGAGAAGACCAGCTTCACCTACGACACAGTCGGCAACACCACCTCGGTCGCGCAGACCGGCACCGGCGGCGGCAACGTCTCCTACGACTACAACCCCGCCACCCCCACCTGCGGCGGCTTCGAGGGCCAGCGCTGCAAGGCGAAGACGAAGATGACGTCCACGAAGACCGTCGTCACCGACTTCCGCTACGACGCCAAGGGCAACCTGGAGTGGGTCAAGCCCCCGGCGCCGCTGGACAAAACGACGTTCACCTACGACGACCTGGGACGCACCAAGACCGTCACCGACGCCCGCGGCGTCACCAAGACGTACACCTACGACAACCGTGACCGCATCCGCACCGTCACCTCGCCGAACACGGTCAAGGTCGAGTACTGGTACGACGGCGACGGCAACCTGGTCCAGCGCTCGGACGGGACCGGCACCATCAAGTACGAGTTCGACCCGCTCCAGCGCGAGACGGTCCGCCACCTCCAGGACGGCTCCCAGACCCTGCTCGCCTACACCCCGGCCGGCAACGTGGACTACTACCAGGACCCGGCCGGCAAGGTCGACTACACCTGGAACGAGGCCAACAAGCTCAGCGAGCTGAAGGACCCGCAGGGCCGCGTGACGACGTACAAGTACAACAACAACGACGTCCGCACCAGGACCACCTACCCCGGCGGCACTGTCCAGGAAGTCGGCGTCGACAACTCCAGCCGCCCCAAGAGCATCAAGGCGACCTCCCCGCAAGGCACCCTGGTCGACCTGGCCTACACCTACGGCTACGGCACCAACGCCGCCACGGACGGCTCCAAGATCCGCACCCTGACGGACAACGTCCGCAACAGCAAGCGGACGCACACCTACGACGGGGCGGGCCGCTTCTCCTACGCCAAGGAGGAGAAGTCCGGAGCGATCACGGACTCCTGGCAGTACTGCTACGACCTGGCCGGCAACCTCACCTCCCAGGGCACCGACCAGGGCTGCCCGCGCGGCACCACCTACACCTACAACGACGCCCAGCAGCTGACCAGCAAGTCCAGCACCACCGGCACCTGGTCCTACGACGCGATCGGCAACGAGACCGCCGCCGCCTCCACCGACGACTACATCCGCACCGGCGGAACCTGGAGCGACCACTCCCAGCTCAGCTCGATCAGCGTCAACGGCAAGACCTACACCGGACAGTACGGCTCGACCGACCAGAGCGAACGCATCCGCCTCGGCGACACCTCCTTCCACAACGGTCCCCTCGGCCTCTCAGCCAAGACGACGGCCGGCGTGGACATGGGCTTCAACCGCGAGCCCGGGGGCACCTTGAACTCCATGACGACCGGGGGCAAGACCTACCTCTACCTCACCGACGCGATCGGCAGCGTGGTCGGCCTCGCCGACGAGGACGGCAACAAGGTCGACACCTACGCCTACAGCCCCCGCGGTGTACGCATTCTGGCCCAGTCGTCCGAGCCGGTCGCCCAGCCCTTCCGGTTCGCCGGCAACTACCAGGATCCCACCGGCCTCTACCACCTGAAGGCCCGCTACTACGACGCCAACATCGGCCGCTTCACCCAGCCCGACCCCTCCGGCCTGGAGGAAAACCCCTACCTGTACGCCGAAGGCGACCCCGTCAACCGCATCGACCCCCAGGGCACCCTCAGCCTCAGCTCCGTAGCGGGCGCTCTGGGCCCGGCCGGAGACCTCGTGACGGGTGCCGTGCACCTGTACCAGGGAGACGCCAGGGCCCTGTGGGGCGATGTCGCCGGCGTGGTGGCCGGCGGCCTGGCCGGAGCGGCCTGCGGCGCCGCCGTGACCGCGTCCGCGCCCGCGACCCTGGGAGGCTCGCTGGGAGCCGCAGCCGGCTGCTACGCCATCTCGTGGAGTGTGGGGCAGATCGCCTCCAGTGCGGTCAGCGGAGGCTAGAACCCGATGTCCGGGGCCGGCGCCAGGCTCGGTCCGGCCCCGGACCCCAACCAAAGGAGTGCACATGCCGAACGTCGGATGGTCCGTGGGACAGCGTGCGGCGGTAAAGCGGTGGATGCTGTTCACCTCGCTCTTCGCCGTGGCCGGAGCCATCCTGTCCGTGGCGTTGATCGCGGCAGGCAACTCAGGCGGCTGGGTGCTCCTGCTCCTTACCGTCTGCATCTACGGGGCCTGCTACCTCTACATCGGAAGCATCAAGAAAAAGCAGCCTCGTTGAACCGCTCGAATGCGGCAGGCTGATGGGTGCACCTGACATCCGGCACTACCCGGCGGCCTGCCGGCCGCACGGGGAGGTGTGACACTTCCGCGAACGCGTCCCGCTGGACGCTCTGATGCACCGAACTCACGACCACGGCCTTCGTGCTGATCCACTCTGTGACGGAGCTTAGGATCAGACGAAGGCCGCCTGCGTGTCCGCTGAACTGGGAAGACGCCGATCAACTTCGATCCGCGTTCGACACCGGACCATAAATGACAAGGTTAGTGCCTGTTCCTCAACCCGCTCACTGGATTTTGAAGGGGTCTGGTCGGACACGACCGACACGGCCCGTCCGCGGCTGTACGTTTCACCTTCGGCGCGTGTTGACCGCGTCGAACCACTTCTGTGAAGGGTGATCCGTATGAACGGCCCTGCCGGCCCCCTTGCCCCAAGTAGCGCCGGTGGCACCGCACCGGCCTTCCGGGTGGGGGTGGTGCAGATCGCCGCGCCCGTGCTGGGCGGCGGCCTGGGGGGCACCGTACTGGCGTACGTGCTCGTGGCGGCCACTGGTGGGCGCATGACGGCGGGGGAGCTGTGGACGTGGGTCTCAAACGCCATGATCGCGAGCGTGGTCGTTCCAGCCCTGGTTCCTCAGTACCGTGCAGAGCTCAGCGACGACTTCCTCGTCCTCCGCGGAGGCAGGCGCCGCGATATCGCGTGGCGGGACATCATCGGCATAGAGGTCCGGAAGACCGCTGGGGTCCGGACGCTGGTCGTGCACGTCTCGGATGGACGTCGGATACCGCTGCGCGCGCCAATGTCCTTTCTGGACCGCCGCTTTGATGACAAGGCCCAGGTCCTCATGGACTGGTGGACTGCTCACCGGGGTGGCCCCGGCCGCGTGTAGCGGCCGAATCGGGGCGGAATACCCCTGTGCCCCGACCGAAGCGATCCAGCGTGACCTGGCCGCCGCGAGACTGACGGGCGTCGACGGTGGGTGGAGAGTGTGCTCAGGACCGCGAGGTCGGGTCGGTGCGGGCCAAGGTGATGACCCTGGCCTTGAGAAGGATCAGTCGCGGTCGGCTTCGCGGGATGTCGGCTGGCCGCTTCTGCGGGAGTTTCATCCCAGGACGCGCAGGTCTGGCGAGTCCAGAGCTCCGGCCCCGTGACCTCGCGGTGCTCGGCGGCCAGCCAGCGTCCGATCTTTGCGAGGACACTGCGGTAGCTGCTGCGGACGCCCGGCGTCAGCGTCGAGGTCGCATGCCAGCGCTCGACCCAGTCCGCCCAGCTGCCCGCAGTGCCCTCGATCGCCGTGGTCCAGGGCCGTGCCGGGGGCGCGGCGGCGGATCGGCGTGGCCGAGAGCGGCAACGGCGCGGTGGATCCCGTGCAGGTCGCTGGCCCACTCGCTCTCCTGCATTGCCGCCGACGCGCGGACCGCGTCCAGGGCCGGAGTGGACAGGTCCTCCAGCCGAGGACTGCGGTTCAGCAGCAGGATCTGGCAGACCGCCGAAGTGAGCCGGCTGGGACGGCGCTGCTAGCCCCAGTCTCCGAGGACCGCGAGGACCCTTCCTACCGCGCGAGCTCTACGACATCCAGTCCGAATCCCGAACCGAGCAGCAGACCCAGGAATGGCTCTCACGCTACGCGCTACGTGCCGCCATCGAGAGCAGGATCAGCGAGTTCGTCAACGGCCACGGCATGCGCCAATGCCGCTATCGCAGCGAAGACAAGGCCCACGTCCAGCACGTCCTGAACCGCCATCGCAGTCAACCTCGAACGCATCGACGTCCACCTGCCGCCCACACCCGCCCGCCAGCCCAGAAACCCAACCGCGCTCCAGGGCTTCCTCGCCTGGCAGCACATCCCCCGGCCGCGGTCCTGGCGCGCCGCCACCCACCCCGCGGGCTAAGGTGATCGTTCTCAAGGTGGTCATCATCACCTCGCGCCGGATCCCTGGAGCCGCACGGCTGGGGCATGCCAAGTCTCCCATGACCGTCTTGGAAGACCGCCCCCTGGACTCAGTACTTGATTCGACCGATATGTGCAAGAACGTCCTGGAGGTGGCGGAC
Source organism: Streptomyces sp. NPDC002328 (assembly GCF_042890065.1). Classification (NCBI taxonomy): domain Bacteria; kingdom Bacillati; phylum Actinomycetota; class Actinomycetes; order Kitasatosporales; family Streptomycetaceae; genus Streptomyces; species Streptomyces sp. NPDC002328. The sequence continues at coordinate 5,958 of NZ_JBIARQ010000016.1, read as the reverse complement.
GGCATCCTCCGCCTCCGTGTAATCCTCAGGACCCGGAAGAACAGTGCCGAAGGTGCCGCCACGATTAGCGGGCAGGGCACGCCAGCGCAGAACCGGTTCGAGCGCGTTGAGAGCGCCGGAGAGGAACCAGGCCAGGTGGCCGTGAGTACGAGCGAGGGAGATGGCCAGGACGGCGAGCGTTTCCCGCAGATGTTCGAGTCGGGTGATCTCCGGCAATGCCTCCTGGACGTCCGGCGATCCGACAGCGTCGCGCAGGCCGGCCTCGGTCTCGAGAGCAAGATCGCGTTCGCTTGGAGCCAGTTCCCACACCTGGTCTTGGATCTGCTGCTCGGCTTCCTCGGCCAGCACCGCGATGATCCTCCGCATGTCCATGCGGAGCACTCTAAATGAACCGTTCCTGCCGCCTGGCGCCGCTTCGTTCGCTCCCTCTGGTCTAACGATGCGCCAAAGGTCCTACCGATTGGCCGTCAGACCAAGGCGCTTCCAAGATCCCCGACAGCGTCAGGCACTTACGCAGCCTGGCCAGCGCCTCTTCGACCGCACGGCTGCGCCGCCCGCGGAGCAGACCCGCCGTACGCGCCCACAGGCGGAGCCCGTGCAGCATCCCGTTGAACTCGATGGCCTGGTTGGCGACGACCAACTTCGCACGTTGTCGCGTCATCCTGTCTGCACGCTTCTTGACGTCGTCGTACGACGTGATGGTGTAGATGACGTCCGGGGCCTGGGGGACGCGGAAGGTGATGGTGCCGGCGCACCACTCCAAGAAACGGTCTCGCAACGCCTGCTCGTAGATGAGGAGCGCCTGGTCGCCGACGATGGTGTACACGTCGTAGTACAGCACGCCGTAGGCGAAGACGGTGCGCAGCCGCTCGAAGGAGTCGCGTGTTCCAGCCGCGACACCCGCCGTCAGGTCGCAGTCGGCGATCTGACGCTGCTGGAACTCCGCAGCGTCCTCGGGCTTCATACGGCCGCCGAGCTCGTAGGGATTGAACGCAGCGACAGATCATCCGCAGCGCGCAACTCCTCAGTGGACGTTAAGTCCGATCTTCCCCGGTTCGTGGTCGCTCGATCGTGGTACTGATGGCCGCGCGGGCCATGTAATGGGCATGTCCATGTTGAGATGCGGGGCATGGAGAGAAAGCCGTACCCCAGCGACTTATCGGACGTGCAGTGGGCGTTGATTGAGCCGATGATCACAGCCTGGAAGCAGGCGAGGGTGGCGCGGTCAGCGACCGGTGATCCCGGGGCCTGCGATCTGCGGGAGGTCGTGAACGCGATCTTCTACCAGAACCGAACGGGCTGTCAGTGGCGCTATCTGCCCCATGACCTTCCCGCCTGGTCGGCGGTGTTCTACTACTTCACGCTGTGGCGTCAGGACGGCCTTGACCAGCGGATCCAGGAACTCCTGCGCTGCCAGGTCCGGGAGAGAGCCCGACGATTAGAGGACCCGTCCCTCGTGATCATCGACACCCAGTCCGTGCGCGCGGCCGCGGGTGTCCCGAAGACCACGACGGGGCTGGACGCCAACAAGAAGGTCTCGGGCCGCAAGCGGGGACTGGCCGTCGACGTGCTGGGGCTGATCATCGGCGTCGTCGTGCTTGCCGCATCCGCCCACGACAACACCGCCGGCACCGCTCTGCTCGACCAGGCCGCCGAGCGGTGCGGGATGCGTCTGGAGAAGGCACTGGTGGATCAGGGCTTCAAGGACGAGGTCCTCATCCACGGTGCCCTGCTGGGCATCGACGTCGAGGTCGTCCACCGCAACCCGGCTGACCAGGGCAAAGGCTTCGTCCCGCAACCGAAGAGGTGGATCGTGGAGCAGGTCAACGGCACGCTGATGCTGCACCGCCGACTGGCCCGCGAGTACGATCACCGGCCCGACACCTCCACCTCGCGCGTCTACTGGGCCTCCATCGCGAACATGACACGCCGCCTCACCACACCCGCTCCGTCCTGGCGCGACACCCTCGGGCTGGCCGCGTGAACGTCATCGAGCTCCTGGCCGACCTCCAGGCCCAGCACGACGAGACCGCAGCCCGGGCCGGCGAACTGCGCGACCAGATACAGCACTTGACCGCCGCCCTGGCCGAGACCGAAGCACGACTCGGCGGACCTGGCCACCACCCGGAAGGTCATCGCCGAACTCGCACCAGCTGGAGGCCAACCCGCACCACCCGAGACGAACACCGCCTACCAGGCCATCGTGAACACCTTCAACCAGCATCCCGATCAAGAGTTCCGAGCCCGTGAGCTGCACGAACTCCTCGGCATGTCCACCGACGAGGCATCCGTCAACATCACTCGCAGCCGCCTCGGACGCCTCACCCGCCAAGGCTTCCTCACCCAACCTGGACGAGGCCGCTACCAGAAACGGACTTAACGTCCACTCAAGCGACCGGATCTCCATGTACCTCTCCTCACGATGGGAAACGGGCCACCATGCCTCTACAGGCCCCCGGTCGGCCACCCCTTTCCTTGGGGTGACTTGGTGAGGTCGATGCGAAATGACTCGGAACGGCAGTTGCCCTTGGACAACGAAGCCAGTCGCTCTGTCTGTCGGCGACGCTTGAAAAGCAGCCGTCGCCGACATCTGTCACCACGGACATGTACGAAGCGGCCCTCTCCGCGGCGCGCATCGCGGACCCGAACGCTGCCCTCACCGATGCCTCCGCCCACATTCTCGCCATCTCCGGGCCCTGCCCGGTCTAGGGTGTCGCCTCATGACGCTGTTGATCGTGGGTGGGTCCGGGTTCCTGGGCACCGAGCTGGTCCGGCAAGCATTGTCGGCGGGGCGCCCGACGGCCGCGACCTATACGACCAGGCCCGGCATTGCTCCTGGGGTTACTTGGCGCCGCCTCGACCTGCGGGATCCAGGGAGCGTGGAAGCGGTCGTGTCCGAGGTGAACCCTCGCGTCATCGTCAATGCATCGAGCGGAGGGGCCGACTGGGCAGTCACAGCCGAGGGACCCGTCCGCCTCGCGATCGCCGCAGCGAAGGCCGGAAGCAGAATGATCCAGATCTCCACCGACGCCGTCTTCTCCGGCAAGAGCCACGTTCCCTACGACGAACACTGCAGGCCCGACCCCATCACCCCGTACGGAGCGGCGAAGGCCGCCGCGGAAACGGTGCTTCTGTTCCATCCGGACACAGCCGTGGCCCGCACCTCGCTGATCATCGGCGACGGACAGTCCGAGCACGAACGCACCGTCCACGAACTGGCCACCGGCACCCGCGAAGGCGTCCTCTTCACAGATGACTTCCGATGCCCGGTCCACGCGAGCGATCTGGCCGCAGCGCTCCTCGAACTTGCGTCGGGCGATACGACCGGCGTCCACCACCTCGGCGGGAACCAGGCTCTCAGCCGGCACGAACTGGGCGTGCTCATCGCCCGACGCGACGGACTCGACGCATCGCGACTGGCCACCGGCTTGCGGGCCGACAGCACCCTTCCCGGGCCTCTCGAAATCCGCCTCGACAGCCGCTCGACACAGCGTAAGCTGCGCACCACGCTGCGCGGCGCGCACCAGTTCCTCGTCCCCACAGCCTGAGAGGCCGATGGCATGCCGTCGGCCCGCCTTCGTTTCGTGGTTCCGGGCACGCCGGATGCGGCACGACTTGGTTCGATAGCAGCGACTGGGTTCGATGTCACGGACCGCAGTTGTCCGCCGACATCGAACCAAGTCCGTGGAGTTCCTTGCCACCCAACGTAGTCGTCGCAGGTCATAGCGTTGGTGAGTGGGGACGGCCACACCAACGCCCTTGTCAATCAAGTTAGTCGCCGCAGGTCAGCGCGGGGCGGACGACTGGATTCGCTGTCCAAGGACATCGTCCCAGCTCAGGGCGCTGCACACGACTAACTTGGTGTAGGGACTCAGGACCCGTGTCATCTCGCGGTGCTGTGACCTGCAGCTCCTCGCGGTGTCTCAGGCTGTGGCCGGCTGTTCGGTCTCACGATCATGGCCGAACCCCAGGCCGTCTCCGAGGGCGCAGGCCGGAGCAGGCCGCTGACCTGCGGTGTCTCACGAGCGGCCACCGAATGGCCATCGGCCCTGAGATTCGGCCACGGATCTTGAGATCCCACACTTGGATGTCAAAGGACAGTTCGCCGGGGGCAGACAGGAAAGATCGCGGGAAGACTGGCCAACGTGCGTGAGGACATGTCAACCTAGACGACCTTGCAAGAAACCCCAGGTCAGAGAGGTGATTGCCCGTGACCGTCGCGCCCGTGGGCTCCGGTTTCGCTACCACCGTTGAAGCCCTGCGGCTGCATGAGTGGCAGCTCGGACCCGGCCAGCCCACGCTCGTGATGGACCAGTTCCCCGCAGAGGACTTCCACCTGATTGTGGACGACCGCTCGGACGTGCACGTCAGCTCGAAAGACGGCCGCTTCTACCTCGGATGGTTCCCGCTCGGCCGTCCCGGCACGGACGGCGAGGGATGGAAGATCGCTGTGTCCGGCACGGCCAAGGTGCGTGGTTACCACCTGTCGTTCGACATCGAGACGCCGTCCGACATCGTCGCCGCCGCCGTGGTGCCTGTGCTGGAGACCTCACGTCGTGTACGACAGCCAAGCGCCCACGAGTAGTTCTCGCTCGGGCTGCCGGTCAGATGTCGGGCCCCGCCCTTCTCACCGCTCACTGTTTCCGCTCACCCGAGGAGGCTGTTCGTGACGACCCCGGAGATGACCGTCGGTGATCTCATCGACCTGCTGTCCGCCTGCGACCGGGATGCTCCGGTCCGCCAGGCCATGAACCCCTTCTTTCCGATGGCGCACCGCCTGGCGCAGGTCGTGCAGTCCGTGGATGAGACCGGCCGGACCGTCGTCTACCTCGCCGAGGGGCAGGACGAGGACGCACAGCTCGGACATCTGCCGCCCGAGGTCGCCATCGCCCTGACCTGGCAGGGCCCCGTCCAGGCACCCTCGCGCCGCCCCCGCCGCAGTGCCGGCGGCAACTAGACCCGCACCGACCCTTGGAGGCGCCCCTGTACCCCGACTTCCCGCCTGACCCGTCCATTCCGCCCGGCGGCCAGCCCGCGTTCTGGGTCGGCCCCCGGCATCTGGCCGGTGACGACGGGTGTCTCTACGACGGTGTTGCCGACACGCTCTCCGGTCTGGGCTGGACGGGCCTGACGATTGTCCGCGGACGTCATGAGCCGGACGAGGCACCCCAGGACCGCCAGGTCCTGCGCAGCACCGTTCTGCACATCAGCTCCGACACCCTCCGATGGGCGCAGTGGAGCCTGGCGGACGAGCCGTTCCACCTGGGAGACCTGCCGATCGCCTGGCAGATCTCCGCCCGCGCGGACACTAGCAGCCCGCTCGCGTCGTGGTCGTGCTACTTCACCACCGACGTCCCCGGCGAGGCTGTGGCCGACTTCCTCGTCGCGCTCGACGCCCGCGACCAGCCCGCCGTGCCGCTCGCCGGCCCCGAACTGGTCCTCGACGCCGTCGCCGCCCACGGCTGGCTCCGCGACATCGACCAGCCCGACGCGGCAGCGACGGACCCGACGTTCACCTCGCGTATCAGCCTCGGCGAGGTACCGCCCCTCATCCAGGACGCCGACCCGCGCGCCCTGACGACGGAGGCCGACGAGGCGGGACCGGCCGGATGGCAGGCATGGGCCGAGCCCGCGCTCGGTGCCCCCTGCCTGTGGGCGGCCTCCTTTGGGGCCAGCGCCCCGCACGACCTCGTGGCAGCTTTCGCCGCCTCGCTCAGCTCGACCGCACCGGTCCTGCGCCGGGTGCTGCCCGAGGCCACCCGGGAGCGACTGCTGCGGGCGCCGGCCTAGTGATCGACGGCGTCCCTCAGCCAGACGTAAGAACCCGGTCCCCGAACAGGATGCTGTTGGTTTATTCGGGCCCCTTCGCCCCGTCGCTGTGCGGCGGGGCGGAGTGCTGTCAGGGGGCTGGTGCGGGTGCGGGCTCGGGGTGTGTGGGTGAGCCAGGCGTCGATGCGG
>NZ_JBIARQ010000015.1:11262-209935 GCF_042890065.1 Streptomyces sp. NPDC002328 | reverse complement strand
CCCCACACAACCCCCCCCCCCCCCCCCCCCCCCCCCCCCCCCCCCCCCCCCCCCCCCGCCGCGCCGCGCCCCCCCGGCCCCCCCCCCCCCCCCCCCCCCCCCCCTCGACCGCCAGCTGAAGGAGACGGCCACGAAGGAGGCGACGGCTCAGAAGTCCTCGTCCAGGTCGACCTTGCCCTCCACGGCCACCTGGTACGCCGAGGGCCGGCGCTCGAAGAAGTTGGTCAGCTCCTGAACGCCCTGGAGCTCCATGAAGGAGAAGGGGTTCTCCGAGCCGTACACCGGGGCGAAGCCGAGCCGGGTCAGACGCTGGTCGGCGACGCACTCCAGGTACTGCCGCATCGACTCGGTGTTCATGCCCGGGAGACCGTCGCCGCACAGGTCGCGCGCGAACTGGAGCTCGGCCTCGACGGCCTCCCGCAGCATGTCGGTGACCTGCTGCTGGAGCTGGTCGTCGAACAGCTCCGGCTCCTCCTTGCGGACCGTGTCGACCACGTCGAACGCGAAGCTCATGTGCATGGTCTCGTCACGGAACACCCAGTTGGTGCCGGTGGCCAGGCCGTGCAGCAGACCCCGGCTGCGGAACCAGTAGACGTACGCGAAGGCGCCGTAGAAGAACAGGCCCTCGATGCACGCGGCGAAGCAGATCAGGTTCAGCAGGAAGCGGCGGCGGTCGGCCTGGGTCTCCAGGCGGTCCAGCTTCTCCACCGAGTCCATCCAGCGGAAGCAGAACTCGGCCTTCTCGCGGATCGAGGGGATGTTCTCGACCGCGGCGAAGGCGGCGTTGCGGTCCTCCGGGTCGGGGAGGTAGGTGTCGAGCAGCGTCAGATAGAACTGGACGTGCACGGCCTCCTCGAAGAGCTGGCGCGACAGGTACAGCCGCGCCTCCGGGGAGTTGATGTGCTTGTACAGCGTCAGCACCAGGTTGTTCGCCACGATCGAGTCGCCCGTCGCGAAGAAGGCGACCAGACGGCCGATGAGGTGCTGCTCCGACGGCGACAGCTTCGCGAGGTCGGCGACGTCCGAGTGGAGGTCGACCTCCTCCACGGTCCAGGTGTTCTTGATGGCGTCCCGGTAGCGCTCGTAGAAGTCCGGGTAGCGCATCGGACGGAGAGTCAGCTCGAAGCCGGGGTCGAGAAGGTTCTGGGTGGTCATTACTGGCAGGCCTCGCAGGACTCGGGGTTTTCCAGAGAGCAGGCGACGGCGTCTTCGGCGGGCGCCTGCTGGACGGGGATGGTCTTCGCGGGCCGGGCCTGGGAACCGGCCGCGCGGGCGATGCGGGTCGCCGGACGCGAGCGCAGGTAGTACGTGGTCTTCAGACCCGACTTCCACGCGTACGCGTACATCGACGAGAGCTTGCCGATGGTCGGCGTCTCCAGGAACAGGTTCAGGGACTGCGCCTGGTCCAGGTACGGGGTGCGGGCGGCGGCCATGTCGATCAGACCGCGCTGCGGGATCTCCCACGCCGTGCGGTACTGGGCGCGCACGTCGGCCGGGATCCAGGCGAAGTCCTGCACCGAGCCGTTGGACTCACGCAGCGCCTCACGCGTGCGCGCGTCCCAGACGCCCAGCGCCTTGAGGTCCTGCACCAGGTAGGAGTTGACCTGGAGGAACTCGCCGGACAGCGTCTCGCGCTTGAACAGGTTGGACACCTGCGGCTCGATGCACTCGTAGACGCCCGCGATCGAGGCGATCGTGGCGGTCGGCGCGATCGCCAGGAGCAGGGAGTTGCGCATCCCGACGGACGCGATCCGCTCGCGCAGCGCCGCCCAGCGCTCCGGCCAGGTGAACTCCACGCCGTAGTGGTCGGGGTGCAGCACACCGCGCGCGGCGCGGGTCTTGTCCCAGGCGGGCAGCGGGCCGCTGCGCTCGGCGAGGTCGGTGGAGGCCTCGTACGCGGCGAGCATGATGCGCTCGGCGATCCGCGTGGAGAGCGCCTTGGCCTCGGGGGAGTCGAACGGCAGCCGCAGCTTGAAGAAGACGTCCTGGAGGCCCATCGCGCCCAGGCCGACCGGACGCCAGCGGGCGTTGGAGCGGCCCGCCTGCTCGGTCGGGTAGAAGTTGATGTCGACGACGCGGTCGAGGAAGGTCACGGCCGTGCGGACGGTCTCGTCCAGCCGCTCCCAGTCGATGTCGCCGGTCGCCGTGTCGACGAACGCGCCCAGGTTCACCGAACCGAGGTTGCAGACCGCGGTCTCGCCGTCGTCGGTGACCTCCAGGATCTCCGTGCAGAGGTTGGAGGAGTGGATGACGGATCCCGGCTCGGCCGTCTGGTTGGCGGTGCGGTTGGCGGCGTCCTTGAAGGTCATCCAGCCGTTGCCGGTCTGCGCGAGGGTGCGCATCATGCGGCCGTACAGCTCACGGGCCGGGATGGTCTTCTTCGCCAGGCCGTTCGCCTCGGCCTTGGCGTAGGCCGCGTCGAACTCCTCGCCCCACAGGTCGACCAGCTCGGGCACGTCGGCGGGGGAGAACAGCGACCACTGCTCGTCGGCGTTCACCCGGCGCATGAACTCGTCCGGCACCCAGTGCGCGAGGTTCAGGTTGTGCGTACGCCGGGCGTCCTCACCGGTGTTGTCGCGCAGCTCCAGGAACTCCTCGATGTCGGAGTGCCAGGTCTCCAGGTAGACCGCCGCCGCGCCCTTGCGCCGGCCGCCCTGGTTCACGGCGGCGACCGAGGCGTCCAGGGTCTTCAGGAACGGCACGATGCCGTTGGAGTGCCCGTTGGTGCCGCGGATCAGCGAACCCCGGGAGCGGATGCGGGAGTAGGACAGCCCGATGCCGCCGGCGTGCTTGGAGAGACGGGCGACCTGGTGGTAGCGGTCGTAGATGGAGTCCAGCTCGTCCAGCGGGGAGTCGAGCAGGTAGCAGGACGACATCTGGGGGTGCCGCGTGCCGGAGTTGAAGAGCGTGGGGGAGGAGGGCAGGTAGTCGAGGCGGCTCATCAGCCCGTAGAGCGCGGCGACCTCGTCGACGGAACGGGCGGAGTCGTCCTCGGCCAGGCCGGCGGCGACGCGCAGCAGGAAGTGCTGGGGCGTCTCGACGACCTTGCGGGTGATCGGGTGGCGCAGCAGGTAGCGGCTGTGCAGGGTGCGCAGGCCGAAGTAGCCGAAGCGGTCGTCGGCGCCCGTGTCGATCAGCGCGTCGAGGCGGCGGCCGTGCAGGCGGGCGAACTCGGCGGTGCGGTCGGCGATGAGGCCCTCGCGGTGGCCCACGGCGACGGACTCCGTGAAGGAGGTGACGCCCTGGGAGGCGGCCTCCGCGCGGATGCCGATCGTCAGCAGCCGGGCGGCCAGCCGGGAGTAGGCGGGGTCCTCGGAGATGAGGCCCGCGGCGGCCTCCGTGGCCAGTTCGCGCAGCTCCGCCGTGACCTCGTCGTAGGTCCCCCGAGCGGAGCGGCCGCGCAGCGCGGCGGCGGCGACCCGTCCGGGGTCGGCGTCGGGCAGGTCGGCGGTCAGCTCGGTCAGGGTCCGCAGCAGTGCGGCACCCGGACCGTCGTCCTCCACGGGGGCGACTGCTGCTGAAGCCGGATCGGCTGGCGCGATGGTCACGTGGGGCTCTCCCTCGCTCGGCGGGGGCCTGGCGGAGGGCAGGGGGCAGCACACGAGCGCACACGGCGTCGCGTCCACCGGCCCACTCCGCGAGACCCGGACGTCTGGCACCCGGACCGGATGGGCCGGATGCGCTGGCGGCAGGTCCTCGGACTGAACAAGCGTGCGGAAACACGCGAGTACACCGTTGCGGGACAGTTCCGGATTCGCACCGGATTCCCCTGCGGCGACAGCGAGCACGAGCATACATCTTGTGCCCACCTGTCACGCCACCCCCAGATGTTGTGTCGTGGCGGCTTCAGAGTGTCAACTCACAGGTGAGGAGAGTGATCCCGTCCACGACAGCGGGCCGCCGTTCGTGGTGCTTCGGCGGCCCGCTGCGGTGGTTCTCCGGGTCTCCCGCGTCAGTGGCTCGTTCCCGCCGTCGCCGGCGGCAGCTCCACCTGGACGCCCGGGTCGCCGGAGTCCGCGGTGTAGTCCTCCGGGGACGTCTCGTCGACGCCGTCGGGGGCCTTCAGCGCCCTCAGGGCGAACGTCAGGACCACCGTGACGACCACGTTCAGCACGAACGCCGTGAGGCCGATGTAGCCGATCTCACCGATGCCGGGGATCTCCTTGGCGGAGCCGCCGAAGTGCTTCTGCGTCGGGGAGGCCACGCCGTACGCCGCGACCGTGCCGTAGACCATGCCGACCGCCCAGCCGCCGAGCAGCGCCCAGCGGTGGAACCAGCGCGTGAACAGGCCGCCGACCAGGGCCGGGAAGGTCTGGAGGATCCAGATGCCGCCCAGCAGCTGGAAGTTGATGGCGACCGTCTTGTCCATGGTGAGGACGAAGGCCAGCGCGCCCACCTTCACCAACAGCGAGACCAGCTTGGAGACCCGCGTCTCGTCCTTGGGCGTCGCGTCCGGTTTGATGAAGTCCTTGTAGATGTTGCGGGTGAAGAGGTTCGCTGCCGCGATCGACATGATCGCCGCGGGCACCAGCGCGCCGATGCCGATCGCCGCGAAGGCCACGCCCGCGAACCAGGCCGGGAACATGTTCTCGAACAGCTGCGGGATCGCCAGCTGCCCGTTGGTGACCTTGACCCCGGCCGCGATGGCCATGAACCCCAGCAGCGCGAGCAGGCCCAGCATCAGGGAGTACAGGGGCAGGATCGTGGTGTTGCGGCGGATCACCTCACGGCTGCGCGAGGACAGGGTCGCGGTGATCGAGTGCGGGTACATGAACAGCGCCAGCGCGGAGCCGAGCGCCAGCGTGGCGTACGTCCACTGGCCCGCCTCGGCCGGCACCAGCGCGCCGCGCGGCTTGTCGGTCGCCGGGTTGATCTGCGCGTACGCGTCGCCCGCCTTGGCGAAGACCTCGTCGAACCCGCCCAGCTTGATCGGGATGTAGATGATCGCCACCGCGATGACGATGTAGATCAGCGTGTCCTTCACGAACGCGATCAGCGCGGGGGCCCGCAGCCCCGAGGAGTACGTGTACGCGGCCAGCACGCCGAAGGCGATCAGCAGCGGCAGGTCCTTGACGAACCAGTTGGTGTCCTCGCCGCCGCCGACGCCCATCACGTCCAGCACGGCCTGGATGCCGACGAGCTGGAGCGCGATGTACGGCATCGTGGCGAGGATGCCGGTGAGGGCGACCGCCAGCGACAGCCCCTTCGAGCCGAAGCGGCCCCGCACGAAGTCCGAGGTCGTCACGTATCCGTGCTTGTGGGACACCGACCACAGCCGCGGCAGGAAGGTGAAGATCAGCGGGTACACGAGGATCGTGTAGGGCACCGCGAAGAAGCCCGCAGCGCCCGCCGCGTAGATCGCCGCCGGGACGGCGACGAAGGTGTACGCGGTGTAGAGGTCGCCGCCGAGCAGGAACCAGGTGACCCAGGTCCCGAAGGACCGGCCGCCCAGGCCCCATTCGTCGAGGCTGTGCTCGTTCTCGGCCTTGCGCCAGCGCGCGGCGAGGAAGCCCATGACCGTGACGGCCAGGAAGAAGAAGATGAAGACGGCGAGCGCGACGCCGTTCACGCCGTCGTTCACTTCGACGCACCCCCGTCCGCGACGTCCGGGCCCTCGCCGGCCCCGCGGGCGCGCTGGTCACGCTGCCACAGCTTGTACGCGATCATCGTGAGCACCGTGGAGAGCAGCACCCACAGCATCTGGTACCAGTAGAAGAAGGGGATGCCGGCGAACGTCGGATCCACCTTGGCGTACGAACCGACCCACAGCATCGCCACGAAGGGCGCGAACAAGCACAGGGCGATGACGACGCGCACAGGCGTCACCACCGGCCCTCTCGAGACTTCCGGGGCTTTCGACATTCAGGCGACTCCGTCCCCTTGTTGATCACCTGTTGTAATGCGCAGGCAATGTAGGTGACGGATAAAGCCCAGCGGAAGACCCCGTCCGGATATCGGGCGGCCCGGTCGCGCAGGCGGCTCGGTCCGAGGGCGGCCAGGTCCCGCGGCTCAGTCCTGCGGCCGCTTCAGCCGGGCGACGAACTTGTAGCGGTCCCCCCGGTACACCGAGCGCACCCACTCCACCGGATCGCCGTCCTTGTCCAGCGAGTGCCGGGAGAGCATCAGCATCGGCAGGCCCACGTCGGTGCCGAGCAGCCCGGCCTCGCGCGGAGTGGCGAGCGAGGTCTCGATGGTCTCCTCGGCCTCGGCGAGACGGACGTCGTAGACCTCGGCGAGGGCGGTGTACAGGGACGTGTACTTGACGAGGGAGCGGCGCAGGGCCGGGAAGCGCTTCGCGCTCAAGTGGGTCGTCTCTATGGCCATCGGCTCGCCGTTGGCCATGCGCAGCCGCTCGATGCGCAGCACGCGCCCGCCCGCGCTGATGTCGAGCAGCTCGGCGAGGGTGTCGTCGGCGGTGATGTAGCCGACGTCGAGGAGCTGGGAGGTGGGTTCGAGGCCCTGGGCGCGCATGTCCTCGGTGTAGGAGGTGAGTTGGAGCGCCTGTGAGACCTTCGGCTTGGCGACGAAGGTGCCCTTGCCCTGGATGCGCTCCAGCCGGCCCTCGACGACCAGTTCCTGGAGGGCCTGGCGCACGGTCGTGCGCGAGGTGTCGAACTCGGCCGCGAGCGTCCGCTCCGGCGGCACCGGGGTGCCGGGCGCCTGGGTCTCCGTCATGTCGAGCAGGTGCTTCTTCAGGCGGTAGTACTTGGGCACGCGCGCGGTACGGACGGTCGTCCCACCCTCGTTCTCCGCACTGCTGACGTCGGTGCTCATGGCCTGCCTTCCCGGCTCCGGATGCGGGTCACATCGTGGCACGGAGACGGCGGCGAGTGCCCCGCTGTTCCGTGATCCCCTCTGTATACCGTCGCACCCTTTGCTGGTCTAGTCCATCCGGCAAGTGGTCTAGCGGGCGGGCGCCCCGCGCGGTCCATGTTTTCGAGGGTTTCTTACTTAAAGGTTCCTTCATATGTAGGTCCCATAACGGCTGGTCACAGCCGTTTCGAGCACCCTTGACAGGGCTATTGGTCTGAGCCAAGCTCTGCGCACTGGTCTACACCATTGGTCCAGGCCCGGCCCCACGTTCACCGGCGGGGAGGCAGGGGGGTCGGTGGCATCCCTGAGGAGGGTGGCGTGAAGCGCAAGCTGGCAGCCGCGATCTGTGTCGCGGGCATGATGGTCTCCATCGCGGCGTGCGGGGACGACAAGGACGGCGGGGGCTCCGACAAGGGCGCCGACGCCAAGGAACTGACGGTCTGGCTCACGGTCGACGCCCAGAACAACTGGCCGGATCTGGTGAAGGCCGCCGACGCCGCGGTCCAGAAGAAGCACCCGGGCGTCAAGATCACCCATGAGTACTACGGGTGGCCCGACAAGAACGCCAAGCTCGACGCGGTCCTGGCCACCGACAAGGCCCCCGACGTCGTCGAGATGGGCAACACCGAGATGCTCGGCTACATGGTCAAGGGCGCCTTCGCCCCCCTCGACGCCGCCAAGTTCGACAACTCCTCCGCCTGGCTGGACGGCCTGAAGGCCTCCGTCACCTACGAGGACAAGACCTACGGCGTCCCGTACTACGCCGGCGGCCGCGTCGGCAACTGGCGCAAGGACCTCTTCGCCTCCGTCGGCGTCAAGACCGCCCCGAAGACGTACGCCGAGCTGACCGGCGCCCTGGACAAGCTCCAGCAGAAGCAGGGCGACAAGTTCAGCGCCTGGTACCAGCCCACCCGCGACTGGTACGCCGCCATGTCCTTCGTCTACGACGCCGGCGGCTCGATCGCCGTGGAGTCGGGCGGCGAGTGGAAGGCGAACCTCTCCTCTCCCGAGTCCGTCAAGGGCCTCACCGAGTTCAAGAACGTCGTCGAGAAGTACATGCACGGCGACAAGACCAAGGACGAGTCCGACCGCTACATCGTCTACGGGCAGGGCAAGTCCGGCATGATCTTCGGCGCCGCCTGGGAGGGCGCGACCTCCGAGGCCCCCGAGAACGACAAGTCCGGCAAGCTCAAGGGCAACCTCGAGAACTTCGTGATGCCCGGCCCGTCCGGCAAGAACCTGCCCGTCTTCCTGGGCGGCTCCGACCTCGCCGTCCCGGTGAAGTCGGACGCGCAGGACCTCGCCGCCGAGTGGATCAACGCCTTCACCGGCCCCTCCGGGCAGAAGGGCCTGATGGCCAAGGGCAACCTGCCCAACAACAAGACCGACCTCGCGACCCTCAAGAACGACGCGGCGACGGCGGTCCCGGCCACCGCCGCCGAGTCCAACTGGTTCGTCCCCATGGCGCCCGGCTGGGGCCAGGTCGAGAAGGCCCAGATCCTTCAGACCATGCTCCAGTCCATCGGCACCGGCAAGAAGACGGTCGAGGAGGCCGCGAAGGAAGCGGACGCCGCGATCGACAAGGTCATCAACACCAAGTGACCTGCGAACAGGGCCCCGTCACCTTCAGGGAGCGGGACGGGGCCCTGCTTCCCGTACGACCGAGGGACCGCTGAGGAGCGCGCCGATGAGTGCCGCAGACACGACCACCGCCAAAGTGCCGCCGACGCGGCCGTCACCGCCCGCGGCCACGGCGGCGAGACCGCCGAGCGGACCGCGCCGAGGGCGCTCCTCGGGCGGGGCCGGCGTCCCCTGGCTGCTGCTCGCCCCCTGCCTGCTGGTCCTGCTGCTGGTGATGGGCTATCCGCTGGTCCGCCTGGTCACGCTCTCCTTCCAGAAGTTCGGCCAGTCGCAGCTGTGGGGCTTCCAGCCCGCCGAGTCGGTCGGTTTCGACAACTTCGCCAAGGTGCTGAGCGACGGCGAGTTCTGGGCGGTGGTCCTGCGCACCATCGTCTTCGCGGCCGGCTGCGTGATCTTCACGATGGTCGTCGGCATGCTCATCGCGCTGCTGCTCCAGCGGGTCTCCGGCTGGATGAAGATCCTGGTCAACATCGCCCTTGTGGCCGGCTGGGGCATGCCCGTCATCGTCGCCACCACCGTCTTCAAATGGCTGTTCGACGCGGACTACGGCATCCTCAACGCGATCCTCAGCAGGCTCCCCGGCGTCGACCTCATCGGCCACAACTGGTTCGCCAGCGGCCCCCAGGGGCTCGCCGTGATCATGCTCCTGGTGGTCTGGGGAGCCGTCCCCTTCGTCGTGATCACCCTGAGCGCCGGCCTCACCCAGGTCCCCAAGGAACTGGAGGAGGCGGCCCGGCTGGACGGCGCCGGCTCCTGGGGCGTCTTCCGGTACGTCACCCTGCCCGTCCTCAAGCCGATCATCGTGATGCTCACGACCCTGTCGGTCATCTGGGACATGGGCGTCTTCCCCCAGGTCTTCGTCATGCGCAACGGACACCCCGAAGCCGAGTTCCAGCTCCTGACGACCTACTCCTACGACCGCGCCTTCGTCGTCAACGACTACGGGCAGGGCTCGGCGATCGCCCTGATCACCGTGCTGCTCCTGCTCGGTGTGGTCGCCGTGTACATGCGTCAGATGCTGAAGATCGGAGACGTCGAATGACCAGCATGACCAGCGTGAGCGGCGTGAGCGACATGAGCAGCGTGAGCGCGACCGGGACCGCAGCCAAGCGCCGCAAGTCCAAGCTCGGCTGGAACCTCCTCGGCCTGCTGGTCTTCGTCACCGTCGGCTTCCCCGTCTACTGGATGCTCAACACGGCGTTCAAACCGGCCAAGGACGCCATCGACCCCGACCCGAGCCTGCTGCCGACCGGTCTGACGCTCTCCAACTTCGGCCGGGCGCTGGACATCGCCGACTTCTGGGGCCCGGTCGGCCGCAGCCTCGCCGTCTCGCTGGCCGTCGTGGCGATCGGCGTCGTCGTCGGCATGCTGGCCGCGCTCGCCATCTCACGGTTCGCCTTCCGCGGCCGCAAGATCGTGATCGTCGGCATCCTCGCCGTCCAGATGGTCCCGCTGGTCGCCATGATCATCCCGGTCTTCCTGCTGCTGAACGACCTCGGCCAGTACGACCGGCTGACCGGCCTGATCATCACCTACCTGACGTTCATCCTCCCCTTCACCGTGTGGACGCTGCGCGGCTTCATCGTCAACATCCCGAAGGAGCTGGAGGAGGCCGCGATGGTCGACGGCTGCACCCGCACCGGCGCCTTCCTGCGCGTCGTCTTCCCGCTGCTCGCCCCCGGCATGGTCGCCACCTCGGTCTACGGCTTCATCCAGGCCTGGAACGAGTACCTCTACGCCCTGATGCTCCTCAGCCAGAAGAACCAGACCGCGACCGTCTGGCTCGGCAACTTCACCACCAAGCACGGCACCGAGTACGCCCCGATGATGGCCGGCGCCACCATGATGGCCGTACCGATCGTCGTCCTGTTCCTCCTCGTCCAGCGCAAGATGGCCGCGGGCCTGACCGCGGGCGCCGTGAAGGGATAACGCCCCCCGATGACGACAATCGCGAGCGGTACCGACACCCTCACGCGAGACGCCCTCACCGTCCTCCAGCCCGGCTTCCCCGGCACCACCGCCCCCGACTGGCTGCTCCGCCGCCTCGGCGAAGGTCTGGCCTCGGTCGGCCTGTTCGGGCGCAACATCGCCTCGCCCGAGCAACTGGCCGCGCTGACCGCCCAGTTGCGCGCCGAACGCGAGGACGTGCTCGTCGCGGTCGACGAGGAGGGCGGCGACGTCACCCGCCTCGAAGTGCGGACCGGCTCCAGCTTCCCCGGCAACCTCGCGCTGGGCGCGGTGGACGACGTGGAACTGACCCGGGACGTGGCCCGGGAACTCGGCCGCCGTCTCGCCGCCTGCGGGGTGAACTTCAACTGGGCCCCCTCGGCGGACGTCAACTCCGACCCCCGCAACCCGGTCATCGGCGTCCGCTCCTTCGGCTCCGCCCCCGACCTGGTCGCCCGGCACACCTCTGCCTACGTCACCGGCCTCCAGTCGGCCGGCGTCGCCGCCTGCACCAAGCACTTCCCCGGCCACGGCGACACGGCCGTCGACTCCCATCTCGCCCTGCCCCGCGTCGACGCAGGACCCGACGTCCTCGCCGAACGCGAACTAGCCCCCTTCCACGCGGCGATCGCCGCCGGCAGCCGGGCCGTGATGAGCGCCCACATCCTCGTCCCCGCCCTGGACCCCGACCGCCCGGCGACGCTGTCCCCCCGCGTCCTCACCGACCTGCTGCGCGGCGAACTCGGCTATGACGGGCTGATCGTCACCGACGGCATGGAGATGCGGGCCGTCGCCGCGACGTACGGCATCGAGCGGGGCAGCGTCCTCGCGATCGCGGCCGGCGCGGACGCGATCTGCGTGGGCGGCGGCCTCGCCGACGACGAGACGGTACGACGTCTGCGCGACGCCCTCGTCACGGCCGTCCGCTCGGGCGACCTGCCCGAGGAGCGGCTCGCGGACGCGGCGCGGCGGGTGCGGGCGCTGGCCCGCTGGACCGGCTCGGCGCGGGCCGTCGCCCCGTCCCCGCACGACGTGACGCGCGTCGACGTCGGCCTGCTCGCCGCCCGCCGCGCGCTCCGCCTCACCGGAGCGGACCGCTTCACCCCGCTCACCGACGCCCCGTACGTGGCCGCCCTCACCCCGGTCGCCAACATCGCCGTCGGCGACGAGACGCCGTGGGGCGTGGCCGCGGAACTGGCCCGGCTCCTGCCCGGCACCGAGACGGGCGGCTTCACCGGCGAGGACGCGGGGCCGGCGGCGCTGGCGGCGGCGGGGGAGCGCCGGATCGTCGCCGTGGTCCGCGACGAACACCGCCACCCCTGGATGACCACGGCCCTCGACGCCCTGCTGGCCGCCCGCCCCGACACGGTCGTCGTCGAGATGGGCGTCCCCCAGGCCCCCGCCCGCGGCGCCCTCCACGTCGCCACCCACGGAGCGGCCCGCGTCTGCGGCCGGGCGGCGGCGGAGATCATCGCGGGCGTGGCCCCCTAGGTGCTCAGGGCCTGCCTGAGCGGGCTCGGCCCTACGACGCCGAAGGCGCCGGACCCCCGTAAGGGATCCGGCGCCTTCGCGCGTTCACTTGCGATTGGCGGGCGCCTCAGATGCCCTGCCAGTCCGGCTTGTTCGCGTAGGTGTGGCGGAAGTAGTCCGCCAGCTTCAGCTTGGACGCGGCGGCCTCGTCGACGACGACCGTCGCATGCGGGTGCAACTGGAGCGCGGAGGCCGGGCACACCGCCGCGACCGGGCCCTCGACGGTCGCCGCGACCGCGTCCGCCTTGCCCTCGCCCGTGGCCAGCAGCACCAGGTGCCGCGCCTCCAGGATCGTCCCGATGCCCTGCGTGATCACGTGGTGCGGGACCTGCTCGATGTCGCCGTCGAAGAAGCGCGCGTTGTCGACGCGGGTCTGCTCGGTCAGCGTCTTGATCCGCGTCCGCGAGGCCAGCGACGAGCACGGCTCGTTGAAGCCGATGTGCCCGTCGGTGCCGATCCCGAGCAGCTGGAGGTCGACCCCGCCGGCTTGCGCCAGCGCACGGTCGTAGGCCTCGCACGCCCCCTGCACGTCCTTCGCCGCGCCGTCCGGGCCGAGGAACGCGTCCATCCCGATGCCGAGCGGTTCCAGCACCTCGCGCCGCAGCACCGAGCGGTAGGACTCCGGGTGCTCGGCGGGCAGTCCCACGTACTCGTCGAGCTGGGCGACCCGGGCCCGCGAGGTGTCCACGGCGCCGGAGCGCACCTGGGCGGTCAGCGCCTGGTAGACGGGCAGCGGCGTGGAACCGGTGGCCACGCCCAGCAGGGCGTCGGGCTTGCGCCGCAGGAGTCGCGCCATGGCCTCGGCGATGATCTCGCCGCCCGACCCGGCGTCCGGGACGATGACTACTTCCACGCTGGCCTGCCGTTCTGAGGAGGGACGGAGTGGACGGTATGTGGTTTAGACCAATCTAACAGGCGATGGCGGAACAGGCGATGGCGGAAATTGCCCTCCCCATCTGTCCCCGCACAGGAACCCACACAGGCTAGGCTGCGTTGTGCATGCGAGGGCGTCCCCTCAGTGGACCCGGGTCGGGTGACCGGCCCGCGAAACTGACAACAACGAACAACCTCCGACGCATGGACACGCGTGAGTGGTCTAGTCCACAATTGTGTGGAAGCCGTGCGAAGAGGCACCACCGCTTCCGTCTTCCCCGCACAGGAGGACGGACCGAGGATCCGGAGCTCTCTGCCCTGACTGCCCCGGCTCCTCACCTTCGGCCGACCGGGACCGCACACCCCAGCGGCCGATATTGCTCCGGGCTGCGGTGCCGGGAGGGTTGAGGGTCCCTCCCAGGCGCCGCGGCCCGCGGGTGTTTTCGGCCGGATCCGAGGCCCCGGGTACGCTCGCACACGTGCCCTCCATGAACGAACTCGTACGCCAGCACACCGCACTCGACGACTCCGACCTCGAGTGGCTGCACCTGCTGGTCTCGGAGTGGCAGCTGCTCTCCGACCTCTCCTTCGCCGACCTGGTCCTGTGGGTCCCCACCCGCGACGGCACGCGCTATGTCTCCGTCGCCCAGATGCGCCCCAACACCGGCCCCACCTCCTACCAGGACGACATGGTCGGCCACCTCGTCCCCCGGGGCCGCCGCCCCCTGCTGGACGCCGCCCTGGACGAGGGCCGCATCGTGCGCGAGGGCGACCCGGAGTGGCGCGAGGAGGTCCCCGTCCGCGTCGAGTCGATCCCCGTCCGGCGCGACGGCCGCGTCCTCGGCGTCATCGCCCGCAACACCAACCTGCTCACCGTGCGCACCCCGAGCCGCCTGGAGCTGACCTACCTCCAGAGCGCCTCCGACCTCGCGCAGATGATCGCGGCCGGCTCCTTCCCCTTCCCCGACCAGCAGATGGACATGGACGCGGCGCCCCGCGTCGGCGACGGACTGATCCGCCTCGACGCCGACGGCATCGTCCAGTACGCCTCCCCGAACGCGCTCTCCGCGTACCACCGCATGGGCCTCGCCTCCGACCTGGTCGGCCAGCACCTCGGGCAGATCACCGCCGAACTCGCCCCGACCCGGGGCCCGGTGGACGAGGCGCTCGCCAAGGTCGCCAGCGGCTGGGCGCCCCGCGAGTTCGAGATCGAGGCGCATGACGGCGTCATCCAGTTCCGCGCGATCCCCCTCAAGCCCAAGGGCACCCGCATCGGCTCGCTGGTGCTGCTCCGCGACGTCACCGAACTGCGCCGCCGCGAACGTGAGTTGATCACGAAGGACGCGACCATCCGGGAGATCCACCACCGGGTGAAGAACAACCTCCAGACGGTGGCGGCCCTGCTGCGGCTCCAGGCTCGGCGCATCGAGTCGGAGCGGGGGCGGGAGGCCCTGGAGGAGGCGGTCCGCCGCGTCGGCTCGATCGCCATCGTCCACGAGACGCTGTCGCAGAACCTGGACGAGCGCGTGGAGTTCGACGAGATCGCCGACCGGGTCCTCGCGATGGTCGCCGAGATCTCCCCGGGCAAGGTCGTCGGCCGGCGCACCGGGCGCTTCGGGATCCTGGACGCCGAGGTGGCCACCCCGCTGTCCATGGTGCTCACCGAGATCCTCCAGAACGCGCTGGAGCACGGCTTCCGCGAGGGCGACACCGGCACGGTCGAGGTCTCCGCGGTCCGCGGCGGCACCACCAAGGAGGCCCGCCTCCTGGTCACCGTCCAGGACGACGGCGCCGGCCTGCCCGCCGGCTTCGACCCGCACACCTCCGGCAACCTCGGCCTCCAGATCGTGCGGACGCTGGTGGAGGGGGAGTTGGGCGGCACCTTCGACATGGTCCCGGCGCCGGAGCGCGGCACACAGGTGATCCTGGATATTCCGGTGCGGGCGCAGAAGTGAACTGGGGCACAGAAGCGAAGTGGGGCGCAGAAGCGACGCGGGACCACAGAAGTGAAGTGCCGGCTTTTCAACTTCGTTTTGCGTGAGTCTTTTTGACGGTGTGCAGGTTTCCGATGGTGTGTGAACTCACGGCATACGAGGCGTGAACTCGCCGTGATGCACAGCAAGAAGCCCCGGACCGTTCAGGGGTCCGGGGCTCATATGCTCGTTGCCAGCTTGTGCTGCGCATCGGGGGTACTGCGCGCTGCGGCTCGGGGGCGGGAGATGCGTACTCGCTGTACGCGCCGCCAAGCTCAGGCTGTTTGCGGGGCGGGTGTTGTCAGGCGGAGGCCTGACGGGCCCGGTTGCGGGCGGCGCGGCGCTTCATGGCACGGCGCTCGTCCTCGCTGAGACCACCCCAGACGCCGGAGTCCTGGCCGGACTCGAGCGCCCACTGCAGACACTGCTCGATAACGGGGCAGCGACGGCAGACGGCCTTGGCTTCCTCGATCTGCAGCAGCGCAGGACCGGTGTTGCCGATGGGGAAGAAGAGCTCGGGGTCTTCCTCGCGGCAAACGGCGTTGTGACGCCAGTCCATGGCTGCTACCTCTCCTTGGTATTACGTGCAGGTTGCTTGTGAATGTGAACGCTTTCACGAATCCCTCAACAAGTGAAGGGCCACCAGCCAGGATCCCTGGCGTGGTCCTTGTGTTTGTAGAGGGGTTCTGGTGATCAGTGGATGCCGGTGTTGCGGGCTGTCCCGATCGCCACGTAGAGACTCGCAAACCTCAGCGGCGGATACAACCCCTTCTGGAAAGTTTTTTTTGATTCCTCGGTGTCGACTAGGTCACAGCCGTACTTCCATGGGGTGGATCCTGGCCTAAACGTTCGAGTGAAAGGAGTTTCGCGTCTTCTGCTCACACAATCACACGCAGTGCACGGCGTACGCCTGTGAACGTCACGCTGGTTCGCAGCCCCAGGTGGTCACCGTCCATCTGAAGGGGCAAAGGGACCTTCGAATGCAAGGTGAACCGGTCCAGGTCGTGCAGTGAGACGGCGTGCTTTCCATGGGGGCCCCGCTCGGGGGACGAAGTGAGCAACTGGGTGCCATACCGGACAACCGCGGCGGTGGACAGGCGGCTGAGACCGAATACGTCGAGCCCGGTATCGAACGAGGCCTTAGGCGACGCGTACACCGGGCGATTGCCCAGATAGGTCCACGGAGCCGTGTTGCAGACGATGGACAGCACCAAATCGGTCACCGGGTCCGCGCCCGGACGCTCCAGGGTGATCGTCCCGTGCCGGCGCTGCGGTTCGCCGAGGAGCTGGCGCACGGCCTGGCGGACGTAGAGAGCGTGTGTGGATTTCTTGCCGCGTTCGCGGTGCTGCTCGACCCGGCCGACCACACCGGCGTCGAAGCCGAGTCCGGCGTTGAAGGTGAACCAGCGGGCCGGGACCGCCTCGTCCTCCGTGCCCGGGGTGCCCGAGGTGAGGCCGAGGCCGACCGTGCGCTCCCTGCCCTCGCGCAGCGCGTCCAGCAGGGCCCCGGTGGCTTCCACCGGGTCGTTGGGCAGGCCGAGGGCGCGGGCGAAGACGTTGGTGGAGCCGCCGGGGACCACGGCGAGGCCGGGCAGGCGCTCGGGGGCGGGCCCGTCGTGCAGCAGCCCGTTGACCACCTCGTTGATCGTGCCGTCGCCGCCCAGGGCGACGACCATGTCTATGTCGTCGCTCTGCGCCGCCTGCCGGCCCAGGTCACGCGCGTGACCGCGGTACTCGGTGGTGACCGCGTCGAGCTTCATCTCACTGGCGAGTGCGTGGATGAGGACGTCACGCGTCCGTGCACTGGTGGTCGTTGCAGCCGGATTGACGACGAGAAGTGCACGCATGGTCCGCAGCGTACCTACTGGGGGGTACCGGGGCACAGGCCGAGTGGGGGTTCGGTGAGAGTTCCCGCCGTGACCCTCGACACGGGGCGCACGCGCGGGCGGACGTCGCGGTGGGGGCTGCGGGCGGACGTCGCGGTGGGGGCGGCGGATACGCTTCAGGGGTGAGCAGTGAGCAGAAGTCCGTCGCTTCGGAAACCGCAGGTCCGCGCCCGCGTCGTCTGACGTACGCAGCCGGGCTCGTCGCCCTGGAGGGGCTGGCGCTGCTCGTCGGCGGGGTGTGGATCCTCGTCCTCGGGGTGGCCGGTGATCCCGACGACCGGCAGCAGGCCGTCACCGGCGGGGTGACCCTCGCCGTGCTCGCGCTGCTTCCGCTGCTCGCCGCGCGCGGACTGCTGGGCCGCCGCGGCTGGAGCCGGGGCCCCGCCGTCATCACGCAGATCCTGGCGCTGCCCGTCGCCTACAACCTGCTCCAGGCCGACAGCATGGCGATCCCGGCGGGCATCGCCCTCGCGGTCGTCGCCGTCGCCGCGCTCGTCCTGCTCGTCAACCCCGAGACGACCCGGGCCCTCGGGATCCGGGGGCCCGGCGACGCCGGCGCGGGCGACACGGGCGACGCGCAGAAGAAGAAGTAGCCGTCGCTCGTCGACGGCGGTGGCTCCCTGACCGTCGTGCCTCGACTCGACGGCGGTCGCTCCCTGACCGTCATTCCTCGACGAGCAGCTTCTCCCGCAGTTGCGCCAGCGTGCGCGCCAGCAGCCGCGAGACGTGCATCTGCGAGATGCCGACCTCCTGCGCGATCTGCGACTGGGTCATGTTGCCGAAGAAGCGCAGCAGCAGGATCCGCTTCTCGCGGGGCGGAAGGTCCTCCAGGAGCGGCTTGAGCGACTCCCGGTACTCCACGCCCTCCAGCGCCTCGTCCTCCGCCCCGAGCGTGTCGGCGACCGCCGGCGACTCGTCGTCGGTGTCGGGGACGTCCAGCGACAGCGTGGAGTACGCGTTGGCGGACTCCAGGCCCTCCAGGACCTCCTCCTCCGAGATCGCCAGCTTCTCGGCGAGCTCGTGCACGGTGGGGGAGCGGCCGTGCAGCTGCGACAGCTCGGCCGTCGCCGTCGTCAGCGCCAGCCGCAGCTCCTGGAGCCGGCGCGGCACCCGCACCGCCCAGCCCTTGTCGCGGAAGTGCCGCTTGATCTCGCCGACCACCGTCGGGGTCGCGTACGTGGAGAACTCCACGCCGCGGTCCGGGTCGAAGCGGTCGACCGACTTGATCAGACCGATGGTGGCGACCTGGGTGAGGTCGTCCAGCGGCTCGCCGCGGTTGCGGAAGCGGCGCGCGAGGTGCTCGACGAGCGGCAGGTGCATACGGACCAGCTGGTTGCGCAGCTCCGCGTACTCGGGGCTGCCGTCCTTCAGGCCGCGCAGTTCGACGAACATCGCCCGCGCGCCGCTGCGGTCCTGCTGCGCACGGCTGTGGACCTCACGGCTCGGGGCCTCGTGGTTCTGCGCCTCGTGGTCGTGGACCTCGTGGTTCTGGGGCTCACGGTCCTGAGGCTCGCGGTCCTGGGGTTCGTGCCGCGCGCCCGGCACGCCCTGTTCGTCGTCTCGCTCGTGCTCGCTCATCGTCCCGCCCGTCGCCCTCTGTCGAGCCTTTGTCTCAGCCCGGCCGGGGGTACCCCCGATCCGCCTCTCCCGAGGCGGCTCCTGCACGGCGCCGCCCGGGAGCGCGGCCCCCACGGAGGCCGCTTCGTCCTCCGGATGCGGCCTCGCCTGCTCGGGAATGCCGTCGATGCCGTCCGCCATGCGTCGGGAACCGCCCGGAGAGACTGGAGTCCCGGCCCCGGCGTTCCCGGCCGGCAGCTCCCGTGTGCCGCGCTCTTCGTCCCGCACCGGCCCGTCCCCGTTCGTCACGCCGGCCCGGGTCCCGCGCCGCGCTGTTTGTAGAGGCTGATCGAAACGGTTTTGTCCTTGTCCACGGCGGAGGAGACCTTGCCCGCGAGGGCGGACAGCACGGTCCAGGCGAAGGTGTCCCGCGAGGGGGCGTGTCCGTCCGTGGTCGGGGCCGAGACGGTGACCTCCAGTGAGTCGTCGACCAGGCGGAAGACGCAGCTGAGGACAGAGCCGGGCACGGCCTGCTGGAGCAGGATCGCGCAGGCCTCGTCCACCGCGATGCGCAGGTCCTCGATCTCGTCCAGGGTGAAGTCCAAACGGGCCGCGAGGCCGGCCGTGGCCGTCCGCAGCACCGACAGGTAGGCACCCGCAGCCGGCAGCCGGACTTCCACGAAGTCCTGGGTCGCGGGCTCGCCTGCGATCTGGGACACCCTCACCTCCAAGGTGGTACAAGCTTTTCGGGGCCGAGGGTCGCCCCCCGGGTAACGCGTGTGGTGGTGCAGCGGTGACGCTATCGCGCTCTCAAGTCTCCTGTCCCCGGACCCCAACCCCATGGCGTCACTCACAGTAAAGCTGTGAACACGCTCCGTGTCTAGAGGTCTGTCGGCCCAAATGGGAAGAGGGCGCGCCGGGTTGACGTACCCAGGCGTCAGATGCTCGAACCGTACCCGCTGGACGGCGACGCCGTACCGGGACGGCTCGGGCCGGGACGCGCCTGGTCCGCCGGACGCGCCGGGTTCGGGTTCATACGAGGACGTGGTCGACGAAGCACCAGCGCCAGTTCTCGCCCGGCTCGAACGTCCGCATGATCGGGTGGCCCGAGTCCTTGTGGTGCTCCGTCGCGTGGCGACCCGGCGAGGAGTCGCAGCAACCGACGTGGCCGCACGTCAGGCACAGCCGCAGTTGTACCGGGTGGGTGCCGTCCCGCAGGCACTCCGGACAGGTCTCGCCGAGCGGATCCGGTTCGGGGTGCGGCAGCGCGTCGGCGTGCGTGCACTGTTTCATGATTGCCAGGTTACGACGGGCGCGCGGGCGACCGCGCGGAAAATCGAGGGCGGGACGACATGGACGTGATGCCACTGCTGTTGCTGGTGGCGGGCAGTGCGGCGATCGCCGCGGCGGCCAGGCGCACCCCGGTGCCCGCGCCACTGCTCCTGGTGGCGGTCGGCCTGGCCGTGTCGTACGTGCCCGGCGTCCCCGACTACACCCTCGACCCGCACATCGTCCTGCCGCTCCTGCTGCCCCCGCTGCTGCACACCTCGGCCACCGACAGCTCCTACCTGGACCTGCGCGCGCAGCTGCGGCCCGTGGCGCTGCTCTCCGTCGGGTACGTGCTCTTCGCCACGGTCGTCGTCGGCTACGCCGCCTATCTGCTCGTGCCGGGACTGCCGCTGACCGCGGCCCTGGTGCTGGGCGCGGTGGTGGCCCCGCCGGACGCGGTCGCGGCGACCGCGGTGGCCCGCCGCGTCGGACTGCCGTCCAAGATCACCACGATCCTCCAGGGCGAGTCGCTGCTGAACGACGCCACCGCGATCACCGCCTACAAGGTGGCCCTCGCGGTCGTCGTCGGCGAGGGCGCGACCTGGGCCGGCGGCATCGAGGAGTTCCTGGTCGCGGCGGTCGGCGGCACCGCCGTCGGCCTGATCCTGATGGCCCCGCTGCACTGGCTGCGCACGCACCTGAAGGAGCCGCTGCTCCAGAACACGCTGTCCCTGCTGATCCCGTTCGTCGCGTACGCCGCCGCCGAGCAGTTCCACGCCTCCGGCGTCATCGCCGTGGTCGTCGTCGCGCTGTATCTGGGCCACCGCGCGTGGGAGGTCGACTTCGCCACCCGCCTCCAGGAGGACGCGGTGTGGAAGATGGTCGCCTTCGTCCTGGAGTCGGCGGTCTTCGCCCTGATCGGCCTGCAACTGCCGGTCGTCCTGAGGGGGCTCGGCGCGTACGAGGGCGTGGACGCCGCATGGTACGCCGTCGCGATCTTCCTCGTGGTCGTCGCGACCCGCTTCCTGTGGGTGTACCCGGCGACCTTCCTGCCACGGCTGCTGTCGGCGCGCATCCGCGCGCGTGAGGAGAACCCGACCTGGCGGGGGCCGATCGTCATCGCCTGGGCCGGCATGCGGGGCGTGGTCTCCCTCGCCATCGCCTTCTCCATCCCGCTCACCGCCGACCACGGGGAGGAGCCCTTCCCGCACCGCAACCTGATCCTGTTCCTGACCTTCACCACCGTCATCGGGACCCTGGTCGTGCAGGGGCTGAGCCTGCCCCCGCTGATCCGGCTGCTGAAGTTCCCCGAAGCGGACCCGCAGGCCGCGACGCTCGCCGAGGCCAACGCGCAGGCGCAGGCGTCCCGGGTCGCCGAGGAGCGCCTGGACGCCCTCCTCGCCGACGAGCGCAACGCCCTTCCCCCGCCGCTCGCCGACCGCCTGCGCACGGTCCTGGAACGCCGCCGCAACGCCGTCTGGGAACGCCTCGGCCAGGTCAACCCGGTCACCGGCGAGACCGTCGACGACACCTACCGCCGGCTGTCCCGCGAGATGATCAGCGCCGAACGAGAGGTCTTCGTCCGCCTCCGGGACGGCCGCTACATCGACGACGAGATGCTGCGCACGCTGCTCCGCAGGCTGGACCTGGAGGAGGCGGCGGCGTTCCGCGAGGCGGGTTAGGCGGTGGCTCGGGCGGAGACTGGGCGGGCCCGGCGGAGGGGGCGTCCGTGCCGGGCCCGTGGGCGACGCACGTGCGCGTGAGGCGGTCGGACGGATACGCGCGCGTGTGTGCCCTGCCGGCGGGAGGGCCGGCCGTGCGAGGTGATCGGGGGGCGGTCGGGGCCCCGGGCGGCGGGCCGTCGGCCAGCCGTGTCGCCGGCCGGGGTTGGCGGGCCGGGACGGGCGGCTTGCTCCCGGGCGGGTCAGGCGGGGAACGGTGTTCCGGTGATCACCGCCGCTATGTGCGTGCCCGGGCGGAACGCGCCCTCCTCGGTGAGGGCGGTGAGGCCGTACAGGGACTTGGCGACGTAGAGACGTTCGACCGGCAGCGCGTGGCGCTGTTCGAAGTCGGCGGCGAAGGCGTCGAGGGCGGGCGAGGTGCGGGCGTAGCCGCCGCAGTGGAACCGCTCGTCGAGCCGCCACTCGCCCCTCGGCCCGCCGAAGGCCGCAGTCTGGAGGGCCCGGATCTCCTCGCCCAGGAAGCCGCCCTTCAGGACCGGTATGCCCAGCGCCGACTGGCCGGGGGCGAGGCCGGCCGCCAGGCCCGCGAGGGTGCCGCCGGTGCCGCAGGCGAGGACGACGACGTCGGCGAGGCCCCGCAGCTCCTCGCCGAGCGCCCGGCAGCCGCGGACCGCCGCCGCGTTGCTGCCTCCCTCGGGGACGACGTACGCGTCCTCGGCGTCGGCCGCGCGCAGGACGGCCGCGAGGGTGTCCGGCTCGGCCTTGCGGCGGTAGGTCGACCGGTCGACGAAGTGCAGCCGCATGCCGTCGGCCGCGCAGCGGGCGAGGGAGGGGTTCAGCGGCCGCTCCGCCAGCTCGTCGCCGCGCACCACCCCGACCGTGGGCACGCCGAGCAGACGGCCGGCGGCGGCCGTGGCCCGCAGATGGTTGGAGTACGCGCCGCCGAACGTCACGACCGTCCGTCCGCCCGCCGCGGCCAGGTTCGGCGCCAGCTTGCGCCACTTGTTGCCGATCAGCTCCGGGTGGATCAGATCGTCCCGCTTGAGCGACAGCCGCACCCCGTGCCGGGCGAACCGCTCGTCGCGGACCTCCTGGACGGGCGAGGGCAGCCGGGGCCGCAGCGCGGCGGGATCGAACGGGAGCGAGCTGGTCACGGGCCCATTGTCGAACATCGTTCGGGCCGGGAAAGCGCTCTTCCCAAGCGCCCCGTGATCCATTCCCCCTCATTCGTGTAATAGCACGACCACCCTGCGTGATGGAAGGCTTGTCCGCGAAACAGTGCATCGGCGCAGCACGGCGCCCGTGCATGACCGGGAGGGCAATTTTCTATGTCGGTAGGCGAAGAGGTCCGCGCCGAGCAGGGCAAGCCGCAGCAGAGCCTCGGCACCGCGGCCGCGCGGAACCTGGCCACCACGACCAAGTCCGCACCGCAGATGCAGGAGATCAGCTCCCGCTGGCTGCTGCGGACCCTGCCCTGGGTGGATGTGCAGGGCGGCACATACCGGGTGAACCGGCGACTGACGTACGCGGTCGGCGACGGCAGGGTCACGTTCGTCAAGACCGGCGACCGCGTCGAGGTCATCCCCGCCGAGCTGGGCGAACTGCCCGCGCTGCGCTCGTACGAGGACGACGGGGTCCTCGGCGAGCTCGCCCAGCGCTGCCGCCAGCGCGAGTACGCCCCGGGCGAGGTCATCGCCTCCTTCGGCAGCCAGACCGACGAGGTCCACCTGCTCGCGCACGGCAGGGTCGAGAAGATCGGCACCGGCCCCTACGGCGACGACCAGGTCCTCGGCGTCCTCGCCGACGGCGCCTACTTCGGCGACCAGTCGCTGCTCGACGGTGAGTCCATCTGGGAGTACACCGCGCGCGCCGACACGGCCTGCACGGTGCTGACCCTGTCCCGCGACGACTTCGAGCAGGTCGCCGAGCGCTCCGACTCCCTGCGCGGGCATCTGCGTTCGCTGCTCTCCATCCCCGAGCAGCAGACCAACCGCTACGGCGAGAAGGCCGTCGACCTCGCCGCGGGCCACGCCGGAGAGGCCGACATCCCGCACACCTTCGTCGACTACGACGCCCGGCCGCGCGAGTACGAACTGAGCATCGCCCAGACCGTGCTGCGGATCCACTCGCGCGTGGCCGACCTCTACAACCAGCCCATGAACCAGACCGAGCAGCAGCTGCGGCTGACGGTCGAGGCCCTCAAGGAGCGCCAGGAGCACGAGCTCGTCAACAACCGGGAGTTCGGACTCCTCCACAACTGCGAGTACGACCAGCGCATCCAGCCGCACGACGGCGTGCCCGGCCCGGACGACCTGGACGAACTGCTCAGCAGGCGGCGCGGGACGAAGATGCTCCTCGCCCATCCGCGCACGATCTCCGCGATCGGACGCGAGCTGAACAAGCGGGGCCTCGTCCCCGAGACGATCGACATCGCCGGCAACCGGATCCCCACCTGGCGCGGCGTGCCGATCTACCCGTGCAACAAGATCCCGGTCACCGCGGCCCGGACGAGCTCGATCATCGCGCTGCGTCTCGGCGAGCAGGAACAGGGCGTGATCGGACTGCGCCAGTCCGGCCTCCCGGACGAGATCGAGCCGAGCCTGTCGGTGCGGTTCATGGGCATCAACGAACAGGCCATCATCAAGTACCTGGTCACGGCCTACTACTCGGCCGCCGTGCTGGTGCCGGACGCGCTGGGCGTCCTGGAGAACGTCGAGATCGGTCGCTGGCGGTGACGTCTTCGGCCCGGACGCCGTGTCCCCGCCCGCAGGGGCGGGTACACCCACGGGGCACCCGATGCCCGGTGGCAGCGGCGCCGCCACCGTCCGCGGACCCTGCGAGGGGGACCCCATGACCGAAGCGACGGAGACCAGACCGCATCCGGGCCCGGCCCGGCAACGCCGGACGCCCGCCGCGATCCGGCCCCCCGACGGCCCACCGGAATCGGCCGACGACATCCCACCACCGGGAGCAGCCGAGGGCGGCTCGGAAGCAGCCGACGGGCAGGAGGCCGGGGCGATCCTGGAGGGCGCCCGCGCGTCGGTCGACCCCGCACTGCGCACGGCCCTCGAAGCGCTGCCCGGCTCGATGCGCCGCATCGCCCTCTACCACTTCGGCTGGGAGCACGCGGACGGCACTCCGGCCGCGGGCAACGCCGGCAAGGCGATCCGTCCCGCGCTGGTCCTCGCCGCGGCCGCCGCGCTCGGCGGCCCCGAGGCCCGCACGGCGGCGGTCCGCGCGGCCGCCGCGGTGGAACTGGTCCACAACTTCACGTTGCTGCACGACGACGTGATGGACCGGGACGCCACCCGCCGGCACCGGCCCACCGCCTGGACCGTGTTCGGCGACGCCGACGCGATCCTCGCCGGTGACGCCCTCCAGGCACTCGCCCTTGGCATGCTCGCCGAGGACCCGCATCCGGCGTCCGCGGCGGCCGTCGCCCGGCTCGCGGCCTGCGTGGTCGAACTGTGCGCCGGGCAGCAGGCGGACACGGCCCTGGAGAAGCGGGCCCCCGCCGAGGTCACCCTCGACGAGGTGCTCGCCATGGCCGAGGCGAAGACGGGCGCGCTGCTCGGCTGCGCCTGCGCCCTCGGCGCGCTGTACGCGGGCGCGTCCGAGGAGGACGTCGAGGCGCTTGACTCGTTCGGCCGACAGGCCGGGCTCGCTTTTCAGCTCATCGACGACGTGATCGGCATATGGGGCGACCCGCGGCGCACCGGCAAGCCGGCCGGCGCGGACCTCGCCGCCCGCAAGAAGTCCCTGCCCGTGGTCGCCGCGCTCACCTCGGGCTCCCCGGCCGCCGCGGAACTCGCCGAGCTGTACGGAGCGCCGTACGACCCGGCGGACCTGGAGCGCACCACGCTGGCCGTCGAGCGGGCCGGCGGGCGGGAGTGGGCGCAGGAACAGGCGGCCGACCGGATGGCCCGGGCGATGTCCGAGCTGGCCCGCGCGGTCCCGGAGCCGGAGTCCGCGCAGGGCCTGCTGTCCCTGGCGGAGTTCGTGACGCGGCGCAGTACCTGACGGCGCCGGCGTCACCCGGCGGGCCCCGCGCATCCCCACGGTGTGCGGGACCCGCCCGTGTGCGCCCACGACGGAGTGCCTGCCGACACCTACTCACGTCGGCGCCATCCGTCCTACTCTGAGGACATGGACAGGGAAAACCACGTCTGTCCCGACTGCGGGCAGACCGTAGACACCGTCGTCCGGCGCCACAAGACGCTGGGCGCCTGGGTCCCGCGGTGGGTCGCGGGTCCGTGCCACAACCCCGGCTGTGGCGCGTACGTCGAAGGAGGCGTCGAACAGCACGGGCACCCCGAGAACGCCCACCCCACCTCTGAACCGGATCCGGCCGACACCCGCGCGGCCCCGACCCCCTGACACATCACCCCTGGCACACCACCGCTGACCCATCACCCACGCGGTCGAATCGAACCCCTACGAATCGACTCGCGGCGACTCAGCCGCCGCCGGCCGCGGCAGCCCGCCCGTCCGCGGGTCGCGGCCGGTCAGGCAGTACAGACCGCCCGCCGGGTCGCGCAGCACGACCCAGTGGGGATGAACGGCGACGAGAGCCGCGCCGAGGCCTTCATGACGGGCGCGCACCGCGTCGACGTCGGAGCCGCAGGCCAGATCGAGATGGGCGGACACGCCCCGCTCCCCGTCGTCGAGCCGCTGGAGCAGCATCCGGATCGGCAGCCCCGGCGGCGGCGCGACGACATGGAACTCCGGCCGCGAGCCCGGCCGGGACGTCCAGTCGGGCAAGAGACCGCTCCAGAAGGCGACTTCGGCGTCGTAGCCGGAGGGCGGGACGTCGACGCAGATCTGATCCACCCGACTGCCGTCCACCACGGCCGGACGCACGGACTCCCCGCCCCAGGGCACCGCACAGAACAACTGCCCAGCGGGAGAGCGCAGTACGGCCCACCCCTCGTGCGACGCAACCACCACCGCCCCCAACGCCCGCGCCGCCCCCACGAACGCGGCCACATCCTCGACGCAGAAGTCCGGATGCGCCCCACCCACACCGCCGTCCACCGCCTGCACCTTCACGCACGCATCGACACCCTCCGGCACCAGGGTGACGAACTCCCCCCGCTCCCCCCGAGCTTCGGACACCCGCGCATCCGTGACACCGGCCCAGAACGCACAAGCCTGCTCGAAGCCCGCGGCGGGCCGGTCGACGAAAACGTAAGTCCAGCGGATACGGGCGGCGGGTGCGGACGGGCTCATGCCCCCGATCGTAGATCGCCACGACCCCGGGCCTCCACGCCCCGAACCCCCACGGCCCACAAGACCGCACCCGGCCCACGACGGACGCCGGATCGGCGTCCCGCGGACCGGGCGCGGTCGGAAAGACGCTGCGACGACGATGATCGATCGCAGGTCAAACGGTGTGATCGGAGATCAGGCCTTCTTCGTTTCCCAGAAGATCCTGTCGATCTCGGCGATCAGCTCGAGGGCCTTCTCGCCGGTCTTCGGGTCCGTGGAGCCCTTGGCGGTCGACAGGGCCTTCAGGGTCTCGTTCACCAGCTCGTGGAGCTGGGGGTACTTCTCGAAGTGCGGGGGCTTGAAGTAGTCGCTCCACAGCACGGAGACGTGGTGCTTGGCGAGTTCGGCGCGCTGCTCCTTGATGACGGTGGCACGCGCCTGGAAGTGCGGGTCGTCGTTGGCGGCCATCTTCTCCTGTACGGCCTTCACCGACTCCGCCTCGATGCGGGCCTGGGCCGGGTCGTACACGCCGCAGGGCAGGTCGCAGTGTGCGCTGACCTTCACCTTGGGGGCAAACAGGCGGGAAAGCATGGTGCGTTCCTTCCTCGTGATCGTCTTCTCAGGTGGGACATTACTCCTCGCAAGACTGGTTTTCGCGGGTGCCCCCTTGGGCCCGGGACAAAAGTCGGGGGCGGGACTCAGACTGGTGGGGAACGGACCAGGGGAGGTGCCGGGGATGCCGGAGCCGTCGCGGGAGACCGAGCGCGCAAGGGCGGCCGTGCCCTTCGGACTGGCGGAGGTGACCGGGCCGTCGATGGTGCCGACGCTGCGCCACGGGGACCAACTGCTGGTGCGGTACGGCGCCAGGGTCAGGCCCGGTGACGTCGTCGTGCTGCGGCACCCGTTCCAGCAGGACCTGCTCGTCGTCAAGCGGGCCGTCGAGCGCCGCGGCGGCGGGTGGTGGGTGCTCGGGGACAACGCCTACGCCGGCGGAGACAGCACCGACTACGGCACCGTGCCGGATGAACTGATCCTCGGCAGGGTGCGGTTGCGCTACCGGCCGCTCGGGCCGGATCAGCGCTCGCCGCTGGCGTTGCTGCGCTGGGCGCTCTCCGCGGCCCGGCCCGTGCCGGCCGACCGGTCGGCCTCCAGGCGCTTGCGGGCGCGGTAGGCGGCCACGTTGGCGCGGGTGGCGCAGCGGTCGGAGCAGTAGCGCCGGGAGCGGTTGGTCGAGGTGTCGAGGTAGGCGTTGCGACAGGGTGCGGCCTCGCACAGGCCGAGCCGGTCCACACCGTGCTCGGTCAGATGGAAGGCCAAGCCCATCGCGGCGATGGCCGCGTAGCCCGCGGTCGCGTTCGAGGGGTGGTCGGCCAGGTGCATGTGCCACAGCGGGCGGCCGTCGTCGTCGCGGGTGTCATGGCCGGAGATCTGCGGGCTGACCGGGAACTCCAGCAGCAGCGAGTTCAGCAGGTCGACCGCGAGGGTCTCGTCGCCGCCGTCGGCCGCCTCGAAGACCGCGCGCAGCCGGCCCCGTACCGCGCGGAAGCGGGTGACGTCCGCGTCGGTGGCGCGGCGGGCCGCCGACCGGTTGGGGCCGAAGAGGTCCCGGACGGCCTGGACCGAGGTCAGCGTGTCCTTGCCCTGCCCCGGCGCCTCGCTGTTGACGAGGCGGACGGCGTAATCCGAGTAATGGGCCAGTTCCACTTGTAGTCCTTACGGGAGGGCTCTATGGTCGTCGGTGCGGTCGGGTAACGGCTGATCGTGCTTCCAGGGTATTACGTAGCGACTGACGGAGGGGCTCTCATGTCCACGGACACCGGAACCGACTGGCAGGCCTGGCAGGAGAGCTGGGACCGGCAGCAGGAGTGGTACATGCCCGACCGGGAGGACCGCTTCCGGATCATGCTCGACATGGTGGAGGCGCTCGTCGGCACCGCCCCGCGCGTCCTCGACCTCGCCTGCGGCACCGGCACCATCACCGCCCGGCTGCTCGCCCGCTTCCCCGACGCCACCAGCACCGGCGTCGACCTCGACCCGGCCCTCCTCGCCATCGCCGAGGGCACCTTCGCCGGCGACGACCGCGTCCGCCTGGTCACCGCCGACCTCAAGGACCCGGACTGGACGGCGAAGCTGCCGTACGACTCCTACGACGCGGTCCTGACCGCCACCGCCCTGCACTGGCTGCGCAGCGAACCCCTCGCCGCCCTCTACGGCCAGGTCGCGCGACTCGTCCGCGACGGCGGTGTCTTCATGAACGCGGACCACATGATCGACGACACCACGCCCCGGATCAACGCCGCCGAACGCGCTCTGCGGCACGCC
Organism: Streptomyces sp. NPDC002328; assembly: GCF_042890065.1. Taxonomy (NCBI): domain Bacteria; kingdom Bacillati; phylum Actinomycetota; class Actinomycetes; order Kitasatosporales; family Streptomycetaceae; genus Streptomyces; species Streptomyces sp. NPDC002328. Next base: position 181,234 of record NZ_JBIARQ010000015.1, on the reverse strand, counting down.
CACATGGACCGGGCCAAGGCGGCCGGCGCCGTCGACTGGGCCGAGTGGTGGCAGCTCGCCGCCGCCGACCCGGTCCTCGCCGGACCCACCGCCCGCCGCTTCGAGATCTATGGCGAGCACGCCGACGGCGAACAGCCCTCCCAGGCCTGGCACGCGCGCGTGCTGCGCGAGAAGGGGTTCGGGGAGGCACGGCCCGTGTGGTGCTCGCCGTCGGACACCCTGCTGCTCGCGCTCAAGTGACACCCCGGCTTCCGCCCGAGTGACATCCCGCCCCCGCCCAGGGGCACCATGCACGCGTAAGGGGCGGTACGAGGATCTCGTACCGCCCCTTCACGTCGTCCGGCCGCCCGGCCGGGCTACAGCACCTTGGACAGGAACGCCTTCGTCCGCTCCTGCTGCGGGTCCGTCAGGACGTCGCGCGGGTTGCCCGCCTCGACGACCACGCCGCCGTCCATGAAGACCAGGCTGTCGCCGACCTCGCGGGCGAAGCCCATCTCGTGGGTGACGACGACCATCGTCATGCCCGACTCGGCCAGGTCGCGCATGACGTCGAGGACGTCACCGACCAGCTCCGGGTCGAGGGCCGAGGTCGGCTCGTCGAACAGCATCAGCTTCGGGTCCATGGCCAGCGCGCGGGCGATGGCCACCCGCTGCTGCTGGCCGCCGGAGAGCTGCGAGGGGTAGTTCCTGGCCTTGTCGGCGAGGCCCACCCGCTCCAGGAGCTGCATCGCGCGCTCCTTGGCCTGGCTGCGGCCGGCGCCCTTGACCTGGACCGGGGCCTCCATCACGTTCTCCACCGCGGTCATGTGCGGGAAGAGGTTGAACCGCTGGAACACCATGCCGATGTCCCGGCGCTGGAGCGCGACCTCGCTGTCCTTGAGCTCGTAGAGCTTGTCGCCCTTCTGGCGGTAGCCCACCAGCTGCCCGTCGACGTAGAGACGGCCGGCGTTGATCTTCTCCAGGTGGTTGATGCACCTCAGGAAGGTCGACTTGCCCGAGCCGGACGGGCCGATCAGGCAGAACACCTCGCCGGACTGGACCTCCAGGTCGATGCCCTTGAGAACCTCGACCGCGCCGAAGGACTTGTGGACGCTCTCTGCCTTCACCATCGCGGTCATGCCACGCTCCTCGATCCGAACAGGTTCGCCTTGATCTTCTGGAAGACCGTCGGCGGCAGGCTCCGGCTGGAACCACGCGCGTAGTAGCGCTCCAGGTAGTACTGGAAGACGCTGAACACGCTGGTCATGACCAGGTACCAGATCGAGGCGACGAACAGCATCTCCATCACGGCGTACGACTGGGAACCGATCACCGAGGTGGAGCGCAGCAACTCGTTGTAGGTCACCGCGTACACCAGCGCCGAGGTCTTCAGCATGTTGATGAACTCGTTGCCGGTCGGCGGCACGATCACCCGCATGGCCTGCGGGATCACGATGCGGCGCAGCGTCTTGGTGTGGCTCATGCCCAGCGCGTGGGACGCCTCGGTCTGCCCCTCGTCGACGGCCAGCAGGCCGGCGCGGCAGATCTCCGCCATGTACGCGGCCTCGTTGAGGCCGAGGCCGAGCAGGGCGCACATGAACGGCGTCATGACGTCCGTCATCTCGTCCTTGTAGATCGGACCGAGGTTCAGGACGGGGAAGATCAGCGCCAGGTTGAACCACATCAGCAGCTGGACGTAGACCGGCGTGCCGCGGAAGAACCAGATGTACAGCCAGGCCACGCTGTTGGTGACCGGGTTCTTCGACAGCCGCATCACGGCCAGGATCACGCCCAGGACCACGCCGAGCACCATGGACAGGATGCTGATGAGCAGCGTCCGGCCGGCTCCCGCGATGACCGTCGAGTCGAACAGCTTGTCGGACACCGCCTGCCAGCGGATGTCGCCGTTCGCGAAGGCGTTGATCAGCAGCGCGAGGAGCGCGAGGACGACGACGGCGCTGACCCAGCGGCCGTAGTGGCGCACCGGGATGGCCTTGATGGCCTCCGGCGGGCCGGAGAACGCCGAAGCCTTCGCCGCCGGCGGCTGATCGGCCGGCGGCGCGCCCGCGCCGGACTTGTCGAGCTTGTCAGTCATGGGGACTGCCCTTCAGTGGTGCTGGGGTGTTACTTGCCGCCGTTGACCTGGGCGGCTTCGATCGCGCCGCTCTGGGCGCCCCACTTCTCCAGCACCTTCTTGTAGGAGCCGTCCTTGATGATCGCGTCGACGGCCTCCTTGAGGGCGTCGCGCAGTTGGGTGTTCTGCTTGTCGACGACGATGCCGAACGGGCCGGCGTCGTACTGCTCGCCCACGACCTCGAAGGCGTTGCCGCCGTCGGCCTTGCGGGCCATGTCCACGGCGACCGGGTAGTCGTTGACGCCGGCCACGGCGCCGCCCGACCTCACACGGGTCTGGGCCTCGGTGTCGTTCTCGAAGGGCTCGATCTTGATGGCCTTCTTGCCACCGTCCGTGCACTTCTTGGACTGGTCCTTCAGGGCCTCCTCGTAGGTGGTGCCCCGCTGCACGGCGGCGGTCTGCCCACAGAGGTCCTCGATGGACTTGATGCCCTTCGGGTTGCCCTTCTTGACGTAGACGGCGGTGCCGGCGGTGAAGTAGTCGACGAAGTCGACGCCCTCGCCGAGCTTCTTGCCGCTGTCGTCCAGGCCCTCCTGACGCTGCTTGTTGTCGGTGATCGACGACATCGCGACGTCGTAACGGCCGGTGTTGACCGCGGTGATCAGACCGTCGAAGGAACCCGAGGTGAACTGGAACTCGACGCCGAGCTGCTTGCCGAGCGCGGCGGCGATGTCGGGGTCGACGCCCACGATCTTGCCGCCCTCGACGTACTCCATGGGGGCGTACTCGGCGTTGGTGCCGACCTTGATGACGCCCGCGTCCTGGATCTTCTTGGGGAGCTTGGCGAAGAGGGGGGCGGTGCTGGACTTGCCCGACGCGTCGGAGGAGGCGCTGCCGCTGCCGCCATCGGTCTGGTCACCGCACGCGGTGAGCAGCAGAGCGCCCGCGACCGCGAGGGAACCGACCGCGGCTAGCCGGGTGCGCGCAGCGGTGGTAGGGCGGATGGAACGTGCGGTCATGGTGAGTGCCTCCGGCGGATGGATGGAGATGCCGATGGGTCGACGAGAACACACACCTTCGGGTGTCGCGACCTCGTGTGATTACGGCATCTTGCCATTCGGACTACGCCAAGCAGGGGGCCAGCCATGTCAAAATCGGATAACGGGCGACCCCCGAACCGCACCAGTCCGGTACAACACGGCCGCACTCGGCCGAACCTTCTCCTGGAATGCGCTCTTCCGGCCGGAAGATCTTCGGTTCATCTCACCATGTGGTCGCTGGTGATGCGGCGCGTACGTTGACTTGAGTGTGTGTCAAGAGTTTGGCCGGTACTCGTCAGCGGTTTCCGCATGAGGCATGTCACTGGGATATGACTGCACGGTCGGTGACGTGCGGGGGCTGTGGGAGTCCTGCAAGATGCGGCGTGTGACCTTGCACGGATTGGACTCGTCCTCGGTGGCGTCCGTCCGGTAAGAAGGTTCTTTACACCCCTCATCCGGGGCTCAGGGCGCGTGTGCGGCGCGCCCGACGCGCAGGCCCGTACGTATCACCGCTGGGACCTGCGCGGTGCCCGCCCACTTCTCAACCAGGAGTGGCCACCCTCATCCATGAACACCTAAGGGGTAAGACACAGTGGCAGCGGAGATCGTCAATCCTCGCAGCGAGAGCGAAGCGGACCGAGCGGGCCAGGAGGGCGGTGCGGCGCCCCTCGACTCGTTCGACCCCGCGTTCGCACTGCACCGTGGCGGCAAGATGGCCGTGCAGGCCACCGTCCCGATCCGTGACCGGGACGACCTGTCCCTCGCCTACACCCCCGGCGTCGCGCGCGTGTGCACCGCGATCGCGGAACAGCCGGACCTGGTGAACGACTACACCTGGAAGTCGTCCGTCGTCGCCGTCGTCACCGACGGCACGGCGGTGCTCGGGCTCGGTGACATCGGGCCGGAGGCGTCTCTTCCGGTGATGGAAGGCAAGGCGATCCTCTTCAAGCAGTTCGGCGGCGTGGACGCGGTTCCGATCGCGCTCGCCTGCACGGACGTGGACGAGATCGTCGAGACCGTGGTGCGGCTCGCGCCCTCGTTCGGCGGCGTCAACCTGGAGGACATCTCGGCGCCTCGGTGCTTCGAGATCGAGCGCCGCCTCCAGGACGCCCTGGACATCCCGGTCTTCCACGACGACCAGCACGGCACGGCGGTCGTGACGCTGGCGGCGCTGCGCAACGCGGCGCGGCTGAGCGGGCGGTCCATCGCCGACCTGCGGGCCGTCATCTCGGGCGCCGGCGCGGCCGGCGTCGCCATCGCCAAGATGCTGATCGAGGCCGGCATCGGGGACGTCGCGGTCGCCGACCGCAAGGGCATCGTCTCCGCCGACCGGGAGGACCTCACCGACGTCAAGCGCGAGGTCGCCGGGTTCACCAACAAGGCCGGGCTGACCGGCTCCCTGGAGGACGCGCTGGCCGGTGCCGACGTGTTCATCGGCGTCTCCGGCGGCACGGTCGCCGAGACGGCGGTGGCCTCGATGGCGGAGGGCGCGTTCGTCTTCGCCATGGCCAACCCGAACCCCGAGGTGCACCCCGACGTCGCCCACAAGTACGCGGCGGTCGTCGCGACCGGGCGGTCGGACTTCCCGAACCAGATCAACAACGTGCTGGCGTTCCCGGGCATCTTCGCGGGCGCGCTCCAGGTGCGGGCGTCCAGGATCACCGAGGGCATGAAGATCGCGGCGGCCGAGGCCCTCGCGGGCGTCGTCGGCGACGACCTCGCCGCGGACTACGTCATCCCGTCGCCGTTCGACGAGCGGGTGGCGCCGGCGGTCACGGCGGCGGTCGCCGCGGCCGCCCGCGCGGAGGGTGTCGCGCGCCGCTGACGCGGTGAACGCGGTCGACGGCCCTGCCCGGGTGGGCGGGGCCGTCGCTCTTTTCCGGGGGTGAGGCTCGCCGCCCGCGCGGCCTACCAGTCGTCCGGGGGCGGGGCGCAAGAGGGCATGTCTCACAGCGGCGTCCGGTTTCGCCCGCCGGGCCTGGAACCTATCGTCGGCTTCATGTTCGCCGTCTACGCCGCTCGCATCGATCGTGACCAGCCGCTGAACGGTCTGGAGTCGGGGGAGCGCCCCGCCCCCGAGGGCCGGCCCGGCTGGAGCACCGTCAACGTCCGCGCCGCCTCCCTCAACCACCACGACCTGTGGTCCCTGCGCGGGGTCGGCCTCGCGGAGGACAAGCTGCCGATGATCCTCGGGTGCGACGCCGCCGGCGTCGACGAGGACGGCAACGAGGTCGTCCTGCACTCCGTGATCGGGCAGACCGGCCATGGCGTCGGTCCCGACGAGCCGCGCTCCATCCTCACCGAGCGCTACCAGGGCACGTTCGCGGAGCAGGTCTCCGTGCCGACCTGGAACGTCCTGCCCAAGCCCCCGGGGCTCTCCTTCGAGGAGGCCGCCTGTCTGCCCACGGCCTGGCTGACGGCCTACCGCATGCTCTTCACCAACGCCGGTGTCCGCCCCGGCGACTCCGTCCTCGTCCAGGGCGCCGGCGGCGGGGTCGCCACCGCCGCCATCGTGCTCGGCAAGGCCGCGGGGCTGCGGGTCTTCACGACCAGCCGGGACGAGGCCAAGCGCAAGCGGGCGCTGGAACTGGGCGCCGTCGAGGCGCTGGAGCCGGGCGCCCGGCTGCCGCAGCGCGTGGACGCGGTCATCGAGACCGTCGGCGCCGCCACCTGGTCCCACTCCGTGAAGTCCCTGCGGCCCGGCGGCACGCTCGTGATCTCCGGGGCGACGAGCGGCGACCGGCCCTCGCACGCCGAGCTGACCCGCATCTTCTTCCTCGAACTCAAGGTCGTCGGCTCCACGATGGGCACCAAGGACGAGCTGGAGGACCTGCTCGCCTTCTGCGCCGCCACCGGCGTCCGCCCCGTCATCGACGAGACGCTCCCGCTCGACCGCGCCCGCGAGGGCTTCGAACGGCTCGCGTCCGGCGACCTGTTCGGGAAGGTCGTCCTCACGCAGTCCTGACGTCATCAAGCGCCCCTGACACGAGAGAGGCTGTCAACTAGGGTTGACGGCCTCTCTCGTGTCAACGTAAGTTGACAACATGACCGAAGCAACGGATCTCGCCGAGCGCGCCGGCGACCGCGATCCCCGGGTCGGACTGCGCGCCGTCGCCGCCCTGCGCCGGCTGCTGGAGCGGCTGGAGGCGGTACAGGTGCGCAGCGCCCGCCATCAGGGCTGGTCGTGGCAGGAGATCGCCGCCGAACTCGGCGTCAGCAGGCAGGCCGTCCACAAGAAGTACGGGAGGCAGTGATGTTCGAACGGTTCACGAAGGACGCCCGGGACGTGGTGCGCGACGCCGTCGAGCGGTGCGAGGCCTCGGGGGTGCGCACGGTGGGCCCCGAGCATCTGCTGCTCGCCCTGCTGGACCGCGAGGCGAGCCGCGGATCGTTCGCGCTGACCGCCCTCGGGCTGGGGGAGGAGCGCCGGGAGTCCGTACGGCGCGCGCTGGAGGAGACGCGACGGCGCGCGGGCCTCTCCCGGGCCGACGCCGACGCCCTCGCCGGCCTCGGCATCGACATCTCGGAGATCGTCTCCCGGGTGGAGGAGGCGCACGGCGTCGGCGCGATGGCCGGTGACCGGCGGGGCGGGGGACGGGGCGGGAGCGGGGGCGGCGGGTGGAGCGGACGCCCCCGTTTCGGACGGGATGCCAAGGACGTCCTCGAACAGTCCCTGCGCATCGCCCTGGCCCACCGCGACCGGCACATCGGCGACGAACACCTCCTCCTCGCCCTGACCGCCCGCCCCGGCCCGCCCGCCGAGACCCTCGCCGACCACGGCGTCACCCATGCGGCGCTGACCCGGGTGCTCCACGGCGGGGGAGAGGCGCAGGCGGGCTAGAGGCGCAGGCAGGCTAGAGGAACAGGCGGGCTGGAGGCGCAGGCGGGCCGAGCGGGCGCGGGGGTCCGGGTCCCTCAGCTCCTCGGCCCCCGCAGGATCACCCCGATGTGCGCCGCCGCCGTGGACAAGTGGCGGCGGCTGTCGCGGAGTTGCTCCGCCGTCACGCCGTTGTCGCGGGCCGCGTCGCGGATGTCGTCCCGGAAGCGGTCCAGCAGGCGGTCCAGGTCGCGAGCCGGGTCCCCGCTCAAGTCCTCGTGGGCCCAGGCCGGTTCGTAGCCGGCCGGGAACTCCTCCGGCGCCTGCGAGTACGCCGGACGCGCGCTCGCCGCACTCTCCGCGCCGCCGGCACTCTCCGCGCCGCCGGCACTGCCGCCGGCGCCGGCACCAGCACCCGCAGGGGCGCCCCCACCCCCACCCCCACCGCCACCCCCGCGGCCGAATCCGAAGTCGCGGCCGAACTCCTTGCCGTAGTCCTTCCCGAACTCGCCGAACTCCTTGGCCAGTTCGGTCAGCCCCTCCCGCAGACCCGTCGGCCAGTCGCCCCGGGCGAAGTGGCTCTGGAACTGCTCCTGGACGCGCCGCGCTATGCGCTGCACCTCCTCCTGGGCCTGGGCGCGGGCCTTGTCCTGGGCCTCCTTGGCCTGGCGGTGCGCGCGCTGGGCCTCCTCGCGGGCCCGGCGGCTCTCGTCCTTGGCCCGGCGGGCCTGTTCCTTCCACTCCTGCTTGGCGCGGCGCATCTCCTCCTTGGCGACGCGCCACGACTCCTTGTCGCCCAGGTACGCGTGCGCGTCCGCGTCGGCGTCCGGGGCGCTGCGGGCCTCGGAGGCCGCCGCCCGCATCTCGCGCCGCAGGTCGCCCGCCGCGCCGCGCACATCGGCGCGGATCTCCGCGGCCAGCTCCGCGACGGACTCGCGGATCTCCAGCTCCAGGTCGGCCAGCTCGCCGCTGCGGTCGGCCAGTTCGGCCCGGCCCGCGTCGGTGATGGCGTACACCTTGCGGCCGCCCTCGGTGGTGTGGGTGACCAGGCCCTCGGCCTCCAGCTTGGCCAGCCGGGGGTAGACGGTGCCCGCCGACGGCGCGTACAGCCCCTGGAAGCGTTCCTCCAGGAGGCGGATCACCTCGTAGCCGTGGCGCGGGGCCTCGTCCAGCAGCTTCAGCAGGTAGAGGCGGAGGCGGCCGTGGGCGAAGACGGGGGGCATGTCAGAGCACCTTCTTGTCGGTCGTGCCGTCGGCCGGGCCGGCGGAGGGGGGTGAGCTCGCGTCGTCCGGGCCGGGACTGGAATTGTGCCCCGGGCCGGCGGGCGGCCCGTCGGCCGGAGGGGTGTCTTCCGCGGCCCAGGGGCCGTCCTCCTCGGCGGCCGGGCGGCGCAGCAGGGCGATCGAGCCGGAGACCGTGGTCGCCTTCAGTCGTCCGTTGCCCGTGCCGAGCCGGCCGGTGATCCGCTTGGCGCCCCACTGGCCGCTGACCCGTAGGTCCTCGAAGGCGTTGGACACCGTGCCGCTCGCCGTGTTCGCCTCGACCTCGGCGTCCGCCGGGTGGGGCAGCCGGATCGCGATCTCGCCCGACACGCTGGTCAGGCTGATGTCGGTGGGGCGGCTCGCCGGATCGAGGTCGACGATCATCGAGCCGCTCACGGAGTCGGCCTTCACCGAGGAGCCCGCCTCGACGACGGTCAGGTCCCCGGAGACCGAGTTGAAGCGCAGATCGCCGGTGAGGGCCTGGGCCTCCACGCTCCCCGAGACGGTGTCCGCGCGCACCGGCCCCGTCAGCCGCACCAGCGTGGTGTCACCGGAGACGCCCTTCACCTCGGCGTGCCCTTCGAGGCCGGAGACGACCGCCCCGGCGCTCACCGCGCCCACCGCCACCCGCGTGCGTGCCGGGACGGCCAGCGAGACGATGGCGCTGCGGCGCCAGCCCTTGCGGTCGAGCCACTTGAGGAACCCCTTCCACGGCAGGTCCTCGTACGCGACGGTCAGGACGCCGTCGCGATGGGTCACCACCAAAGGTGGCCCCTCGATGTGGGACACCTCCAGCCGGGCGGGACCGCCGTCGTCCGTGCCCACGACGTTCACCGTGCCGTTGACGACGCGTACGTGCAGCTCGCTGACCGGCTCGTCGAAGGCGAGCTTGCGCGGCTCGGCGACGGACCACTCGGACATGCAGACCTCCTAGACCGCGGGCGGACGCCCCACGGCGCGGCCCGACCCCAACCTGATCCGGACGCGAACGCACGACACGCCATATCGCGTCTCCCGTCAATCACGATATATCGCGGTCACGGAAAGTCAAGACACCCGAAAGGGGCACGGCCGGGCACGACAGGCTCAGGACAGGCTCACGAGATGCGAAAGGGGCGCCCCGAAGGGCGCCCCGCACAGCGACCGCAGCCGCCTCCGGCCTACGCGGCCGTGACCGACCGACGCGGCCTCACCTGCCTACTCTTCGTCCTCGTCGTCCAGCCGCGCCAGCCACGTCGCCAGACGTTCCACCGGCACCTCGAAGTCCGGATTCAGATCGACGAACGTCCGCAGCTGCTCGGCGAGCCACTCGAAGGTGACCTCCTCCTCGCCGCGCCGCTTTTCCAGCTCTTCGATGCCTCGGTCGGTGAAGTACATGGCTCAAGAATATGGGGCACTTGGCCATTTCGCGGTCTCGTCCGGATCCGCGCGAGAAGCTAGCCTCTTCGAGTTCGAGAGCCCGCGGGCGCGGGCAGAACGGCTGTGCGCGGGAGCGGAACGGCTCGGCGCGAGCGGTGCACAAGGGGCGGGGGAACCATGGACGAGACGCTGCGCGAGATCACGTTACCCGGGGGTCAGACGGTGCTGGCGCGGGTGACCCCGGCACCCGTGAGCACGCCGTCCGGCGGATACGGCTCCGACGACATCGACGTCGGAGTGGGGGAGAAGATCGCGGCGAAGCTGGAGCAGCTGGACGACCTGGTGCGCGGTGTGGGGCAGTCCGTGCTGGACGCGGCCCGCTCGGTGAGCCCCGACGAGGCCACGATCACCTTCGGCGTCGAGATCGTCGCCAAGCCGGGCAAGGCCGTCGCCGTGCTCGCCGACGGCGAGGCCAAGGCCTCCCTCCAGGTGAGCCTGCTGTGGAAGCTCGACGAGCGCCGCGCCGCGGCCGTCGGCGCGACCGACCCCCAGCCTTCCGCGGATGCCTGAGCCGTACGACGCCCACCTGGAATCACTGATCGAGAAGGCCACGGTCCACTTCCACTCCGCGCGCGACGGCGAGGAGGAGATGTGGGGCAGCGGCTTCTTCGTCGCGCCGGGCTGGATCCTGACCTGCGCCCATGTGCTGCTCGGCCGGATCGGGGAAGCGGGCGGGGACGAGTTCCGGGTGCGCGGTCCCGGGCTGTCCGACGGGCGTCCCCTGGCGGCGAGGCTGGAGGAGAGCCTCTCCCCGCACATCGGCCGGCGGCTCTCGGAGGGGGGCCGGGCGCTGCCCGTCGAGCAGGACCTGGCTCTGGTGCGGCTCCTCGACCCCTCCGTGCCGCACGAGTGCGTGTGGCTGAGCGACCGCTCCGTGCTCCCGCTCGGCGGTCGCCGCACGGTGTACGGGTACCTTCCCCTCGCCGACGGAGCGGCGCAGGCCTGGAAGGGAAAGGCCGACGTGGTCGCGGCCCACGGACCGTACACACTGCGGCTGGGGCCCACCAACGAGTTCCCGGGAGGCGTGTCCGGCGGCCCGGTGCTGGATCCCGCGACCGGCGCGGTCGTGGCCCTGATCAAGTCACGGCGCGGCGACCGTGACGGCGGGGTGTCGATCGCGGTGCCCCTCATGCGGCGGCTGGAGCGCTACCAGGACGTGGTCGCCGCGCACGACGAGTGGCACCACGAGCGTCGGCGGACCTCGTCGAACTGGATCAGCCGGCAGACGCAGCTGCCCGGCGCCCCGCCCCGGGGCGACGCGGATCAGTGGCATCCCCTGGACCGCCGGCAGGCGCTCGCGCTGCTGGCGGCCGTCGAGCCCGCCGACGCGTCGGACACGGTCGTACGGCTGGTGCGCGCCGCGCGCGGGGACGATCCGGTCGACCGCCGGCATCCGCCCGTCTCCTGGCGCGACGGTCACGGGCTGCTGGACGAGGAGGGCGATCCGCAGGACGCGTACGTCTTCCTGCGCTATCTCCGGCTCGTCCGGCTGTTCCTCGAAGGCCGGGAGCCGGAGGCCGGCGACGCCGTGCGACGGCTGGGCGACTGGATCGAGGAACGGTCGGTGGACCTCCGGGCGTCGACGCGCCGCATCGTGGAGGAGACCGAGCTGCCGGCGTCGCTCCTGCCGGTCGCCGAGCTGGCGGTCCGCACGCACCCAGGGCCGGGGGACCGCGGCGTCGTCGTGCTCGAACTCGAACCGCTCCACGAAGACCCCTCCCGGGTCTTCTGGACGCTGCGCGTGGACGACGGCGGGGAGAGCAGCGACGTGCCGTGCGCCGAGCAGACCTCGGGACCGGGCGTCGACATCCGGCACCTGCGGGAGGCGCTCGCGGGGCCGTTGGCCCAGGCCTTCGAGCTGGTCGACCGTCCGGAACTGCCCGCACCGCTCGAAGTCGCCCTGGACCTCTCCCACTTCGACACTCCCCTGCACGAGTGGCAGATCTACCCCTCCGCGCCGCTGTGGGACCGGGCGCGCCAGCAACTCCTGGGCGTGCGCCGCCCGGTGGTGATACGCGACCGCGAGCGCCGGGGCGTTCCGGCCGAATCCTGGGACGCGCGCTGGCACGGCATGGTCTCCTCCGGACGGCTGACCGCGCGGTACACCGTGTTCGGCGGGGAGCCGCCGGACGCGCGGCGGTTCGCCGAGATGCCCCCGGGAGAGGTCCCCGTCCAGTGTCGGCCCGCCGCCGCGGGAGCCGGCCGTACGGCGATGCGTCTGGCGCTGGACGCCGGTCACGGAGTGGCCCTGTGGTACTACGGCGGACACCCGGGGCAGGAGTGCGGACCCGCGTGCACGGAACTGGAGCGTTCCGCCGTGGGCTTCCTGGACGAGCTGCGCGACCCGGCTGAACTCCCCGACCACGTCCGCCGTATCAGAGAGCACATCAGCAAGGAGAGCACGCGCCACTGGGCCGACACGGTGGCCGTCCTCTATGACGACCCCCGTCGGCCGCTGCCGTCGGACGAGGGGGTGTTCGATGCCCCCTGAGTCCCGCCCGGCACAGGACGACACCGCAGAGCGGCTGGCCGGAAACCGCCCGGCGGATCGCCGCCGGAGGGTACGTTTTCAGGGGCCCGTTGTGGGCGCCGCTCGCCCCGGCCGTGACGTGCCGTGCCATCGATCGTCGACGAAAGGCAAGTCATGAGCGAGTGGCCGATCTATCGGGGAACGGGCGCCCCCGACCGGGCGCGTGTGGAGTTACTGCCGCCGCCTCCGCGCTGGCGCCGCTTCGACGGCGTGCCACTGGGCGAGGACGAGTACCGGGTGCCGGACATCGACAGTGCCTCGTCGCGCCGGCTGGGCGACAGGCCGCCCCTGCCCATCCAGGACCCCCGTGCCATCGAACTCATCAACGCCGCCCTGTACTTGAGGCGTCCCCTGCTGGTCACCGGCGAACCCGGCTCGGGGAAGAGCACCCTGGCCCACGCCCTCGCCCATGAACTCCAGCTCGGCCGGGTGCTGCAATGGCCCGTCGTCAGCCGCACGGAACTCAAGTCGGGCCTGTACACGTACGACGCGATCGGCCGGCTCCAGGACGCGCAGCTCGACCGCGCCGGGACCCAGGACACCGAGCAGTCCCACGGCCGCGACCTGTCGATCGGCCGGTACATCCGCCTCGGCCCGCTGGGCACGGCGCTCCTGCCGCTGGAACGGCCGCGTGTCCTGCTGATCGACGAACTCGACAAGAGCGACATCGACCTGCCGAACGACCTGCTCAACGTGGTGGAGGAGGGCGAGTTCGGCATCCCCGAGCTGGAGCGCATCGCCGACCGGCCGGGCGGCCGGACCGTGGGCGTCCTCACCGACGACGGACTGCGGGCGCCCGTCGCCGGCGGCCGGGTCCGTTGCCGCGCCTTCCCCGTGATCGTGATGACGAGCAACGGCGAACGCGAGTTCCCGGCCCCCCTGTTGCGTCGCTGCATCCACCTCCATCTCGACCCGCCGCGCGGCGACCGGCTCGCCGCCATGGTGCAGGCGCACTTCGGGGACGGCGCGGACCAGGAACACCGGGACCTCGTCGAGCTGTTCACGACCGACGGAGCGGGAACGGCGCGCCCGACCGACCAGTTGCTCAACGCGATCTTCCTGACCCAGCAGGTCGCGCCCCCGGACAGCCCCGGCCGTGCGGAGCTCGCCCGGCTGTTGATGGGCTCGCCCGACTCGGGGCAGCGGTGACCCGCGGTGACCGTCGCCGCATCGTTGGAGTCGCTGGCCCGTCGGCTGCGCGAGGCCCAGTTGACCCCGGACGCCGAGGAACTCGCGGACGCGCTCTGGCTCGCCCGTCACCTCCCCGGAACACCGCACGCACCGGGGGAGCCGTTCCCGGCCGACGCGGCCGACGCGGCCGACGCGGCGGACACGACCGACGCGGCTGACGAGCCCTCGTCGCCGTGGCCGGCCGCGACGCGTCCCGTCGGGCCGGCCCCGACCGCCTCCCTGGCCGTCCCGCAGCGACACCGGACCGGCGGCGTCGAACGCCGGTCACGGACCGCGGGCGGCGGCGCGGCCACCGAGGGCACGGCCGCCGGTGCGGGCGCGGTCGTGGAGACCAAGGTGCCCTCCGCCTCCGTACTGCCCGATCCGCTCGCCCTGCAACGCGCGTTGAGGCCCCTCGACCGCTACCGGCCGCCCTCGCGGCCCGCGTTCACCGTGCTGGACGAGGAGGCGACGGCGCAGCGGGCGGCCGACACGGGCCTGGTCGTGCCGGTGGCGTCGCGCGAGCACCGACGCGAGGCGCGCCTCCAACTCGTCATGGACGTCTCCTCGTCGGCCGTGGTGTGGCGGGACACCTTCACCGAACTGCTCCAGGTGTGCGAACGCGCGGGCGCCTTCCGGGAGATCCAGACGCACTACGTGCACGAGGGGGGCGGCGACGACGTCAGGGTGACGACCTCGCCCGACCCCGCCGCACCCGCCGACGGCCCCCGGCTGCTGCGCGACCCGAGCGGCCGCCAGCTCACCCTGGTGCTCAGCGACTGCGCCGGGCCGCTGTGGCGGGCGGGCCGGATGCAGCGACTGCTGTACGCCTGGGCCACCTGCGCCCCGGTCGCGGTGATCCAGCCACTGCCCCAGCGCATGTGGCGCGGCACCCATCTGCCGGCGTTCCCGGGCGAGCTGCGCCGCGGCGAAGGCCCGGCGGGCGGCCTGGAGTTCCGGTCCGAACGGGGCGTACGCCCCTCCGGCAGGGCCCTGCCGGTCCCCGTTCTCGCCCTGCGCCCCGCCTCCGTCGGCACCTGGGTCCGCCTGGTGTGCGACGCGACCGCGCAGCGGCTGTCCGCCTCCGCGGCCTGGGCCCGCGCCGACCATCCGGCGGCCGTCGCGCGTCCGCTCGCCGAACGGGAGATCAGTGCCCGCGACCGGGTCAGGGCCTTCCGCCGGAGCGCCTCGCAGGACGCGCGGCAACTCGGCGAATACCTGGCCACGGTCCCCCTCGTGCTGCCCGTGATGCAGTTGGTGCAACGGGCCATGCTTCCCGGCAGCGGCCCCGAGGCGATGGCGGAGGTCCTGCTCGGCGGACTGATGAAACGCGACGAGGCGGTCGCCGAAGGAGGGTACGAGTTCATCGAAGGGGTGCGGGAGGAACTCCTGCGCCATCTGCCCGGCGGCGAGGCCCGCCTGGTGCTCAAGCACAGCTCCTACTACGTCGAACAGCACTACGGCCGGTCCGCGCGGAACTTCCCCGCACTGGCCGCCGCCTACCTCTCCGGAGCGCCCGCCGCGCACCCCGTCGGGGAGGACGGCGCCGACGACCACCTGCTGCGCGCCTTCGCCAGGGTCACCTCACAGGTGCTCGCCCGCTACGGGCGGGTCCCCGTGGCCCCGCCCGGCGCGGGCCCGGCGGAACTCGCCTCCCGCGCGCACGTCCTGCTCACCCGGTACGCCGCCCAGAAGAGCGCACGCGACCTCGACGAGGGCATCGTCCTGCTGCGCCGCGCACTGGAGGTGGAACGCCGGCAGGCGGACCGGCGGGCGCTGCGCGGCCGGCTCGCCGGGGCGCTGCTGGACCGCTGGCTGGTGGCCGGCGCGGCCGACAACCTCAGGGAGGCGTACGAGGCGCTGCCCCGCCACCGCGAGAGCGCCCCGGCCGAACTGATCACGGAGGCGAGGATCCTGCTGCACCTCGCGGCCGGCCTGGAGACCGCGGGCGCGGCGGCGCCCACCCGGCCGCCGTCCCTCGACCGCGACCTGGGCGAACCGCAGGCCGGCCCGGAGCGGCTGGCCCTGCTCGCCTACGAGGAGGTGCGGCGGCGGCTGGAGGAGATCCCGCCGACCGCCGAGCCGTCGCTCGTGACCCGGGGCATCGAACTGCGGGCCACGGCGGTGCTGCACGCGGCGTCCCTGGTGACCCGCGCCGGAGCGGCAGTGCTCGGCCCGGCCGACGAGCCGCCGGGGGAGTGGGCCGCCCAGCGCTTCGCCCTGGCGGCCGGTCTGGCCACACAGCACCGGCTGCGCGACGAGCGGGCCGGCGCCAGGCTCTTCGAGGCGCGCGTGCTGCTCGCCCTGGCCCGGCACGGCTCGGGCCGCGGCGCCCTGCGCTGGGAACCCGACAGCACGCGGCGCGAACTGGCTTACCGCGCAGCCGAGTTGGCGGAAGTCGGCTTGCGCGAGGCGCTGCCGCTGTGCGCCGCAGAGGGGGCGCGCGCCGCCGAGCTCGCCAGGATCTGCCTGGACACGGCCGCCGCGCTCGACCTCACCCGGTCGGCGGCCCACGACCTCCCCGCCCGGCGGCGGATCGTCGACGCCCTCGACGAGGCCCTGGAGTACGCCGGTCACGACGAGCACCTGCGAGCGGTGTGCCTGGACCGGCTCGGCGAGGCCCACCTCACCACCTACGAGGTCACCGGGGACGCCGGCGACCTGGAGGCCGCCGTCCGCTCCTGGTGGCGCGCCACCGCGGCCGTGAACCGCGACGATCCGGCCCGCCCCCGGCTGCTGCACCGGCTCGGCCTGGCGCTGACGCGGTCGGCCGAGTGGAACGACGCCGTGCGCGTCCTGCGGACGGCCGTCGACGAGGTGTCCGAGCACGACCCCGAGCTGCCCCGCTACCGGGTGGAGCTCGGCGAGGCCCTCCTGCACCGGTATCTGGCCCAGGAGGGCCTCGCCGACCTCCACGAGGCCGACTGGATACTGGGCACCGCGGCCCGCGAGACGGACGACGACCTGCTCGCGGCGCGCGCCTGGCAGGTGCGCGCCCAGGCGGTGGCCCGGCTCGCCGAGCACACCTCCCGGGCATCGGCCTGGGACCGGGCCGCCGATCACCTGCTGCGGTCCGCCCGGCTCTACGCGGAGCAGGGGCAGCCCCACGCCGAGGCACGCGCCCGCGTGCTGCGGGGCCAGGTCCTGGCCAGGGCATCCGCCCCGGCGCGCGCCGCCGAGGAGTATGAGGCGGCGCTGCGCCTCCTCGGCGAGGCGGGACTCGGCGACGCGGACGAGGCGCGGCAGGTCCGCGACGCGCTCGGCTCCCTCCGGGCGGCCACCGAGGGCGACGCATGACCGCTCCCGCCGGCCCGGCCGACATACCCCTGCCCGTCTTCGAACGCCCCGCCGGCACCAGCCACCCCGTTCTCGCCGCGGTACTGGCGGAACTGCGCGAGCGGGAGGAGTCCGCCGAACCGCCGGCCGCCTACTACGCCGACTCGCCCGACCCCGCACCACCCGGCCCGCCGCCGCCCGGCCCCACCGGGGGCCGCGCCGTGACCGGGGGCGCGCCGTGACCGGGGGCGCCGTGGGGGGTGCGCCGTGACCGCCGACGGGTTCCGTCAGTTCGTCCTCAAAGTGCACAGCCGCTGCAACCTCGCCTGCACGTACTGCTACATCTACCGCTCCCCGGACCGCAGTTGGCGCGACCGGCCGCACCGGGTCGCCGAACGCACCATGCGGCGGACGGCCCACCGCGTCGCCGAGCACGCCCGGACCCACGCCCTCCGGGCCGTACGCGTCGACCTGCACGGCGGCGAACCGCTCCTGACGGGACCCGAGACCGCCCTCGCCTACGCGGACCTGGTGCGCACGGCCGCCCCGGACGGCACCGAGGTCACGGTCACCGTCCAGACCAACGGCACCCTCCTCACCGCCCCCGTCCTCGACCGGCTCGCGGACGCCGGCGTGCGGATCGGCCTCAGCCTCGACGGCGGCACCGCGCGCCTCAACGCACGCCGCGTCGACCACGCCGGACGCCCCTCCTGGCCCGCCGCCCGCGCCGCCGCCCGTCTCCTCGCGGAGCGCCGCCCGGACGCGTACGCCGGCATCTTGTGCACCGTCGATCCCGCCACCGACCCCACCGACGTCTACACCTCCCTGCGCGCCCTGGCCCCGCCCTCCCTGGACTTCCTGCTGCCGCACCGCAACTGGGGCGACCGCACGCCGGGACGCCACCGCCCCGCCCCCACGCCCTACGGGGACTGGCTGGCCACGGCCTTCGACCTGTGGTGGGCCGACCACGCCCCGGACCGGCCGCGGGTGCGGCTGTTCACCGACATCATGGCGCTGCTCCTCGGCGGCTCGTCCCGCTCGGACGCCGTCGGCCTGTCCCCGATGACCGCCGTCGTCGTCGAGACCGACGGCGGCATCGAACGGATCGACTCGCTGAAGACCGCCTTCGCGGGAGCGCCCGCCCTCGGCCTCGACGTCTTCCGCGACTCGTTCGACGACGCGCTGCGCCATCCCCGGATCGCGGCGCTGCGGGCCGGTGCGGCGGCGCTGGGCGAGGACTGCCGCGCCTGTCCGGTCGTCAGGGTGTGCGGCGGCGGGAGCCACGCCCACCGCTACGCCCCTCCCTCGGGCCACTTCCGCCACCCGAGCGTGCACTGTCCCGACCTGGAACACATCATCCGCCACGCCGCGGAACGTATGGGCGAGCAGCTCTCCGTGTCGCCAAGGAGTCTGGTTTAACGTGGAGTTGCCCACACGGACGTAGCTATCGGGTACGTCAGAAGGAGACCCCGGCATGCCACCCCCGTCCCCTCAGCGAGTCACGATCGTCTACGCGGGACAGTCCTGGTCCTGGGCCACCTGGATGGAGCACCGGCTCGCGCACGCCGGCGCGACGCCGGTGGCGGTCCGCTGGGATCCCCTGCACACCGAGCCGGACGCCGGCCGGCTGACCCGGCTGCTGGACAAGCCCGGCAAGCTGCTGCTCCTCATCGACGACTGGTTCGTGCGCTTCGACGACGCCCGCCGGCAGCGCTGGGCCGACGTGCTGGCCGAGGTCATGCCCGGGGAAGGGCACCGCGTCGCCGCCGTGTCCATCACCGCCGCCACCCTGCCGCCCGCCGCCGAACACCTCGGCCCCGTGCTGCCGCTGCGCGGCTTCGAGGCCGAACGGGCCTCCTCGGTGCTGCTCGAAGCGCTGGACATCGCCCCGCGCTCCGGCGGCCCGGTCAGCCTCGACCGCAACCGCGGACCGCGCTTCCCGGAGGACCGGCCGGACATAGACAACGCCCCCCGCCACAACCGGGACTTCACCGGCCGCGAACGCCTCCTGGAGAGCATCCACCAGGCGTTCACCGACGGCGGCGAAGGCACCCGCATCGCGCTCTGCGGACCTGGCGGCATCGGCAAGACCCAGACGGCGACCGAGTACGCCCACCGCTACAAGGGCGAGTACGACGTCGTGTGGTGGGTCCGCGCGGCGGTGCGCAGCCGGGCCCGGGAGGACTTCGCGCGGCTCGCCGACCGCCTGGGCGTCGAGCCCGACATCGGCGACGCCCTGCGCGGCCGGATCGAGGCGGCCAAGCGAGCCCTGCGCGACCGCGCCCGCTGGCTCGTCGTCCTCGACGGAGCGGAGGAGCCCGAGGACATCGAGCGGCTGCTGCCCGAGGGGCCCGGCCATGTGCTGGTCACCACCTCGCGCAGGGAGTGGCAGGGCTGGGTGCGGCCGGTGATCGACGTGCCGCCCTTCCAGCGGGAGGAGTCCGTCGACTTCGCGTGCCGACGCACCGGCCGGCTCACGCACGACAGCGCCGCCCGCCTCGCCGCCGCGGTCCAGGACCACCCGCTCCTCATGGACCAGACCGCGGCCTGGCTCGAGCTCAACGAGGCCGCGGACATCGACACGTACATCGACCGGCTGCGCGAGGGCGACCCGCACGTCGTGCCCGTCGTCTCCTCCGACGAGTACCGCCAGGCCTTCCAGGCCGCCTGGGCCCAGACCGTCAACACGCTGCGGGAGAAACACCCCAACGCCTACGAACTGCTGTCGCTGTTCGTCTTCTTCTCACCCGACCTGATCCCCCTGAACCTGGTCCAGTCGGCCCGCGCCGTCGACCTCCCCGACCACCTGGTCTCCCAGGTCACCGAACCGAGCAGCTGGAACGCGGCCCTGCGGGTGCTGTCCGAGGCGGCCTCGATGCGCGTCGAGTACGAGCAGGGGCCGATGGACATCCAGACCGTCGGAACGCTGCGGATGCACCGCCTGTTCCACCGCTTCGTGCGCGGTCACCTCAGCGCCGACGAGGCCCGCCAAGCGGCCGGCACCGCCCGCCGCGTCCTCGTCGCCGCCGACCCGCGCAGCCCCGGCCAGGCCATCCACTGGCCCCGGTACGCCGAGATCATCCCGCACCTGGAACCGACGAACGCGCTGAACTCCGGCGACGCGGACGTACGGGCCCTGGTGCTCAACTGCGTGGAATACCTGCGCGTCCGCGGCGAGTACAAGGCGGGACGGCAGCTCAGCGCGTCGGCGGTCGCCGCCTGGACCACCCTCGGCACCGGCACCGACCCCGCCGTGCTGCGCGCCGAGCACCAGCTCGCCAACATGGAGCGGCGCCTCGGCGACTACCGGCGGGCGGAGCACATCGGCCGCGACGTCCTGGCCCGGATCACGGCCGACCCGGAACGCAGCCCGATCCAGGTGCTGCGGGCGAAGAACGGCCTCGGCG
This sequence comes from Streptomyces sp. NPDC002328, assembly GCF_042890065.1. Lineage (NCBI taxonomy): Bacteria > Bacillati > Actinomycetota > Actinomycetes > Kitasatosporales > Streptomycetaceae > Streptomyces > Streptomyces sp. NPDC002328. Next base: position 161,259 of record NZ_JBIARQ010000015.1, on the reverse strand, counting down.
GCACCCTGATGGCCCTCGGCAGGTTCGAGGAGGCCCGCCGGCTCTACGAGGAGGCCGAGCGGCAGGCCGCGGCCGACCTCGGCGACCTGGAGGTGCCGCGCACGCTCGACATCCGCGGCAACCTCGCCATCGTCCTGCGGCTGCTGGGCCGCTACGACGATTCGCTGCGCCTGCACCGGACCGTTCTGGAGGCGTACATCGCCCTCGGCGGCGGACGCGATCCGGCGACCCTGCTCGCCGGCCTCAACACCGCCTGGACGCTCCGGCTGCTGGGCCGGTACGGCGAGGCCCTGGACGTCCAGGAGCACAACCACCGCCTGCACGCCGACGCCCTGGGGCGCAACCACGGCCAGACCCTGATCGCCCAGCACAACCTCGCGCTGTGCCTGCGCCGGCAGGGATCTCACCAGCGGGCGCGGGCCCTGATGCGCGTGGCCCGCGACCGCATGCTGCGCCGGCACGGGCCCCGGCACCCCGAGACCCTGATGATGAGCACGGACTACGCGATGCTCCTGCGGGACATCGGCGAACTCGACGAAGCCCGCGAACTCGCCGAGTCCGCCCACGCCGAGTACACGAGCCTCCTGGGCGACGACCACCCTTATGTGGCCGGCACACGCGACGACTGCGCCCTCATCCAGGGAGATCAGGGAGACGTCACGGGGGCCCGGCCCCGGGCGGAGTCCGCGCGGGCGGCGATGGAGCGCGTCCTCGGCACCGCCCACCTGTGGTCCGTGGGCTGCGCGATGAACACCGCGACGGCTCTCGCCCGCACCGGGGAGCTGGAACGTGCGGTGGCACTGGGCGAGGACGCCCTGGCGCGGGCCCGCGCGGCGGTCGGGCCGACCCATGTCCTCACCCTGAACGTCGCGGCCGGACTGGCCCAGGACCTGGCGGCCTGCGGCCGGGAGGAGGACGCGGAGGCCGTGCGCCGGGAGGCGGTGGGCCCGCTGACCGAGCGCTTCTTCGAGGAGCACCGGCAGGTGCGCCCCCTGTTCGAGGGACGGCGGCCCTACTGGGACTTCGAACCGCAGCCGATCTGACGACACGGCCGCGGCGGCCGGGGGCGGAGACCGGGACGCGGATACCGGGACGCGGATACCGGGACGCACAAGGCGGAAGGCCCGCCCCGGACGAACCGGGGCGGGCCTTCCGCCTTCACTGCGCGGGCGGCGAGGCCTTACGCCTCGAACACCTCCCGCACCAGCTGCTCCTGCTCCGCCTGGTGCCGCTTGGCCGAGCCGACCGCCGGGGACGAGCCGTGCGGGCGCGAGATGCGGCGCAGGCGCTCACCGTGCGGGACGTCCGCGCCGACGGCCAGGTCCAGGTGGTCGATCAGGTTCAGGGCGATGAACGGCCAGGCGCCCTGATTGGCCGGCTCCTCCTGGGCCCACAGGTACTTCTCGGCGTTCGGGTACTTGGCGATCTCCGCCTGGAGCTCGGCGCCCGGCAGCGGGTACAGCCGCTCGATGCGGATGATCGCCACGTCCGTCGTGCCGCGCTTCTGCCGCTCGGCCTCGAGGTCGTAGTAGACCTTGCCGGCGCAGAAGACGACCTTGCGGACCGCGGCCGGGTCCACCGACGCGTCGCCGATGACCGGGCGGAACTGGCCCGTGGTGAACTCCTCCGCCTTCGACGCGGCGGCCTTCAGACGCAGCATCGACTTCGGGGTGAAGACGACCAGCGGCTTGTGGTGCGGGTTGTGCACCTGCCACCGCAGGAGGTGGAAGTAGTTCGACGGCAGGGTCGGCATCGCGACCGTCATGTTGTTCTGCGCGCACATCTGGAGGAAGCGCTCCGGGCGGGCGGACGAGTGGTCCGGGCCCTGGCCCTCGTAGCCGTGCGGCAGGAGCAGGGTGACGCCGGACGTCTGGCCCCACTTCTGCTCCGCCGAGGAGATGAACTCGTCGACGACCGTCTGCGCGCCGTTGACGAAGTCGCCGAACTGCGCCTCCCACAGGACGAGCGCGTCGGGGCGGGCCAGCGAGTAGCCGTACTCGAAGCCCATCGCCGCGTACTCGGAGAGCAGCGAGTTGTAGACGTTCAGCCGCGCCTGGTCCTCGGAGAGGTACATCAGCGGCGTGAACTCCTCGCCGTTCTCACGGTCGATGATGACCGCGTGGCGCTGGCCGAAGGTGCCGCGCTGGGAGTCCTGGCCGGCCAGGCGGACCGGGACGCCCTCCAGCAGCAGCGAGCCGACCGCTAGGGTCTCGCCCATGCCCCAGTCGATGGTGCCGTCCTCGACCATGGCCGCGCGGCGCTGGAGCTGCGGCAGCAGCCGCGGGTGCGCGGTGATGTGGTCGGGGATGTTGACCTGGGACTCGGCGATCCGCTTGACGACCTCGGCGGAGACGGCGGTGCTCACCGCGACCGGGAAGTTGTCCTGCCCGTCGCTGGAGCCGCCGGCGGCCGGCTGCGCGGTGGCCTCGCGGACCTCGGTGAAGACCTTCTCCAGCTGGCCCTGGTAGTCCTGGAGGGCCTGCTCGGCCTCTTCCAGGGTGATGTCGCCGCGACCGATGAGGGACTCGGTGTACAGCTTGCGCACCGAGCGCTTCTTGTCGATCAGGTCGTACATCAGCGGCTGGGTGAAGGCCGGGTTGTCCGACTCGTTGTGACCGCGGCGGCGGTAGCAGATGAGGTCGATCACCACGTCCTTGTTGAACGCCTGGCGGAACTCGAAGGCGAGCCGCGCGACGCGCACGACGGCCTCGGGGTCGTCGCCGTTCACGTGGAAGATCGGGGCCTCGATCATGCGGGCCACGTCCGTCGCGTACATCGAGGAGCGCGAGGACTCGGGGGCCGCGGTGAAGCCGACCTGGTTGTTGATGACGATGTGGACCGTGCCGCCGGTGCGGTAGCCGCGCAGCTGCGACATGTTCAGGGTCTCGGCCACCACGCCCTGGCCCGCGAAGGCCGCGTCGCCGTGGAGGGCCACCGGCAGGACGGTGAAGTCCGTGCCGCCCTTGTTGATGATGTCCTGCTTGGCGCGGGCGACGCCCTCCAGGACCGGGTCCACCGCCTCCAGGTGCGAGGGGTTCGCGACCAGGGAGACCTTGATCTGCTCGCCGTCGAGGCCTGTGAACGTGCCCTCGGCGCCCAGGTGGTACTTCACGTCGCCGGAGCCGTGCATCGACTTCGGGTCGAGGTTGCCCTCGAACTCCCGGAAGATCTGCGCGTACGACTTGCCGACGATGTTGGCGAGGACGTTGAGCCGGCCGCGGTGGGCCATGCCGATGACGACCTCGTCGAGACGGGACTCCGCCGCCGAGTCGAGGACCGCGTCCAGCAGCGGGATGACGGACTCGCCGCCCTCCAGGGAGAAGCGCTTCTGGCCGACGTACTTCGTCTGGAGGAAGGTCTCGAAGGCCTCCGCCGCGTTCAGGCGGCGCAGGATGCGCAGCTGCTCCTCACGCTCCGGCTTGCTGTGCGCGCGCTCGATGCGGTCCTGGATCCAGCGGCGCTGCTTCGGGTCCTGGATGTGCATGAACTCGACGCCGGTCGTACGGCAGTACGAGTCACGCAGGACGCCGAGGATGTCGCGGAGCTTCATCAGGGACTTGCCCGCGAAGCCGCCTACCGCGAACTCGCGCTCCAGGTCCCACAGGGTGAGCCCGTGCTCGGTGATGTCCAGGTCGGGGTGCTTGCGCTGGCGGTACTCCAGCGGGTCGGTGTCGGCCATGACGTGGCCGCGGACCCGGTAGGAGTGGATCAGCTCGAAGACGCGGGCGGCCTTGGTGACGTCGTCGTCGTGGCTGGCGTCGATGTCCTTGAGCCAGCGGACCGGCTCGTAGGGGATGCGCAGCGCCTCGAAGATCTCGTCGTAGAAGCCGTTCTCCCCGAGGAGGGAGTTGGCGACGACGCGGAGGAACTCGCCGGAAGCGGCGCCCTGGATGACCCGGTGGTCGTAGGTCGACGTGAGCGTCATGACCTTCGCGATGCCGAGCTTGTTCAGGGTGTCCTGGCTGGTGCCCTGGAACTCGGCCGGGTAGTCCATCGAGCCGACGCCCATGATGACCGACTGGCCGGGCATCAGACGCGGCACGGAGTGGACGGTGCCGAGGCCGCCGGGGTTGGTCAGGGAGACCGTGACGCCGGTGAAGTCGTCCATCGTCAGCTTGCCGTCGCGGGCGCGGCGGACGATGTCCTCGTAGGCCTGCCAGAACTCGAAGAAGTTCAGCGTCTCGGCCTTCTTGATGCCCGCGACGACCAGCTGACGGTCGCCGTTGGGCTTCACCAGGTCGATGGCGAGGCCGAAGTTGACGTGCGGCGGCTTGACGAGGGTGGGCTTCCCGTCCTTCTCCGCGTAGTGCCAGTTCATCGACGGCATGGCCTTGATGGCCTGCACCATCGCGAAGCCGATCAGGTGCGTGAAGGAGATCTTCCCGCCCCGGGCGCGCTTCAGGTGGTTGTTGATGACGATGCGGTTGTCGAACAGCAGCTTCACCGGGACCGCGCGCACGGACGTGGCCGTGGGCAGCTCCAGGGAGGCGTTCATGTTCTTGGCGACCGCGGCGGACGGGCCGCGCAGCGTCACGTACTCCGGCCCCTCGGGGGCGCCGGCGGAACCGGCGGCGGGAGCGGCCTTCGCGGCGGGCTTGGCGGCCGCCGGAGCGGCGGGCGCGGCCGGGGCGGCCTTCGCGGGCGCCGGGGCGGCCTTCGCCGGAGCGGCGGCGGCCGGAGCGGCGGCGGCCGGAGCGGCCTGCGCCGGGGCGGCGGCCGCGGGCTTCGCGGCGGCCGGGGCCGGCGCGGGAGCCGGGGCGGCGGGAGCCTGGGCCTGGGCCGGGGGCGTGGTGGTGGTCCCTGCGGCCCCCGCGGCCGCAGTACCCGCCGGAGCCGGAGAGCTGGCGGCCCCCGGCTTGTAGTCGGCGAAGAAGTCCCACCAGGCACGGTCTACCGAATTCGGGTCCTGGAGGTACTGCTGATAGATCTCGTCGACGAGCCACTCGTTCGGACCGAACGCCGCAGCGGGGTTCTTGCCCGCTTGGTCTGCGTCGGTCGAGATGCTCGAGTTACTGGGGGACTGTGGCGACACGGCGGCAACCGCCCTCTTCCGCTTCACAAGGTGATGGACAGCGGGAATAAAGGCTACGCCTCCCAGCGGGTGAAGGTCAGGCCGGGCTGCCGCATCGTCGCGTAAGTCACATCTTCAAGCGCGTTTCGGGGGTTGAAACGGCGGGAAACAAGCGCAGTTGCGCTGCAAAAGGAAACGTTTGATTCAGGTCGCGCACGCCGAGCGTGCGGACCGCGGGGGCACCCGCGCCGACCTGCGCCGGCGCGCCGCCTGATCACACGTGTCCACCTGCCGTCGGCCGGCGGGGACGCCCGTGGATCTTGTGGCTCCGGTTCGCACTTTACGTCAACTTGGCACGGATGGCTCTCCCGGAAGAGTGATAAGAATCCGGCAGCCACGCTCGGATTCGGCCACTCCGATCCGGCCCCCGTGCAGATCGACCGCCCAGCGGGCGATCGCCAGGCCCAGCCCCGTGCCTCCGTCGCTGCCCGGCCCGTGCGGCCGGCGGACGGCCCCGCGGTTGAACCGCTCGAAGACGCGGTGCCACTCGGAGCGCGGTATGCCGGGGCCCTCGTCCAGCACCTCCAGCTCCAGCGACTCCGGCAGCCGGCCCCTGCGCGCCTTGACCGTCACCCGGCCGTGCGGCGGACTGTGCTTGACCGCGTTGTCGATGAGATTGGCGACGACCTGGTGGATGCGCTCGGGGTCCGCGTGCGCGGTCAGCTCCGGCGGGGTCACGTCCAGGTGCAGATGGACGTCCGTACGCGTGTGGCTGCCGCCCGAGCCCATCGTCGCGCGCGCCGAGGCGACCATGTTGGCCTCCTTCAGCACCCCCGACAGATACGGCCACACCTCGAACCGCCGCTTGCGCAGCGGCACCACGCCGTTGTCCAGCCGGGACAGGTCGAGCAGGGTCTCCACCAGCCGGCCGAGCCGCTCCGTCTGCTTCAGGGCCGTGCGCATCGTCTCGGGGTCGGCCTCGGCGATGCCGTCGACCACGTTCTCCAGGACCGCGCGCAGTCCCGCGATGGGCGTGCGCAGCTCGTGGGAGACGTTGGCCACCAGCTCCTTGCGCTGGTTGTCCTGGGCCTCCAGCTCATCGGCCATGACGTTGATCGTCTGGGCCAGGTCGCCCAGCTCGTCGCGGCGGTTCTCGCTGACGCGGCGGGTGTAGTCGCCGTGCGAGATGGCCCGCGCGACCTTGTTCATCTCGTCCAGCGGCGCGGTGAGCGAATGCGCCACGAACTGCGTGATCAGCAGTGTGGCGATCATCGAGAAGACCGTGATGAAGCGCAGCTCCGTCTCGGTGCGCATGGCGATCATCATCAGTCCGGTGGTGATCAGCACCGAGATGACGACCAGCGCGCCGAGCTTCGTCTTGATCGAGAACGGGCGCACTCCGCCCCAGGGCTCCTTGGGTCCTCTCGGTCCGTCCGGCCCGGCGGTCATGGCGTCGGGGTCTCCAGCGCGTAGCCCACGCCGTGCACCGTGCGGATCCGCTCCGCGCCGATCTTCCGCCGCAGCGCCTTGATGTGGCTGTCGACGGTCCGGGTGCCGGAGGCGTCCGCCCAGTCCCACACCTCCGCGAGGAGCTGCTCACGGGAGAGCACCGCGCGCGGGGTGTTCGCCAGGCAGACCAGCAGGTCGAACTCGGTGGGCGTCAGGTGCACGTCCTCCGAGCGCACCCGCACCCGGCGCTGCGCGTGGTCGATCTCCAGTTCGCCCAGGCGCAGGATGCCCGAGCGGGGCGTGGTCGCCGCGATCGCGGCCCGCTCCACGCGGCGCAGCAGCACGTGCACGCGTGCCGCCAGCTCCCGCATGGAGAACGGCTTGGTCATGTAGTCGTCGGCGCCCACGCCGAGCCCGACCAGCATGTCGGTCTCGTCGTCGCGCGCGGTGAGCATCATCACCGGCACCGGGCGGGCCGCCTGCACTCTGCGGCAGACCTCCAGACCGTCGAAGCCGGGCAGCATGATGTCGAGGATCAGCAGGTCGGGCTGCCAGGCCTCGGCGGTGTCGACGGCCGAGGGGCCGTCGCCGGCCGTTTGCACGAGGAATCCCTCGGCGCGCAGGCGGGCCGCGATGGCCTCGACGATGGTCGGGTCGTCCTCGACCACCAGAACGCGGCGCTGCGCGCCCGGGGTCGCCGTCGTCGTGCCGTTGTGCGAGGTGTGTGTCTGCTCCATCGCCCGCCCCTGGGGTGCTGTGCCGGGATCCGTGGGGTGATCCCTTGTCTGCTGTCTGCGCATGACTGCGGTTGACGCGTGAATGATCTGCGTCAGGGCAGCAGCGTACGGGGAGCCGTCGCGGCTTTGCTATCCAGGTCGAACGGCGAGATGCACGATGTCGGGCGCTCCCCGGGCAACCGGCACCTCTTCGGTACGCACCTGCTGGAACCCGGCATTCCTCAGAGTTCGCTCGAATTCCGTGGAGGGTTGTGCGGACCACACCGCGAGCACCCCACCGGGTCTCAACACCCGTGTACAGCCTGTGAGTCCGGCCCGGGAGTAGAGGTCTCCGTTGCCCTCGGTGACCGTCCAGCCGGGCCCGTTGTCGATGTCGAGGCACAGCGCGTCGAATGTGGCGTACGTCTCATTGACGTAGTCGAGCAGGTCCGATTCCACGATCTCCGTGCGCGGGTCGGCGAGCGCGGGGCCCGAGATCGCGGCGAGCGGGCCGTCGCGATGCCAGTCGACGACGGCGCGCTCGCGCTCGACGACCGTGATGCGGCCCCAGCGGGGGTCGGCGGCGGCGTGCGCGAGCGAGAAGCCGACGCCCAGGCCGCCGATCAACACCTCCGGGGCGGGACGGCCGTCCAGCGCGGCCAGCGCCGCGTCGACGAGCAGCCGCTCCGAGCGGCCGTCGGAGGTGTCCATCAGGAAGCAGCCGTTGGCGATGATCTGGAGCAGCTCCCCGTGCCGGCGCAGCACGACCTCGCCGTAGGGGCCCTCGCGGCGGTCCAGGACCTCGGGTAAGTCGTCGGAGACGCGCATCCGCCCATCGTGGCACCCGCCGGCGCCCGCCGGAGGAAACCTCGGAGATTGCTGTGAATCGGGCGCGCCGTGGCGTCCGTCACAGACAGGCATGCCGGGCGCGGCGAAGGGTGAAACGGAACGGAGGAATCGGAAGGAGCGCCTCATGGTGGAACCACGGAGGGAACGCTTCGCGGTGGAGCCACGGAGGGAACGCTTCGCGGTGGAGCCACGGAGGGAACGCTTCGCGGTGGAGCCACGGAGGGAACGCCCCGTGGCGGAGCCCGCGAGCCCGCCCCTCACGGACGCCTCCCTCCTTCCCGACGCCTCCCTCCTGCTGGACGGGGTCCCGCGCCAACGCGCCCCCGAACTCCCCGCACCGCCCGCCGCCCTCGAACCCCGGCCCGGGGCGCACCCGCGCGCGGGACTGCGCACGGCCCTGCGCCCCTGGCGGCTGCTCCCCACCCCCACCGGCACCCCCTTCACCTTCGCCTACGCCCTGATCCTCGCCGTCACCTCCTACATCACCGCCCACGCCGACTCCGCCCTCGTCCACGCCCTGCACCAGGGCTCCAGCACGGACGTCGCCCATCTGCTGCGCACGCCGGTACTGGTGCTGGCGGCCAGCGCGCTGTGGGCGGCCGGCGGGATCGCCTCGCCGTTCACGCTCGGCTTCCTGCTCGTGCTGACCGCGCTGGAGCGGCGCATCGGCGGGCTGCGCACGGCCGGCGTCTTCCTGCTCGGCCATGTGATGGCCACCCTGGCGACCGAGGTCCCCGTCGGCCTCGCCGTCCTCGTCGGCCACCTCCCCGAGACCTCCCTGCACCGCCTCGACTACGGCATCAGCTTCGGAGTCGCCGCGAGCGCCGGCGCCCTCGCCGGCCTGCTGACTCCCTGGCTGCGCTGGCCGCTGCTCGCCGTGTTCGGGGCCATGCTGCTCCAGGACCTACTGGCCCTCACGGACCCCCTGACGAACTGGGGACACCTGATCGCCCTGCTCATCGGACTCGCGACCTGGCCGTGGATACGGGGCCGGTGGCCGGCTCACTCGGCGGGCGGCACGAAGGCGTTGTAGCCGCCGGCCGCGTCCAGTTCGTTGAGCGTGCCGTGGAACACGACGCGCCGACGGTGCAGCACGGTGGCGTCCGCGCAGACGCCGCGTACGTCCTCCGCCATCAGGTGCGTCGACAGCAGGACGCACGACGTACGGCCCAACTCGCGCACCAGGGAGTGGAATCGGGCCCGCTGCCCCGGGTCCAGGCCGACCGTCGGCTCGTCCAGGATCAGCAGCTCGGGCGAGTTGACGACGGCCTGGGCGATGCCGACGCGCTGCTTCTCCCCGCCCGAGAGCCGGCCCAGCCGTCGCCGGAGCAGGTCGCCCAGCTCGACCGCCCGCGCGGCCCGCTCCACCGCCGCCGGGATCTCGTCGCCGGACATCTCCCGCAACCAGGCCGCGTACACGAGGAAGTCACGGACCGTGTAGCCGCGGGGTACCCCGAACTCCTGTGGGAGGTAGCCGAGTCGGCGCCGGATCTCCTGCCGTGTCGCCGGGATGCGGGGGTCGCGGTCCAGGAGGGTGACGCCGCCCTCGGTGGGCGCGGCGGCCGTCGCCAGGATCCGAAGCAGGGTGGTCTTCCCGGCGCCGTTCGGCCCGAGCAGCGCGTGCACCCCGGGCCCGAGGCGGAGATCCACGCCGTCCAGGACGAGGGTGCGACGGCGTCGTACGCACAGCCGTTCCGTGTGGATCACCGGGCCCCCAGGCGGCCGAAGGCGTGCCGGCGCAGCACGAGCAGCTCGGCGAGCACGGCGGACACCGCGCCGAACACGATCGCGCCGCCCGCCTGCGCGAACTGCTCCTGGACGTCTCTCAGGGCGAGGAGGATCCGGTGGTGCGTGTCGCCCCGGTACTGCTGGGTCAGCGGTTTCGCCAGGACGTACACCAGCAGCAGCCAGCCGCCTCCGGTCGTCAGGGCCGCCGCCCAGCTGCCCCAGTAGGAGCTGAGCAGCAGCGTCGCCAGAGTCACGGTGAGACAGGGCAGCAGCCAGCCCGCCGAGGTGTACGGCGACAGGCCCGCGCGCGGCATCGCCGCCGCCGCGCCCGTGAGCAGCGGCACGCACACCACCAGCGTCTGCGTGGTGCGCAGCAGCAGGATGCGCAGCCCGCCGGCCGGGGTGGTCCGGGTGACCTCGGCGAACGGATCGGCCCGGCCGCCGTAGCTGCCGGCCACACAGAGCACGGGCAGCACCGGCGCGAGGAACAGCAGCATCAGCCGGGGCGCCGAGGAGTGACTGACATGCCCGAACAGCACGCCCAGCCCGGACACGCAGACGACGGCCATGAGCCAGGGCAGCCGCAGAGCCCGGGTGGCGGCGAGCGCGGGCGGGAGGCGGCGGCGGGTCCGCGCGGGGGGCGGCGTGAGGGCCGGTGCGGGGGAGGGCACGGGGGCCGGCGCCGGGGCGGGCAGTGGTGGCGGCCCGCCGGTGACGCGGTTCAGCAGCGCGGTGTGCAGGGTGTCGAGCCGGGCCGCGTGCTCGCCCCGCCGGACGACCGCCGCCACCGCGTCCGCGCAGGAGCCGCAGCTGAGCAGGTGGGGTTCGGCGTGACGGCGGAGGCGGGGGGTGAGACGGCCCTCGGCGTAGGCGATGAGCCAGGGGGCGGGCAGGTGGTGGGAAGGGGCGGGGGGAAGGGGCCGGGCGGTCCGGTGTTCGGTCATGGGGCGGTCCCGTTCGGGAGGGGCGGGAGAGACGGGTAAGGGGGCAGGCGGCTTTCTTCGGCCCAGATCACCGCGAAGTAGCGGCTCAGCCAGGCGGCGCGGACGTCGGGGACCAGGGCGTCGAGACGGGAGATCACGGGCCGGAGGAACGGATGCGGCCGTCGTTCGCGGTACTCGACGGGCAGGAGCCACTGGGTGACGGCGTCGACGACGATTTGGTCGGCGGCGGAGCGGCAGCAGCCCATGCCCGCCATGTACCGCGCGACGATCCGGAAGCGCTGCTCCCTGGTGGCGCTGAGCGAGACTTCCATCGTCCAGCCCTTCGCCGCGGGCAGGTCGCCCACGAGGGTCTCGGCGGTGCCCAGATAGTGAGTGGGCGCGCCCCGCACTCCGGACAGGCGCTGCCCGAAGTGGGCGGCGACCTGGGCCAGTTCGTCTCTGTACGCCGTGCGGTCGTCCGACAGGCAGACCGCGGGCACATCGGTGGAACAGCGGACGGCGATGGTCCCGACGCCCGCGTCGACGTCGCCCGTGCGCAGGGGATCGAGCAGGGCGAGCGGCGCCAGACAGACGAGCAGGAGCACGGCGAGGCGCGGCTGCCGCGCCCGCAGGGCGAGGACCGTCGCGGTCACGAGCAGGAGTGCGGCCAGGGTGACCCAGGGCAGCCAGGCGGGGGTGAGGGGCTCCACGTAGTCCGGCTGATACCCCTGGGGTACCTCGGCCGTCGTGTACGGCCGCGTGGAGGGGAACTCGAAGCCGAGCACGTCACCATCGAGATCGGTGACCATGTACGGCCACACCGCCGCCGCTCCCGCCGGCAGCGGCACGACCCGCTGCGGCAACAGTGCGCCCACGACGTGCGCGGCACCCGTGGCGGCGGCCAGGGCGAGGAGCGCGTAGGCCGCCAGCAGGAACGGCGGACGCCCTGCCGTGGCGGTCGGCCAGGTCGTCGCCAGCACGACCAGGGCTCCCGTGCCGAACACGGCCGTCGGCCACAGCAGAGAGGGCGCGAGGGAGAGCAGGGCCCGGGGCCACGGGCCGCGCGCGGAGGTGTCACCGGTCCACTCGGCGCGGGCCCGCGGGTCCGTGCCGCCCTGCCAGCAGGCGATCGCCATGGCGAAGGGCGTGAACTGGATCAGGGCCAGGTGGATCGTCCGCGCGGCGTCGAACCAGTCGCCGGTCGCGTCGGACGCGGTGACCGAAGCGGCCAGCAGCGCGGCGAGGAGGGCCGCGCCCACGGGCCAGACCCCGCGTATGAGCCGGGTCCGCAGCACACCGTGTCCCCGGCTCCTAGGCCCGAGGCCGGGGGCCGGCCCCGCCAGCAAGTCCGCCATCGTCGTCACCCCCGCCCCCGACTCCGTCCCCGTCCCCGTCCCAGTCCCCGTCCCCGGCCCGCTCTCCGTCCCCGTCCCGCTCCTCGGACTGCGTCAGCAGCCAGGTCCGCAGCCGGGCCCGGCCCCGGGACGCCCAGGCCTTGACCGTTCCTTCCGGCACGTCGAGGCGCTGTGCCGTCTGGGCGACGCTGAGCTGGTGGACGTAGCGCAGCTCCATGACCAGGCGTTGCGGTGCGGGCAGGTCGGCCAGCGCCGCGTCCAGGGCGGTGTAGCGGGTGGAGGAGGCGAGGAGGCAGTCCTCCGCCGAGGGGGAGACGGTCGCGTCCGGGGCGAGAGCGTCACGGGCCGCGCGGTCGGCGAGCGTCCGCGACCGCCCGTGGGCGCGTTCGAGGTCGACGGCACGGCACAGGGCGATCCGCAGCAGCCAGCCGGTGGCGTTGCCCCCGTGGAAGCGGGAGGCCGTCCGCCACGCGGACAGGAACGCCTCCTGCACGGCGTCCTCCGCCGTCTCGGCCGGGAAGCCGCGGTAGAGGAGGAACCTGAGCACGAAGCCGGCGCGGCGGGCGAACAGTTCGGAGAACGCCTCCGCGCTGCCCGCCGCCATCGCCCGCACCAGACGGCCGTCGCAGAGCACGGCGTCTGCACGGTCTTCCCGGTGTTTTCGGTCTTCCCGGACGTGCGCGGGCGGAGGGCCGGTGCAGGACCGGCACCCGGGACAGGCGGTCATGCGGCCTCGGCGGTGGTCGTCGTCGGTCAAGGCCGCTGCGTTCCCGGTGGCGGCCACCCATGGCATCACGTGGCCTACACCGAACGGCGAGGCACGTGGGGTTGCGGTCATCGGTGAGTGACGTGCGGGCACACGGAGCACTCGGGCGGCGCATACGGGCCCACGCGCGCTCCCGCGTACGCCCCCTCGGCGGTCCCCTCAGCGATCCCGTCAGCGATCCCCTCAGTCGTCGTGCACCACCGTGCCGTCCTCGTGCAGGGTCGGGTGGAGCTTCATGGGGCCGTAGTCGTCGAGGTCGGACGGGCGCGGTCGTTCGGGGCCGTCCGGGCCCATGCGGATCATGCGTTCCACGCGGCAGATCCGGAACAGCCGGTCCTCCACCCGGGTCTCGTCGGCGCGGCCGGCCGCCCGGTACTCCTCCGCCGCGCGCGCGTACACGGCCTTGCGTGTCTCGTCGAAGCCGTACAGCAGCGCCCAGAAGCGGGCCATGCCGTCGTACAGCAGCCGGCGCGCCTCGTGCGGGGTCGCCATGAGGGTGCCGTGCGGGGTCCAGCCGGTGCCGTCGTGCTCGGCCACCGAGAAGCCGACGGGCAGGCAGACGACGTCCGGGTGCGTCAGCACCGCGCGCGCGGAGTCCTCGCGCACGTCGGCCGGGTAGCGGGAGCCCGTGTACGCGAAGTCCCGCAGCCCCAGCCGCAGCGCGCCGGCCATCGGGCCCTCGTCGCGGCCCAGGTCGAGGACGAAGTCCAGGTCGGGGGAGGGGGTGTCGTCGCGGCCGTCCCAGGAGAAGACCGCCGGCTCCGGGTCGGTCGGGCGGGGCGGCTCCAGCTCGTCGTCGCCCATGCGGGCGAACTCGTCGCCGCGGACGACCCGGTAGCGCACGCCCAGCGCGGCCACCTCGTCGGCCGGCTCCCGCTCCAGGACCCTGACGGCCGCCAGCAGTTCGCGGCGGACCGCCGGGTCCTCGGTGTCGTCCTTCGCCTTGAACCACAGATACGAGTTGAGGCCGTCGCGGGCCTGCTGCGGAGTGCCGTTCACGACCGGCTTGAGCAGCCGCCAGCGGGGGTCGGCCGCCGAGGGGTCCTGCGCCGCGAGGCCGAAGACGGGCCCGCGCGGCGCGATGTCCGGGTAGCGCCGGGACGCCTCCACGGCGTCCGCCTCCATCACCCACGCGACGGGGTCGTCCCGGCGGACCAGTTCCGCGTGGAGGGCGTCGAGCCGTTGCTTCCAGTCATCGGTCATGTGCGCATTGTGGTGGCGGCGGCGGTCCGGTTCGGCCCGAACGCCGGAAGTGGGGACGGGGGAGAAAGGGGAAGCACGGGGGAGCGCGGTGGAGCACGGGGGAGAACCGGGAGAGGGGAGAGGTGATCGCCCACAGCGAACGCGGGCGGATCCGGGGAACATTCGACGGCCGCCATGCATTGAGTCGGCATAGCTCAACTCATTGAGTCTCAAGAACTCAACTTGACTGCCGAAGGGGAGATCATGGCTGCTGAGTCCGCAGCGTTCACACCGCTCACCCTGCCCGTGCTGCCGCTCGACGAAGAAGTGGTGCTGCCCGGGATGGTGGTTCCGCTGGACCTGAGCGACGCCGACGTGCGCGCCGCCGTGGAGGCCGCCCAGGCCGCCGCCCGGTCGGAGCCGGGCAAGCCCAGGGTCCTCCTGGTGCCGCGCGTCGACGGGACCTACGCGAGCACCGGCGTGCTGGGCACGGTGGAGCAGGTCGGCCGGCTGGCCGACGGCGACCCGGGCGCGCTGATCCGAGGCCGTGGCCGCGTGCGCATCGGCGCCGGCACCACCGGGCCGGGCGCCGCGCTGTGGGTGGAGGGCGTCCGCCTCGACGAGCAGGTCCCGGAGCCGCTGCCCGGTCATGTCGCGGAACTGGTCAAGGAGTACAAGGCCCTGGCCACCGCCTGGCTGCGCAAGCGCGGCGCCTGGCAGGTCGTCGACCGGGTCCAGGCCATCGACGACGTCTCCGCCCTCGCCGACAACTCCGGCTACTCGCCCTTCCTGACCACCGAGCAGAAGGTGGAGCTGCTGGAGACCGCGGACCCCGTGGCCCGGCTGAAGCTGGCCGTGCGTCAGCTGCGCGACCACCTCGCCGAGCAGGACGTCGCCGAGACCATCGCCAAGGACGTCCAGGAGGGCGTCGACAAGCAGCAGCGGGAGTTCCTGCTGCGGCGGCAGCTGGAAGCCGTGCGCAAGGAGCTGCGCGAGCTCAACGGCGAGCAGGAGGGCGAGGAGTCCGACGACTACCGTGCCCGCGTCGAGGCCGCCGACCTGCCCGAGAAGGTCCGTGAGGCCGCCCTCAAGGAGGTCGACAAGCTGGAGCGGTCGAGTGACCAGTCGCCCGAGGGCTCCTGGATCCGCACCTGGCTGGACACCGTCCTCGAACTCCCGTGGAACGAGCGGACTGAGGATTCTTACGACATCCAGGGCGCCAAGGCCGTCCTCGACGCCGAGCACGCCGGCCTGGAGGACGTGAAGGAGCGGATCACCGAGTACCTGGCGGTCCGCAAGCGGCGCGGCGACCGAGGCCTCGGCGTCGTCGGCGGCCGGCGCGGCGGAGCCGTGCTCGCGCTCGTCGGCCCGCCCGGCGTCGGCAAGACCTCGCTCGGCGAGTCCGTCGCGCACGCCATGGGGCGCGAGTTCGTCCGCGTCGCCCTCGGCGGCGTCCGGGACGAGGCCGAGATCCGCGGCCACCGGCGGACGTACGTCGGCGCGCTGCCCGGCCGGATCGTGCGCGCCATCAAGGAGGCCGGGTCGATGAACCCGGTGGTCCTGCTGGACGAGATCGACAAGGTGGGCTCGGACTTCCGGGGCGACCCGGCCGCCGCCCTCCTGGAGGTCCTCGACCCGGCGCAGAACCACACCTTCCGCGACCACTACCTGGAGGTCGAACTCGACCTCAGCGACGTGGTGTTCCTCGCCACCGCCAACGTGCTCGAAGCCATCCCGGAGGCCCTGCTCGACCGTATGGAGCTGGTCCGCCTCGACGGCTACACCGAGGACGAGAAGGTCGTCATCGCCCGTGACCACCTGCTCCCGCGCCAGCTGGAGCGGGCCGGCCTCGACAAGGACGAGGTGACCCTCGACGAGGGCGCGCTGCGCAAGCTGGCCGGCGAGTACACGCGCGAGGCGGGCGTGCGCAACCTGGAACGGTCCATCGCGCGACTGCTGCGCAAGGTCGCGGCGCAGCACGAACTGGGGCAGCGCAAGCTGCCGTTCACCGTCACCGACGGCGACCTGCGCGCCCTGATCGGCCGGCCGCACCACGTGCCCGAGTCCGCCCAGGACCCGGCCGAGCGGCGCACCTCGGTGCCCGGCGTGGCCACCGGCCTCGCGGTCACCGGCGCGGGCGGCGACGTGCTGTACGTGGAGGCGTCCCTCGCCGACCCGGAGACGGGCGCGGCGGGACTGACCCTGACCGGGCAGCTGGGCGACGTGATGAAGGAGTCGGCGCAGATCGCGCTGAGCTTCCTGCGCAGCCACGGAGCCGAGCTGGAACTGCCGGTGGCCGACCTGAAGGACCGGGGCGCGCACATCCACTTCCCGGCGGGCGCGGTCCCCAAGGACGGCCCGAGCGCGGGCATCACGATGACGACGGCCCTCGCGTCGCTGCTGTCGGGGCGGCTGGTCCGCACGGACGTGGCGATGACCGGCGAGGTCTCCCTGACCGGGCGGGTCCTGCCGATCGGCGGCGTGAAGCAGAAGCTGCTCGCCGCGCACCGGGCGGGCGTGACCACCGTGATCATCCCCAAGCGCAACGAACCCGATCTGGACGACGTCCCGGCGGAGGTGCTGGACAAGCTCGACGTCCACACCGTCACCGACGTCCGCCAGGTGCTGGAGCTGGCGCTCGCGCCCGCCGCGGACGGCGCGAGGCCCGAGGTTCCGGTCGCGGCGTGACGGACGCGGCCGGACGGGGGAGGCCCGGATCCCGTGAGGGAGGTCCGGGCCTCCACCGCGCCCGCCGCTACGCACGTAGAATCAGGTCGGAGACCGGATCGGGAGTGCTGACGTGCACGAGGACGGACACGCAATCGGACACGCGAACGGCGACGAAGGCGGGCGAGTCGACCCCGAGGCTTCGGCGCGCGGAGTGGACCAGGAGTTCCTGTCCCTGGAACGGGAGCTGACGGTGCTGCTGCGCCGCGCCCGCGCCAACCAGGGGGAGATGGCCCGCGAGGTCCACCCCGACCTGGAGTCCGCCGCGTACGGTTTGCTCGTCAGGCTGGAGGAGTGCGGCCGCCAGCGTGCGACCGAGCTCGCCGCCTACATCGGCGTCGGCAAGGCGACCATGTCCCGTCAGCTGCGCGCCCTGGAGCACCTCGGTCTCATCGCGCGCGAGCCCGACCCCGCCGACGGCCGCGCCTGGCTGGTCGACCTCACCCAGGAGGGCCGCACCCGCGTGGGCCGCGTCCGCGAGGCCCGCCGCAGCCGCTACGTCACCGAGCTCTCCCACTGGGAGCGCACCGAGGTCGCCGAACTGGCCCGCCTCCTCAACCAGCTGAACCGGGGCATGGCCAAGTAGTAGCGAGCAGGACAAGTAAGAGGAGTAGTACGCCAGGAGCCACAGCCAGGCGTCACGTCACGACCACGCGCCACGACCCGGCGTCACAGCTCCGCGTACACCGCGGTCGCGTCGTCATGGCGTTTGCCGCGGCCCAGGAACACCCGTTCCTCGTCCGCCCGCTCCAGTTCCCGCACGCGTCGCACCAGCGCCGCCGCGCCCTCCTCGCGCAGGAAGGCGAACAGGTCCGTCCAGTCGCCCTCGCGGAACTTCTCCGCCCAGCGCGTCGCCCCGTCGGTCAGTCCGGCCAGGGCGCGGACGCGGGCGCGCGGCACGGTCCCGGTGACCGCCCGGGACGCCACCGCCGGATCGGCGGCGGCCGTGAAGAAGCCGCCCTCCTTGTTACGGGCCTTCGCGTCGCAGATCTCGTCGCTCGCCAGCAGGGCCCGGGGCACCCGGTCCAGGCGGTCGTCCAGGACGGGGGTGACCGTGCCGTCGGGAGCGGCCAGCAGCACGGCCGCGTCGGAGAGCACCAGGTACTCGACGCTCTCCGGCGACCAACGCGCGAGGGCGACCGTCGCCTGAGGGGTGCGCGGGTGAGAAAGGTCACAGGTTTCGGCGTGTGCGCCGGAGGTACGCGCGATGGCGGCGGCCAGTGCCTCGGCCAGAGGAACATCCGGGTGTGAAACGGTCAGTTCGGTCAGTGCTCCGCCCAGACGAGCGGTGAACCAGGGGACCGAATGCAGACAGCCCGTACCGCCCCGCGGCGGCGTCACTCCGTCCAGGAGGACGAGCGAACCGCCCTGTCCGGAAGCGGGAAGCCCGACACTCGCGAAGTCCTCGTTGGGGTGGTCCCGATCGCCGGGCTCCGAAACAAGTTCCGTACGCATCCGGCCAGTCTGCACGACCCCTCCACACCCTTCGCGAAAGGCCGCCATCCACCCCTGCACGAACACGGCGACGCAGGTCAGACGCCTGTTTTGGGAGGGAATGAAGCACTCCGGGAAGCCGTGGCGGCGAATCCTGTCAAAGCCCGCCGTCCACGTCCAACCGGCGCTCCACGCAAGGCCGTCGCACAGGCCAGAGGAACTTGCCCGTCAACTCCCCTCCGATGTTCACTCCTTCGGGTGGCGGGGCAGGCGATGCGCGAACCCCGCCGACCGGCACTGGGAGGGTCGGGGACCGAACCGGGAGTACGCACCAGTTGACGGAGCGTCACCTCCGACCCATGGGTATCACGAGTCAGGAATGCGAGCACCGGTGCAGAAGACGCGGCCTCGGCGCACAGGCAGGCAGACGGCCTCCGAGCAGGGCGCGGAGCGCACCCCTGTCGGCAAGGGCCGCCCTACCCATGTACGCAACCGGCTGATCGTCGCGGTGGCCGTCGTGGCCGCCGCCATCGCGGGAGCCGGCGCACCCTCAGTCCTCGCCGCCTCCGGGCAGCTGAAGGACTCCCAGGACCTGGTCACCCTGGCCGAGCAGACCCAGGACGCGCTGGTCCTCGCCCAGTCGCTGGCCGACGAACGCGACGAGGTCACCGTCCATGTCGCGGCCGGCCGCACCAAGGCCACGGCGCCCTCGGAGGAGAGCGCCGCCCGCGTCGACCGCCAGGCGCGCGAGCTGACCGCCGACACCGACACCCCTGCCGCGCTCCGGGCGGACCTCGACGGCATCGCCGCCGTCCGCCAGGCCGCCCTCACCGGGCAGAGCAGCGCGCTGGAGGCGCACCAGGCGTACTCGGCCGCCATCACCGCGCTGCACGGACTCGCCGAGCAGCTCGCCGAGCAGATGCCGCCGCGCGCGGGCGCCGGCGCGCACGCCCTCGCCGAGCTCGACACCGCCGTCCAGCAGGCCACGGCCGCCCGCGGGCTGCTGCTCGCGGCGCTGAACGTGCCGACGTCCACCGAGACGGACATCGACCCCGTCACCGGCCTGCCGGAGACCGAGACCGTCTCCTCGAAGGCCGACACCAAGCAGCGCGACGCGCTCAGCGCGGCCGCCCAGCAGGCCCGGGTGCGCTCCGACGCCGCCCTGGCCGCCTTCCGGGAGAGCGCGCCGGAACAGGTCGTCGACTCCTACGACTCCACGGTCACCGGCGGCGACGTCGAGGCCGCCGTGAAGTACCTGACGGCCCTCACCGACCAGCCGACCCTGAGCGACGACGAACTCGGCTTCGACGTCAAGAAGGCGGACGCCGCGCTCACCGGCCGCGTCGCCCTGATGCGCGGGGCCGAGTCCTCCGCCTTCGACCGCCGCACCAAGGACCTCGCCCAGCTGCGCGACGACGACGTCACCGCGCTGGAGCTGCGCGTCGCCCTCCTCGGCGCGCTGATACTGATCGCCGTCGGCATCGCCACCGCCATGGCCCGCAGCCTCACCCGTCCGCTGGCGGTGCTGCGCATCGGCTCCGCCCGGCTGGCCGGCGCCGAGAACCCGGCCGCCGAGGAAGCGGTCCGGTTCAACGGCCGCAACGACGAGTTCGCGCAGGTCGTGCGCTCCGTCAACGCCCTGCACGAGCACGCCGTCGCGCTCCACGAGCGCCTCGCCACCATGGAGTCCGACCGCAAGCACCTCGTCGGACAGCGCCAGAAGATGGCCGACGCCCGTGAGCAGCTGCACGCCGAACTCGCCGACGCCGCCGACCGGTTGGGGCGGCTGCGGAGCAGCATCAGCGGCACCTTCGTCAACCTCTCGCTGCGCACCCTCGGGCTCGTCGAACGCCAACTCGCCGTCATCGAGGGCCTGGAGGAGCGCGAGCAGGATCCCGAACGGCTGGCCACGCTGTTCAAGCTCGACCACTTCGCCACGGTCATGCGCCGCCACAGCGAGAACCTGCTGGTCCTCGCGGGCGAGGAGCACGTCCAGCAGCATGCGGGGCCCATCCCGCTGGTGGACGTGGTCCGGGCGGCGGTCAGCGAGATCGAACGCTACGAGCGCGTCCGCATCTCCGCGCTGCCCCCGCACGCGCACGTGGCCGGCTTCGCCGCCGACGACCTCTCCCACCTCCTCGCCGAACTCATGGAGAACGCCACCTCGTTCTCCCCGCCGGACCTGCCCGTCGAGGTCTCCGGCTGGCTCCTGGAGAACGGCGAGGTCATGCTCTCCGTCCAGGACGAGGGCATCGGCATGACCGGGGAGCGGCTGGCTCGCCTCAACTCCCGCCTCACCGAGTTCGACCCCGAGACCCCCTACGACCAGGAGGGCGAGGACGGACTCGGACTCGGCCTGTACGTCGTGGCCCGCCTGGCCCACCGGCACGGGGTGCGGGTGCAGCTGCGCGAGCAGAAGCAGGGCGGCGTGGCGGCGGTCGTGGTCCTGCCGACCCCGCTGCTCGCCTCGGCCCCCGCCGCCACGGTCCCGACCGTCCCGCCCACCGCGTCCCCCACCCCGGCGGTCACCCTCCCCGGCGCGAACGCCGAGGCCAACGGCAACGTCCTCCCCACCCGGGCGAAGCCCGCCCCCACACCCACGTCCCTCCCGGAAACCCCCGCGGAGACGACGATGGAACTCCTCCTCCCCACCCCCGAAGAAACACCCCCCTCCCCGGAGTCCGACGCCCCGGGCCCCACAACACCGACCACCGACGCCCCGCCGGCCGACGCCGCGAAGACGGAGCCCGTCGGCACGCCGGACGCCACGGCCCCGTCCACCGCCCCCGGCGGCGCGTCGGCCACCGGCGTGACCGCCCGTCGCGCGGCGGACGACTGGCCGGCCGACGATGTCGCGCCCGTCGACGCCACGGCCGCCGACGACCGCTCGGCCACCGTCCCCGGCAGCGCGCCGGACACCGTGGCCGAGAACCGTGGGCCCACGGCCCCGCCGACCACGACCACCGACAGGGCCGCTCGCCGCGCCTCGGACGACTGGCCGACCGGCGCGCCCGCGCCCGCCGACCCCACGGCACCCGAGGACCACTCGTCGACCACCCCCGCCGGCACGCCGGACGCCACGGCCCCGTCGGCCCCCGTCGGTGCGCCGGCCGGCAGTGTGGCCGCTCGCCGCGCGGCGGACGACTGGCCGACCGCCGACGCCAAGGCCGCCGTGCCCGGTGGCGCGCCGGACGCCGTGACCGAGAACCATGGGCCCACGGCCCCGTCGACCACCAACAGGGCCGCCCGCCGCGCCTCGGACGACTGGCCGACCGCCGACCCCGCGCCCGCCGACCCCACGGCCCCCGAGGACCACACGTCGACCACCCCCGCCGGCCCGCCGGCCGGCAGCGTGGCCGCTCGTCGTGCGGTGGACGACTGGCCGGGGAGCGACGTCGCGCCCGCCGACCCCACGGCAGCATCCGAGGACCACTCGTCGACCGCCCCCGCCGGCACGCCGGAGGCCACGGCCCCGTCGGTCACCGGTGACGCGCCGGCTGCCGGTCGGGCCGCCCGTCGTGCGGCGGACGACTGGCCGGGGAGCGATGTCGCGGCTGCCGATGCCATGGCGGCCGAGGACCGTTCGTCCAGCGTGTCCCGTGGGGCCCCGGCCCCGTCGGGTGTCGGTGGACGGTCCGGTGCTGCTCGCTCCCTGCGGGCCCGTCGCGCGGCGGACGACTGGCCGGGTGCCGCGCCCGCATCCGCGCCCGCGCCCGCACCCGCGGGCGACGCCGGCGCCGGCGGTGGGCGCGCCCCGCTGGGGCCGCCCGCGGGTGACCGCGAGAGCCGCACGGGCAGTGCCGGTGGGAAGCGACCCGCCGGCGGCGAAGCCGAGGCGCACGGACGCACCCCCGACGCCCCGGAGGAGCTCCTCACCGACAAGGGCCTCCCCAAGCGCACCCCCAAGATCACCGCACCCACCCCCACCCCCCGCCGCTCCGCAGGCGGCGTCGACGCCGAAGCCCTCCGTCGCCGCCTGGGCGGCTTCCGCCGGGGGGCGGAGGCCGGCTACCGCGACGTCGAAGCCGAAATCGCAGAGCAGACGGCACAGACGGCACAGAACACAGCACCTCACGCACGACAGGCACACGCCGAAGAAGACACGGGGGGCACAGTCGAGGAGGCAAGCAGTTGACCGCGCCCAGTACCTTCGGACTGAGCAGTGAAGCACGCAACCTGCACTGGCTGTTGACGAACCTCGTGGAGGAGGTCCCCGGCATACAGTCCGTCGCGGTCGTCTCCTCCGACGGCCTGCTCCTGCTCTCCTCCGACCCGGGTCTCAACCACGCCGCCCGCCGCCCCGGCGGAGCGAAACCCACCGGCCCACGAGGCTCCTCCGCCGACCTCGCCACCATCGTCTCCGGCATCGGCAGCCTCACCATCGGCGCCGCCAGGCTCATGGCGTTCGGCGGGGTGAAGCACACCATGGTCGCCATGGACGAGGGCAGCCTGTTCGTGATGTCGATCAGCGACGGCTCCCTGCTCGGGGTCCACGGCTCCGCCGACTGCGACATGAGCGTCGTGGCGTACCACATGGCGCTCTTCGTGGGCCGCGCCGGCCACGTCCTGACCCCCGAACTCCGCAGCGAGCTCAGGCAGTCGCTGGAGTCCGCGGCGGCGGGGAGCACCCGATGAGCTCTCCCCGGCGCGACACCCCGGCCCCCGGCGGCCGGATCACCCCGCTCCCCGTCCGCGGCGGCGACCGCAAGCCCGCCCGCGTACGCCCCTACTCGCTGACCGGCGGCCGTACCCGCTTCGGTCACGTCCTCCTCGTCGAGACGTTCGTGGCGGCCACGGCCGAACTCGAAGCGCCCGAGGAACGCAAGGAACTGACGAACGGCTCCCTCACCACCCGGGTCATGCCGGAGCTGCGGGCCATCGTCGAACTGTGCCGCCGCATGCGCACGGTGGCCGAGATCGCCGCGCTGCTGAAGATGCCGCTCGGCGTGGTCCGCGTGCTGCTCAGCGACCTCGCGGACCAGGGAAAGATCCGTGTGTACGGCACCGGTACCGCTCACGGTACGGGCCGTCCCGACCGCGCTCTGCTGGAAAGGGTGCTCAGTGGACTCCGTCGTCTCTGACGCCGAAACCCCCTTCGGTGTCTCCCCCCTCGTCGACGAGCCCGACGAGGACCTGAAGTCCTGGCAGACGGACCGCACTCGGGCCCCCATAGCCACCAAGATCGTGGTGGCGGGCGGCTTCGGCGTCGGCAAGACCACCCTCGTCGGCACCGTCTCGGAGATCACCCCGCTCCAGACCGAGGCGCTGATGACCGAGGCCGGCGAGGACACCGACGACCTCACCGGCACCCCGGAGAAGGCCACCACCACGGTGGCCATGGACTACGGCCGCATCACGCTCGACGACGACCTCGTCCTCTATCTCTTCGGCACCCCCGGCCAGCAGCGCTTCTGGTTCATGTGGGACGACCTGGTGCGCGGCGCGATCGGAGCCGTCGTCCTCGCCGACACCCGCCGCCTCAAGGACGCCTTCCCCGCGCTGGACTACTTCGAGAGCTGCGGACTGCCCTACGTCGTCGGCGTCAACCACTTCGACGACAGCGAGCTGTTCGACCCGGAGGACGTCCGGGAGGCGCTGACGATCCCCCGGCACATCCCCGTCATGATCATGGACGCGCGTCGCCGGATCTCGGTGATCGAGACCCTCCTGTCCCTCGTCGGCCACGCCCTCGACGAAACCCCCGAGTAGGCCCACCTCCAAGTCCCCCTGGTCCCCCCACCCCGGCCCCCCACCCCCGGCCCCCGGCCCCGGCCACCTAGGAGAAAGCCCCGCATGCGGAAGATACTCGTCGTCGGAGCCGGCCAGTCCGGACTCCAGCTCGCCCTCGGCCTCCAGTCGCACGGGTACGAGGTCACCCTGATGTCCAACCGCACCGCGGACGAGATCCGCTCCGGCCGGGTGATGTCGACGCAGTGCATGTTCCACACCGCGCTCCAGCACGAGCGCGACCTCCAGCTGAACTTCTGGGAGTCGCAGGCCCCCAGGATCGAGGGACTCGGCGTCTCGGTGGCGGCCCCCGGCTCCCACGACCCCGGCCCCACGCAGCGCGCGATCGACTGGGTGGGCCGGCTCGACGGCTACGCGCAGTCCGTCGACCAGCGGGTGAAGATGGCCGGCTGGATGGAGGTCTTCGCCCAGCGCGGGGGCCAGCTGGTGATCCACGGGGCGGCCGTCTCCGACCTCGACTACTTCTCCCGCGCCTACGACCTCGTCCTGATCTCCGCCGGCAAGGGCGAGCTCGTCCAGATGTTCGGCCGCGACGCCTCGCGCTCCCCGTACACGGAGGCGCAGCGCGCCCTCGCGGTGGCGTACGTGCACGGCCTCGGCCCGCGCCCGGAGCACCCGGAGTACGACGCGGTCCGCTGCAACCTGGTCCCCGGCGTCGGCGAGCTGTTCGTCATGCCGACGCTCACCACCTCCGGCCGCGCCGACATCCTCTTCTGGGAGGGCGTGCCCGGCGGCCCGCTCGACGTCTTCAAGGGCGTCAAGGACCCGGCCGAGCACCTCTCCCTGACCCTGGAGCTCATGGAGCGGTTCACGCCGTGGGAGTACGCGCGGGCCACCCGGGTCGAACTGACCGACGCCGGCGGCACCCTGGCCGGCCGCTACGCGCCCACCGTCCGCAACCCGGTCGGCCGCCTGCCCGGCGGCGGCCTCGTGCTCGGCGTCGCCGACGTGGTCGTCGCCAACGACCCGATCACCGGACAGGGCTCCAACTCGGCGTCCAAGTGCGCGGCCGCCTACCTCGCGTCGATCCTCGAACAGGGTGACAAGCCGTTCGACGAGGAGTGGATGCGGGGGACGTTCGACCGGTACTGGGACACGGCTCAGCATGTGACGAAGTGGACCAACGCGATGTTGGCTCCGCCGCCCGAGCACATCTTGAACCTCATCGGCGCGGCCGGGCAGTTGCAGCCGGTGGCTGATCGTTTCGCCAACGGGTTCAACGATCCTGCGGACTTCGAGAACTTCTTCTATGAGCCGGAGAAGACGCAGGGCTACCTCGCCGAGGTGGCCGGGGCCTAGGCGTCGTTGGGGGTGCGGTCGTTCGGCGGGTGCGGGTCTGAGAGGTCAAGGGGCTTGTAGTCCTCCACCGGCTCGGCCTCTGGGTCCGGGCGGACTGCGCCCAGGATCGGGTTGGTTGCGATCGGGGAGAGTTTGACGGGTTCGCCCGGTCTCGGGGCCTGGACCACCATGCCCTCCCCGGCGTACATCGCCACATGGGTGGCGTCGGGGAAGTAGACGACCAGGTCGCCGGGGCGCAGCGCGTCCAGCGGGACGCGGTCCAGGCGGGCCCACTGCTGCTGGCTGGTGCGGGGGATCGGGGTGCCGGCCCGTTGCCAGGCCTGGGAGGTCAGGCCCGAGCAGTCGTAGGCGGCGGGGCCCTCCGCGCCCCACTCGTACGGCTTGCCGAGCTGGTCCACGGCGTAGCGCAGGGCGCGGTCGCCCTCCGTCGACGGGGGGCGGTCGTCGCTCAGCGCGCCCGAGGCCATCAGCTTCTGCTGGGCCTCGGCGACGTCGTCGCGTTCGAGGTCGGCGACGGCGGTGAGCTGGTCGGCGCTGAGCGAGGCGAGGAGCCGTTCGACGTCGTCCAGCCGGCGGCGCACGGCGTCGCGTTCCTTCTTCTTGCGTTCGGTGAGGGTGAGCTGCGCGTCGAGGGCGGCGCGCGCCCGGCGGGCGAGGACGTCGGCCTCGCGTTCGCTGCCCTCCAGCCGGCCCACCGTCTCGGCCCGCTCCCGCGCCAGCTGTCCGATGACGTGCCCCTGGTCGAGGGCGTGCTGCGGGTCCCGGGCGAGCAGGAGCCGTACGTAGGGGGAGATGCCGGTGATGTTCTGGTACTGCTGGCGGGCCAGGCGTCCGGCGGCGCCCCGGCTCTCGTTCAGGGACAGCCGGGTGCGCGCCAGCCGCGCGTTGAGGCGCTCGGCCTCGGCCCGGCGTTCCTTCAGCTTCTCCTCGGTGGTGTTGTGGGCCTCGGCGGCCTTCTCGGCCTCCCGGTACAGCCGCTGAAGGTCCGTCAGCAGTTCGGCCACCGAGCGCCCGCCGGGCTCCGGCGGCTCGGGGGCGGCCACGGCGGACGCCGGGGTCAGCAGTACGGCCTGTGCGGCCAGCATCGTCGTCGTGCAGGCCGTGCACACCCGACGCAGCAGCCTTCCTGACACGTCATCACCTCCCGCGCGGGGTGGGCCCTCCACCCCGCAGGGCGAGCATCAGGTGTGGGTGTGCGGTCCGTGCGGCAAGCCTGCGCGGTTCGGCGCAACGAAGTCACCCTTCGGCGTCATCCGGCTTGCCTTTCGGCGTGGCGTCGGGCTTCGACCACGGCCACTTCAGCCGGGTGTCCTTCTTCCCCTCCGGGTCGTACTCGTACTTCCAGCCCCTGGGCAGGCCCAGCTTGCCGCCGTGCCCCCGGGGCACGCGGCGGTAGACCAGGACGGTCGGCGGGCCGCCGGCCGCGTCGGGGACGGGGATGCGGTACGTCTTGGGCGGGTGGCCGGTGGGGCCCAGCAGGACGGGGAGGACGCGGCCGTCCATCGGGCCGCCCTCGAAGGGGGTGTCTTCGCTCTTCACGCCTCCAGTGTCGATCAGGTCGCGTCGGCGAGCGCACGGCGGACCACGCCGGCGGTCTGCGGGTCGCGTGCCGCGGTGACCGACATGACCGCGACGAACTGCTCCACCAGCCAGTCCCGCAGTTCGTCGAGCGGGGGCTGCTTGCCCTCGTCGAGCCAGATGAGCGAGGCCGCCTCCACGGCGGTGATCCACATCCGGACCGTCATCCGCAGCCGGGGGCCGGGCTCGGCCACGCCGAGGTGGCTGTGGATGTGCTCGGCGGCGGCGCGGCGCACACCGTCCACGATGGCGGTCGTACGGGAGGTCTCGACGACGCTGCCGCCCTGGAGGAGGGCGCTGAAGCCGGCGTCGTGCTGGTCGACGAAGGCGAGGTAGCGGTCCAGGGCGCGGGCGAGCCGGGGGAGGAGGGGGCCGTCGTGGGGCTCGTCGAAGCAGTGCCGGAGCTCCTCGGCGGCGGAGCGCAGCGCGGCCTCGTAGAGCTGCTGCTTGCCGCCGGGGAAGTACCGGTAGACCAGCGGCCGGGAGACCCCGGCGGCCTCCGCCACGTCGTCCAGCGAGACGTCCTCCGGGACGCGGTGCGCGAACAGCGAGAGCGCGGCGTCGAGCAGTTGACTGCGCCGCTCCTCGACGCTGAGGCGACGGTAGGCGGGGGCTGCGGGCGTCATGTGTGCAGCGTAATCGCTTACCGGAGCCGCACCCCCAGGCCTGAGCCGACGGCCCGGCCCTCCCGGCCCGGCCCTCCCGGCCCGGCCCTCCCGGCCTGGCGCTCCCGGCCTGGCGCTCCCGGGCTGGCGCTCCCGGCCTGGCGCGTCCGGCCCGGTGCTCTCGGCCCGGCACGTCCCGCCCTGCGCTCTCGGCCTGGTGCTCTCGGCCTGGTGCGTCCGGCCCGGGGCTCCCGGCCCGGCGCTCCCGGCCCGGCACGTCCCGCCCTGCGCTCCCGGCGCGGTCTGCACCGGCCGTCCCCGTACGTCTACGCCAGCAGCCCCGACGACTTCCACAGCCGCCTGCCGACTCCCCGCAGCACGCCGATGTCGTCCAGGAAGTCCGTCAGCCGCTTCGATCCGGTCTGCATGACCTCGCGCCGGTGCCCGCTCGCCTTCACCTGCGCTAGCGCCTCCCGCTTGTCCAGGCCGACGTTCGTGTAGACCTCGGGGTTGACGAAGGCGACCGAGAACACGCGGGCGAACTCGCCCGACGTCACCCGGGTGAACTCCTGGGACCACTTCGGCGCGGTCACCATCTGGCGGCGCAGCTCCTCGCGCGCGTACCGCACGTGCCGGGCCTCCTCCACGACGTGGATCCGCGTGACGCCCCGGACCAGGGTCTGGACCCGCTCGTCGGGGAAGGTCAGCCGCTGCATCCAGTCCAGGACCTCCTCGCCGAGGAGGGTCGCGGTGAAGGAGCCGGGTGTGGTGGAGATCGTCTTGAAGAGCCGGCCGAGATGCTGGTGCGCCCGGCTCACCGGGTACCAGGGCGTGCCGCCCTGCGCGATCAGCCGGGCGAACATCTTCGAGTGACGGCACTCGTCCTCGATCTCGGTCAGCGCGTACCGCACGTGCGCGCTCGTCGCCGACTTGTCGTAGATGTGCCGTACCAGCAGCTGCATCAGGATGATCTCGAACCAGATGCCCAGCGAGGCCAGCGCCGCCGCCTCGTGCTGCGACAGCAGGATCCGCTGCTCCTCGCCCATCCGCTTCCACAGCGGCGTGTCGTACAGCGACACCAGCTCGGGCGGCCAGAACCACTTGCCCTCCTCGAAGGGGGCGTCCCAGTCCAGTTCCTTGTCCGGGTCGAAGGAGTGCTTGGCGGAGGAGGCGAGCAACCGCTCGGCCACCTGCTCGCGATCCTTGAGCAGCCCGAGCGCATCCCGCAGCCCGTCGAGCGCCTCGGCGTCCGTGAGGGTCGTCATGCCCTTATGAGACTGCCTGTCAGCAAGCGCGTCAATCCCTTGCGCGGGGATCACTCCATGGAGGGAGCGATCGGCAGATCGCGCTGGGTAGGCTGACTGTGCCAGGGAGACTCCGCCCCATGGGAGCAATCATGAGTGCCGCACGCGAGCACGGGCTGGGCGACGACTACGAGTGGCCTCGTCCGCCGGTGGGCGGTTGGACGGCGGACGACCTCGACGAACTCCCCAACTTGCCTCCGCATACGGAGCTCATCGACGGGAGCCTCGTCTTCGTGAGTCCGCAGACTCAGTTTCACTCACGCGCGATGCGCTTGCTGGACAACGCCCTGCTGGACCAGGTGCCGGACGAGCTGGACGTCATCCGGGAGATGACCGTAAAGCTCAACAAGCGCAATCGGCCGGAGCCGGATGTCCTGGTGTTCCGCGCGGAGGCCGACACCGGGCCGAAGCAGACTTGGTACCGGCCGGAAGACGTCGTGATTGCTATCGAGGTCGTCTCCGAGGACTCCGAGGACCGAGACCGGGATGTGAAGCCGCGGAAGTATGCGCAGGCGGGCATCCCGTACTTCTGGCGCGTCGAGGAGAATCAGGGCCTGCCGGTGGTCTACGTCTTCGAACTCGACCCCGCGACCCAGGCTTACGGGCTGACCGGCATCTTCCATAACCGTCTCAAGCTGACCGAGCCTTTCCCTGTTGACATCGACCTCACTGCGATCGATCGCCGGCGTCCCTGACCCCTACACCGAGCAGCCCAGCCCCTCCGGGACATCGAAGCTCACCGGCTCCGCCCCCTGAGCCGGGAAGGACTTGCGCAGGGTGAAGGCGTACGGGGTCGGGCCGTTGGTGCGCAGGTGCAGCAGCCGGGCCTCCGCCTCCGCGACCGTCGGACGGTGACCGGCCGGGACCCACCACAGGGCCGTCATCGCCTCCTGGACGCGCTCGAACCTCCCCCACTGCCTCAAAGGCGTGGGGGGACCCCCACCCGTCGACGGGACAGCATCTCGCGGTGGCGGCCCTGGTACCCCGTCCGCGGTGTCCGCGTCCGCGTTGACCGGGTCGAGGGCGTCGACGAAGTCCTTCAACTCCGGTGATGGACTGACCGCTCCGGAAGCCCCCGTCTCACGAGGTGAGCACCGCCTCCATCACCGCCCGTGCGATCGGCGCCGCCACCCCGCCGCCGGTGATGTCCCGCCGGTTCGCCGCCGCGTCCTCCACCACCACCGCGACCGCCACCTTGGGCTCCAGATCGCGGTCGCCCTGCGCCCACGAGACGAACCAGGCGTACGGCAGTCCGGCGTTGCCGAGGCCGTGCTGCGCGGTGCCGGTCTTGCCGCCCACCGTCGCGCCCCGGATCGCCGCGTTCTTGCCGGTGCCCTCGCGCACCACGTCCGTCATCAGCTCCCGCAGCCGGTACGCCGTCGACGGCCGCATCGCCTGCCGCGCCGGCCTCGAACCGGCCGTCGTCAGGGTCGCCCCGCTCCACCGCGTCGTCCGCTCCACCAGATACGGCGGGCGCACCTGGCCCCCGTTGGCGACGGCCGCCGCCACCATCGCCATCTGGAGCGGCGTGGCCCGCGTGTTGTACTGCCCGATCGAGGACAGGGCGAGCTGCGCCCGGTCGACCGAGGTGTCGAAGGTGCTGCGCGCCACGGAGAACGGCACTCGCACATCGGCCGCGTTGAAGCCGAACGCCTCCGCCGTGCCCGCCATGTCCGTCAGCCCCACATCCACCCCGAGCTTGGCGAACACCGTGTTGCAGGACCACACGAACGCATCCCGCAGTGTGGCGTCCTCACACCCGTCGGAGGCGTTCGTCAGCCGTGTCGTCGTACCGGGCAGCGTGTAGGGCGCGGGGGAACGGGTCGCCGCGTCCAGGTTCCTGACCACGCCCGCGTCCAGCGCCGCCGCGGCCGTGACCACCTTGAACGTCGACCCCGGCGGATACGTCTGCCGCACCGCCCGGTTCAGCATCGGCCGGTCAGGGTCGGAGTTCAGCCGCGCCCACGCCCGCTCGGTCCCCGCGTCGTTCCCCGACAGCAGCGCCGGGTCGTACGACGGGAACGACACCAGCGCCAGGATCCGCCCCGTCGACGGCTCCACCGCGGCCACCGCCCCCTTGCGCCCGGCCAGCCCCTGGTACGCCGCCCGCTGCGCCCGCCCGTCCAGCGTCGTCATCACGTTCCCGGCGGCCGGCCGGGACCGGGTGAACTCGTTCCACAGCGGCAACGCCGTGAGCAGCGGATCGACCCCGGACAGCAGGTCGTCCTCGGCGTGCTCCAGGAACGTCGTCCCGTACTCCTGCGAGGCGAAGCCGGTCACCGGGGCGAACAACGGCCCGTCCGCGTAGGTGCGTTCGTAGCGCAGCTGCTCGCCGGTGTCCCGCGAGCCCGTCACCGGGACGCCGTCGACGAGGATGTCGCCGCGCGGCTGCCCGTACCGGGCGATGGACTCCCGCCGGTTGGCGGGGCTCTCCTCGTACCGGCCGGACTGGACGACCTGCACGCGCGCGGCGTTGACCAGCAGCGCCACCAGCAGCAGCGCGCAGAAGACGGCCGCGTGCCGGATGTGCCGGCCCATCACCGGCGCCTCGTGCCGGCGGCTCACCGGAACCCTGGGCGGGCCCGTTCTGACGTTCACGGCGCGGCCTTCCCGTCGTACTGCCGCCGCGCCGAGTCGCTCACCCGGATCAGCAGCGCCACGATCGCCCAGTTGGTGACGACCGAGGAGCCGCCCTGCGCGAGGAACGGCATCGCCATGCCCGTCAGCGGGATCAGCCCCGTCACCCCGCCCGCGATCACGAACACCTGGAGCGCGACGATCGAGGCGAGGCCGATCGCGAGCAGCCGGCCGAACGGGTCGCGCAGGGCGAGGCCGGCCCGGTAGCCGCGCTCCACCAGCAGCCCGTACAGCAGGAACAGCGCGGACAGTCCCGCGAGGCCCAGCTCCTCGCCGGCCGTCGCCAGGATGAAGTCCGACTTCACGGCGAAGCCGATGAGGGTGGAGTGGCCGAGGCCCAGACCGCTGCCGAGCACCCCGCCGGCGGCGAACGAGAAGAGGGACTGGGCGAGTTGGTTCGGGCCCTGGCCCGCCTCGATCGACGCGAACGGGTGCAGCCAGTCCTGCACCCGGCTGTGCACATGCGGCTCCAGCCAGCCGACGGCGACCGCGCCGAGCGAGGCCAGCAGCAGCCCCACCGCGATCCAGCCGGTGCGGCCGGTGGCGACGTACAGCATGACCACGAACAGGCCGAAGAACAGCAGCGAGGTGCCCAGGTCGCGTTCGAGGACGAGTACGCCGACGCTCAGCAGCCAGATCGCGACGACCGGGCCGAGGACCCGGCCGGAGGGCAGCTGCACGAACCAGATCTTGCGGCCCGCGTACGCGAGCGCCGTGCGGTTGGCGGCCAGGTACGCGGCGAAGAACACCGCGAGCAGCACCTTCGCGAACTCGCCCGGCTGGATCGAGAAGCCCGCGATCCGGATCCAGATGCGGGCGCCGTTGACCGCCGGGAAGAAGATCGGCAGCGTCAGCAGGGCCAGCGCGGCGACCACGCTCACGTACGCGTACCGCTGGAGCACCCGGTGCTCGCGCAGCGCGGCCACCACGAAGGCGAACAGCGCCACGCCGAGCGTGGACCACACCAGTTGCGTCGGGGCCGCCCGGTCGTCGGGCGTCTCCAGGTCGAGCCGGTAGATCAGCACCAGCCCGATCCCGTTCAGCAGCACCGCGATGGGCAGCAGCAGGGGGTCGGCGTAGGGGGCGCGCACCCGTACCGCCACATGCGCCAGCAGGGCCAGCACGCCGAGCCCGGCGCCGTAGCCGGCGGCGCCGGGCGGGACGGTGCCGGCCTTGGCGAGGCCCACGGCGCAGTAGCCGTAGACCGACAGCAGGACGGCCACGAGGAGGAGAGCGAGTTCGACGCCGCGTCGCCGGGGGAGGCGTGCCGCGGGGGCCGGGGCGTCCGCCGCCGGCGCGATGGCTTCGGCTCCGGCTCGCGTCATGTCCGGAACTTACCCAAATCGGGCTCCTTGTGAGCCTTGAAGGGATCTACGGTTCAGCACCAGCGCGGCGAGGAGCCGTGGGTGTCGATGTAGCGCGCGGCGCCCCAGGCCCAGGTGCCGTCCGTGAGGAGGTACCAGTAGGGGTTGCCCTGGACCGACTGGCCGGTGGTCTTGCAGAAGATGGAGACGATCTCGCCGCGGTGGGCGACCCGGATCACCTCGCTGCCGCGGTGCGGGGCGCTGCGCAGGAGCAGCTGGCTCGCGGTGACGACGCCGCGGGCGAGGCGGTGGTCGTCGCCGCCGCCCTGGTTGCCGCCCTGACCGCCGCCGCCCCAGCTGTCGCCGCCGTTGCCGTTGCCGCCCTGGCCGTTGTCGTAACCGCCGTTGCCGCCTTGGTTGTTGCCGTTCCCGCCCTGGTTGTTCCCGTTTCCGTTGCCGTTCCCGCCTTGGCCGTTGCCGTTGCCGTTGCCGTTGCCGCCCTGGCCGTTGTTGTGGCCGCCGTTGCCGCCCTGGTTGTTCCCGTTCCCGTTGCCGTTCCCGCCTTGGCCGTTGCCGTTGCCGCCCTGGCCGTTGTTGTGGCCGCCGTTGCCGCCCTGGTTGTTGCCGTTGCCGTTCCCGCCCTGGTTGTTCCCGTTGCCGCCCTGGCCGCCGTTCCCGTTGCCGTTCCCACCCTGGCCGCCATTGCCGTTCCCGTTGCCGTTACCGTTCCCATTCCCCCCTTGGCCCCCGCCGTCATGGCCTCCGGAGCCCGAACCCGACCCTGAACCCGACCCCGAGCCCGACCCCGAGCCCGACCCCGACTCATAGCCGGAGTTGCCCGAGTTGGAGCCGGAGCCCGTGCCCGAGCCGTCGTCCGCTCCGGCGGGCGTGACGGCGACGGCGGCGGTGGCGAGGGCGCCGGCGGCGGTGACTATGGCCAGACGGGTGAACGCGGAGCGCAGGGACATGGGGTACCTCCATGAAGGCGGCGAAACTGACTTACCGCCACATTAGGAGCGGCCCGCACCCCGCGCCCGTCACACTGCGCCATCGGGGAGGCCGTCCCCGGTGGGAGGCGTCTGAGGCAGCGTCAGCGTGGCGACCGCCCCGCCGTCCGGCGCGTTGCCGAACGTCAGCCGCGCGCCCAGCACCTCCGCCTGGCCCACCGCGATGGTCAGTCCGAGCCCGTGCCCCTTCGCGCCGCCCTCGGTGCGGAACCGCTGCGGCCCGTGCGCCACGAGGTACTCCGGATAGCCGTCCCCGTGGTCCCGGACGGTCACCGCGGGACCGTCCACCGTCAGCTCCACCGGCGCCCGGCCGTGCCGGTGCGCGTTGGCGACGAGGTTGCCGAGGACCCGTTCCAGCCGCCGCCGGTCGGTCTCCACGCGCGCGTCCCGCACGACGGTGATCCCGGTGCGGGCCCCCGACGCCCGCACCACCCGCCTGGCCAGCGCACCCAGCTCCTCGGCGTCCAGCTCCAGCCGCTCCCGCCCGGTGTCGAGCCGGGAGATCTCCAACAGGTCCTCGGTGAGCGTGCGCAGCGCCGCGACACGGTCGCGCACCAGCTCCGTCGGACGCCCCGGCGGCAGCAGCTCGGCCGCCGCGTGCAGCCCGGTGAGCGGGGTGCGCAGCTCGTGCGCGACGTCGGCGGTGAAGCGCTGCTCGCTCAGCAGCTTGCCCTGGAGCGAGGACGCCATCGAGTCCAGCGCGACGGCGACGGCGGCCACCTCGTCCTGCGGGCGCGTCGGATCCTTCGTGCGGGCGTCGTCCACGCGCGCGTCCAGATCGCCGGCGCTGATCCGCCGCGCCACCCGGGCGGTGGTGTGCAGCCGCCGGGTCACCCGGCTCACGGCGAACGCGCCGACCAGCAGCGTCGCCCCGATCGCCGGCACCGACGACCACAGGATCGCGTTGTCCAGCCCCTCGATCGTGCGCGCCTGCTGGCCGTAGTCGACGGCCACGGCCAGCGCCCGCCCGCCGTCGGCCGGGCCCGCCGCCCACATCACGGGGCGACCGCGGTGGACGGCGACCATCGTGCCGCGCTCGCCGCTCGCCGCGAGCTCCCGCAGCGTCTTCGGCAGCCCCGCCGGATCCACCCCGGCCCCCGGCCGCAGCGTGTCCCCGGCCTCGTACGCCTCCGTGGCGTCCGTCAGCCGGGAGAGCGCGAGGGTGCGGGCCTGTCCGACGGTCTGGTCGGTCACCTGCACATGCACCAGCACGCCGAGCAGCGCGGCCAGGGCGCAGCACATCACCGTGATGAAGACGGCGGCCTTCACCGCCAGCATGCCGGCCCACTGGGGGAGGGCGAGCCTCATCGCCCGCCCGCCGAGGAGGAGGCGGACGACTGCGGGGTGGCGGATGTAGGCGTCGCGGCGGGCGCGGGAGTGACGGCGGGGGCGGGCGTGACGGCGGACGACTTGTGCGCGCGGGTACCGGGGGAGCCCTTCGCCCCGTCGGAGCGCAGCATCTCGTCGTGCGTGAGGAGCATCGCCTTCTGCTCCGGATCCCAGGTCCACTGGAGCCGGTACTCGTAGTCGGCGAGGTCCGACGGCGAGCGGATGATCACTGACCGCCCGGCCAGCTCGACCGCGCTGACCGCGTCCTCCCAGGCCATCACCCGCACCAGCCGCTGTTGCTCGACGGTGTAGACGCGCACGGCGGTCAGCTCGCCCGGCAGCAGCCGGAAGCCGAGGGTCAGCTCGGGGCGTCCGTCGCCGGTGAGATCGCGGTAGTAGGGCGCGAGGACGGGACAGCGACTCCCGCCGCCGCCACCGGTGTCCCCTGAGCCCTTGTCGCCGCCGCAGTCGGCCATCCGGTCGGCGGTCTCGCGGTAGACCGCCGTGCCGCCCCGGTAGTCGTCGGGGTGCGCGGCGATCTCGGCGCGGACGACGGCGACCGGGTCCACCTCGCGGATGTCGCCGCGCGGGACGGCCACGCCCTTGATCGTCTCCGTGTCGGCCTCGTCGATGGCCCACGCCGGGCTGGACGCCGGCGGCAGCTGCGGCCAGAGCCGGGCCGGGCTGATCGCGGTGGGCGTCGGGCCCGCGCCGCGCAGTCCGCCGGCGTCGCCGCAGGCCGCGGTGGCCGACGCCAGCAGGGCGACGGCCGCGACGGCGAGAACGGGACGTCTGAGGGACACGGGGCTCCTGTGATCATGCGGCGATGCCCCGTACACCTTATTCGCACGAAAGTCGGGAAGTCCGATTCCCGTACGGTGTGGCCGCGTACCGGTGCGGCCGCGCGGGAGAAACGATTACTCGGCGAGTTCCTCCAGCAGCCTGGCCGTCGGCAGCCCCGCCTTGAGGTACTCGACGAACAGTTCGTTGTGCAGGGCCCAGGGCGAGCGCCGCGACCGTATCAGCCGGATCGCCCGCTCGGCCGGGTCCCCCCGGCGCATCAGCGTGTGCGCGACGACCAGCCCGGACCGGTTGTAGCCGTGCCAGCAACGCACGAGCACCTTCCGGCCCTCGTCCAGCGCCTCGCCCGCCGCCTGCGCCAGCCGCATCACCCCGGCGAGCTGGGTGCCGTCCAGCGGCCCGTCGGGTATGGGCCACACCTGGTGCGGCACGCCCTCGTCCGGACCGTGTCCGGGCAGCCTCAGGAGCGTCTGGACGAGGTCGAACTCGCCCTGCACCACCGCGAACCGCCGTTGTCCGTCCCGCCCGCGGTACTCGTGTCCGCCCATCCACAGGCCCGGCACGATCTCGTTCCACGGGGCGTCCGGCGAAGGTACCTCGGACTGCTTCCTGCGGGTCCGCAACGACGCCTCCCCAACCGCGCTCCGTCCCGTCCCCAGTGACTGCCCCACCGCGCCCGAAGGTATGCGCCTTCTTGCCCCTGGAGCGCCCCGCCTGTTCCCATGGTCATGGGGTGATGTCGATGAGCGGACTTCGCGTCGTACCGACCTGGCGACACGGCCAGGAGCGGCTCTACGTCTGTCTGGCCGACGGCCGGAACATCGCCTGGTACGACCGTGAGGCCGGCCGGGTCAACGTGCTCGCCGACGATCGCCGGGAGGACGTCCTGGAGGTGCTCGGCCCCTTCCTGACCGGGCCGGTCACCGTGGGCCCGCCCCCGGTCCCCACCCCCGCCGAGCTGGCCCGGCTCGCCCTCCGCCCGGACGACGACCTCGCGCCCAACCGCCCCGGCGAGGCCCTGCTGATCGACCTCGACCGGGACCCCGCCCCCGCCCACCGGCTGCGGCCCGACCCGCGCCGGCGGGCACTCGCCGCCGAGCAGACCGTCGGCGACGCCCTGGACCGGCTCGACGGGGCCGGCTGGCACACCCTGCACTCCGTCCCGCTGCCCGGCGGCGACCGCATCCACCACCTGACCATCGGGCCCGGCGGCCTCTTCGCCGTCCACGCGCTGTACGCCCGCCGGCAGCGGGTCCTCGTCGCCGACCCGGCGGTCGCCCTCGGCCGCCGCGACCCGCGGCCCCTGTTGCGCCGCGTCCGCGCCGACGCCGACCGCGCCTCCTACGCCCTGACCGCCGAGGTCCGCCCGGTCCTCGCCCTGGTCGAACCCGCCGACCTGCGGATCACCACGCCCCCGCGCGAGGTGCGCGTCCTGCGCGACACGGAACTGGGCGCGCTGACCCGCGCGGGCGGCGTCCTGAAGCCGGCGGACGTGGAGGGTCTGCACGCGATGGCCCGGGACAGACGGACGTGGGCCTCCGGCGGTTGACCGGAGTGGGCCTCCGGGGGTCGGCCGGACGTCCTCGCGCGCGGGTCGGCCCGCGTGGCCGTCGCCGAGGGCCGACGCCGAGGACTGCCGCCGAGGGCCGACGCCGAGGGCCGACGCCGAGGGCCGTCGCCCCCGGGCCCTCGCTTCGGCCCTGAACGGGCCTCGGGCCTCGTCCTCGAACGCCGGATGGGCCGCCGGGTCATCGTGCCCGCAGGTCATGGCGGCAGTTGGCCCGCCGCCCGCAGCTCGAAGAGCGGTGCCAGCAGATCCCCCTCCTCGCCCACCCGGGACATGACGTCCTCCGCCCGGAACGCCAGCTCCCGCGGCGCCCCGCACCCCTCCACCTCCCCCCACGTCACCGGCGCCGACGCGGTCGGCTCGGGCCGCGCCCGCAGGGTGTAGGGCGTGGCCGTCGTCTTGCGGGCGGCGTTCTGGCTCCAGTCGACGAACACCTTGCCCGGCCGCAGGCTCCGCGTCATCCGGTGGACGACCAGCCCCGGCATCGCCCCCTCCGCCTCCACCGCGAGCCGTTTCGCGTACTCCGTCACCCGCTCGGACGACGAGCCCCGCACCGCCGCCACCAGATGCAGCCCCTTCGCCCCCGACGTCTTGGCGTACGCGTCGATCCCGTCCGCCGCCAGCCGTTCCCGCAGCCACAGCGCGACCTCGCAGCACTCGACGACGGTCGCGGGCGCGCCCGGGTCGAGGTCGAAGACCAGCCGGTCGGCCTCCTGCGGGTCCCGGACCACGTCCTGGATCACCCACTGGGGCGTATGGAACTCGGTGACGAGGTTCGCCGCCCACATCAGGCTCGCCAGGTCCTGCACGAGCACCATCCGGGCCGGCCCCTCCGAGCGCGGGACCTCCGCCGTGGTGACCCACTCGGGGGTGCCCGGCGGCACGTTCTTCGCGAAGAAGAGCTGTCCGCCGGGCCCGTCCGGGTAGCGCAGGAAGGACAGCGGCCGGTCACGCAGATGGGGCAGCAGGGCCGGGGCGATGGTGGCGTAGTAGTGCAGCGTCTCGCCCTTGGTGAAGCCGGTCGCCGGATACAGCACCTTCTCCAGGTTGCTCAGCGCCAGCCGTCGCCCCTCCACCTCGGTAATCGGCGTCATACGATGAGAATCACATACTTCATCCGCATTGTTCCGTTACATCACTTTTGTCGGATAGTGCCCGGAAAGGTGCTGCACGTGCGATCCATCTGGAACGGCGCCATCTCCTTCGGTCTCGTCAGCATCCCGATCAAGCTGGTGAACGCCACCGAGAGCCACTCGATCTCCTTCCGCCAGATCCACACCGAGGACGGCGGCCGGATCCGCTACCGCAAGGTCTGCGAGCTGGAGGACCGCGAGGTGAGCTCCGCCGAGATCGGCAAGGGGTACGAGGACGCGGACGGCACGATCGTCCCGATCACCGACGAGGACCTGTCCCAGCTGCCGATCCCGACCGCGAAGACGATCGAGATCGTGGCCTTCGTGCCGGCCGACCGCATCGACCCGCTCCAGATGGACGCCGCCTACTACCTCCAGGCGGGCGGCGCCCCGGCGGCGAAGCCGTACACCCTGCTCAGGGAGGCGCTCAAGCGCAGCAACAAGGTCGCGATCGCCAAGTACGCGCTGCGCGGGCGGGAGCGGCTGGGCATGCTCCGCGTGGTCGGCGAGGCCATCGCCATGCACGGTCTGCTCTGGCCGGACGAGGTCCGCGCCCCCGAGGGCGTCGCCCCGGACACCGACGTCACCGTCCGCGACCAGGAACTCGATCTCGCCGACGCGCTGATGGACACCCTCGGCGAGGTCGATCTGGACGACCTCCACGACGAGTACCGCGAGGCGGTCGAGGGCGTCGTCGCCGCGAAGGCGGCCGGCGAGACCCTGCCCGAGGCGCCCGCCCCCGCCTCCAGCGGCAAGGTGCTGGACCTGATGGCGGCCCTGGAGAACAGTGTGCGGGCGGCGAAGGAGTCCCGGGGCGAGGCGCCCGCGGCCGAGAAGGCCGAGGTCAGGGAGCTGCCCCCGCGGAAGACGGCCCGCGCGGCGCCCAAGCAGACGGGCGGCAAGGCGTCGACGTCCACGGCGAAGAAGACGACGGCGGCGAAGAAGACGGCGGCCACGAAGTCGACGGCGAAGACCGCGAAGTCGGCCAAGTCGGCGCAGGGCGGCGCGAAGAAGTCGACGGCGAAGAGCACGGCCAAGAAGACCACGGCGAAGAAGGCGACCCCGGCGAAGAAGACGGCCGCCCGCAAACGGACGGCGTGACCGCACCGTCCTGCTGTCCTGCTGTCCTGCTGTCCTGCTGTTCTGCCGTTCTGCCGTTCTGCCGTCCTCAGGCCGCCTCCTCCACCGGCTTCTCCGTCACCGCCCCCGGCTCCATCCGTCCCCGCGCACCACGGGGACCCGGCGTCCCTCGCGGACCCGGCGTTCCGAGTCCGGCCGTCAGGACCAGTCCCGTCCCCGCCGTCAGCCCCAGCGCCGGCCACGCCGGGAACCCGCCGCCGTACGCGAAACCGTGCCCGGCGAAGTACGTCAGCGCCCAGACGCTCAGGCCGAGGCCGGCCCACACCCGCCACGCCTCCCGGGGACCGGCGTCGGCGCGGACGCCCACGTTCAGCGAGAGCAGCCGGCGCTCCACGGGCACCAGCACCCGCACCGTCGCGAGCAGCACCAGCCCCAGCCCCAGCAGCCACGGCACCCGCCATGCCCACCAGGCCGCCGAACCGAAGGCCGGCTGCGGGGCGAGGCCGGTCAGATAGAAGGCGGCGGCGATCACCAGCACCGGCAGCATGTGCCACAGGTAGAGCGTCATGCTGACGGCCCCCGTCGCCCGCACCGCCCGCTGCCACCGCTCCCGCTCCAGCAGCCGCCGCACCGCGGGCGCGACGAGCAGACACGCCCCGACCTGCGCGACCGCCCACGCCAGCATGGCGGCCGACGGCGGGTTCGTGTTGCTGGGGTCCTGCCCGGTCACCAGGATCAGGCTGACCGGGAACGGCCCGAGGCCGACGAGCGCGGCGAACGCGCCCCCGCCGCCCAGGACCAGCGCGGCCGGCAGCGCACGGCTCCCGCCGACCAGCCCGTCCCGCCAGCAGAACCCGAGCTGGTAGACCACGCCCCACACCAGCACGTAGTTGAGCAGCCCGACGTACGGCAGTCCCGCCGCCAGATCCAGCACCCCGACGACAAGGGCCAGCCCGACCATCGCCGCCGGGACGAGCAGCCCCCACCGCCGATGCAGGGCGTGCAGCGCCGGAGTCAGCGCGCTGACCAGCAGATAGACCGGCAGGAACCAGAACTGCATGGCCAGCGCCCACCCCACCAGCGCCAGCGTGAACGGGTCGACGCCGAGAGCCGAGCACACCGCGACGGCGGTGAGCACGAGCCCGCTGTAGACGCCGGTCGGCAGCAGCAGCCGTACCGCCCGCTGCCCCACCCACCCGGCGGCCGTCGCGCCCCCTGCCCGCGCCCGCGTCCAGGACCCGCCCGCCGCGCAGCCCCCGGCGAGGAAGAACAGCGGCATGATCTGGAAGCCCAGCGTCAGCCACTGAGTCCAGGGCACGGTCGCCAGCAGCTCCGGCGCGGTGATCTCGCCGTCCGGCCGCCGCACCAGCCCGGTGATCAGCCAGTGCCCGAGCACGACGAGCAGGATGGCCCACGCCCGCAGGAAGTCCACATACCGGTCCCGTTCCATGCTCCGGATACTCCCCGATTACTCCCCGATCGACGGCTCTCTTTCCATTAGCGTCACGGAGAGTGTTCGTGCGGTTCTATTCTGATGACGGCGTGGGGATCCTTCGGACGGAGAGTGAGGGGTCGGGGATGACCTTGGCGGAGCAGGTCGAGAGCACGGGGGCCGAGGAGGCCTACGACGAGGTCGAGCAGATGAGCGACCTGAACCGGGCCGTCGGCAAGCTGTTGAGGCTGTTGCGGGAGCGGGCGGGCCTTTCGCAGAAGGAACTGGGTGACCGGCTCGGGTACGGCCCCGACCTGATCTCCGCGCTGGAGAGGGGCGTACGGACGCCTCAGCGGGAGTTCCTGGTGGCGGCGGACGAACTCCTCGACGCGGGCGGGATGTTGAAGGCGGTCATCGAGGACGTCGAGCGGGCCAAGGCGAAGGCGAGGGTCCGGCATCCGGCGTGGTTCAAGGACTACGCGCGGCTGGAACGGAGCGCGGTCGAGATCAACTTCTACAACAACCATGATGTGCCTGGTCTGTTGCAGACTCAGCAGCGAACCCGTGCGCTGTACGTGATGCGCAAGCCGGTGCTGGACCAGGACACCATCGAGCAGCGCGTGGCGTCCCGGGTGGACCGGCAGGACATCCTGACCCGCTGGCCCCTGTGCATGGTGACAGCGGTGATCGAGGAGGTGGTGCTGCGGCGTCCCCTCGGCGGCTGGATGATCCACCGGGAGCAGTTGGAGCATCTGCTCGAGCTCGGCCGACTGCCCAGCGTGGAGATCCAGGTGATGCCGTCGGAGCGCACCGAACACGCCGGCATGGGCGGGCCGTTCGTGCTGCTGACGCCCAAAGGAAAGCCGCAGGTCGGGTACACCGAGGCGCAGAGCAGCAGCAATCTCATCACGGAGCCCGAGGAGGTGCGGATGCTTGCCGCGCGCTACGGGAGCATCAGGGCGCAGGCACTTACGATGCAGGAGTCCCTCGTCCTGATCGAAAGCTTGCTGGGAGAACGATGAGTACCGCTGAGCCCACACCCCTCGCCTGGTTCAAGAGCAGCTATAGCGGTAACGAAGGCGGCGAGTGCCTGGAGGTCGCCTCCACACCCGGCACCATCCACATCCGTGACTCCAAAGCCCCGGCCCACGCTCAACTCGCCTTCTCCCCCACGGAGTGGTCCGCGTTCGTGACGTACGCGGCTCGCCGGAGCTGACCGCCGCACATGGACGACGTGTACGTGGGCAACGCGGGTGAGGACGCCGCGATCGACCGGGGATGGCTGCTCGGGCACTTCAAGCCCGACGGCGATCCCCGGCACAGCGAGGACGTCGAGATCAAGTGGGGCGTCCACCCGCGGGGCGACCGGCGGGCGCAGTGGGTGCGGGGCGAGGAACGCACCGCGCTCCAGGTGCTCGTCAGCGGCCGGTTCCGGATCGAGTTCCCGGGCCGCAGCGTGGTGCTGGAGCGCCAGGGCGACTACGTCGTCTGGGGGCACGGCGTGGACCACTCCTGGTTCGCCGAGGAGGAGTCGGTGGTGCTGACCGTGCGATGGCCGTCCGTCCCCGGGTACGCGGTGCCGGACGAGGGCGGACACCCCGCGGCGGCGTCAGGGCAGGACAGGCCCGCCGCGGGGTGAGCTGCGGGGCGTCCGTCAGGGGATCACGACGTAGTTGCTGAAGCCGCCGTCCCGGTCGTCGAGGCCCGAGATCGCCTCGTTCACCCGGGCCAGCGGGAACGGCTTGACCTGGAGATACGACAGGTCCAGCGCGCCGGTGCCGACCATGTCGGCGAGTTCCTGCCCCTGCGCGGTGCTGAACCAGTTGGAGCCGATCAGCTGGACCTGCTCGTCCATCAGCCACTTGACGTCCACGGGCAGCCGGTCGGCGACACCGCCGACGTTGACGACCCGGCCGCCCCTGCGGACGCCCTGCATGGAGTCGAGCATCGTCTCCACCGGCGCCTGGGCGCCCAGCGCGCTGATCACGTAGTCCGCGCCCTCCCCGCCGGTCAGGGACTTCGCCCACTCGCCGGTGGAGCCGTCGCCCAGCCGCATGACCTCGACCCGCTCCGGGTCCAACTCCTTGACGCGCTTGAGGAGTTCCTCGTTGCGGCCGGTCCCGAGGACCCGAGAGGCGCCGGAGGCCAGCGCGAGCAGGGTCGAGGCGACGCCGAGGGTGCCCGTCACCCCGTCGATCAGCGCGACCTGGCCGGGGCCGGCCGCGGCGTTCTTGAGCGCGCCGTAGGAGGTGCCGATGTAGCCCAGCTTGCCCGCCTGTTCGAACGTCATGGTGTCCGGGAGGTTGACGATCGAGTACTGCGGGGCGGTCATGTACTCCGCGAACCCGCCGTACGGGTACAGGTCGAAGATGCGCTGGCCGTCGCGGGAGGTGCTGAAGTAGCCGTTCAGCGTGAAGTAGCGGCAGCGGCTCAGCTCGCCGCCCCGGCACACCTGACAACTCCCGCAGGAGCGGAGCGGGTTGACGTACACCCGGTCGCCGGGGCGGGTGTGCAGCACCGCCTCGCCGACCTGCTCGACCACGCCGGCGGCGTCCAGGCCGAAGATGGCGGGCAGCTTCGGCAGCGGCTGGTGCGGGAACCACGTGGGCCAACTATTGATGACGTTGGCCATGTTGGGGACGATCCCGCAGGCCTTCA
The DNA here is from genome assembly GCF_042890065.1 of Streptomyces sp. NPDC002328. Taxonomy (NCBI): domain Bacteria; kingdom Bacillati; phylum Actinomycetota; class Actinomycetes; order Kitasatosporales; family Streptomycetaceae; genus Streptomyces; species Streptomyces sp. NPDC002328. The sequence continues at coordinate 117,637 of NZ_JBIARQ010000015.1, read as the reverse complement.
CCCGCACCAGCACGTCCGTGGGCCGTGGGGTGGGCACGTCGATCGTGTCCACCGACATCGGCTCACCGAGCGCGTGCAGACGCGCAGCGAGCATTTTCGCCATTGAAACACTCCTTGCAAATCACGGCTCATGGAGCACAACGCGCCTTCGCGGCAACGATGCCTAAGACTGCGGAAAGGGGTTCGGGAAAGGGTTCGGGTAGTTCTCTTCGAGATCGATGTTCAGCAGCCCCATGATGCGGACGCCGGAGTTGTACCAGGCGATGGACAAGGAGAGTTCGACCATCTGCTTGTCCGTCAGGAAAGCGGCGGCGGCCCGCCATGTTTTCTCGGAGACGTCGACCCGGAGCGTGGACTCCTCGGCCAGGCGCATCACCGCCTTCTCCGTCTCGTCGAACAGGTCGGACGACTCGAAGTCGGCCACCGCCGCGAGCTGTTCCTCGGTGAGCCCGGCCTTCAGACCGTGCGATCGGTGGTGCGCCACCTCGTACGCCGACCGGGTCGCGTGCCCCACGGTCAGGATCGCAAGCTCGCGCAGCCGGGGGCTCAGATCGGCGGCCCGCAGCGAGTTGGCGTAGGTGAGGAAGGCGTCCAGCTGGGCCGGCGCGTTGGCCAGGGCGAGGAAGATGTTCGCCGTCGGGACCTTGCGTTCGGCTTCCAGCCGGTCGTACAGCGGTTTCTGCGAGTCGTCCGCGTCCTCGCGGCGCAGATAGGGCACTCGGGCCATGGGGTCTCCTCGGGGTCTGCTCGGTGGCGGAAGGGGGGTGCCTCGCGGGCTGCCTCAGGCTGCCGGCGGACGGACGGCTCAGCGGGCGGACTGTTCGAGCAGGAACCGCTCCAGCGACATCGGCCTGGGCGGCTCGGCCGGCGGGATCAGCGGCGCGTCGACGAAGGGCGACGCCTCGAAGTACCACTTCTCCAGCGCCGGCAGACCCCAGCGGGCGTTGGTGCTGAGCGAGCCCGCGTCCCAGCGGACCGGCTCGATCTCGGTGTCGATCGTCTGGTAGTGGCTGTTGAAGACCTCCACCCGGTGTCCGTCCGGGTCGCGGAGGTAGGCGAACAGCATCCCGCCCGGACCGTGCCGCCCCGGGCCGCGTTCCACGCCCTCGCCGTAGCCGAGGATCCCCGCGAAGTCGCAGGCGGAGAAGATGTCGTGGCTCTCGGAGACGGTGTACGCGAAGTGGTGCAGGGCGGGCCCGGTGTTCTCGACGATCGCCAGGTCCAGACACGTGCCCTTGCGGTACATGAACGCGCCCAGCAGCTTGTCGCCGTGCTCCAGGTACTCCGAGTTGCGGAAGCCGAGTTCGCCGTAGAACGCGCACAGCTCGTAGGTGTCGGGCGCGAAGATCTGGTAGTGGTCCAGCCGCTGCGCGTGGGCGCCCTTGTGAAGCTGGAAGTCGATGTGGAGCCGCGGCCGGGTCTCCATGTGCGCGCACAGCTCCAGCGGGGTGCCGACCGGGTCGCTGACGTGCAGGGTGCGGCCCTGGTGCGGCATGTCGACCCACTCCGCGGGCAGCCCGCGCGCCCGGAACCAGTCGTACGCGAGGTCGAGATCCTCGTCGAAGAAGACCCGGAAACCGATCCTGCGGCACGCCCCGCCGCCCGTCCCGTCCCGCTCCAGCACGAGGCTGTGATGGCAGGCTTCCGACAGACCGCGCAGGTAGCAGGCGCGGTCGTCCTCCTCGGAGACGACCAGGCCCAGCACGTTCACATAGAAGTCCCGGCTCTCGGCCAGATCGACGACGGTGAGACGGACGTGACTGGAGCGGGTGATGTTGAAACTGGGGCGCAGATTGACGGGTGGCAGCATGCTGGTCTCCGTGCTCCGATCGGATCGGCTCTGAATTCGGACTGTAGTACTTCGGGGCCCTATTACTGCCGGGTCGCATTCACAGATTGAGTGATGAAGGGAAAGGTGGACCAGCCGCTGAATTCCGCTGCCGCGCCGAGGGATTCCTCGATGCGCAGCACCTCGTTCCACTTCGCCATCCGTTCGGAGCGGGTGAACGAGCCCACCTTCAGCTGGCCCGCGTCCCACCCCACGCTCAGATGGGCGATGGTGACGTCCTCGGACTCGCCGGAGCGCGCCGAGACGACCGTGCCGAAACCGGCGTCCTTGCCGGCCCGCAGGGCTTCGAACGCCTCTGTGACCGTGCCCGCCTGGTTCGGCTTGACCAGCACGGCGTTCACCGTCCCGCCGGTCGCCGCCGCCTCCACCCGCTTGGCGTTCGTCACCAGGTAGTCGTCGCCGATCACCTGGCAGCGGTGGCCGTAGCGCCGGGTGAACTCGGCCATGCCCTCGTGGTCGTCCTCGCCCACCGGGTCCTCGACGGACAGGATCGGGTACTGCTCGATCCAGCCGCCCAGCAGGTCGATCAGCGCGGAGGTGTCCAGGGTGCGGTCGTCCAGGGCGAGCCGGTACCCGTCGGCGGAGCCGAACTGCGAGGCCGCCACGTCCAGGGAGATGCCGACCTGGGCGGAGGGGGCGAAACCCGCGCTCTCGATCGCCCGGGTCAGTGTCTCCAAGGCCTCCTCGTTGGACGCGAACGCGGGCCAGAAGCCGCCCTCGTCGGCCACGCCCTGGGCTTTGCCGGCCTTGCGCATCAGCGCGCCGGCGGCGCGGTAGATCTCCGCCGTCCAGTCCAGCGCCTCGGAGAAGCTCCCGGCGGCCGGGCAGACCACCATGAAGTCCTGGACGTCGACACGGCGGTCCGCGTGGGCGCCGCCGCCGAAGATCTGGATCTCCGGCAGCGGGACGCGCACCGGCCGCCCGCCCGCCAGATGCCGCCACAGCGGCACGCCCGCCGACGCGGCGGCGGCGTGCAGCACCGCCATGGACGTGGCGACGAGCGCGTTGCCGCCGAGCCGGCTGCGGTCTGGGGTCCCGTCGAGGTCGGCCAGGAGCCGGTCGACGGCTGCCTGGTCGCCGGCGTCGTGGTCCTTCAGGGCGGGTGCGATCTCGTGGTTCACCGAGCCCACCGCGCGATGGACGTCGAGTCCGCCGAAGCGGTCGCCGCCGTCGCGCAGGTCGAGGGCTTCGCCTCGGCCGGTGGAGGCCCCGGCGGGAGCGATGGCCCGACCGGTCACACCGTCCACGAGGCGAACCTCGACCTCCACGGTCGGCCGCCCACGGGAGTCCCACACCCTGCGGCCGTGGAGGCCGGCGATCCGCGCGTCTGTCATGGCGCTGCACCCTTTCGTTCGGGATGCCGAGTGGCGAGTGTTGTCGGCGCTGTGTGCTATCGATAGCGCAATGGTGAGAGGTGGGGGAGGGCGAGTCAAGGGGCCTGTGGGTAAGTCGAGGGTGTGGGTAGTTTGTCTCTGCGGGGGCATTGGCTGAGGGAAGGGCTGGTGCTATCGTTCGCGCAATGCTCTGCGGTGCTGCGGTGCTGCGGTGCTGCGGTTCCGTGGCTTTGTGGCTCTATGACCCTGCGGTTCCGCGGCTTCGCGCGGTGTCTCGGTGGTGAACGGATGCTCCCGTCCGGAGCGGACGCGCCACGCGCACGGGCGGCCCGCCGGGATTCCGTCCGGCGGGCCGCACCGCCGCCCAGGCCGCTACTGCCGCTGCGTGCCCCCTGGGGGCGGCAGGCGGTTTCCGGGGTCAGGCGAAGTGGACTTCCCGCTCCAGGCGGGAACCGAAGGGCGCCCACATCAAGTCGGGCAGGAATGCGCCGCCCGCCTCGTCCAGGTGGTGCTCGACCTGCTGGATGTGAGCGTCGGACACCTCGACGGCCCGTTCGAAGAAGTCGATGCTGTTCGGGTCGAGGTGGAACGACCAGTCCCGGTTGTAGGGGACCTGGCGCTTGATGATCCGGCCGCCGACGTGGATCTCGCGGGTCTCGGTGCCGTTGAGGATGTTCCGCGCGTGCTGGATCTTGGCGGGATCGGTGAGCTGGATCGTGAAGCGCTCGGGGGTCGGCGGGTAGGTGAAGGTGAAGTACGCGGCGTTGTCGGGCATGGCCGTCTCCTTGGTGAGGCGCGTCGCGGGACGCGTGGCCGAAGGCGCGGCCTGGGCTGCCCCGACGGTGCGGGGTCCGGTGCGCGGCCATGAACGACCCTAAGCGCTCCGTGGTCGATCCGCTCCTCGTGGTGACCGTGGGTGGGGGTCAGGCCCTCGCTCCGCCTCCCGGCGCCGCCGTGCTCCCGCGCAGGATCAGCGAGCCCGGTGAGACCGACGTGTAGGGGCTGTCGTTGCCCGGCTCGGTCTTCAGGCGGCGCATCATCCACAGGGCGCAGCCCGTGGCCATCTCCTGGATCGGGAGGCCGACGGTGGTGAGTCCCGGGCCCCACCAGGAGAAGCCCGGCTCGTCGCCGAAGCCGACCACCGACAGCTCCCCGGGCACCTTCACGCCCTGCTCCGACAGCTCCTCCAGGACTCCCAGCGTCAGCTGGATCGACCCCAGGACGAGCGCGCTGGGCGCGTCCGGCCCCGCCAGCAGCCGGCGCACCGCCTGACGGCCGTACTCCACGGACGACGGCGGCCCCAGCTCCGCCCGCCCGGCGTCGTCCGGCAGGCCGCCGTCGCGCAGGGCGCCGCGGAAGCCGCGCAGACGCTCCGCGCCCGTCGGCAGCTCCTCGGGGCCGCCCAGGTACGCGATGCGGGTGTGACCCTGGGCCACCAGATGCGCCGTGCCCTGACGCAGCGCCTCGTGGTCGTCGACGCCGAACCACTGGGATCCCAACGAGGCGTGGCGGCGCAGCAGTTGCAGGTGTGGCACCGTGCGCAGCAGCTTGACGGAGTCGCTGTGCGGACGGGCGGTGGGGACGATGATCACGCCGGCCACCCGGTTCGCGGACAGCTCCCGCAGATGGCGCAGCTCCACCATCCGGTCGTCGTCGGTCTCCGAGAGCATCAGCTGGAAGCCCTCGGCCTCCATGTTCTTGGACAGCTCGTGCGCGATGGTCGAGTAGAAGCTGTTGCGGATGTCCGGGATCACCAGCGCGACCACGTTGCTGGAGGCCCCGCGCATCATGCGCGCCGCGCGGTTGCCGACGTAGCCCATCTCGGAAGCCGCCTGGCGGACCCGGAACTTGGTCTCCTCGCTGATGCGGGGGTCGTCGGAGAGCGCCCGGCCGACCGTCGAGACGGAGACCCCGAGGCGTTCGGCGATGTCCCTGGTCGTGATCACGTGGGGCCCCCTCCGGCCTGCTCGTCTCGTCTCGTCCCGGTGTCGTGCGGTCGCGCGATCCGGGGGCGGCCCGGGGGTGCCCCGGGGGGTGGCCCCAGGGTCGTCCCGCATCGTCACTGTCCGCGTGCCAACGATAGCGGCGTCGTCGCGCTCCGTGTCCGGGGTCGGGTCGGGGTCGGGCCCCGGGTTGGGGCCGGGGTTGGACCCGGGCACCGGGCTCGACGAGCCGTTCTGCCCAGCCGTGCTAACGTTAGCACCGCTGGACGTGTCGTGCAGCCGCCCCAGGCTGCCCAGTCGTTGCGGGAGGTTGCGTGCGGATCGTCAGATACGCCGTCGGCGGCGAACGCCATTACGGGGATATGGATTCCGGCGATTCCAGGATCGCGAGACTCGAAGGCGACCCCTTCACGGGGCTTTCCCCTACGGGCCACCTCGACGAAGTGGGCGACGTGGCCATTCTGCCGCCGCTCGAAAGTCCCAGGATCTTCGGATTCGCCTACAACTACGCCTCGCACGTGGGGGAGACGGACCGCGACATCCCGGAAGTCCCGGTGTGCTTCATGAAGCCGAGCACCGCCGTGATCGGTCCGGGCGACGCCATCGTCTATCCGGCGGACGGCGAACTGATCCATTTCGAGGGCGAGTTGGTCGTCGTCATCGGAAAGCGGGCCCGCCATGTGAAGCCTTCCGAGGCCCATGAGCACATCCTCGGCTACACCTGCGGCAACGACGTCAGCGACCGGATCGTCCAGCGCCGGGAAAGCGCCTACGGGACGCTGCTGATCGGCAAGGGGCAGGACACGTTCGCGCCCCTCGGGCCGGTCGTCGCCACCGAACTCGACCCGTCCGCACTGTCGTTGACGACCCGGGTGAACGGCGTCGTCGCCCAGTCGGCGAGCACGGCCGACCTGCTGCTCGGCGTGCCCGAGCTCATCGCCTACCTCAGCCGCCACCTGACGCTGCTGCCCGGCGACGCCATCATGACGGGCACCCCGTCCGGCGTCGGACCGATCCGTCCCGGCGACGAGGTCGAGGTGGAGATCGAGGGCATCGGCGTCCTGCGCAACTCCGTGGTGGCGGAGAGCCGTTGACGCGGGCGGCTGACGCGGGCGGCGGGCGGCCGGCACGGGACCCGCCGGCCGACACGCATGTGTGACCACGACCGTGACCGCGACCGCGGCCGCGACCGTGACCGAAGGGCCTGCCCACCGCTCCCGGCGGCGGGCAGGCCCTTCGGCCCGTCAAGTGCCCTACCGCACAGCGTTGTTGAACAGCGAGGTGCGGACGAAGCACAGGGCGGTGACGCCGGCCAGCGGCAGGACCGTCACTTGGAGCAGTCCGGCCCGGCTCCAGCCGAAGGAGTCCACGAGGGCGGCGAAGAGCAGACCCGAGAACGCCGCCGTCCCGTAGTAGCTGGTGACGAAGAGACCGGAGGCCCGTCCGATCTGCCCGGGGCGGACGGCCCGCTGCATCGCGCTGTTGGTGTTCGGATAGAGGAAGCCGAGGCCGAACGCGCCCATGAGGAAGGCGAACACGCACTGCACGCCCACCGACGCCCGCGTCTCGTAGATGCACACGCTGATCGCGGAGACCGCCAGCAGACTCAGGATCAGCAGCGCGCGCTGGTCCACGCGGTCGCCGAGCCAGCCGCCGAGGAGGGCCAGCATGCCGCCGAAGCCGAGGCAGCTCATCGCCAGCGCGGCCTGCTCGGAGGAGTAGTGCAGCGAGCTGATGAGGTAGGTCGGGTAGAGGCCGAGGAACCCGTAGATGGCGACCCCGCTGACGACGGAGTGCACGGCCAGGGCGACGGTGTTGCGGTTGTAGGCGGAGGCCGGCATGTACTCGTAGGTCCGGGTCGCCACGACCTTCTCGGCGGCGTGCTCGGTCAGGCCCGTTTTCACGAGGAACAGCGCGGCGGCGGCGATCAGCAGTCCGGCGCAGCCGAACAGGTAGAAGGGTGAGCGCCAGGTGCCGTGCAGCGTCATCAGCTGGACCCCGATGAGCGGGGCGATGAACACGCCGACGGAGTAGCCGAGGCCGATGACGCCGAAGGCGAGGCCGCGGCGGTGGGCGAAGAAGGCGCCCATCGCGGCGAAGATCGCCGCGGACTGCATGCCCTCGCCGAAGCCGGAGACCACCCGGTACAGCGTCATGTCGGCGAGGCCGGTCGCCAGGGGAGTGGCCATCGTGCCGAGGGAGTAGACGACGATGCTCGCCACCAGCACGGTCTTGCGGCGGAAGCGGTCCAGCAGATAGCCGGCGGGGAGGCCGGCGAGGGCCATGCCGAGGGTGAAGTTCGTCGCCAGCAGACCGCCCTGCTCAAGGGAGAACCCGTACTCGGCGCGGATGTTGGGCAGCAGGGGCGGGAAGACCTGGCGGTCCATCGCGTTCACCATGTAGGAGAGGACCACCAGGGCGAAGCCCACCCCGATCATGGGCCGGGAGAGGGCGGCCGGACCGCTGCCCTTCGTGCCGTCGCCGGCGGGCATCGTGCCGACGGCGGCTTGCGCTGCTTGAGTCATTGCGGCTCCTGAGGAGGAAGGGACGCGGGGCCGTGCACGGCCGTGAGGGGCCGCACGGGACCCGCGGGCGATGACGACCGCACGGGAACTGCGGGCGGCGAGGGAACCTGCGGCGACGACGAGTAGCGGCAGGCGAAAAAAAGGGGGGCGGGGCGTGCGGCTGTCACGCGCGGCGGACTCCGCACGCGGAAACGAGCAGCCGTCGTAGAGCGCCCGTCGGGACGTCCGTGGCCGTGACGTCATCGACAGCCGGATCCCGGGCGGACGGACAGACGGACGGTTGTGGTCGTGGTCCGCACGGTCGGCGTTGGCAGAAACCATGAGGGGAAGTCCCCTACGCGTCAAGAGATGACGACGAATTTCTTTCGCGCTGTACGGATTCCGTGGGACGAGAACAATTACAGGGCCGAATTCGGGGTTGAATCGAAGCCCCTCAGTGCTATCGTTAGCACCACGTGGCTGTGACACAGTGATGCAACGTGCCCCGGCGTCTCGCGACCCGATCCGGGGACGTACCGCGGCTCCCCGCCGACCACAAGCCGGCGCGTGCCGACCACTCCATCCCGACCCGAGCCCAGCGACCGCCTGACGGCCTCGCGGCCGACGGACCGGCCGAAGCCGCCGCCTCCCGGGACGAGCCCCGCCGACGAACGATCCGCCCGCTGCTGCTGACGAACGATCCGCCCGCCGTCGAACGATCCACTCACGGAAATCCCCCGAGAACCTCTGAGGACGACCTGCCATGACACCACCGAGCCGCCCCGGCACCGTGCTGCTCACCGACTACGCCTGGCCCGACGACTCCGTCGAGCGAGCCGTCGTCGAGGCCGCGGGCCACACCCTCGTCACCGGCCCCGCCGGGCCCGCCCCCGCCGAGGCCGTCGAGCGGCTGGTCGCCGAGCACCGGCCCGACGGGATCCTCACCTGCTGGGCCCCCGTCTCCGCCGCCGCGATCGACGCGTCGCCGGAGCTGCGGATCGTGGCCCGGCTGGGCGTCGGCCTCGACAACATCGCCGTGGACGCCGCCACCGAGCGCGGCGTGTGGGTCACCAACGTGCCGGACTACTGCGTCGAGGAGGTCTCCGACCACGCCGTCGGCATGGTGCTGGCCTGGACGCGCGGCCTGGCCCGATACGACCGTGAGGTGCGCGCCGGCCGCTGGGACCCGGCGGGCGCCCGACTGCGCCGGCTGTCCACGCTGACCTGCGGGGTCGTCGGCTACGGGCGCATCGGACGGGCCACCGCGCGCAAGCTCGGCGCGTTCGGCTGCCGCGTCCTCGCCCACGATCCGCACGCGCCGAAGGACGCGGCCGGCGTGGAGCTGACGGACCTGGAGGACCTGCTGCGCCGCAGCGACGTAGTGATCCTCCACGTGCCGCTCACCCCGGCGACGCACCACCTCGTCGGAGCGGAGCAGCTCGCGCTGATGCGGCCGGGGGGACTGCTGGTCAACGTCAGCCGGGGCGGCCTGGTCGACACCGACGCGGTGACGGAGTCGCTCGCCGCCGGACACCTGGACGGCGCCGCCCTCGACGTCCTGGAGACCGAGCCGCGCGTCCCGGCACGGCTCCTGGCCCAGCCGGGCGCACTGCTCACCCCGCACATCGCGTTCTCCTCCGACGCCTCGGTCACAGAACTGCGCCGCCGAGCGGCCGAGGAGGTCGTACGAACCCTGGCCGGCGAGGCACCGACCCATCCATGCAACAGGCCTGCGGCGCGGGACGGGGACGGGGACGGCGGAGTGCAGGCGGGGAATGGGGCGGACGTCGGGGCCGCGGGCCAGGTGCGGGGTCCGGCTGAGCCGACGTCGGCCGGGACTGCCGGCACGGCGTCAGGGACTGCCGGCCCGACGTCAGGGACTGCCGGTGCGCCGGCTGAGGCTGCGGGGGTGGCGGCGGGGATCGGCGGGGCGCTTCCCGCGGAGCCCGGAACCGCCCGCACGACGGCCGGGGAGTCACGATGAGCACGCTCTCGGCCCGTGACCCGCAGCTCACCCCTGCCCCGCAGGCGGCGCGCGCCCCTCAGCCTGCCTCTGACTCGCAGGTCGCCCCTGGTCCGCGGGCAGCCCGCGCCCCTCAGCCCGCCCCTGGTCCGCGGGCAGCCCGGGACCCTCAGTCCGCCTCTGACCCGCAGCTCACCCCTGCTCCGCAGGCCACCTGCGGCCCTCAGCCTGCCTCTGACCCGCAGGCCCCTCTTGCTCCACAGGCGGCGCGCGCCCCTGAGAGCGCCCCTGGCCCGCAGGCAGCCCGCGCCCCTGAGACCGCCCCTGGCCCGCAGGCGGCGCGCGCCCGTCAATCCGCCCCTGGTTCGCAGGCGGCGCGCGCCCCTCAGACCGCCCCTGACCCGCAGCTCACCCCCGCCCCGCAGGCGACCCGCGGCCCTCAGCCTGCCTCAGACCCGCAGGCCCCTCTTGGTCCGCAGGCGGCGCGCGCCCCTCAGGCCGCCCCTGAAACGCAGGTCACCCCAGCCCCGCAGGCCGCCCGCGACCCCCAAAACACCCCCGACCCGCAAACCACCCCCGACCCGCTAGCTGCCCCCGATTCCACCCTCCCCGAATTCCTCCTCGCCCACGGGCTTGCTCAGCCCGGTGAAGTGGGGCGGTGGACTCCGCTCGCCGGGGGCGTCTCGTCCGATCTGTGGCGGGTGGATCTGCCGGCGCGGCGGCGCTCCCTCTGCGTCAAGCGGGCCCTGGCCCGGCTGCGGGTCGCGGCCGACTGGCAGGCGCCGGTCTCGCGCAACGCGTACGAGTGGGCGTGGATGCGGTTCGCGTCCCGGCACCGCCCGGACAGCGTGCCCGAGCTGCTCGCCCACGACCCCGAGGCCGGCCTCTTCGCGATGGCGTACCTGCCGCCGGACCGCCACCCGATGTGGAAGGCGCAACTCCTGAACGGCGAGGTGGCGACCGAAACCGCCGAGGCCGTAGGAGAACTGCTCGGCGCCCTGCACGCGGCGAGCGCAAGCGACCCGGCGCTCGCCGCCGAGTTCGCCACGGACGACAACTTCCACGCGCTCCGCATAGAGCCGTACCTGCTGGCGACGGCCGCCGCACACCCCGCCCTCGGCGACGTCCTCCAGGACCTCGCCGCCCGCACGGCCGCCACGCGCCTGACCCTGGTGCACGGCGACGTCAGCCCCAAGAACATCCTCGTCGGCCCGAAGGGCCCCGTGTTCCTGGACGCCGAGTGCGCCTGGTACGGCGACCCCGCCTTCGACCTGGCCTTCTGCGTCAACCACCTGCTCCTCAAGAGCCTCGCGGTGCCCGACCGACGCACGGACCTCGCCCACTCGGCGCATGCGCTGGCCGAGCACTACGTCCGCCAGGTCGACTGGGAACCCCGCGCGACCCTCGAAGCACGGGCCGCGTCCCTGCTCCCCGCCCTGCTGCTGGCCCGGGTGGACGGCAAGTCCCCGGTGGAGTACCTGACGGCCGACCACCAGAGGCAATTCGTCCGCACCACGGCGTCGTCCCTGCTCAGGAAGCCGGCCGACACCGTAGCGGAGACGGTGGACGCCTGGACGGCGGCGCTCGCCGGCCACCACCCCACCCGTTAGGAGAACCGCATGCGCAGAGTCGTCACCGGTCATGACGCGAGCGGCCGGTCGGTCGTCGTCAGCGACGGGCCCGTCCCCCGCAGCCGGGAGTTCCGCAGCCTGCCCGGATGGGTGTCCCGACTGCCGTGGGCGACGGAACCCGGCGAGCCGGCGAGCGTCGCCGGCGAGGACCCCACGCCAAAGATCACCAGCCTGCTGCCGGCGCCCGGCGGCACCCGGTTCATCGTGCTGACCTTCCCGCCGGACGCCGCCATGGCCGACCCGGCGTTCGACCCCGCCGCCTTCGACGAGGAACAACGGGCCGACTCACCGGGCCTGGCGGAGCTCATGGAACCCGACGGCATGCACAGGACACCCACCGTGGACTACGCCATCGTCCTGGACGGCGAGATCCTCCTCGAACTGGACGACGGTCACCGCACCCACCTCTCCACAGGCGACATAGTGATCCAGAACGCCACCCGCCACAACTGGCACAACCCCACCCCCCACCCCACCACCATGGCCTTCATCCTGATCGGCACCCCCCACCCCTGAAGCCCCGTAACGAGCCCACCACCCGCCCGGCCCGGCTCACGTGCCGTCGCCGGAGCTGTTGTCGGCGCTGTTGTCGGAGCTGTCGTGCTTCCCGGCGCCGGGGCGGTCGTCGCGGTGCCGGCTGCCCGGCAGCATCTTCTGCACCTTGGCCTTCAGCCCCTGCCGGACCATGGAGACACGCTCGCTGTCCCCCTTGAGGACCGCCGAGGCGGCGGCCTCGATCTGATCGAGGGAGGCGTGCGGCGGGATCGGCGGGACGGCCGGGTCGGTGCGGAAGTCGATGAGGAAGGGCCGGTCCGCGGACAGCGCCCGGTCCCAGGCGGCCTCGACGTTCTCGGGCTTCTCCACGCGGACGCCGTCCAGGCCCATGCGCTGGGCGATCTCGGCGTACGGCAGGTCCGGGATGTGCTGGGACTCCTCGAACGGCGGCGCGCCGGACATGGCCCGCATCTCCCAGGTGACCTGGTTGAGGTCCTGGTTGTTCAGCACGGCGACCACCAGCCGCGACGGCACCATCTTGAAGGCGTGCGTGGGCGGGCTGTAGTCCAGCTCCTGGACATCCGCCGGCAGGATGATCGCGGTGACGGTGCGCTTGGCGTACGCGGTGCGGAAAGCGCGGTCGATCAGATTCGGCAGCTGCTCGGGCACCATCGCCGTCTCGCGGAACTCCGAGGCGACGTCCTTGTACAGACTCTGGAGGTCCGCTTCCTGCTGGTAGGAGCCGCCCATGGCACTCCGGTCGGTCTGCCCGACCAGCGCGACGACGGGAACGTGGTCGAGCTTGGCGTCGTAGAGCCCGTTGAGCAGATGGATCGCCCCCGGCCCGGAGGTGGCGGCGCGTACGCCCACCTTCCCGGAGAACTTGGCGTACCCCACCGCCTGCAAGGCGGCCATCTCCTCATGCCGCGCCTGCACGAACCGAGGCCGATCGTCGGCCCGCCCCCAGGCGGCGAGCAGCCCGGGGAAGTTCTTCTCCAAGCCGGCGCACACGGCGTGCCGTACTGCCGGTCGCAGTGTGCGGACTCGACCAGTTACCGGCAGCCGCCGGGCGGGCAAGGGTTGTAGCACCCGCCCGGAGGGCACCCGCCCTTGTCGCCTGGGTAGGAGTCGCTTTCCCCACTACCACTTCCTCCGCTGCCACTTCGGTCAGCATCGGACGACCCGCTGTCGGAGCCAGGGGCAGGATCTGCATACGCGGGATTGTTGGTCGGATCCTTGTACTGTCCCTTGTTCGATGGGCAGGCTCCTCCCTTTTCGACTGCGTGGAGTGTGATCCCGGGTCGGTCCTTGAGAACCTGTCCAGGTCCGATGCTCTGAAAGCAGACCTTCCAATCGGCGAAGTCCCCGAACTTGTTGTCTTGGTCGTAGCCGTACTCGTCCTGGTACGCCGCCTCAAGGACAACGGGACCGACGTCGGCCCCCAGCATCTCCACGGCCTTGCCGTAGGTGACGCCCTTCACGGCGGGCATCTTTGGCCATGGGATCGGCTTACCGTCCTTATCCGGGCACGGAGCCCCAGGTGCCACGGCAGCGAACTCGACTTGACTCAGGGTCACTTTCTCGAAGCAAACGCGCCAGTCGGCAGCTGGCGTCTCGTCCAGATCGCTGGCATCGTGAGCGGCCACGCTCAGCCCTGTCTGCTTCACGCGCATCAGGGCCGCGTCCACGAGTTCCCCGATCTGGCTCCCGACCGGGCTCGGTGTGGCGGTGACGACAACGGTGGTCGTCACCTTCGGAGTTGCTGCTACCCCCTCGTCCTCGCAGTCCTCGCCACACGATCGCACCAGAAGAAGCAACAACACGACGGCGAGAACAGAAACGCCGACAAACCACCTTCTCTTACCCCTGCTTGTCGCCATCTTTCCGGCACCCCCTCCAGGCCACCCCGATCCGATCCGATGAAGCGTCCGCAGGCATGAAAAGGCGCAACCCGAGGACGCTTCACCCTTGCCGCCGCTGGGCGGGGAAGTGAAAGGCGCGCTCTGCGTTTTATCGGAGTAAGTGATGCAGTGGCAACCGGTTCAAAGATTGTCGGCACGTAAGTGGTACTCAAGCGGCGTTCCCATCGAACGGCGAGACGCTTGAACTGGTGGAAGTTCGACGAGCCGGGGGTGCCGCCTTGTCTCGGCCGTGCGTCGTCGGACGGGAGGTGATGTTGACGCCTGCTGCGTCGTGTTTCGCCTGACCTGTGCGCGGCTGTCCCAGGCGTTCCGTCTGGTTCGCGCTCTACGCCTTGACCGAATGCCTGACGACCCTCACGTCATGGGGGTTCTAGATGAGAAGCCGCGCCGCCTGGGCGGTGGGCAAAACCGTTGCCGTCACTGCGGGCTTTCGCAAGATCGAGTAGCGACGCTTGAGCAGGACTGGGTGCTGCTGGAGCCGGATATGCACCCACTCGCTCATACGGTGCCCGCGGAGCACCGCTGGATCGAGCTGTCCGATGGGCGGGTGACCGTCTACGGAGTGTGTCCGCCGGACCAGTTTCAGCGGTGCCGTATCGAGCACCGCCTGGCCTGCCCGGCACAGCCGCTGCCGGATCTCTGGCCGTGGCTGACGGCACTGCGTGGGGAGAACGCGCGGCAGGTGGAACGGGACGAGCCGGAGCCGCCTCCGCTCCCTGAGCAGTGGCCGGACGCCGGCTGACGGGCGCTCGGAAAACTGCGGGGCTGACCAGGGGAAATGACCCAAGATCGTGTCCACGAACAGTCCACGGGCCCCGTCACAGAGCCGCTCAGCGCTGCATACGCCTGCACATACGCGAAGACCCCGACCGCAGCGTTTCCGCTGGTGACGGGGTCTTTGGGCACCTAATCCAAGGTGCCCCCGGCAGGATTCGAACCTGCGCACACGGCTCCGGAGGCCGTTGCTCTATCCCCTGAGCTACGGGGGCGTGTCGGGCGTTGCTCGCGGCGACGGGTAGAACACTACCAGCTTGGTCGGGGTGATCAGGAACGGGTTTTGGTGTGGGTCGCTCGGGCGGGGTGGAAGTGGGGAAAACCCGGACGCGGTGGCCGGGGTCGACCTACTCTCGAGTTGTGCCAGGCGCGTCTGGCCGGGTGCTTGTTGTGGACGACAACAAGGTCATCCGGCAGCTGATCAGGGTCAATCTCGAGCTGGAGGGCCTCGAGGTCGTGACCGCGTCCGACGGTGCCGAGTGTCTGGATGTCGTGCACCACGTCCGACCCGACCTCGTGACCCTCGATGTCGTCATGCCCCGGCTGGACGGCCTCCGCACCGCCGCCCGGCTCCGTGCCGACCCGCTCACCCGTGACCTCCCCCTCGCCATCATCAGCGCCTGCACTCCCCACGAGGTCGAGGCCGGTCTCGAAGCCGGCGTCGACGCCTTCCTCTCCAAGCCCTTCGAGCCCTCCCAACTCATCACCCTGGTGCAGGAGTTGATGGCCGGGCGAGGCGAAGGGGTCAGAGGGGGGCGGCGGGGGCTCGGCGGGTTAGGGCTGGTGCCCGGTGCCGTCAGGCTGAGCATCGGCACCGTCCTCGGCTCGGGAGGCGGCCTCCGCTCCGGTGACGGCGTCGGGGCCGGGAGCCTCAACGGGAACGGCCCCGCGGGGGAGTAGCGGCCCCCGTCCGTATGTCGGACCTCGGCCCCGGGCAGCTCGCCTTCCCACCCCCCTCCTCCCCTACGCTTGTCCCGTGACCCCCGTCGAGCTCTCCCGCACCGTCGTGCATGCGGTACGCCGTGCCGTGGACGCCGGTGAGCTCACCGTGGACGTGCCCTCCCGCGTCGTCGTGGCGCCGCCCGGGCCCGGAGGGTGCGCGGACTACGCCACCAACGTCGCGTTGCAGCTCGCCCGGCCCGCCGGCCAGCCCCCCTTGCGCGTCGCCGAAGTGCTGCGCGGCTACCTCTCCGACGCCGTCGGCGTCGTCGACGTCGAGATCACCGGGCCCGGGTTCCTCAACATCAGCCTCGACCGCGCCGCCGTCTCCGCCGGACTCGACGACCTCGTGCGGCAGATCCTCCGGGAGGGCCTCCGGTACGGCCACACCGACGCCCTCGCCGGGCGGGTCTTCGAGCTGCGCGTGCCGTACGAAGTTCGCGCCGAGGTGCTCGCCGACGCCCTCGGGCGGATCGTCGGGGCGCAGGGCGGCCGGGTCGAGGTCGATCACCGTGAACCCGTCAATCTGCGGCCCGTGCCCGCCCCCGAGGACCCCACGCCCCTCGGGCTCGACGCCGCCTGCTGGGCCCTGCTGCACCCCGCCCCGCACGACCGGCCCCGCATCACCGCCGAGCACCTGGTCCAGCGCGAGGGCAACCCCCTCTTCCGCGTCCGGTACGCCCACGCCCGCACCCGTGCCCTCCGCCGCAACGCCGTCGCCCTCCGGTTCACCGCAGGTGACGACGCTCACTTCGCAGGCGACGACGCCGACGTCCACTCCGCCGCCGCCGGCCACCTCGCCCTCCCCACCCTCCTCGCCGACTACCCCCGCGTGCTCACCACCGTCGCGAGCCTCCCGCACACCGACGGCGCGGGCGCCCCCTCCCGACTCACGCGGCATCTCCTCGATCTCGCCGACGCCGCCCTCCCCTTCTTCTCCACCGTCCTCCCCCGCGGGGACGAGAAACCCTCGGCCGCCCACCGCGCCCGGCTCGCGCTCGCCGAAGCCGTCGGGACGGTGCTGGCCGGCGGCCTGACCCTGCTCGGCATCGACGCCCCCGATCACCTGTGATCCGTCCCGAAAGAGCACGCCCAAGATGAGCCGTTCCGCACACCCCGCCGGGCCCCGTCACGCCGATGTCTACCCCGAGGGCCACTACTCCGCCCCGCCCGCCGACCTCAACGCCCTCGACCCGAAGGTGTGGGCCCAGACCGTCGGCCGGGACGCCCAAGGCGTCGTCACCGTCGGCGGGGTCGATGTGAAGACCCTCGCCGAGCAGCACGGCACCCCCGCCTACATCCTCGACGAGGCCGACTTCCGGGCCCGGGCGCGCGCCTGGCGCGGGGCCTTCGGGGCCGACGCCGACGTCTTCTACGCCGGGAAGGCGTTCCTGTCGCGTGCCGTCGTGCGCTGGCTGCACGAGGAAGGGCTCAACCTCGACGTCTGCTCCGGCGGCGAGCTCGCCACCGCGCTCTCCGTCGGCATGCCCGCCGACCGCATCGCCTTCCACGGCAACAACAAGTCCGTGGCCGAGATCGAGCGGGCCATCCGCGCCGGGGTCGGCCGGATCGTTCTCGACTCCTTCCAGGAGATCGTGCGGGTCGCGCACATCGCGAGCGAGCTCGGCAAGCGGCAGCCGGTGCAGATCCGGATCACCGTCGGCGTCGAGGCCCACACTCACGAGTTCATCGCCACCGCCCACGAGGACCAGAAGTTCGGGATCCCGCTGGCCGGCGGGCAGGCGGCGGAGGCCGTGCGGCGGGCCCTCCAGCTCGACGGCCTCGAACTGATCGGGATCCACAGCCACATCGGGTCGCAGATCTTCGACATGTCCGGCTTCGAGGTCGCCGCGCACCGAGTCGTCGGACTGCTGAAGGACATCCGCGACGAGCACGGTGTCGAGCTTCCCGAGATCGACCTCGGCGGCGGCCTCGGGATCGCCTACACGAGCGACGACGACCCCCGCGAGCCGCACGAGATCGCCAAGGCGCTCACCGAGATCGTCACCCGTGAGTGTGAGGCGGCCAAGCTGCGCACGCCTCGTATCTCCGTCGAGCCGGGCCGCGCCATCGTCGGGCCCACCGCCTTCACGCTCTACGAGGTCGGCACCGTCAAGCCCCTCGACGGGCTGCGCACCTACGTCTCCGTCGACGGGGGCATGTCCGACAACATCCGCACGGCGCTGTACGACGCCGAGTACAGCGTCGCCCTGGTGTCCCGGACGTCCGAGGCCGCGCCGATGCCGGCGCGCGTGGTCGGCAAGCACTGCGAGAGCGGTGACATCGTCGTGAAGGACGCCTTCCTCCCGGCCGACCTGGCACCGGGTGACCTGATCGCCGTCCCGGCCACGGGCGCGTACTGCCGGTCCATGGCCAGCAACTACAACCACGTGCCGCGGCCGCCGGTGGTCGCCGTCGCCGACGGGGAGGCCCGGCTCATCGTCCGGCGCGAGACCGAGGAGGATCTCCTCAGGCTCGACGTCGGATGACGAATTCCGAAACGGAAAAAGCCGGCGGAAGATCTTCCTGTCCGGCGCCTCCGGGAAAATGAAATAAACGTCTCACGATCCGGACCATGGACAGAAAGTCCGGTTCGGTGGGTGAGACTGGTCCAACCGATGACGGTATGAGGAAACGAGGTCGGATGATGCGTACGCGTCCGCTGAAGGTGGCGCTGCTGGGCTGTGGAGTGGTCGGCTCAGAGGTGGCGCGCATCATGACGACGCACGCCGACGACCTCACGGCGAGGATCGGGGCCCCGGTCGAGCTCGCGGGCGTGGCCGTGCGGCGGCCGTCCAAGGTGCGCGAGGGCATCGCGCCCGAGCTGGTCACCACCGACGCCACCGCCCTCGTCAAGCGGGGGGACATCGACGTCGTGGTCGAGGTCATCGGGGGCATCGAGCCCGCCCGCACGCTCATCACCACCGCCTTCGAGCACGGCGCGTCCGTCGTCTCCGCCAACAAGGCGCTCCTCGCCCAGGACGGCGCCGCCCTGCACGCGGCCGCCGAGGACCACGACGCCGACCTCTACTACGAGGCCGCCGTCGCCGGCGCCATCCCGCTGATCCGCCCGCTGCGCGAGTCCCTCGCCGGCGACAAGATCAACCGGGTGATGGGCATCGTCAACGGCACGACCAACTTCATCCTCGACAAGATGGACTCGACGGGGGCCGGCTATCAGGAGGCCCTCGACGAGGCCACGGCGCTCGGGTACGCGGAGGCGGATCCCACCGCCGACGTGGAGGCGTTCGACGCCGCCGCCAAGGCCGCCATCCTCGCCGGGATCGCGTTCCACACGCGCGTGCGTCTCGACGACGTCTACCGCGAGGGCATGACCGAGGTCACCGCGGCCGACTTCGCCTCCGCCAAGGAGATGGGCTGCACCATCAAGCTGCTCGCCATCTGCGAGCGGGCCGCCGACGGGGGCTCGGTCACCGCCCGGGTGCACCCCGCGATGATTCCGCTGACCCACCCGCTCGCCTCCGTGCGTGGCGCGTACAACGCCGTGTTCGTCGAGTCGGACGCGGCCGGTCAGCTCATGTTCTACGGCCCCGGCGCGGGCGGTGCCCCCACCGCCTCCGCCGTGCTCGGCGACCTCGTCGCCGTCTGCCGCAACCGGCTCAGCGGGGCGACGGGGCCCGGCGAGTCGGCGTACGCCGCCCTGACCGTGTCGCCGATGGGGGATGTGGTCACCCGCTACCACATCAGCCTCGACGTCGCGGACAAACCCGGTGTCCTCGCTCAGGTGGCGACCGTGTTCGCGGAGCACGGGGTGTCGATCGATACCGTTCGCCAGCAGGGTAAGGACGGCGAGGCCTCCCTCGTCGTCGTCACCCACCGCGCCTCCGACGCCTCCCTCACCGGGACCGTCGAGGCGCTGCGCAAGCTCGACACCGTGCGGGGTGTCGCCAGCATCATGCGGGTTGAAGGAGAGTAACGAGCAATGACCCACCAATGGCGCGGAATCATCGAGGAGTACCGGGACCGGCTGCCGGTGTCCGACACCACGCCGGTCGTGACGCTCCGCGAAGGCGGCACGCCCCTCGTGCCCGCGCAGGTGCTCTCCGAGCGCACCGGCTGCGAGGTTCACCTCAAGGTCGAGGGCGCCAACCCCACCGGGTCCTTCAAGGACCGCGGCATGACCATGGCCATCACCCGGGCCAAGGAGGAGGGCGCGAAGGCGGTCATCTGCGCCTCCACGGGCAACACGTCCGCCTCCGCCGCCGCGTACGCCGTGCGCGCCGGCATGGTTTCGGCCGTTCTCGTCCCGCAGGGCAAGATCGCGCTCGGCAAGATGGGGCAGGCCCTTGTCCACGGCGCGAAGATCCTCCAGGTCGACGGCAACTTCGACGACTGCCTCACGCTGGCCCGCGCGTTGAGCGACAACTACCCGGTGGCGCTGGTCAATTCGGTCAACCCGGTGCGCATCGAGGGGCAGAAGACGGCGGCCTTCGAGATCGTCGACATGCTCGGCGACGCCCCCGACATCCATGTCCTGCCGGTCGGCAACGCGGGCAACATCACCGCGTACTGGAAGGGGTACAAGGAGTACGCCGCCGACGGCGTGGCCGGAAAGACCCCCCGTATGTGGGGCTTCCAGGCCTCCGGCAGCGCCCCGATCGTGCGCGGCGAGATCGTCAAGGACCCGGCGACCGTCGCCACCGCGATCCGGATCGGCAACCCCGCTTCCTGGCAGTACGCGTTGGCGGCGCGGGACGAGTCCGGCGGCCTCATCGACGAGGTGACGGACCGTGAGATCCTGCGCGCCTACCGGCTGTTGGCCGCGCAGGAGGGCGTCTTCGTGGAGCCCGCGTCCGCCGCGTCCGTGGCCGGTCTGCTCAAGGCGGCCGAGCAGGGCAAGGTCGACCCGGGGCAGCGGATCGTGTGCACCGTCACCGGCAACGGTCTGAAGGACCCCGACTGGGCCGTCGCCGGCGCGCCCCAGCCGGTCACCGTCCCGGTCGACGCCGTGACGGCGGCGGCGCGCCTCGGCCTCGCCTGACAGGGGTAACCCCCACGGGGGTGCACAGGGGGCTTACGACACGCATCGTGCGCCTCCTGTGCGCCCTATGTCGCCACAGAACCTTCCTTCGATAGGCTGTACCGAACCCGCCTACCGCATATGCCTCCGCATATCGCCCGGCCGGCAACGGCGTCCCGCCGTCCCGTCGGCCCGAGGGTCTTCGTACGTCATCGAATGTCATTCGACCATCACGCAGCTCAAGGAGAGTCAACGAGCGATGGCCGGTCCAGCGTTCCGCGCCGCCGCCGTCCGGGTGCGCGTCCCCGCCACCAGCGCCAACCTCGGTCCGGGCTTCGACGCCCTGGGCCTCGCGCTGGGGCTCTACGACGACGTCGTCGTCCGGGTGGCCGACTCCGGGCTGCACATCGACATCGCGGGTGAGGGCAGCGAGACGCTGCCGCGCGACGAGCGGCACCTCCTCGTCCGCTCCCTGCGCACCGCCTTCGACATCCTGGGCGGCCAGCCGCGCGGCCTGGAGATCGTCTGCGCCAACCGCATCCCGCACGGCCGCGGCCTCGGCTCCTCCTCCGCCGCCATCTGCGCCGGCATCGTCGCCGCCCGAGCGGTGACCATAGGCGGCGAGAACAAGCTCGACGACGCCGCCCTGCTGGAGCTCGCCACCGAGATCGAGGGCCACCCCGACAACGTCGCGGCCTGTCTGCTCGGCGGGTTCACGCTCTCCTGGATGGAGGCCGGCGCCGCGCGCGCGATCAGGATGGAGCCCTCGGATTCCATCGTTCCGGTGGTTTTCGTGCCCGGGAAGCCGGTGTTGACGGAGACCGCGCGCGGACTGCTCCCGCGTTCCGTGCCGCACGTCGACGCCGCGACCAACGCGGGCCGCGCCGCCCTGCTCGTCGAGGCGCTGACCAGGCGCCCCGAGCTGCTGCTGCCCGCCACCGAGGACCGTCTCCACCAGGAGTACCGCGCCCCGGCGATGCCGGAGAGCGCCGCGCTGGTGGAGCGGCTGCGCGCCGACGGGATCCCCGCGGTGATCTCCGGCGCCGGCCCCACCGTGATGGCGCTGGCCGACGCGGGCACGGCCGACAAGGTCGAGGCCCTGGCGGGCCGGGACTGGGCGGCGAACAGGCTGAGCCTTGACCTACAGGGCGCGAGCGTTATGCCGCTCGCTCCCACCGGCGACCTCCAGTAACGCGTGGTTGCCGGATTTCGAGAGGGGGAATGTTTGTTGGATCCGGTAGTGTTAACCTCAAGTCTGCACCCGACCCCACCATGGCGAGGTGCTTCGTGTCCCCGTCCGGGACAGACATTCTTCCGGGAGCTCCCCAAGCCGCACTGCGTTCCGTACGTCGTACCTGGGCAGTACGCCGTACAGCGACGCTGAGCGGTCCGACGGGCACGCTCCGGAATCGGTGCGACCAAGCCGCGTGACACCGCGTGTCACGGCTCGTCGAGGAAGCGCCATCACCAGAAATCTCTTCCGCCGCTTTGGCGGACCACCGCCCCGGCTTCGCCATATCAGGGACCGAAGTCGGACAGCACAACCGGTCGCCGAGCCAGACAGGCCGACGTCCGCTCCAGGGAAGGACCCTTCGTGAGCGACACCACCGATCTGATGGGCGCACGTGTCGAGGAGACCGCTGCCGCGCCCGCCACGGACGCCTCCGCGCCTGCCACCGGTGCCGGCTCCCGGCGGCGCCGCGGTACCGGCCTCGAGGGCATGGTGCTGGCCGAGCTCCAGCAGGTCGCATCCGGCCTGGGCATCAGGGGCACCGCGCGGATGCGCAAGAGCCAGCTGATCGAGGTCATCAAGGAGGCGCAGGCGGGAGGAGGCGCACCGGCCGCGAAGGCCGACGCCCCCGCCGAGACCAAGCCCAAGCGCCGCGCCACCTCGAAGGCCCGCACGGGCGAGGCCGCCGACAAGAAGGCGGACGCCGCCCCGGCCGAGGCCCCCGCCGAGAAGGCCGTGGCCCAGCAGCAGATCGAGATCCCCGGCCAGCCGGCCGGAGCCGACGCGCCCACCGAGCGCCGTCGCCGCCGCGCCACCGCCGAGGCGGGCAGCCCCGAGACCGTGACGGCCGAGGCGAAGAGCGCGGCCAAGGCCGAGGCGCCGGCGCAGGCCGAGCAGACCCAGCCGCAGGGCGACGCCAAGGGCGACGACGGCGGCGAGGGCCGCCGCCGCGACCGCCGTGAGCGCGGCCGTGACCGCGACCGCCGCGGCAAGGGCGACGACCAGCAGGGCCAGGGCCAGAGTCAGGGCGGTCAGCGCGACCGCGGTCAGCAGCAGGGCGGCCAGCAGCAGAGCGGCGGCCGTCAGGACCGCCAGGACCGCCAGCGTGACAACGGCCCGCAGGACGACGACGACTTCGACGGCGGACGCCGTGGCCGTCGCGGCCGTTACCGCGACCGCCGCGGCCGTCGCGGCCGTGACGAGATGAGCGGCCCCGAGCCGCAGATCGCCGACGACGACGTCCTGATCCCCGTCGCGGGCATCCTGGACATCCTCGACAACTACGCCTTCATCCGTACGTCGGGCTACCTGCCCGGCCCCAACGACGTGTACGTCTCCCTCGCCCAGGTCCGCAAGAACGGCCTGCGCAAGGGCGACCACATCACCGGCGCGGTCCGTCAGCCCAAGGACGGCGAGCGGCGCGAGAAGTTCAACGCGCTGGTCCGCCTGGACTCCACCAACGGCATGGCGCCCGAACACGGCCGTGGCCGCCCGGAGTTCAACAAGCTGACGCCGCTGTACCCGCAGGACCGCCTCCGTCTGGAGACGGACCCGGGCGTCCTCACCACGCGGATCATCGACCTCGTCTCGCCCATCGGCAAGGGCCAGCGCGGTCTGATCGTGGCCCCGCCGAAGACCGGCAAGACCATGATCATGCAGGCGGTCGCCAACGCGATCACCCACAACAACCCCGAGTGCCACCTGATGGTCGTCCTCGTCGACGAGCGTCCGGAAGAGGTCACCGACATGCAGCGGTCGGTGAAGGGCGAGGTCATCTCCTCGACCTTCGACCGCCCGGCCGAGGACCACACCACGGTCGCCGAGCTCGCCATCGAGCGCGCCAAGCGACTGGTGGAGCTGGGCCACGACGTGGTCGTCCTGCTCGACTCGATCACGCGCCTGGGCCGCGCCTACAACCTGGCCGCCCCGGCCTCCGGCCGCATCCTGTCCGGTGGTGTCGACTCGACCGCCCTGTACCCGCCGAAGCGCTTCTTCGGTGCGGCCCGCAACATCGAGGACGGCGGCTCGCTGACCATCCTCGCCACCGCGCTGGTGGACACCGGGTCCCGCATGGACGAGGTGATCTTCGAGGAGTTCAAGGGCACCGGCAACATGGAGCTCAAGCTCGACCGGAAGCTCGCCGACAAGCGCATCTTCCCCGCGGTGGACGTCGACGCGTCCGGCACCCGTAAGGAAGAGATCCTGCTCGGCAGCGAGGAGCTGGGCATCGTCTGGAAGCTGCGCCGGGTGCTGCACGCGCTCGACTCGCAGCAGGCGATCGAGCTGCTGCTCGACAAGATGAAGCAGACGAAGTCGAACGCGGAGTTCCTGCTTCAGATTCAGAAGACGACGCCGGCGCCGGGTAATGGGGACTGACGCTCCGCTGGAGTAGCCGCGAGTTTTCGACGTTAAGGGGCGTTGCCCCGTAGGCGGCTCAGGGTCGTCCCCCGTGTTTCGGGGGGCGGCCCTTTGGCGTGTTCGCATGGTTGCCTTCGAGACCTTCGCCACAGGCATCACCCCGAGGACGCCGTCCGACAGACACCGTCCTGCCCGGTGAAGGTGCAGGTGAGTGCGGCGTGTCCCGGGTGGGTTCGGGCACGCTCCGTGGCCGGCTGAGGGCGGGGCGGGCACCGTCCGTTGTGCAACCCTTTCCCGAGTTTCGCCCTCTGACCGGGCGGAGCGACGATGGTGCGGTAAGGGTCCCAACCGGTCCAACCCGGACGACGGACCAGGCCTGACCCCGACCACAGGGGGTAACCGAAACCGGACGAGAACCGAGGAGAGCATGTCCGCCGAGAGCACGCCGGAGCCCGTCATACCGGGAGAGGCCGGCCCACCGGACGAACCCGGCCGCAGCGCCCCGCGCTGCCGGGGCAAGGGACGCCGCCGCAAGCCGCGCGGCAGGCGCAAGGGCCTGATGATCGCGGCCTGGACCGCGGCCGGCATCGTCGCCCTCGGCGGCACCGGCGCCGGATACGTGTTCTTCAAGCTGAACGGCAACATCAAGAGCGTCGACATCGACCAGGCCCTCGGCGCCGACCGGCCCACCAAGGCCGACAACGGCTCCGAGAACATCCTCGTCCTCGGCTCCGACACCCGCGCCGGCGCCAACAAGAAGCTCGGCGGCGGCACGGACGACGGCAGCGCCCGCTCCGACACGGCGATGATCATCCACGTGTACGAGGGCCACAAGAAGGCCAGCGTCGTCTCCATACCGCGCGACACCCTCGTCGACCGCCCCGAGTGCACCGACGCCGAGGGCGGCGCGCACGACGCCGCCGAGGACGTCATGTTCAACTCGGCGTACACCACGGGCGGCGCGGCCTGCGCGGTGAAGACCGTCGAGTCGATGAGCGGCGTCCGCATGGACCACTACCTGGAGGTCGACTTCTCCGGCTTCCAGAAGCTCATCGACGAGCTGGGCGGCGTCGACATCACCACCAGCGAGGACATCGACGACCCCGACAGCCACCTGAACCTCAAGGCCGGCAAGCACACGCTCGGCGGCGAACAGGCCCTCGCCCTCGTCCGCACCCGGCACGGCGTCGGCGACGGCTCCGACCTCGGCCGCATCCAGCTCCAGCAGGCCTTCGTGAAGGCCCTCGTCGAGCAGGTGAAGGAGATCGGGCTCTTCTCCGGCGGCACCCGGCTCTACGACCTCGCCGACACCGCCACCAAGACGGTGACCACCGACTCCGACCTCGGCTCGCTGAAGTCCCTGATGTCCTTCGCCGAGGGCCTCAAGGGCATCAGCGCGGCCAACATGGACATGGTCACGCTGCCCGTGCGGTACGACCCCGCCGACCCCAACCGGGTCCTCCTCCAGGAACAGAAGGCCCAGCAGGTCTGGACGGCCCTCGAGAACGACCGGCCGATCCCGAAGAGCGCGACCGAGGGCACGGCGACCGGCGAGGCCGAGGACGTCGTGAGCGGCGGCTGAGGGCCGCGCCCCCGGCGGCGAGCAGCCCGGCACGGGCCTCGCGGAATAGATCGCCGCAGTCCCCGGTTTGGGGGGATGGCACCAGTCCTGGCAGACTGGTACGTCGGCTCCGGTTCACGCTTCCGCATCCCCGCGGCTGCGACCCGGCGCCCTCCCGATACCTAGGAGACACCTTGAAGCGCGACATCCACCCCGCGTACGTCGAGACGCAGGTCAGCTGCACCTGCGGCGCGTCGTTCACCACCCGCAGCACGATCGAGGCCGGCACCATCCGCGCCGACGTCTGCTCCGAGTGCCACCCGTTCTACACGGGCAAGCAGAAGATCCTCGACACCGGTGGCCGTGTGGCCCGCTTCGAGGCCCGCTTCGGCAAGGCCGCCGGCTCCAAGAAGTAGCGAGCCCCTAGGGCCTGCCCGGCGGATCCTGCTGGAGACGCGGGGCCTGGCACGCACATCTGCGGCGTTGTCGTCAGTCGCCGACTCCCCCACGCTCGGCTTCGCTCGCGCGGGAGGGGCCCCATCGCGTCGACTTCTTCCTCCGCCTTGCAGCTGCACGCACCAGGCCCCGCTCACCGGCATCCGACAGGTACGGTGGCTTTTCTCCGACCTGATCCGCCGGACAGGCCCTGGCGCCGGTCCACGGCCGCACCCCGCCCGGGGGGCGCGCCGGGACCGGCGTTTTTGGTCGCCCGCCTTCCCTTCCGCACGCAGTATCAGGAGCCAGAGATGTTCGAGGCCGTCGAGGAACTCGTCGTAGAGCACGCCGACCTGGAGAAGAAGCTCGCCGACCCGTCGGTCTTCGCCGACCAGGCCAACGCGCGCAAGCTGAACAAGCGCTACGCCGAGCTCACCCCGATCGTCGCCACGTTCCGCTCCTGGAAGCAGACCGGCGACGACATCGACACCGCACGTGAACTCGCCGCCGACGACCCCGACTTCGCCGCCGAGGTCAAGGACCTGGAGAAGCAGCGCGAGGAGCTGACGGAGAAGCTCCGCCTGCTGCTCGTCCCCCGGGACCCGAGCGACGACAAGGACGTCATCCTGGAGATCAAGGCGGGCGCGGGCGGCGACGAGTCGGCCCTGTTCGCCGGCGACCTGCTGCGGATGTACCTGCGCTACGCCGAACGGGTCGGCTGGAAGACCGAGATCATCGACTCCACCGAGTCCGAGCTGGGCGGCTACAAGGACGTCCAGGTCGCCGTGAAGACCAAGGGCGGCCAGGGCGCCACCGAGCCCGGCCAGGGCGTCTGGGCCCGGATGAAGTACGAGGGCGGGGTGCACCGCGTCCAGCGGGTGCCGGCGACCGAGTCCCAGGGCCGTATCCACACCTCCGCGGCCGGCGTGCTGGTCACGCCCGAGGCCGAGGAGGTCGACGTCGAGATCAACGCGAACGACCTGCGGATCGACGTCTACCGCTCCTCCGGTCCCGGCGGCCAGTCCGTCAACACCACCGACTCCGCCGTGCGCATCACGCACATCCCCACCGGAGTCGTCGCCTCCTGCCAGAACGAGAAGAGTCAGCTCCAGAACAAGGAGCAGGCGATGCGTATCCTGCGCTCCAGGCTGCTGGCCGCGGCGCAGGAGGAGGCGGAGAGGGAGGCCGCGGACGCCCGCCGCAGCCAGGTCCGCACCGTCGACCGCTCCGAGAAGATCCGCACGTACAACTTCCCGGAGAACCGCATCTCCGACCACCGGGTCGGCTTCAAGGCCTACAACCTGGACCAGGTCCTGGACGGCGACCTCGACGCGGTGATCCAGGCCTGCGTCGACGCGGACTCGGCCGCCAAGCTCGCGGCCGCGTAGCAGCCGGCCGGGCCCCGCCGGGCCGCGTCAGGACGTACGAGTACGACACGGAGGACTAGCGTGCAGCGATCCTTCGGGGGGCGACCCCCGAGCCCCCGCAGTCTGCTGCTCGCTGAGGTAGCTCAGGCCACCCAGCGGCTGGCCGACGCAGGCGTGCCCTCGCCGCGCAACGACGCCGAGGAGCTCGCCGCGTTCGTGCACGGGGTGAAGCGCGGTGCGCTCCACTCCGTGCGGGACTCCGACTTCGACGCCCGGTACTGGGAGGTCGTCGCCCGGCGCGAGCAGCGCGAGCCGCTCCAGCACATCACCGGGCGGGCCTACTTCCGCTACCTGGAACTCCAGGTCGGACCAGGGGTGTTCGTGCCCCGCCCGGAGACCGAGTCCGTCGTCGGGTGGGCCATAGACGCCGTGCGCGCCATGGACGTCGTCGAGCCGTGCATCGTCGACCTGTGCACCGGCTCCGGCGCCATCGCGCTCGCCCTCGCCCAGGAGGTCCCGCGCTCCAGCGTGCACGCCGTGGAGCTGTCCGAGGACGCCCTGGTGTGGACCCGCAAGAACACCGAGGGCTCCCGGGTCGACCTGCGCCAGGGCAACGCCCTCGACGCCTTCCCCGACCTCGACGGCCAGGTCGACCTGGTCGTCTCCAACCCGCCGTACATCCCGCTCACCGAGTGGGAGTACGTCGCCCCCGAGGCCCGGGACTACGACCCCGACCTCGCCCTCTTCTCCGGCGAGGACGGACTCGACCTCATCCGGGGCATCGAACGCACCGCGCACCGGCTCCTGCGCCCCGGCGGCGTCGTCGTGATCGAACACGCCGACACCCAGGGCGGCCAGGTGCCGTGGATCTTCGCCGAGGAGCGGGGCTGGGCGGACGCGGCCGACCACCCCGACCTCAACAACCGCCCCCGCTTCGCCACCGCCCGCAAGGCGATGCCGTGAGCGCCCACCACATCTTCGACCGGCAGTACGTGCACGAGGAGGCCCGCTAGACATGGCTCGGCGATACGACACCAACGACGCGACCGACCGCGTGACCGGTCTGCGTGAAGCCGCGTCCGCCGTCCGCCGTGGCGAACTCGTGGTCCTCCCGACGGACACGGTGTACGGCATCGGCGCGGACGCCTTCTCCTCGGAGGCGGTGGCCGATCTGCTGGAGGCCAAGGGGCGGGGCCGCAACATGCCCACCCCCGTGCTGATCGGCTCCCCGAACACGCTCCACGGTCTCGTCACCGACTTCTCCGAGCTGGCCTGGGAGCTGGTCGACGCCTTCTGGCCGGGCGCGCTCACGCTCGTCGCCAAGCACCAGCCGTCTCTCCAGTGGGACCTGGGCGACACCCGGGGCACGGTCGCCGTGCGGATGCCGCTGCACCCCGTCGCCATCGAGCTGCTGACCGAGGTCGGCCCGATGGCGGTGTCCTCCGCGAACCTCACCGGGCACCCGGCGCCGGAGAACTGCGACTACGCGCAGGAGATGCTCGGCGACTCCGTCTCCGTCTACCTCGACGGCGGCCCGACGCCGGGCAATGTGCCCTCGTCGATCGTCGACGTCAGCCGTGAGGTGCCCCTGCTGCTGCGCGCGGGCGCGATCTCCGCGGACGAGCTGCGCAAGGTCGTACCCGACCTCGAGGTGGCGAATTGACAGCCCCTGACGCGGGGCGTGGCATAGGCAACGGGGTACGCGCTGCGGAGGAGACGACGACGTTCGGGTTTCCCCGCGACACCTTCCGCATCCTCCACGTCAGCACCGGCAACGTGTGCCGCTCGCCGATCACCGAGCGGCTGACGCGGCATTTCGTGTCGCAGCGGCTCGGGGTGCTCGGCGGCGGGCTGATCGTGGAGAGCGCGGGGACCTGGGGCCATGAGGGCGCGCCGATGGAGGCCAACGCGGAGACCGTGCTGGCCGACTTCGGCGCGGACGCGTCCGGGTTCATCGGGCGGGAGCTGCTCGACGAGCACGTCATCCGGGCCGATCTGGTGCTGACGGCCACGCGGGACCACCGCGCGCAGGTCATCTCCATGGGGCACTCGGCGGGGCTGCGGACCTTCACCCTCAAGGAGTTCACCCGGCTGGTCAACGCGATCGACCCGGCGACGCTGCCTCCGCTGGAGGAGGGGGTGGTGATGCGGGCGCGGGCGCTGGTGCGGGCGGCTGCCGCGCTGCGGGGGTGGTTGCTGGCGCCCACGGCCGAGGCGGACGAGGTGTACGACCCGTACGGGGCGCCGTTGCCGTTCTTCCGCTCCATCGGCGACGAGATACATCAGGCGCTGGATCCTGTCGTCACGGCGTTGACCGGGGTGCCGGCGCGGATGTAACCACCGCTGTGGGCAGTTCAGAGTCACCTACGGCGGTACCAGAGCGGTAGTGGGTCCGGGGGCCTACATTGGTCGTGGGGCATTGTCGACTGTGCGGAGTGCGTCATGTCGGTCACCCATGTCAGCGCGGCCGATGTACTGCGGCGGCAGGATCCTGAACTCGCCGGGGTGCTGCTCGGGGAGCGGGAGCGGCAGGCTTCGACGCTTCAGCTGATCGCCGCCGAGAACTTCACCTCGCCCGCCGTGCTGGCCGCGCTCGGCTCGCCGCTCGCGAACAAGTACGCGGAGGGGTATCCGGGCGCCCGGCACCACGGCGGCTGCGAGATCGTCGACGTGGCCGAGCGTCTCGCCGTGGAGCGGGCCAAGACGCTGTTCGGCGCCGAGCACGCCAACGTGCAGGCGCATTCCGGGTCCTCGGCCGTGCTGGCCGCGTACGCGGCGCTGCTGCGGCCCGGGGACACCGTCCTCGCGCTCGGCCTGCCCTACGGCGGTCACCTCACGCACGGCTCGCCCGCCAACTTCTCCGGCCGCTGGTTCGACTTCGTGCCCTACGGGGTGGACGCCGAGACCGGCCTCGTCGACCACGAGCAGTTGCGGACCCTGGCCCGCGGCCATCGGCCCAAGGCGATCGTGTGCGGGTCCATCGCCTACCCGCGCCACCTCGACTACGCCTTCTTCCGGGAGGTGGCCGACGAGGTCGGCGCGTACCTCATCGCCGACGCCGCCCACCCCATCGGCCTCGTCGCCGGGGGAGCGGCGCCCTCGCCGGTGCCGTACGCCGACGTCGTCTGCGCCACCACGCACAAGGTGCTGCGCGGGCCGCGCGGCGGGATGATCCTGTGCGGAAGCGAACTGGCCGAGCGGGTCGACCGGGCGGTGTTCCCCTTCACACAGGGCGGCGCGCAGATGCACACGATCGCCGCGAAGGCGGTCGCGTTCGGCGAGGCGGCAACACCGGCGTTCGCCGTGTACGCCCATCAGGTGGTCGCCAACGCGAGGGTTCTCGCGGCGGCGCTGGACGCGGAGGGGCTGGCCGTCACCACCGGCGGCACCGACACCCATCTGATCACCGCCGACCCCGCCCCCCTGGGCGTCGACGGGCGCACCGCGCGCGGCCGGCTCGCGGCGGCCGGCATGGTGCTGGACTGCTGCGCCCTGCCGCACGCCGACGTGCGTGGCCTGCGGCTGGGCACGGCCGCGCTGACCACGCAGGGCATGGGGGAGACGGAGATGGAGCGGCTCGCCAAGGTGCTCGCGGGGGTCCTCAGGGCCGAGGTGGAGCTCAAGAGGGCGCGCGAGGAAGTGAGGGAGCTCGCAGTGGCGTTTCCGCCGTATCCGGGCTGAACCGGGGTAGGCGCGCTCCCGTACACAGCCACACATGCAACCATCCTGGCTACCCGGAAGTCCCCAACCGTATGCGGCCGTCGCTAGGGTGTGGGGCTGTGATGGCCAGCGAGACCTGTGGGGAAGCCCGTGCGTGAATACCTGCTGACGCTCTGCATCACGGCCGCGGTGACGTATCTGCTGACAGGGCCGGTACGGAAGTTCGCGATCGTGGCGGGTGCGATGCCGGCGGTCCGGGCCCGTGACGTGCACCGGGAACCCACTCCGCGGCTCGGCGGCATCGCGATGTTCTTCGGTCTGTGCGCGGGTCTGCTGGTCGCCGACCACCTGACCAACCTCAACGACGTCTTCGAGCGGTCGAACGAGCCGCGCGCCCTGCTCTCCGGGGCGGCGGTGATCTGGCTGATCGGCGTCCTGGACGACAAGTTCGAGATCGACGCCCTGATCAAGCTGGGCGCGCAGATGATCGCCGCGGGCGTGATGGTCATGCAGGGTCTGACGATCCTCTGGCTGCCGATCCCCGGCGTCGGCACGTTCGCGCTGACCCAGTGGCAGGGCACCCTGCTGACGGTGGCGCTGGTGGTGATCACCATCAACGCGGTCAACTTCGTGGACGGCCTCGACGGCCTCGCCGCCGGCATGGTGTGCATCGCCTCGGCGGCGTTCTTCATGTACGCGTACCGCATCTGGTACTCGTACGGCATCGAGGCCGCCGCCCCGGCGACGCTGTTCTCGGCGATCCTGATGGGCATGTGCCTGGGCTTCCTGCCGCACAACATGCACCCGGCGCGGATCTTCATGGGGGACTCCGGCTCGATGCTGATCGGGCTGGTGCTGGCCGCGGGCGCGATCTCCATCACGGGGCAGGTCGACCCGGACGTGATGAACCTGTTCTCCGGTTCGGAGCGCAACACCGTGCACCAGACGGTGCCCGTGTACATCCCGCTGCTGCTGCCGCTGACCATCATCGCGATCCCGGCCGCCGACCTGATCCTGGCGATCGTGCGCCGCACCTGGCGCGGCCAGTCGCCGTTCGCGGCGGACCGCGGGCATCTGCACCACCGGCTGCTGGAGATCGGCCACTCGCACAGCCGCGCGGTGCTGATCATGTACTTCTGGTCGGCGCTGATCGCCTTCGGCGCGCTCGCCTACTCGGTCAACTCGGCGTCGATGTGGATCGTCCTCGGCGTCGTGGCGCTCAGCGCGATCGGACTGGTGCTGCTTCTGCTGCCGCGGTTCACGCCGCGCGCCCCGCGCTGGGCGGAGGCCTTCGTGCCGCCGCGCTACCGGCGCCGCAGGGCCCTGCCGGAGGCCGCTGAAACGCCGGCCGCGGAAGACCAGCAGGAACAGCAGGAGCCGCGAACTCCTGTGGCTGTAGGGGTCTCCGGGGTCAACGGGGCGACCGCGGTGGGCCCTCGTTCGCGTGCGGCAAGGTAAGAATCTGACGAGAGCATTGCCAAGTCGTGGGGAAGCCGCAGGGCGGCAAAGCGCCCAATACCAGACAAGTGGTCACTGTTTCTGCACAGACGCGCACTGTCACTCTCATGTGTGACTGCAAGCACACCATCCAGGTAAAGACCTCATCAAATAGTTTGTGATACGGTTCACGAGAACCCCGGATGGAGCCGAAGGACCGTAGTGCGACGGTCCATTGGTGTGAGGTCTTCACCTCCTCGGACCGGGACTACGCTCGTCCATGACGACACCCTGCCCCCTGTGAAAGCGGAGTTGCCGCCATGCCGTCCAATGACGCCCGGAACCTCTTGCAGATCGCTGTGCCCACAGCGGCTGCCGGCGTGGTCGCGGTCGCTGTCAGCGGCGCGGTCGCCGGCGGTGAGGGCGCGCTGGGGGCGGCCGTCGGCACACTGCTGGCGATCCTCTTCATGGGGATCGGGCTCTATGTGCTCCAGTGGACGGCGAAAACGCTCCCGCAGCTGTTCCAGGCGATGGGGCTGATGCTCTACGTCGCCCAGCTCCTGCTGCTCATGATCTTCGTGGCCCTCTTCAAGGACACGTCCCTCTTCGATCCCAAGACGTTCGCGATCTCGCTCATCGTCGCGACCGTCGTGTGGATGGCTGCGCAGGCCCGCGCGCACATGAAGGCCAAGATCTTCTACATCGATCCGGCCCCCGAGAAGAGCGAGAAGTCCGAGAAGTCCGGGTCCTCGTCGTGAGAGGTAGGGCCGAGATAAGGGCTTGCCGGTTCTCCTGCTATCGTCCGGTGCCAACTGCGGCATCGCGGGCGCGGGCATCTGAGCTGACGCCTGCTCACACGCGAGGCTCGATGCCCCCCAGCCGCCCTCACATCCGAAACACCAGTCCGGTGCCGATCCGCGGCTGCGCGCCGCGCCGACACAACGAGGTTGCCGTACCCATGCGTCACGCCGAAGGAGCCCGTGGTGAGTGCTGACCAGACCCAGCTCGCCTTTGACTGGAGCTGTCGGATCATGTCCGACAACGGCTGTGGCTTCCCGGCTCCCGGCCTGCACTCGTTCCTCTTCAAGCCGATCGCCGACGTCGGCGGGTTCGAGTTCAACAAGGTGATGCTGCTCGCGCTCATCACCACCCTGCTGGTCGTCAGCTTCTTCTGGGCGGCCTTCGGCAAGGCCAAGGTCGTCCCGGGCAAGCTCCAGATGATCGGCGAGGCCGGCTACGACTTCGTGCGCCGCGGCATCGTCTACGAGACCCTCGGCAAGAAGGAGGGCGAGAAGTACGTCCCCCTGATGGTCTCGCTCTTCTTCTTCATCTGGATCATGAACATCTGGTCCGTGATCCCGCTGGCGCAGTTCCCGGTGTCCTCGATCATCGCCTACCCGGCGGTGCTCGCCCTGGTCGTCTACGTCGTCTGGGTCTCGCTGACCTTCAAGCGGCACGGCTTCGTGGGGTTCTTCAAGAACATCACCGGCTACGACAAGTCGCTGGGCGCCGTGCTCCCGCTCGTGATGATCATCGAGTTCTTCTCGAACCTGCTCGTCCGGCCGTTCACGCACGCGGTGCGACTGTTCGCCAACATGTTCGCCGGCCACCTGATGCTCGTCATGTTCACCGTCGCCTCGTGGTACCTGCTGAACAGCTGGATGGTCCCGGCGGCCGGCGTCTCCTTCGTGATGACCATCGTCATGATCGGCTTCGAGCTTTTCGTGCAGGCCGTCCAGGCCTACGTCTTCGTGCTCCTCGCCTGCACGTACATCCAGGGCGCTCTCGCCGAGCACCACTGAGCCCCTCCCGCCCCACAAGTCCCAGATACGTCCGGTGGCCAACCCCCGCCGGTCCGTGAAAGAGAAGGAAGATTCAGCATGGCTGCCACTGAGACCCTCGCCGCTGTCTCCGGTTCGCTCGGCTCCATCGGCTACGGCCTCTCCGCCATCGGCCCCGGCGTCGGCGTCGGCATCATCTTCGGCAACGGCACCCAGGCCCTCGCCCGCCAGCCCGAGGCGGCCGGCCTGATCCGCGCCAACCAGATCCTGGGCTTCGCCTTCTGCGAGGCGCTGGCCCTCATCGGCATCGTCATGCCGTTCGTGTTCGGTCAGTAATCCACTGCTCACCGACACGTTTCGACGAAAGGCACTGATGTGATCGCCAACCTGGTACAGCTGGCGGCCGAGGAGAAGCAGAACCCGCTTCTGCCTCCGGGCCCCGAGCTGCTCGTCGGCACCATCGCCTTCGCCATCGTGTTCTTCTTCTTCTGGAAGAAGCTGCTTCCGAACATCAACAAGGTTCTGGAAGAGCGCCGCGAGGCGATCGAAGGCGGTATCGAAGAGGCCGAGGCCATGAAGGTCGAGGCCCAGAGCGTCCTTGAGCAGTACAAGGCGCAACTCGCCGAGGCCCGGCACGAGGCCGCCCGTCTGCGCCAGGAGGCGCAGGAGCAGGGCGCGACCCTCATCGCCGAGATGCGGGCCGAAGGCCAGCGGCAGCGCGAGGAGATCGTCGCCGCGGGTCACTCCCAGATCGAGGCCGACCGCAAGGTCGCCGCGTCCGCGCTTCGCCAGGACGTCGGCAAGCTCGCCACCGAGCTGGCCGGCAAGCTCGTCGGCGAGTCCCTCGAGGACCACGCCCGCCAGAGCCGCGTCATCGACCGCTTCCTCGATGAGCTCGAGGAGAAGGCCGAGGCGTCGCGATGAACGGAGCGAGCCGCGAGGCCCTGGCAGCCGCGCGCGAGCGTCTCGACGCGCTGACGGACTCGACGTCCGTGGACGCGACGCAGCTCGCCGCCGAGCTGGCGGCCGTCACCGCGCTGCTCGACCGCGAGGTGTCGCTGCGTCGGGTCCTCACCGACCCGGCGCAGGCAGGCGAGGCCAAGGCCGAGCTGGCTCAGCGCCTGCTCGGCGGACAGGTCAGCGGCAGCACCGCCGATCTGGTGTCCGGCCTGGTGCGCTCGCGCTGGTCGCAGTCGCGTGACCTGGTGGACGCGCTGGAGGAGCTGGCGAACACCGCCGACCTCACCGCCGCGCAGAAGGCCGGCACGCTCGACGACGTCGAGGACGAGCTGTTCCGCTTCGGGCGGATCGTCTCCTCGAACACCGAGCTGCGCGCCGCACTGACGAACCGGAAGGCCACCGCCTCCGCCAAGCGCGAGCTGCTGCGCAGCCTGCTGGGCGGCCGTGCGGACGCGGCCACCGAGCGTCTGGTGACGCGCCTCGTGACCGCGCCGCGAGGCCGTAGCCTGGAAGCGGGACTCGAGTCCCTGTCCAAGCTCGCCGCCGAGCGCCGCGACCGCGTCGTGGCCGTCGTCACGTCCGCCGTGCCGCTGACCGGCCCGCAGAAGCTGCGCCTGGGCGCCGCCCTGGCGAAGCTCTACGGCCGTCGGATGCACCTCAACCTCGACGTGGACCCCGAGGTCCTCGGCGGGATCCGGGTGCAGGTCGGCGACGAGGTGATCAACGGCTCCCTCGCGGACCGCATCGAGGACGCCGCCCGCCGCATGGCGAGCTAGCAGAAACGAATACCGCAGTACGTACGCAAGCGGCCCTGGTTGGGCCGTGCAGAGGATTCACCTCTTTCAGGGGGGAGTCCGGGATTCAGACATCCCCCCAAAGTGAAACTTCGGGCCCAACAAGGAGAGCAGGGAACCCAGATGGCGGAGCTCACGATCCGGCCGGAGGAGATCCGGGACGCGCTGGAGAACTTCGTCCAGTCGTACAAGCCGGACGCGGCCTCGCGCGAGGAGGTCGGTACGGTCACCCTTGCCGGCGACGGCATCGCGAAGGTCGAGGGCCTTCCCTCGGCCATGGCCAACGAACTGCTGAAGTTCGAGGACGGCACCCTCGGCCTCGCGCTCAACCTCGAAGAGCGCGAGATCGGTACCGTCATCCTCGGCGAGTTCAGCGGCGTCGAGGAGGGCCAGCCGGTCACCCGCACGGGAGAGGTCCTGTCCGTCGCCGTCGGCGAGGGCTACCTCGGCCGTGTCGTCGACCCGCTCGGCAACCCGATCGACGGCCTCGGCGAGATCGAGACGTCCGGTCGCCGTGCCCTGGAGCTTCAGGCTCCCGGCGTCATGGCCCGTAAGTCGGTGCACGAGCCGATGGAGACCGGCTACAAGGCCGTCGACGCGATGACCCCGATCGGCCGCGGTCAGCGTCAGCTGATCATCGGTGACCGCCAGACCGGCAAGACCGCCCTGGCCGTCGACACGATCATCAACCAGCGCGACAACTGGCGCTCCGGCGACCCGAAGAAGCAGGTCCGCTGCGTCTACGTCGCCATCGGCCAGAAGGGCTCGACCATCGCCTCCGTGCGTGGCGCCCTCGAAGAGGCCGGCGCGCTGGAGTACACGACCATCGTCGCCGCCCCGGCGTCCGACCCGGCCGGCTTCAAGTACCTGGCGCCGTACACCGGTTCGGCCATCGGTCAGCAGTGGATGTACGAGGGCAAGCACGTCCTCATCATCTTCGACGACCTGTCGAAGCAGGCCGACGCCTACCGCGCCGTGTCGCTGCTGCTGCGCCGTCCGCCGGGCCGCGAGGCCTACCCGGGTGACGTCTTCTACCTGCACTCCCGCCTGCTGGAGCGCTGCGCGAAGCTCTCCGACGAGCTGGGCGCCGGCTCGATGACCGGTCTGCCGATCGTCGAGACGAAGGCCAACGACGTCTCGGCGTTCATCCCGACCAACGTCATCTCCATCACCGACGGCCAGTGCTTCCTGGAGTCGGACCTGTTCAACGCCGGTCAGCGCCCCGCGCTGAACGTCGGTATCTCCGTCTCCCGCGTCGGTGGCTCCGCCCAGCACAAGGCGATGCGCCAGGTGTCCGGCCGGCTCCGCCTCGACCTCGCCCAGTACCGCGAGCTGGAGGCGTTCGCCGCCTTCGGTTCCGACCTGGACGCCGCGTCGAAGTCCCAGCTGGAGCGTGGTCAGCGACTGGTCGAGCTGCTCAAGCAGCCCCAGTACCAGCCGATGCCGACCGAGGACCAGGTCGTCTCCGTGTGGGCCGGCACCACCGGCAAGATGGACGACGTCCCGGTCTCCGACGTGCGCCGCTTCGAGAAGGAGCTGCTGGAGTACCTGCACCGCAAGGAGCAGGGCCTCATGACCTCCATCAAGGAGGGCGCGAAGATGTCGGACGACACCCTCACCGCCGTGGCCGACGCGATCGCCGAGTTCAAGAAGCAGTTCGAGACCTCGGACGGCAAGCTCCTCGGCGAGGACGCCCCGGCCGCGGCCAAGTGACGTAAGGAAGGGACCTGACTCATGGGAGCCCAGCTCCGGGTCTACAAGCGTCGCATCCGATCCGTCACCGCGACCAAGAAGATCACCAAGGCGATGGAGATGATCGCCGCCTCGCGTGTCGTCAAGGCGCAGCGCAAGGTGGCGGCCTCCGCGCCGTACGCGACCGAGCTCACCCGCGCGGTCACGGCGGTCGGCACCGGCTCGAACACCAAGCACGCGCTGACCACGCAGGCCGAGACGGTCGTGCGGTCCGCGGTGCTGCTCCTGACGAGCGACCGCGGTCTCGCCGGCGCCTTCAACTCCAACGCCATCAAGGCCGCGGAGCAGCTGACGGCACGCCTCGAGTCCGAGGGCAAGCAGGTCGACACGTACATCGTCGGCCGGCGTGGTCTCGCGCACTACAACTTCCGTGAGCGCAAGGTCGCGGATTCGTGGTCGGGCTTCACGGACGAGCCGACGTACGCGGACGCCAAGAAGGTCGCGGCCCCCCTCATCGAGGCCATCGAGAAGGAGACGGCGGACGGCGGCGTGGACGAGATCCACATCGTCTTCACCGAGTTCGTCTCGATGATGACGCAGACGGCGCTCGACGACCGTCTGCTGCCGCTCAGCCTCGACGAGGTCGCCAAGGAGGCGAAGCCGCAGGGCGAGATCCTTCCGCTCTTCGACTTCGAGCCCTCGGCGGAGGACGTCCTCGACGCCCTGCTGCCGCGCTACGTGGAGAGCCGCGTCTACAACGCGCTCCTCCAGTCGGCAGCCTCGAAGCACGCCGCCACGCGGCGCGCGATGAAGTCGGCGACCGACAACGCGGGAGAGCTCATCGAGACGCTCTCGCGCCTTGCCAACGCGGCCCGCCAGGCCGAAATCACCCAGGAAATCAGCGAGATCGTCGGTGGCTCCGCAGCCCTGGCCGACGCGACCGCGGGGAGTGACAGGTAATGACGACGACAGTTGAGACGGCCGTTGCCACGGGCCGCGTCGCCCGGGTCATCGGTCCGGTCGTCGACGTGGAGTTCCCCGTCGACGCCATGCCGGAGATCTACAACGCCCTTCACGTCGAGGTGGCCGACCCGGCCCAGGACGGCGCGAAGAAGACGCTGACCCTGGAGGTCGCCCAGCACCTGGGTGACGGCCTGGTCCGCACCATCTCCATGCAGCCCACCGACGGCCTGGTCCGCCAGGCCCCGGTCACCGACACGGGCACGGGCATCACCGTCCCCGTCGGCGACTTCACCAAGGGCAAGGTGTTCAACACCCTCGGTGAGGTGCTGAACGTCGACGAGCAGTACGAGGGCGAGCGCTGGTCCATCCACCGCAAGGCCCCCAACTTCGACGAGCTCGAGTCGAAGACCGAGATGTTCGAGACCGGCGTCAAGGTCATCGACCTGCTGACCCCGTACGTCAAGGGCGGCAAGATCGGTCTGTTCGGCGGCGCCGGCGTCGGCAAGACGGTGCTCATCCAGGAGATGATCTACCGCGTCGCCAACAACCACGACGGTGTCTCCGTGTTCGCCGGCGTCGGTGAGCGCACCCGTGAGGGCAACGACCTCATCGAGGAGATGGCCGACTCGGGCGTCATCGACAAGACCGCGCTGGTCTTCGGTCAGATGGACGAGCCCCCGGGCACCCGTCTGCGCGTGGCCCTGGCCGGTCTGACCATGGCGGAGTACTTCCGCGATGTGCAGAAGCAGGACGTGCTGTTCTTCATCGACAACATCTTCCGCTTCACCCAGGCCGGTTCCGAGGTCTCGACCCTGCTCGGCCGTATGCCCTCCGCGGTGGGCTACCAGCCGAACCTGGCCGACGAGATGGGTCTCCTCCAGGAGCGCATCACCTCGACCCGTGGTCACTCGATCACCTCGATGCAGGCGATCTACGTCCCCGCGGACGACCTGACCGACCCGGCCCCGGCCACCACCTTCGCCCACCTCGACGCGACGACGGTGCTCTCCCGTCCGATCTCCGAGAAGGGCATCTACCCGGCCGTGGACCCGCTGGACTCCACGTCCCGGATCCTGGACCCCCGCTACATCGCGGCGGACCACTACGCCACGGCGATGCGCGTCAAGACGGTCCTCCAGAAGTACAAGGACCTCCAGGACATCATCGCGATCCTCGGCATCGACGAGCTGGGCGAGGAGGACAAGCTCACCGTCCACCGCGCCCGTCGCGTGGAGCGCTTCCTGTCCCAGAACACCCACGTCGCCAAGCAGTTCACCGGCGTCGACGGGTCGGACGTCCCGCTGGACGAGTCGATCACCGCGTTCAACGCGATCATCGACGGCGAGTACGACCACTTCCCGGAGCAGGCGTTCTTCCTCTGCGGTGGCATCGAGGACCTGAAGAAGAACGCGAAGGAGCTGGGCGTCTCCTGAGCTGAGAGCTCTTGAGTGAGCCGCGTGCTCACACTCGTGAGCCGCGTGCTCACACCGGAGGGGGCGGGGTTCGTCCCGCCCCCTCCGTCACGCCCACTAGACTTGTAACCAACACCCGGCACACCCGCCGGGTGGTGACCCGAGGAGCCACCTTGGCTGCTGAGCTGCACGTCGCGCTGGTCGCGGCCGACCGAGAGGTCTGGTCCGGCGAGGCCACCCTGGTCGTCGCGCGCACCACGTCCGGCGACATCGGCGTCATGCCCGGTCACCAGCCGCTGCTCGGTGTGCTGGAGTCGGGCCCGGTGACCATCCGTACGAGTGATGGTGGAACGGTCGTCGCCGCGGTGCACGGCGGTTTCATCTCGTTCGCGGACGACAAGCTGTCGCTGCTGGCCGAGATCGCCGAGCTGTCGGACGAGATCGACGTCCAGCGCGCGGAGCGCGAGCTCGAGCGCGCGAAGGCGGAGGGCGATGCCACCGCCGAGCGCCGCGCGGACGTACGACTGCGTGCGGCGGCGGCGAGCTGACCCAGCTCGCCGTGTGATGACGTCACTCAGCCGCGGCCGGCACCGGAGCGATCCGGAGCCGGCCGCGGCTGAGGCAGATATGGATGTTTTTTCCGTTCCGTTACCTATCGAAGGTACCTAGGAGACGAGGAGGTCGGTGTCGATGGTCCTCGCTCTGACTGTGTGCGGAGTCGTCGTGGCCCTGGTGGTGCTGGGGCTGTTCGTCTTCGGTCTGCGCCGCAGACTCATCCAGCGCTCCGGCGGCACCTTCGACTGTTCCCTGCGCTGGGACGTACCCGAGAAACCGGATCCGAGCGGAAAAGGCTGGAGCTACGGAGTCGCCCGCTACAACGGCGACCGCATCGAGTGGTACCGCGTCTTCTCCTACGCCTACCGCCCGCGCCGCGTCCTGGAGCGCGCCTCGATCGAGGTGGCCGGCCGCCGTCTGCCCGAGGGCGAGGAGGAGCTGGCGCTGCTCTCCGACGCGGTGATCCTCGTCTGTACCCATCGGGGCACCCGCCTCGAACTCGCGATGAGCGAAGACGCGCTGACCGGATTCCTCGCGTGGCTGGAGGCAGCCCCGCCCGGACAGCGAGTGAATGTGGCGTAGCCGCATTCACTCTCCCCCGGACGAAGTCCGGGGGAGAGTCAACGTCGCTTAGGCCTTCGAAAAGGGTTACGACAGGCCGCTGTTGATGGCGTTCACCAGCTCTCCGCCCGTGGTGTCGCCGCTGAACTCCCAGAAGAACGCGCCGCCCAGGCCCTGGTTCTTCGCCCAGCTCATCTTCCCGGCGATCGTCGACGGGGTGTCGTAGGACCACCAGTTGCCGCCGCAGTACGCGTACGCGGTGCCGGCGACGGTGCCGGTGGCGGGGCAGGTGTTCTTCAGCACCTTGTAGTCCTCGATGCCGGCCTCGTAGGTGCCGGGCGCCGCGCCGGTCGCCGTGCCGCCGGGGGCGGACTGGGTGACGCCGGTCCAGCCGCGGCCGTAGAAGCCGATGCCGAGCAGGAGCTTGGCGGACGGCACGCCCTTGGCCTTGAGCTTGGCGATCGCGTCGGCCGAGTTGAAGCCGGCCTGCGGGATGCCCGGGTACGAGGTGAGCGGGGAGTGCGGGGCGGTCGGGCCGTCCTTGTCGAAGGCGCCGAAGTAGTCGTACGTCATCACGTTGTACCAGTCGAGGTACCGCGCGGCGCCGCCGTAGTCGGCCGCGTCGATCTTGCCGCCGTTGGAGCCGTCGGCGGTGATGGCGGCGGTGACCAGGTAGTTGCTCCCGAACTCGGCGCGCAGCGCCTGCATCAGGGTGCGGAACGCGGCGGGGCCTGAGGTGTCGCAGGTCAGGCCGCAGGCGTTCGGGTACTCCCAGTCGATGTCGATGCCGTCGAAGACGTCGGCCCACCGCGGGTCCTCCACGACGGACTTGCAGGACTTGGCGAACGCGGCGGCGTTGGCCGCGGCCTGCCCGAAGCCGCCGGAGTAGGTCCAGCCGCCGAACGAGTACAGCACCTTGATGTGCGGGTACTTCGCCTTCAGCTGGCGCAGCTGGTTGAAGTTGCCGCGCAGCGGCTGGTCCCAGGTGTCGGCGGTGCCGCTGACGGACTGGTCGGCGGTGTAGGCCTTGTCGTAGGCGGCGTAGGTGTCGTCGACCGTGCACTGGCCGTTCTTCACGTTGCCGAACGCGTAGTTGATGTGCGTGATCTTCGACGCGGAGCCGGAGGTGACCAGGTTCTTCACGTGGTAGTTGCGGCCGTAGACGCCCCACTCGACGAAGTAGCCGAGCTTGACCTTGTTGCCGGTGGGCGGGGGCTCGGTGGTGCCGCCGGTGGTGCGCACGGCGCGGGCTCCGCTGACCGGGCCGGTCTGGTCGGCGGTGTCACGGGCCTGGACGGTGTAGGAGTAGTCGGTGCCGGCGGTGAGACCGGTGTTCGTGTACGAGGTGGCCGTCACGGTGGCGACCTTCACGCCGTCGCGCAGGACGTCGTAGTTCTTGACGCCCTTGTCGTCGGTGGCCGCGCTCCAGGTCAGCTTGACCGAGGTGTTGGTGATGTCGGAGGCGGCGGGGGTGCCCGGCGCGGAGGGGGCCGCGTCGCCGGGGACCGAGGTGCCGTCGCAACTGCCGCCGTTGAGCTTGCAGTTGGCGGGGGACCCCGCGCCCGTGCCGTTGAAGCCGAAGGAGACGGAGGCGCCGGGGGCGAGGGTGCCGTTCCAGGACTTGTTCTTCGCGGTCCAGTGGGCGCCGGAGGAGGTGACGTCGGCGTCCCAGGCGGAGGTGACGGACGTGCCGGCGGGGAAGTCCCACTCGACGGTCCAGGAGGTCAGGGTGGTGGTGCCGGTGTTCTTCACCGTCCACTTGCCCTCGAAGCCGGTGCCCCAGTCCTGGGGTTTGGCGTAGGTGGCCGTGGCGGAGGGGGCCGCCTCGGCGGGGCTCGCCAGACCGACCAGTCCGGCGAAGGGGAGCAACAGGGTCGCGAACCCTGCGGCGACGCGGTGCCTGAAGCGCATGCAGCGCCTCCTTGAGGGGAGTTGTGGGGGGCGTGACTGAGCCCTCACGCCCGCAGTGCCGCGAGAATAGAAAGGTCTGGACCACGGGTCAATAGGTCTGGACCACCAGGGCTCACGGGTTCTTGATCCCCAACTCCTGCGCCAGCACGGCCGCTTGCACCCGGCTGCGCAGCTCCAGCTTGCCCAGCAGCCGGCTGACGTGCGTCTTCACCGTCGCCTCCGCCATGTCCAGCCGCTCCG
The DNA here is from genome assembly GCF_042890065.1 of Streptomyces sp. NPDC002328. Classification (NCBI taxonomy): domain Bacteria; kingdom Bacillati; phylum Actinomycetota; class Actinomycetes; order Kitasatosporales; family Streptomycetaceae; genus Streptomyces; species Streptomyces sp. NPDC002328. Next base: position 74,384 of record NZ_JBIARQ010000015.1, on the reverse strand, counting down.
CGATCCGCGCGTTCGGCAGTCCCTCGCCCAGACAGGCCAGCACCTCGCGCTCGCGCCGGGTCAGCGACTCCAGGACCGCCGGGTCGGCCTTCGGCCGCGGCGCCGGCCGGGCCGCGAACTCGGCGATGAGCCGGCGGGTGACGGCCGGCGCGACGATGCCCTCGCCGGCGGCGACGGTGCGCACGGCCGTGATGAGGTCCTTGGCCTCCGTGTTCTTCAGCAGGAACCCGGCGGCCCCGGCGCGCAGCGCCCCGAACACGTACTCGTCGAGGTCGAAGGTGGTCAGCACCAGCACGTCCGCGAGCCCTTCGGCGACGACCGCCCGGGTCGCCGACACCCCGTCCATCCGCGGCATCTGCACGTCCATCAGCACCAGGTCCGGGCGCAGCTCCCGCGCGAGCGCCACCGCCTGCTCCCCGTCCGCCGCCTCGCCGACCACCTCGACGTCGGGGGCGCTGCGCAGGATCAGGACCAGCCCGGCGCGTACGGCGGACTGGTCCTCGGCGACGAGGACGCGGATCATGCGGGGCCTCCTTGAGCGGGGGTGGGGGTGGCGGCGGTGGTGTCGGTGAGGGGCAGGACGGCGCGCACGGACCAGACCTTGCCGTGCACCGGTCCGGCCTCGAAGGTTCCGCCCAGCAGTTCCGTCCGCTCCCGCATCCCGACCAGCCCCGCGCCCGAGCCGGGGGCCCGCGGCCCGTCCCGGTCGCCGTACGGGCTCGTCACCTCCACGGTGAGCGAGTCGTCCTTCCCCCACTGCCCGGAAGGCGTGGGAGGTGCCCCCATGGCGAGACGCACGGTGACACGGCCGGGGGAGGCGTGCTTGAGGGCGTTGGTGAGGGACTCCTGCACGATCCGGTACGCCGCCAGCCCCACCGGGGCGGGGACGGGGCCGGGGCCGCGGGACGAGTCGCGGGCGGTGTCGGCGTCGGCGTCCAGGGCCGTGTCGAGGGTGACGTCCAGGCCGTTCGCGCGGGCGCTCTCGACCAGTGCGCCGAGGCCGTCGAGGGTGGGCGCGGCGGCCGGTTCCAGATCACCGCCGCTGTCGCGCAGGATCCCGATCAGCCGCCGCATCTCCGCCAGCCCCTCCACGCTGTTCTCCCGGATCACGCCGAGGGCCTCCCGGGAGGTCTCCGGCTCGTCGATGGAGAGCGCGGCCGTGGAGTGGATGGCGATCGCGGACAGGTGGTTGGCGACCATGTCGTGCAACTCGCGCGCCATCCGGGCCCGTTCGGCGCTCACCGCCTGCACCCGGTCCATCTCGGCGAGCAGCGCGGTCTGTTCGGCGCGCAGCCGGGCGCCCTCGGCGGCGTCCCGGTGGTTGCGGACGATCAGACCGGTGGACGCGGGCGCGAAGGAGACGACCCCGACGGCCACCCCGACCAGCAGGGCCTCGGGCACCCGCCAGACCGCGAACGGCACCACCGTCGCGAGCACCGTGATCAGTCCCGTGATCCAGGGGATGCGCCGCGCCGACGCGGGCGTGCCGTACAGCACGGCCGCGTACACGACGTCGGTGAACATCAGCAGCGTGCCGAGGCTGCCCTGCGTCATCGTGTCCAGGGTCAGCGCGACCGTGGCGGTCAGCAGGGCGACGCGCGGCGCGGCCCGGCGCAGCAGCTCGCAGCCCGCCATCACGAACAGCGGCAGCAGGACGGGCCAGCGTCCGTCGAAGAGGACGATCGGGTCGGCCGCCCGCCGGGTGCCCAGCCCGATGCCCCACAGCAGCAGCCCGCCGAGCAGCCCGCCGACCGCCGCGAACACGTCGAAGCGGTGCGGGTGCGGGAGTCGAAGGGCCATGTCTCCATCCAACACGGCCCGCCGCACCGTCGCGTGATGCCACGGAAGGGCCCCGGACTGCATCTTTCGATGTACCGGAGGTTCGTCACCGGCGACGACGATCCCGGCCGCCGCGCGCAGGAGCCTGGAACGGTGAGCGAGAGGAGCGAACCGTGATCGTCTGGTTGATCGCCGCCTGTGAGATCGGCTTCTGGGTGCTGCTGGCGCTCGGACTGGCCGTCCGCTACCTGCTGAAGTGGCGGCGGACGAGCGTCGTGCTGCTGCTGTGCGAGCCGCTGCTGGAGCTGGTGCTGTTCGTCGCGACGGCCGTCGATCTGAGGAACGGCGCCGAGCCCGGCTGGGAGCACGGCCTGGCGGCGCTGTACATCGGCTACACCGTGGCCTTCGGCCACTACACGATCCGCTGGCTGGACGGCCACGCCGCCCACCGTCTGGGCGGCGCCCCGCCCCCGCCGAAGCCGCCCCGCTACGGCCGGGCGCGCGCCGTGCACGAGGCGAAGCTGTGGCTGCGGGCCGTGCTGGGCGGGGCCGTCGCCCTGGCCCTGCTCCAGCTCGCCGTCTGGTACGTCGGCGACTCCGGCGACGTCAGCTCGCTGCGGTCGTTCCAGTGGACGGCCCTGCGCGTCGTCGGCGTCTACGGCCTGATCGCCCTGTCGTACACGATCTGGCCCCGCAAGGCCCCGGCGGCCCGGTGGTAGCGGTGGCGGCAGTGGTGGCGGTGCTGGAGGTGGGGGCGCTCAGCGCTCCCCGCCGGGGACCCACAGGACGTCGCCGTCGGCCTTGTTGGCCGTCCGGGCCAGGATGAACAGCAGGTCGGACAGCCGGTTGAGGTAGGTCGCCGTCAGCGGGTTCATCGTCTCGCCGTGCGCTTCCAGGGCCGCCCACGTCGAGCGCTCGGCGCGACGGACCACCGTGCACGCCTGGTGCAGCAGCGCCGCGCCGGGCGTGCCGCCGGGCAGGATGAAGGAACGCAGCTTCTCCAGCTCCCCGTTGAAGCGGTCGCAGTCCGCCTCCAGCCGGTCGACGTAGAACTGCTCGACCCGCAGCGGCGGGAACTCCGGGTTCTCCACCACCGGCGTGCACAGGTCCGCGCCCACGTCGAAGAGGTCGTTCTGCACCCGGGTGAGGACCGTGACGATCTCCTCGTCGAGCCCGCCCAGCGCGATCGCCGTGCCGAGCGCGGCGTTCGCCTCGTTCGCGTCCGCGTACGCGGCGATCCGCAGGTCGGTCTTGGCGACCCGGCTCATGTCGCCGAGGGCGGTCGTGCCCTGGTCGCCGGTCCTGGTGTAGATGCGCGTCAGATTGACCATGCGGCCAATCTAGACGGTCCCCGGCGATCCGTTCCGTTCCCTTCGTCACCCCAGGTCAGCACGGGGTCAATCGGTGCGAATCAGACAGGATTTGACGACGTGACCGGTGTCTCACGCGCTGAGACGTGAAACGCGTTACTAACCGGTCACACAGCGCCTCAGGCCCGCTAGTGTCCGGCCGAGAGCCGTGAGGAAAGCGGTCGATGCGCCGGATGGCTGACGCCGGTGACATCGGACGCGCGAGCGGGCAGGGCTTCTACAGGCACGGAATCCGCACAGGCCTCACAGGCCTCACCCCTGCGGGTGAATCTGCTATCGGTTCGCTCACAGACGGCAACCTCCGACCGCTTCACGCAGTCAGAGGAGGCAACACCGGACATCACACCGCGGAGCACGAGACGCACGCTTAGGGGAGCGCTATGTACATCAGGGGCGACCACGCCGAGCTGGTCGTCGGGGGCCGTCTCGACGTCCGCACCGCGGCGGACGCCCGTACGGTCCTGCACACGGCGGTGGACGACGGCGTAGGCGACCTGGTGCTCGACCTGTCCGCGCTGGACTCCTGGGACGCGACCGGCCTCGGCGTCATCATGGGCGTCCACCGCCGCGCCGGCCGCTGCGGCCGCCGCCTGGTCCTGCGCGGCGTACCGCCCCAGATGCAGCGTCTGCTGGTGGCCACCCGACTGCACCGGATCCTCGCCATCGAGGGCGGCATCGGAGTGGAGTCCCTGCCCCGGGTCTGAAACGCGGGCGCGGGACGCGGGTCCGGAACACGGGTGTGAAACGCCCCCACGGGGGACCCGGCAGGCCACGCACGCAATCCTCACCGGACTGTGACGTCTCGGGCGGCGCGGCACCCCGGACTGTCGTAGATACTGTGCGAAGGTTTACGGTTCGTCTGCCCGCCCAGCGCAGCCCTCAGGCGGGCACCGGACCAGAAGCGACAGCGCAGTGTGCAGCAAGGCCGGGAGGGGCTACCGCCACACGACGCTTTTGGGGGGACCCATGGACCCGATCAACCGGGGACCCGAGGAGTACGGCCACGACGACGCCGGCGCCTCCCGCTCGGCCGAGGCCGAGACCGGGCAGGGCCACGCGCCGCGCCCCCGCTCCTCCAGGGACCCCCTGGCACCCGACTTCGCCCCGCACGCGCCGGCGCTCGCCCGCACCGTGCGGCTGCACACCGGTGACCACCTCCTCACCGTCAACCCCGTCGACGGCAGCGAGATAGAGCTGTGCCCGCCCACCGAGCGGCCCGAACCGCCCACGAAGCGCACCCCCGAGGAGCGCGCCGAGGCCGACCGCTCGGCCCGTCCTCCCGCACCGGCCGGCACCCACCGCATACCCGCGCAGCCCCTGCTGGGCCGCCAGGACGAGCGCGAGGAACTCGTCCGGCTGCTCGCCCGCGGCCGCACCGTCCGTCTGACGGGCCCCTCCGGCTCCGGCCGCACCAGCCTCCTGGACCTCGTCGCCGAGGACTGCGAGGACCTCGCGCCCGACGGCGTCGTCCGCCTCACCGGCTACCGCCGCACCGCCGACGATCTGCTGCACGACCTCTTCCACACCGTCTACGACGCCCCCCGCCTGCGCCCCGAGGACGACGAGCTGCTCGACCACGTGCGCGAGATCGGCGCGGTCGTCGTCGTGGACGACCTGGAGATCGGCGGCGCCGCCCTCGACGAACTGCTCGACGCGACGCCCGAGTGCGCCTTCCTGCTCGGCGCGACCCCCGACGTCCCCGCGCCCACCGCCGGCTCCGCCGTCGAGGAGGTCGTCCTCCGCGGCCTCGACCGCGCCGGCGGCGTCGAGGTGATCGAGAACGCCGTCGCCCGCGTCCTCACCGAGGAGGAGGCCAACTGGGCCGGCGACCTCTGGTTCGAGTCCGAGGGCCTGCCGCTCAGGTTCGTCCAGGCCGGCGCCCTGCTGCGCCAGCGCGACCAGCTGCGGGCCAGCGCCGACGCCGTCGACGAGTTCGGCGTCTTCGAGGACGCCCGGCCGTTCACCGCGCCCCTCGACGCCGGCGCCGGCGAGGCGGAGGAGATACCCCTGCCCTCCCTCGGCGAGGCCGCCGCGCCCGCCCCGCTCCTCGCCGCCCGCCTCAGCGCCTCCGCCCGCACCGCCCTGCGCTTCGCCGTCGCCCTCGGCGGCGAGGTCCCGCACCAGGCCCATCTGCCGGCCCTCGTCGGCGACACCCACGCCGACGCCGCCCTCGGCGAACTCGCCGCCTGCGGCCTCGTCTCCCCGGTCGGCTCCCGCTACCGGCTCGCCGCCGGCGTGCAGGCCCAGCTGGAGGCCGCCGGCTACGCCGACGACGTCGACGGCCGCGCCCACAGCGCCGCCCAGCACTACGCCTGGTGGGCCGCGCACCCCTCGGTCACCCCGGAGCGGGTGTGCGCCGAGGCCGACGCGATCCTCACCGCGCTCGCCCTGATCGTGCCCGCCACCACCCGGCCCGCCGAGGACGAGGAGGAGGCCACCGCCGTCCGGCTGGCCCGCGCCGCAGCCCCCGCGTTCGCCGCCGGACTCAGCTGGAGCGCCTGGGAGCAGACCCTGCACGAGGGCGCCGAGGCCGCCCGCCTCGCCGCCGCCTCCGCCGACCGCGCCTACTTCCACCACGAGCTGGGCGTCCTCGCGCTCTGCGCCGGACAGCTCGACCGGGCCCGCTCCGAGCTGGAGGCCTCCCTCGCCCTGCGCGGCGCCCTCGCCGACAAGCGGGGCACCGTCGCCGGCCGCCGCGCCCTCGCCCTGGTCGCCGACCGCTCGGGCGACGTGCCCGGCCTCGCCGCGCTGACCGCCGCCGAGGAGCTGACCGAGACCCGCCGCGAGGAGCCCGTCCCGCCGCCGCGCGGCATCACCGCGGCGCTGCCCACCCCGGCGCCCGCCACCCCGGCCTTCGGCGCCACCGCCCCGCCCCTGGGCGCGGGCGTCCCGGCCGCCGCCCCGGCCCACCGCGCCCGCGGCGGCATCCGGGCGCTGGCCAAGCGCAACCTGGTCGCGGCCGGCGCGGGCGCCGTGCTCGTGGCGGTGCTCGGCACGGTGGTGACGCTCGGCGCGACCTCCCAGAACGACGCGAACACCCCCGCCGACCGCGGCGGCGTCCGCCCGTCCGCCAGCACCGGCGTGGACGACGGCAGCATGGACGCGGAGACGCCCGGCGACGACACCGGCTCCGGGGACACCGGCGTGGCGACGTCCCGGCCGACGGACCCCGGCCCGGACGGGACGATGGGCACGTCGGACGATCCCACGCCGACGGGTTCGGCGCCGGCGGAGCCCTCCGGGGGGCCGAGCAGCACACAGGGGACCGGGACCGGGGGACCGTCCCCGTCGCCTTCCGGGACGACGTCGACGAGCACGACGCCCAAGCCGTCGTCGTCCGCCTCGACGTCGCCGCGGCCCTCGAACTCGAACACCTCGACGACATCGCCCTCGCCGACGGGGACCACGTCGAATCCGTCCGGCTCCCCGAGCTCCAGCAGCTCCTCCACAGCCGGCAACAACGTGTCGTCCAGCCCGGTGAGCCCGAGCGGCGGCGCGCAGAGCTTCTCCGGCTCCCCGAGCGCCTCCGGCTCCTCCGTCTCCCCGGACCCGATCATCTGAGCCCCGGCAGTTCCCCGCCCGTCACACGGCGAGGGGCCGGGTCCGTCACCGGACCCGGCCCCTCGCCGTCGTCGTGCCGGCGTTCAGAACAGCCGCAGCTTGTCGTCCTCGATGCCGCGCAGCGCGTCGTAGTCCAGGACCGCGCAGCCGATGCCCCGGTCCGTGGCCAGCACGCGGGCCTGCGGCTTGATCTCCTGGGCCGCGAAGACGCCCCGCACCGGGGCCAGATGGGGATCGCGGTTCAACAGCTCCAGATAGCGGGTGAGTTGCTCCACCCCGTCGATCTCGCCGCGCCGCTTGATCTCCACCGCGACGGTCTGCCCCTCGGCGTCCCGGCAGAGGATGTCGACCGGCCCGATGGCGGTCATGTACTCGCGGCGGATGAGGCTGTAGCCCTCGCCGAGCGTCTCGATGCGGTCGGCGAGCAGTTCCTGGAGGTGCGCTTCCACGCCGTCCTTGATCAGACCGGGGTCGACGCCGAGCTCGTGCGAGGAGTCGTGGAGGACTTCCTCCATCGTGATGATCAGTTTCTCGCCCGCTTTGTTGACGACGGTCCACACGCCCTCGTCGTCGCCCGTGCCCTCCTTCAGCGTGCAGGGCGGGGACATCCAGTTCAGGGGCTTGTAGGCACGGTCGTCCGCGTGGATCGAGACGCTGCCGTCCGCCTTCACCAGGATGAGACGGGGGGCGGAGGGGAGGTGGGCGGTGAGCCGGCCCGCGTAGTCCACGGAGCACCGGGCGATGACGAGACGCATGGTGGGCAACGCTACTCGACGTCCCGCGCGCCACGCGATTCGCCCGAGCATCTCCCCGTACCGCCCCGCGGAGGAGGCCCGAGGGCTGCACCTTTTGATCAGGAAAACGTGAGTTCGACAGTGGCCGATTGTGTGCCCACCAGGAATTCCCTATGTGCCCGTTCTCCTGGTGCGGTCACCGTCCGTTGCCTACCGTAGGAACGGGAGGTCGCGATGCGTGTACTCAGCGTGCTCGGTGTCCGCGCACGGCGAACTCCCTTTCCCTGTCCGGCAACCCCTGCGCCTCGGGGGTGCGAGAGGAGAACCCATGTCGCTCGACGTCTCACCGGCCCTACTCGAACAGGCCGAGCGAGGCGAGGTCGACGAAGCAGAATTCGTCGACTGCGTCCGGACCTCCCTGCCCTACGCATGGGAGATGGTCAGCTCCCTGGTGGCCCAGCTGAAGGTGGACGGCGGAGCCTTCGCCGACAACCAGACGCCCCCGCCGGACGAGCAGGCACGCGGGCAGCTGTTGCGAGCGCTGGCGAGTGACGCCATTCGCGGCGCGCTCCAGCGGCATTTCGGCGTGCGGCTGGCCTTCCAGAACTGCCACCGGGTGGCGGTCTTCCCGTTGGACACCTCGGTCGACGAGAAGCTGGCCCGTTTCACCTCGGTCCGCAGTCAGGTGCTGAACCAGTCCCCGGAGTTCCGGGACTGCTGAGGCCATGTGAGCCTGTCGCTTGCCGCTCCTCAGGCGCACGGCGCGCACGAGGCGCCGATCGGTACCGGAGCGGCAAGCTCCTCGGCGGCGGGGCCGTTCACCGGAGGTGGGGGAGGACCTCCGAGCCCAGCCGCCGCAGGTTCTCCTCGGTGGCAGCGAGATCGCCCGAACCCTCGACGAGGAGGGCGAAGCGCGAGACGCCGGTCCGCTCGCTGGTCGCGGCGAGACGGTCCACGCACAGCCGGGGAGTGCCCACCGGGTGCAGCCCGCAGAGCAGTTCGGTGTACGCCACCGGGTCCCGCATGCCGCGGGCTCGCCCGTCCACCGTCACATGTGCGTCGAGGCCCTGCCTGAGCCAGCCCGGCATCGCCTTCACCAAGGTCTCCACGGCGTCGGTGCGCCGGTCCGCGATCTGGCAGACGCCCGCCGAGACATGGCCCGCGCCCCGGATCTCCTCCGGGGACCGTCCGGCCGCGCGCGCGTGCCGCCGCCACAGGGCGACCATCTCGGCCTTCTCCTCGTCCCCGACGTGCATCCCGAGCAGCATCGGCAGCCCGCGCTCGGCGGCCAGCCGCACGCTCGCCGGGGAGGTGCAGGCGACGACCACCTCCGGCCCCGCCGCGTCCGTCAGCGCCTCCGACGGGCGTGGTACGACGGGGACTTCGCGGAAACGGAAGCGCTCGCCCTCCGCTCCGACGGACGGTTCGCGCAGCCAGCGAACCAGCAGATCGAGTGATTCCGGGAACCCCTTCTCGTACGCCTCCAGGCCCGACCCGAACACCTCCAGGTCGACCCAGGGCCCGCCGCGCCCCACGCCCAGGGAGAAACGCCCGCCGCTCGTCACATGCAGCAGCGCGGCCTGTTCGCCCAGGGCGACGGGGTGGACGGTGGGCAGCACGCTGACCGCCGTGCCGACGCGGATGCGCCGGGTGCGGCCCAGCAGCAGGGCGGCCAGGGTGATGGCGGACGGGCAGGTGCCGTACGGCACGAAGTGGTGCTCGGCCAGCCAGACCGAGTCCAGGCCCGCCTCCTCGGCGACCTCGGCGGAGCGGACCGCCCGGTGCAGCGCCTCCCCCTGACCCTGGCCCGGGAACTGGGCCGCCAACACGAAACTTCCAACACGCATGGGACTTTCCTGCTTCCTCGGCTCCGACGCGGAGCTCCCCCACCCGGCATAACCGTCTGACACGTGCCGAGGACACGGCCTGGGCGGAGGGATTTGCGGATTGTCTTCAGAATGAGCGGTTCCGGAGGGGGACTTGTGGGGTTTGGCACCCTACGGGTACCCGCGCCCCGGCCGCGTAGGCTGGATGCCAACCCTGCTCCCTGTATAGCCCCGTGAGGTGTCCCGTGTCCCCGCGTCGCAACCGACCCAAGGGTGAGTGCTCGTCCGGCCGGAGCGCCGAGGACGACCGCGCGGACCGTTACGGCGGCTGGCAGTCCACGGTGAGCTGGCAGGACGAGCAGTGGAACGTACGGCACGTGGCCGGCGCGAGCGCGCAGGGCAAGGCCTACCGGTGCCCCGGTTGCGACCAGATGATCCCCGACGGCGTGCCGCACGTCGTCACCTGGCCCGAGCACGCGGGGGTGGACGACCGCCGGCACTGGCACAAGGCGTGCTGGAACGCGCGGGACCGCCGCACCCCGGGGGTGCGGCGGTCCCGTAACGCGCCGAAGTTCTAGCGGCTCGGCCGAAGGCCCGACGCTCGGCCGCCGACGTCGCGGCGGCGTGTGGCGTGGTGGCTCAGACGTCCCGCTTCTCCAGCAGGGCGAAGGCGGCGGCGAAGGCGGCGGCCGTGACGCCGAGCGCGATCCACAGCGGGTCCCAGCCGGACGGGCCGGACTCGGTCAGCGAGGTGGAGTAGAACACGCTGAGCTGGTTGGGGATCGAGTACTCGAACAGGGCCTCGCGCAGGTCGACCAGGGACTCCGAGAACATGAACAGCGCGATCACCAGCGGCGCCAGCACGAGGCCGATCATGAGGGTGATGGCGCCGGCCGAGTGCCGGATGATCGAGCCGACGGCCAGCGAGAGCAGTCCGAGCAGCGCGATGAAGAGGGACACGCCGAGCGTGCCCTTGACCCACTCGCCGCCGGAGGGGTCGCGGGCCTCGGGCAGCAGGGCCACGTCGATCATCGCGACGAAGAGCGACGAGACCAGCGTCACGACGAACGCGACCAGGAAGAACACGACGGCCTTCGCCGCGAGGACGCGCCCGCGCGACGGGCAGGCCACCATCGTGGTCCGGATCATGCCGGTGCCGTACTCGGAGGCGGTGGTCAGCACGCCGAGCGTGATGATGCACATGCAGCCGAGGAGCAGTCCGAAGAAGCCGAAGGACAGCGGGTTCTCGCTCTCCAGGCCGGCGCCCTCGGCGTTCGCGGCGATCAGCGCGGCGGTCGCCAGTCCGATGCCGATGACGAGCAGGACGAACACGCCCAGCGTCCACACGGTGGAGCGCACCGACCGGATCTTGGTCCACTCCGAGGCGAGGGCGTGTCCGAGGTGCGTGCGCACCACGGGGATCGGCGAGGTGTAGCCGGGGTAGGCGGACCCGGGCGCCGCCTGCCAGGCGGGCGCGGCCTGCGGAGACGTGGGCTGCGGCGTGCTCATCGGGCGTCCTCGGTCGTGGTCGGAGCGGTGGCCTGCCCGGCGGCCGGCGCGGGCGCGGCGCCCGCCGGGGCCTTGGCCGGCGTCGGAACGGCCTGCGCGGCGACCGGCTGTGCGGCGGCGGGCTGCGGAGGCGCGGCCGGGGCGGCCGGAGGGGCGGCCGGGGCGGCCGGAGGGGCCGGGGGCTGAGCCACCGGCGCGGGGGCCTGAGCGACGGGCGCGGCAGCCTGAGGAGCCGGAGCCGGAGCCGGAGCCGGAGCCGGGGCTGCGGCCGGTGCGGCAGTCTGCGGGGCCGCCGGGGGCTGCGCCGGGTGGCCCGGTGCGGGGGCGGCGGGCGGCTGGGCGTACGGGTTGGGGCCGCCGACGGGGGCGGGCGCGCCGTAGGGGCCCTGGGCGGGCTGGGGCGGGGCGTAACCCTGCTGCGGGGGCGGCGGGGCGTACCAGCCGGGCTGGCCCTGGCCGGGCACCGGCATCGGCGGCTGGACGCCGGGCGGCAGCGGCTGCTGGAGGCCCGCCTTCTGATCGATGGTCGACCGGTAGTCGACGGCCCCCTGCGTCATCCGCATGTACGCCTCTTCCAGCGAGGCCTGGTGCGGCGACAGCTCCCACAGCCGGACGTCGGCCTCGTGGGCGATGTCGCTGATCCGCGGGAGCGCCAGCCCGGTGACCCGGAGCGCGCCGTCCTGCTCGGGCAGCACATGGCCGCCCGACTCGGTGAGCGCGGCGGCCAGCTTCTCGCGCAGCTGCGGCTCCGTCTGCGGGGTGCGCACGCGCGCGAAGTCGGCCGAGTTGGCCGAGATGAAGTCCCGCACGCTCATGTCGGCGAGCAGCTGCCCGCGCCCGATGACGATCAGGTGATCGGCGGTCAGCGCCATCTCACTCATCAGGTGGGAGGAGACGAACACCGTCCGCCCCTCCGCCGCGAGGGACTTCATCAGGTTGCGCACCCAGAGGATGCCCTCGGGGTCGAGGCCGTTGACCGGCTCGTCGAACAGCAGCACCTGGGGGTCGCCGAGCAGCGCGGCGGCGATGCCGAGCCGCTGCCCCATGCCCAGCGAGAACCCCTTGGACCGCTTCTTCGCCACGTCCTGGAGGCCGACCACGCCCAGCACCTCGTCCACGCGCCGGGCCGGGATGCCCGAGAGCTGGGCCAGGCTCAGCAGGTGGTTGCGGGCGTGCCGCCCGCCGTGCACGGCCTTGGCGTCCAGCAGCGCGCCGACCTGGCGGGCGGCGTTCGGCAGCCTCCGGTACGGATAGCCGCCGATCGTCACCGTCCCGGACGTCGGGTTGTCCAGGCCGAGGATCATCCGCATGGTCGTGGACTTGCCCGAGCCGTTCGGCCCGAGGAAGCCCGTGACGGCACCCGGTCGTACCTGGAAGGAAAGGTTGTACACAGCGGTCTTGTCGCCGTAGCGCTTGGTCAGGCCGACTGCTTCGATCATGCTCCGCACCCATCGACAGGTTCAGGACAGCGGGGCGCACGCCCCCCGTAAGGGTTAGGAGCTTATCGAGGCGCTGACGGTTCCGCTCAAATCAAAGTAAAGACCAAAGCTTCACGCATCGCGTTGCCGGAGGGTGAGGTACCCGCCTGCGAGGGCTGCCAGCACCCACAGCGCCATGATCCCCAGCCCGCCCCAGGGCCCGTAGGGAGCGTCGTCGCCGACCGGGGTGACCACCTGCATGATCTTGCTGCCGGCCTGGTCGGGCAGATACTGGCCGATCTTCTTCGTCGCGTCGACGTTCCCCAGGATGTTGGAGATCAGGAAGAAGAACGGCATCAGGATGCCCAGCGACAGCATCGGCGAGCGCAGGATCGCGGCGATGCCCATGGAGAACATCGCGATCAGCGTCATGTAGAGGCCGCCGCCGATCACCGCCCGCAGCACCCCGGTGTCGCCGATCGACGCCTTGTGCTCGCCGAGCATCGCCTGCCCGAGGAAGAAGGCGACGAAGCTGGTGACCAGCCCGACGACGAGCGCGAGCCCGGCCGCCACCGCGATCTTGCTGAACAGGAAGGCGCCGCGCTGCGGCACCGCGGCCAGCGAGACGCGGATCATGCCGGTGCTGTACTCGTTGGACACCACCAGCACCCCGAACACGATCATCGCCAGCTGGCCGAGACTCATCCCGGCAAAGCTGATGAACGTCGGGTCGAAGGAGAGCCGGTCGTCGGCGTTCATGTTGTCGAACTGGCTCTTCGTCAACGCCGCGATCAGCATGCCGAGGGCGATCGTCACGACCGCGGCGAGGGCGAGCGTCCACACCGTGGACGCGACGGAGCGGATCTTCGTCCACTCGGACCGGATGACCTGGGTCGCCGCCATGTCAGCCCTTCTTCCAGCCGTCGCCCCACTGCTGCTGCTGCTGCTGCTGTTGCTGCGGCGGCTGTGCGGGCGGCGAGTCGGTGTGCGCGTGGTACTCCACCGACTCCGCGGTCAGTTGCATGAACGCCTCCTCCAGCGAGGCCCGCTGCGGACTCAGCTCGTGCAGCACCAGCTGATGCCGCGCGGCGAGTTCCCCGATGGCCTCGGACTTGTCCCCGTCCACCTCCAGATGACCGTTGCCGGCCTCCACGACGGTGATCCCGGCCCCGTGCAGCACGTCGAGCATCCGTTCCCGCTGCGGGGTGCGGATACGGACGTACGACCGCGAGTTGCGCGCGATGAAGTCGGCCATCGAGGTGTCGGCGAGCAGCCGGCCCTGGCCGATGACGACGAGGTGATCGGCGGTCAGCGCCATCTCGCTCATCAGGTGCGAGGAGACGAACACCGTCCGGCCCTGCCCCGCCAGCGACTTCATCAGATTGCGGATCCAGTGGATGCCCTCGGGGTCGAGCCCGTTGACCGGCTCGTCGAACATCAGGATCCGCGGATCGCCGAGGAGCGCGCCCGCGATGCCGAGCCGCTGCCCCATGCCCAGCGAGAACCCCTTCGCCTTCTTCCTCGCCACGGTGGTCAGGCCCACGGTGTCGAGCACCTCGTGCACCCGCTCGCCGGGGATGCCGTTGCTCTGCGCCAGACACAGCAGATGGTTGAAGGCGCTGCGCCCGCCGTGCACGGCCTTGGCGTCCAGCAGGGCGCCGATGTACTTCAGCGGATCCTTGAGCTGGTCGTAGTGCTGCCCGTCGATGCGGACGTCCCCCGCGGTCGGCCGGTCGAGCCCGAGCATCATCCGCATGGTGGTGGACTTGCCGGCGCCGTTGGGACCGAGGAACCCCGTCACGATGCCCGGTCTCACACTGAAGGTGAGGTTGTCGACCGCGACCTTGTCGCCGTACCGCTTGGTCAGCCCTTCGAGCTCGATCATGCGGGCCACGCTATGACCGGTGCGGGGCCTGTGCCAACCCGCCGGACGAACGACGGCCGACGCCCACGACAACAACACATGCGGAAGGGCGGTGGGGCCCACGGCCCACCGCCCCTCTGCCTGGCTCTGCTCGCCTCTGCTCGCCGGTGACTACCGGGACTGCTGGGCCGGAACGCCCCGGGAGATCGGCTCGTCCTCGGTCGGGGAACCGGCCGCGGCCACCGCGGCGCCGGTCAGCGTCGCCAGCATCTCGCGGACGTTCGTCAGCTGGGCGTTGATCGAGTCGCGGCGGTTGGTGAGAGCCGCGAGCTCACGCTCCGATTCCGAACGGATGCGGTCGGCCTTGGCGTTGGCGTCGGCCACGATGTCCTCGGCCTGACGCTGCGCCGTCTCGACGGTCTGACGGGCGCGGCGCTCGGCGTCCGTGCGCAGCTTCTCCGCCTCCAGCCGCAGCTGCTCCGCGCGGTGCTCGATCTCCGCGAGGCGCTTCTCGGCCTTCTGCTGACGGGACGCCAGGTCGCGCTCCGACTGCTCGCGACGCTTGGCGAGGTTCGTCTCGAAGTCGGCGGCGGCCTGCGCGGCCTTCGCACGGGTCTCCTCGAAGAGCGCGTCGGCCTCCTCACGCTTGGACTGCGCGTCCTTCTGGGCCTCCTGACGCAGCTGCGACGCGTCGCTCTTGGCCTTCTCGACGATCCGGACGCCCTCGTCCTCCGCCTTGGCCTTGCGGTCCGCGGCGAACGATTCCGCGTCGTTGCGCACCTGCTGGGCCGCCGACTCGGCGAGCTCACGGTGCTGCTCGGACGCGCGACGGGCCTCTTCGCGCAGATCCTTGGCCTCCTCCTCGGCGAGGCGGAGGATCTTCTCGACACGCGCGCCGAGACCGGCGTACGACGGCTCCGCGTCGCTTACCTGGGCCTGGGCGTTCTGCGTCTCGAGGTGGAGCTCCTCGATGCGCTTTTCCAGAGCGGTGATGCGGGTGAGAGCGCTGTCACGGTCGGAGACGAGCTTGGAGATCCGTTCGTCCACCTGAGCGCGGTCGTATCCACGCCGCACAAGCTCGAAGCCGTAGGGGGAAGTGTCGCTCATGGGGTTCCTGTCGAATGAGACCGGTGAGGTGATAGGTGGAATCCTAGGGGCCGAAGCGCTGTGTCATCGAGCGGATACGTGTTTGATCTGGAGATTGACACCCCTTTTGGGTGGCTCCCCACCGGACGGCTTGCCAAAAACTTGGTCAAAGGCCCCAGACCTCAATGGAATTCCCGCGCGCCGCTGAAGGGCCTGCCGTTCGGATCATGCCGCGGACGCGGGGTCCGGCACGCGCATCTGCCGCGTTGTCGTCGGTTGCCGACTCCCCCACTCTCGACTTCGCTCGAGCGGGAGGGGCCCCCATCGCGTCGACGCCCTCCTCCGCCTTGCATCTGCACGCACCGGACCCCGCTCGCCCAAGTCGAGAAGGCAGCTCCCGATTCCCCGCGACCTGACCCGAACGACAGGCCCTAGCCGTCCGAAGGCTTGCCGCCCGATCGGGGCGATCCGATGGTCGCGCCCGCCTTGACGCCGCCGTCCTTGTTGGAGGACGGCGCCTCGAACGACTCCAGCGCCTCCAGCACGTCCTGCACCCGTGAGATCTCGGCGTTGATGTCCTCCCGACGCCGGACCAGCACCTCCAGTTCGCGCTTTCCCTCCTCGACGGTGCGCCGCGCCTCGCGGATCGCCTCCGCCTTCAGCTCCTCGGCCTCCCGCACCAGCGTGGACTTCTTCTGCTCGGCCTCCTTGAGCAGCCCCTCCGCCTTCTTCACGGCGGCGATACGGACCTTGCCCGCCTCCGAATTCGCCTCCGACACCAGCTCCTTGGCCTTCGCCTGCGCCTTCGCGAGCTGCTCCTCGGACGCCTTGATCAGCGCGTCGCAGCGGTCGCCGGTCGACTTCATCGTCTCCGCGGCCTCCCGGCGCGCCCGCTCGTGCAGCTCCTCGATCTCGGACGTGATCCGGTCACGCAGCTCCTGCGCCCGCTCCCTTATGGCGGCCGCGTCCCGGCGGGCCCCCACGAGCAGCTCGTCCGCGTCCGTACGGGCCTTCTCCACCCGGCCGTTGCCCGCGCGGGTCGCCTCCGAGACCAGCCGGTCGGCCTCCTTGCGGGCCGCGCCGACCATCGTGTCGGCCTGCGCCTCCGCCTCCGCGGTGGTCTTCAGCGCCTGCTGCTGCGCCTCGGTGAGCAGCTTGTCCGCCTCGGCGGCGGTCTCCGTGATGAGCGTGTCGACCTGCTCGGCCGCCTCCGAACGCCGCTTGTTGGCGTCCTGGCGTGCCTCGTCCAGCGTCCGGTCCGCCTCGTCGCGGGCCACGCTCATCAGACGGTCGGCCTCCGCCGCCGCCTCCGCCTTGACCCGCTCGGCCTCGACGCGGATCCGCTCGGCGTGCTGCCGCGCGGAACCCACCGTCTCGGCGGCCTCGGCGCGCAGCCGCTCCGCGTCGCCGGCGGCGTCCCCGATCAGCTTCTCCGCCTTGGCGACCGACTCGGCCCGCACCCGCTCGGCCTCCGCGGCCGTCTCGGACTGGAGCCGCTCCGCCTCGGCGAGGGTCTCCGTCTGAAGGCGCTCCGCCTCCGAACGCGCCTCGGTGATCAGCGTGTCGGCCTGCGTCGCCGCGTCCGACCGGATGCGGTTGGCGTCGTCGCGGGCGTCCGCCCGGGTGCGCGACGCGTCCTGGTCGGCCTGCGCGATCGCGTCCGAGGCCTCCGTGCGCACCCGCTGGGCGTGCGCGGACGCCTCCGAACGCAGCCGCTCGGCCTCGGCGATCGCCTCGCCCATCGTCCGCTCGGCCAGCGCCTGCGCGGCCTCCGCCTCCTCGCGCGCCTCGCGCCGCAGGCGGCCCGCGTCCTCGGAGGCACGCTCCCGCTCGGCGTAGGCGTCGGCGCGGACCCGGTCCGCCTCCTCCTCGGCCTCCCGCCGGGTACGGTCCGCCGCGTGCTCGGCGGCGCTGCGCAGCCCGGTGATCTCCTCCTGGGCCTGCTCGTGCAGCCCGGACACGGAGTCCCGCACCTGCTGCGCGTGCTGCTCGGCCGCCGACACCATCTCGCTCGCGCGCCGGTCGGCCTCCTCGACCAGCCGGACGGCCTCGGTCTGCGCGTCCTCCACCCGGCGGCGCGCCGACGCCAGCAGCTCCTCGCTCTGGTCGCGGGCCCGCTCACGCTCCTGGTCGGCCTCCTGACGGGCCCCGCCGAGGTAGTCCTCGGCCTCCCGGCGACGCCGGGCGGCCTCCTCCTGGGCGGCGGCCAGCGTCTCCGACGCCTCCGCGGACAGCCGCTCCGCGGCGGCCTGCGCCTCCGCGCGCACCCGGTCGGCGGTGTCCTGCGCCTCGGTCTTCAGCCGCTCCGCCTCCGCCGCGGCCTCCGACCGCAGCCGTACGGCGACGGCCTCGCCCTCGGCCCGGGACGCGGACGCGTCGGACGCGGCCTCGGTGCGCAGCCGCTCGGCCTCCGTCTCCGCCTGCTGCTGGAGCGTACGGATCCGCTCCGCGGCCTCGCCGCGCAGCCGCTCCGTCTCCTCGCCGGCCTCGCGGCGGATCCGCGCGGCCTCCTCGCGGGCGTCGGTGAGCGCCTGCTCGGCGGTGGCGAGCCGCTGCTCGGCCTCCGAGTGCAGCCGGGCCAGCTCCTCGGCGGCGTCCGCCTGCCGGGCCTCGACCGCACGCTCGGCCTCCTCGCGCAGCTCGCGCGCGGCCTCCTCGGCGTTGGAGGTGATCGTCTCCGCCAGGTCGACCGCCTCGTCGCGCTGACGCTCGGCCTCCTTGCGGGTGCGCTCCAGGGTCTCCTCGGCCTGCCGGCGCAGCGTCGTCGCCCGCTCGATGGCCTCCGTGCGGACCTTCTCGCTGTCCGCGGTGGCCTTCTGGCGCAGCTCGTCCGCGTCGGCCTTCGCCTTGGAGAGCAGCTCCTCGGCGGTCCTGGCCGCCTCCTCGATCTGCTGGACGGCCTCCCTGCGGGCCTCCGCGCGGATCTTCTCGCCCTCGGCGACCGCGTCGGCGCGCAGCTGCTCGGCCTCGCCGCGCAGCCGGCGCGCCTCCTCCTGGAGCTCGACCGTCTTGGCGCGGTACTCCTTGGTGTCGTCCTTCGCGGAGCCCTTCAGCTCCTCGGCGATGTCGTGCGCCTCGGCACGCAGCCGGTCCGACTCCGCCTCCGCCTCCCGGCGGATGCGCTCGGCCTCCTCCGCGGCGGCCTTCGTGGTGCGCCGGGCGTCCTCCTGCGCCTTGTTGAGGACGTCCTCGGCGGTCTTGGCCGCCTTCGACAGCTGGGTCGCGCTCTCCTCGGCGGTGAGCGTACGGGCCTTCTCGGAGGCCTCGGCGACGATCTTCTCGGCCTCGGCGCGGGCGTCCGCGACGAGCTGCTCGGCGTCCGCCTTGGTGGTCTCGGCCTCCTTGGTGGCCTCGCTGACCAGCCGGGCGACCTGCTCCTTCGCCGTACGGGTGCGCTGTTCGTTGGTCGACTCGGCGCTGCTGAGCGCCTTCTCGGCGGCCGTCTTCGCCTCGGCGACGAGCTTCTCGGCCTCCGAGCGCGCCTCCCGCAGCGCGGTCTCCGCCTCGGCCATGCGCTGCTCGGCGGCACGGCTCAGCTCACCCGCCTGGCGGCGGGCCGTGTCCGACTCGTTCGCCGTGGAGCTGCGCAGCGCCTCGGCGTGGTCGCTGGCCTCCTGGGCCTGGGTGGAGGCCGCGTTCAGCAGCCGCTCGGCGTCCGCACGGGCGCGCAGCAGCAGCTGCTCGGCCTCCGCGCGGGCCGACTCGGCCTCGCTCTGGAGCCGCTGGCGGGCCTGCGCGGCCACCCGCTCGGCCTCGGTGCGCGCGGCCGTCAGGGCCTGCTCGGCCTCGGCGCGCGACTCCTCCAGCAGCCGGCGCGCCTGCGACTCGGTGCGGGCGCGCAACTGCTCGGCCCAGGCCACGTTGTCGTTGACGTGCGACTCGACGGTCTGCCGGCGCTCCGACAGCTCCTGGTCGAGCTGCTGACGCCGGGCCACGGCCTCCGCGTGCAGCTCCGCCTGGAGCCGGGCCGCCTGCTCGGCGTGCTCCTGGAGGATGCGCTGGGTCTGCGACCGCGCCTGGCTCAGCTCCCGCTCCGCGTCGGAGCGGATCTGGTCCGCCTGCATCTGCGCGTTGCGCAGCAACTGCTCGGCCTGATAGCCGATGTCACCGCCGTCGAAGGCGGGCCGGGACATGGCGGTACGCCGCGCCTCGTGCAACTTGGCGCGCAGCACCTCGACCTGGTAGCCGAGGTCCTCGGCATGCTGGATCGCCTTTTCCCGCTCGGTCTTCAGCCGCTTCATCTCGGCTTCGAACCGAGTGAGGTGGTCGACGTCAGCCGCCGGCTCCCGCTCCTGGCTCTCGTAGCCCCGCACTGCGCGGTCCCATCCGTCCCATGGTCGCAAGCTTTTCCAACGAGCTCCGTCCATCCGCCGAACGGGGCCCCCGGGGAATGGTGTCAGATCAACGGCGGAGCACGGGCTGCTGCCCCGACGCTCGTCCCCCGAAACCCGGACCCCGGATGGTCCTGCCGCCGAGACGGCAGGACGCCGGTCGCCCGTCAAGAGCGGCGACCGACCCCAACCCTACCGGCCCCTATGTACGAGGGTCAGTGCTCAGGTGACTCAACAGGGGCCGATGTGACCAGTTCTGTCAGTACACCGTGGCAATCCTTGGGGTGCAGGAAGGTGATTCGTGACCCCATGGAGCCACGTCGAGGCTCTTCGTACAGAACGCGTACGCCCTTGTCGCGGATGTCCGCCGCGTCACCGTCCACATCCGCCGTACCGAAAGCGATGTGGTGCACGCCCTCACCGTTCTTGGCCAGCCACTTCGCGACCGTGGAGTCCTCCCTGGTCGGTTCCAGGAGCTGGAGGTAGGTGGCGCCGCCGTCGGACGTATCGTTGATCTTGAGCATGGCCTCGCGCACGCCCTGCTCCTCGTTGATCTCGGAGTGGAACACCTCGAAGCCGTACGTGGAGCGGTAGAACTCGACGGTGGCGTCGAGGTCGTGGCAGGCGATCCCGATGTGGTCGATTCGCGTCAGCATGCTGTTAGTGGAGCGCTCCGGAAGGGGTTGCGCAACGTGCGGGCGATCACACCGACAGCGAGGTGACGGGGTGCTCTACCGCTCAGTACATTCGAAGTAAACCCTCGTTCACTCCGCGGCCCGTGCAGGCCGGTAAGGGGATCTCAGCTCATGACTGGATCGACTGGTACGAACGGCACGACCTCGGTGATCGTCGCGGGCGCCCGCACGCCCATGGGGCGGCTGCTGGGCTCGCTGAAGTCCTTCTCCGGAGCCGACCTCGGCGGCTTCGCCATCAAGGCCGCACTCGACCGCGCGGGCATCGGCGGCGACCAGGTGCAGTACGTGATCATGGGCCAGGTGCTCCAGGCCGGCGCGGGCCAGATCCCGGCCCGCCAGGCCGCCGTCAAGGCCGGAATTCCGATGAACGTCCCGGCGCTCACGATCAACAAGGTGTGTCTGTCGGGCCTGGACGCGATCGCTCTCGCCGACCAGTTGATCCGCGCGGGTGAGTTCGACGTGATCGTCGCGGGCGGCCAGGAGTCCATGACCAACGCCCCGCACCTGCTGCCGAAGTCCCGCGAGGGCTACAAGTACGGCGCGATCGAGATGCTCGACGCGATGGCGTACGACGGTCTCACCGACGCCTTCGAGAACATCGCCATGGGCGAGTCCACCGAGAAGCACAACACGCGCCTCGGCATCGAGCGCCCCGTGCAGGACGAGATCGCCGCCCTCTCCCACCAGCGCGCCGCCGCCGCCCAGAAGAACGGCCTGTTCGAGGCCGAGATCGCCCCGGTGGAGATCCCGCAGCGCAAGGGCGAGCCGGTCCTCTTCAGCCAGGACGAGGGCATCCGCGCCGAGACCACCGCCGAGTCCCTCGGCAAGCTCCGCCCGGCCTTCGCCAAGGACGGCACGATCACCGCCGGCTCCGCCTCGCAGATCTCCGACGGCGCCGCCGCCGTGATCGTGATGAGCAAGGCCAAGGCGCAGGAGCTCGGCCTGGAGTGGATCGCCGAGATCGGCGCCCACGGCAATGTGGCGGGCCCGGACAACTCCCTCCAGTCCCAGCCGTCCAACGCCATCCAGCACGCCCTGAAGAAGGAGGGCCTGGAGGTCGCCGACCTGGACCTCATCGAGATCAACGAGGCTTTCGCCGCCGTCGCCGTCCAGTCAATGAAGGACCTGGGCGTGTCCACGGAAAAGGTGAACGTCAACGGCGGCGCCATCGCCCTGGGCCACCCGATCGGCATGTCCGGCGCCCGGCTCGTGCTGCACCTGGCCCTGGAGCTGAAGCGGCGCGGCGGCGGCGTGGGCGCGGCGGCCCTGTGCGGCGGCGGCGGCCAGGGCGACGCACTGATCGTGCGGGTGCCCAGGGGCTGAATCACCCCTTCGGCGGCGCTCGGAGGCCTTTCTTTCGTGAACGGAGCTGTGATGCAGGACGTCTCCTCGCTGGTCGCCCAGGCCAGGGAAGGCCGGCCGCGGGCCGTGGCCCGGCTGATCTCCCTGGTGGAGGGGGCGTCCCCGCAGCTCAGGGAGGTGATGGCGGCGCTGGCCCCGCTGACCGGCAACGCCTATGTCGTCGGCCTCACCGGCTCGCCGGGCGTCGGCAAGTCCACCTCGACCTCCGCGCTGGTCACGGCGTACCGCAAGCAGGGCCGGCGGGTCGGCGTCCTGGCCGTCGACCCGTCCTCGCCCTTCTCCGGCGGCGCCCTGCTCGGCGACCGCGTCCGGATGTCCGATCACGCCTCCGACCCGGGCGTCTACATCCGCTCCATGGCCACGCGCGGCCATCTCGGCGGCCTCGCCTGGGCCGCCCCGCAGGCGATCCGCGTGCTGGACGCGGCCGGCTGCGACGTGATCCTCGTCGAGACGGTGGGCGTGGGCCAGTCGGAGGTGGAGATCGCCTCCCAGGCGGACACCTCCGTGGTCCTGCTCGCCCCCGGCATGGGCGACGGCATCCAGGCCGCGAAGGCCGGGATCCTGGAGATCGGCGACGTCTACGTCGTCAACAAGGCGGACCGGGACGGCGCCGACGCGACCGCCCGTGAGCTGAACCACATGCTGAGCCTCGGCGAGGCCCGCGGCCCCGGCGACTGGCGTCCGCCGATCGTCAAGACCGTCGCGGCCCGCGCGGAGGGCATCGACGAGGTGCTGGAGGCGCTGGAGAAGCACCGGGCGTGGATGGAGGAGCGCGGGGTCCTGGCCGAGCGCCGCCGCGCCCGCGCCGCCCGCGAGGTGGAGGCGATCGCCGTCACGGCCCTGCGGGAACGGATCGGCGACCTCCACGGCGACCGCCGCCTCAGCGCGCTGGCGGACCGCATCGTCGCCGGCGAACTGGACCCGTACGGGGCGGCGGACGAGCTGGTGACGGGGCTGACGCGGGGGGAGTAGGCGGGAGCGGGCGCGCCGAACGCGGGACGCCGGGTGCGCGGCGGGCCCCCGCGCCGGGTTCTGGTCCGGTGCGGGGGCCCGTCGCGCGGTGCCTGAGCGGGGCGTCAGGCGTCGTCGCCGTCGGCGGTGTCGTCCTGGTCGGAGGCCTGGTCGTCGGCCGTGTCGTCGCGGTCGTCGTCGTCGCGGTCCGCGGTGAGCTGGGCGCCCTTCAGGCCCACCGTCCAGTCGTGCTCCTTGGCCGCCGTGTCCGTGGTCTCCACGTGCCAGCCGCCCTTGCCGGGGGCGCCGGCCTCGCCGTCCTCGTCCAGGTCCACCGAGGTGACGGTGCCCTTCGCGGCGGCGGTCTTCGCCGCCTCGGCCGCGGTGACCCGGGCGTCCTTCAGCAGGGCGCGGGCCTCGCGTACGTCGTCGGCGTCGTCCCGATCGGTCTCCTTGCCGAGGATCCGGCCGTCGGCGGGGTCCACGCGGACGGTGTACGAGGTGTCGCCCTCGCCCAGCACGTCGACCTCCCAGCCGCGGTCCGCGCCGTCGTCGAGGTCGGCGGAGACGGCCGTGCCGGGCTGCGCCTTCAGCGCCGCCGCGATCGCCTGCTCGGCGCCGACCTTCACCTGGTCCGCCCGGACCTCGGCCTGCGTGGTGCCGCGCACGTCGTCGTCGGCGACGGCGACCGCCGTGCCGCCCCCGATCGCGACGGACGCGGCGACGGCGGCGATGACGAGCTTGCGCTTCATGGTGGTTCCTCCCGAGTGCGGTCGTTTCACGTTGTTCACGTTGTTCGACGGCGTTTCGTGCTGTTCGCCGTCGACGGGAACCACCTTCGCCGACCCACGCTGAGGGGAACCTGAAGGCACCTGAAGATCGCTTCAGGTGGCGTCTGGAACTCTGGTGGACATGCGTCTGTTGATCGTCGAGGACGAGAAGCGACTCGCCCTCTCCCTGGCCAAGGGCCTGACCGCCGAGGGCTACGCCGTGGACGTCGTCCACGACGGCCTGGAGGGCCTGCACCGCGCGAGCGAGTCGCAGTACGACCTCGTCGTCCTCGACATCATGCTGCCCGGCATGAACGGCTACCGCGTCTGCTCCGCCCTGCGCGCCGCCGGGAACGACGTCCCGATCCTGATGCTCACCGCCAAGGACGGCGAGTACGACGAGGCGGAGGGCCTGGACACGGGCGCGGACGACTACCTGACCAAGCCGTTCTCGTACGTCGTCCTGGTCGCCCGGGTGAAGGCGCTGCTGCGCCGCCGCGGCCAGGGCGCCGGGGCCTCGCCCGTGCACGTCCTCGGTGAGCTGAGGGTCGACACCGCGGCCCGCAGGGTGTTCCTGCGGGAGGAGGAGGTGACGCTCACCGCGAAGGAGTTCTCCGTCCTGGAGCAGCTGGTGGTGCGGGCCGGCGCGGTGGTGTCCAAGTCGGAGATCCTCGACCACGTCTGGGACTTCGCGTACGAGGGCGACCCCAACATCGTCGAGGTGTACGTGAGCGCGCTGCGCCGCAAGCTGGACGCCGGGCTGATCCGCACCGTGCGCGGGGCCGGGTACCGGCTGGAGCGGCCGGAGCGTCCGGCGGCCCCGGGGGAGGGGCGGTGAGGCGCCGGCTGGGCTCCGTCCGCGCGCGGGCCACCCTGGGCGCCACGCTCGTCGTCGCCGTCGCCCTGGTGGCCGCCGGGGCGGCCGTCCTGCTGTCGCTGGCGTCCAGCCTGAGCGGGCAGGCGAGCACCGAGGCGGACCGCACCGCGCGCGAGGTGGCCGCCGAGCTGGCCGCCGGACGGTCCTACGACAAGCTGTCCCTGGACGACGACGACCGGCCCGTCCAGGTCGTCACCGAGGACGGCGCGCTGGTCGCGGCCACCGAGGGCCTCGAACGGATCAGCGGGACGGGGACGGACGCGGTACGGCCCACGGCGGCTCCGGTGCCGGCGGCCACCCCGGACGACGAGGCAGAGGGCGCTGGGGGCGCAGAGGGCGCCGAGAGCGCCGAGAGCGCCGAGAACGACACTGACGACGGCACCGATGACGCCGCCTCCGGGCTGCACCCCGGCGAGATCGGCGAGGACACCTCCTACGCCGAGGGCTCGGCCATCGTGGACGGCGACACCGCCGACTACCGCTTCGCCACCGTCTCCGTCGAGACCGCCGACCGGGGCGCCCTGACCGTCCACGCCGGCGCGCCCCTGTCCACCGAGCGCAGCGCCGTGGGCACCGCGCTCACCGTCATGCTGATCGGCTTTCCGCTGCTGCTGGCCGTCGTCGCGGGCGTGACCTGGCTGGTCACCCGGCGGGCGCTGCGGCCTGTCGAGGGGATCCGGCGCGAGATGGCCGCGATCACCGCGTCGGCGGACCTCGCCCGCCGGGTGCCCGAGCCGGACACCCACGACGAGGTCGCCCGGCTCGCCCGCACGACGAACGAGACGCTGACGGCGCTGGAGAGCGCCGTGGAGCGGCAGCGCCGGTTCGTCGCCGACGCCTCCCACGAACTGCGCAGCCCCATCGCCTCCCTGCGCACCCAGCTCGAAGTGGGCGCGGCGCACCCCGAGTTGCTGGACGTGCCGGGGGCCGTCGCGGACACCGTGCGGCTCCAGGACCTCGCCGCCGACCTGTTGCTGCTCGCCCGGCTGGACGCGGGGGAGCGGCCCGCGGAGACCCGGGTCGACCTGGCGGCGCTGGTGCGGGAGGAGGCGGCGCACCGGACGGGCGTGACGGTGGACGCGGAGCCGGTGGAGGTGGCCGGATCGCGGGGGCAGTTGGGGCGGGTGCTCGCCAACCTGCTCGACAACGCGCGGCGGCACGCGCGGGCGGAGGTCTCGGTGTCGGTGCGTCGGGAGAGCCGGCGGGAAGGGGAGTGGGCCGTCGTCGGGGTCGCCGACGACGGTGAGGGGGTGCCGGAGGCGGACCGGGAGCGCGTCTTCGAGCGGTTCGTACGGCTGGACGCCGCCCGCAGCCGGGACGAGGGCGGGGCGGGCCTCGGCCTGGCCATCGCCCGTGACGTGGCGGAGCGGCACGGCGGCACGCTCACGGTCCGGCAGGCGACGGCAGGCGGAGCCCTGTTCGAGCTCCGCCTGCCGGTCGTGTCCTAGACCGCTGTTGCGCGCGGGGGCGCTACGGGCGTCCCCGCTCGCCGCGGAGGTGGTCCGCGACGGGCTTCAGGGCCCGGTCGAGTTCGGCGAGGGCCTCCTGCGGGAGCAGGTCGATGAAGTGCCGCCGCACGGACGCCACATGGTGGGGCGCGACCTTCTGCATCGTCTCCATGCCGTGCTCGGTGAGCACCGCGTACAGACCGCGGCGGTCGGACTCGCAGTTCTCCCGGCGCACCAGATCGGCGTTCTCCATCCGGGTGATCTGGTGCGAGAGGCGGCTCTTGGACTGGAGGGTGGCGGAGGCGAGGTCGCTCATCCGCATCCGGACGTCCTCCGACTCGGAGAGGTTCACCAGGATCTCGTAGTCGTTCATGGTCAGGCCGAACGGCTGGAGGTCCTTCTCGAGCTGGTACGTCAACAGCCTGTTGACCTCCAGGTGTGTGCGCCAGGCGCACTGCTCCGCATCGGTCAGCCAGCGCGTGGCCGTTTCGGTCTCCATAAGTGAAGTCTACCTAAAATGTTGAAAGGCGAACTAGTGAGGGTGGTGTGACGGCGTGCACGCGTTCGACGTCACACTCCGCAGACTACCGCTCACAGCCCGAAGCGACGCTGGAGGTCTCCCAGCTGTCCGGGAAGGCGCGGTACCCCGGCCTGCCCGCCGTGAGCGCCGCCGGCCCCGCCGCCGGGAACCCCCGGCTCGTGCGGAACCGCACCCGTGGCCTGCTCGGCCATGAGGGTCTCCGAGGACTGGAGCAGCACCGTCCCGGCGCCCACGAACTCGAACTGGTGCTCCTCCCCGGACGCCCCGCCCAGGCCCGTCAGCGCACGTAGGCCGCCCATCACGCCCGTCATGTACCCGTGGTCGTAGTGATGACAGGGCGAGGGGCAGTCGGCCCAGCCGACGAGCGCCTGGGGGTCCACCCGGATCGGCGGTTCCATGAACACCACCGGGCCGTTAGATGCGGCCACGAACTTTCCGGTTCCGATCAGCGTGAGGAAACCCGGCACGATCGACTGCTTCAGCGACAGACTTGGCTGAAAAGCGAGCAGATTGCCCGCGCGAATGGTCAGATTGCCGTCTTCCACATCGTACGAGTTCACATCGAAGGCCCGGTCGGCGAGGAGCATCTTGCCCGAACCCTCGGCCACGACCCAGTCGCTCGCGTGCAGAGGCGAATGGAACGACGTGCGCACCAGACGGTCCAGTCGGCCGTGTCCGACGCCGTTGAAGTCCATGGAGCCGTAGTAGGCGATCATCTTCCCCTTCTGGAGGAACCACTGGCTCCCCTTCAGCTCCACACAGAAGGTGTACGGGTTGACGTTGTCGTCGACGGGCAGCGTCATCGGATCGAAGACGGCGGGGCCCGTGCCGGGGTAGGTGGTCACAGCTTCTCCTCCGACGCCTGGACGTACACCGCGCCGCTGCCGCTCAGCTCCAGCTGGAACGCCTCGCCGGAGCCCCGGCCCACCATGTCCCGCCAGCCGAGGGCCGTCGAGAGCTTGTTGCGCACATCGCCGTGGTGGGCGACGTAGGCCTGCGGGTCGACGTGCACCGGGCGCTGGGGGGTGATGGGGACCTCGAAGACGCCGCCGTGCGCCATCACGGCCACCGCGCCGTGCCCCTTGAGGGTCGTGGTGAACAGGCCCTGGCCGCTGATCTGGCCGCGGACCATGCCCATGACGCCGCCCTGCGAGCCCATGAACATCGTGCCCTGCTGGAGCGTGCCCTCGAACGCGAGCAGGCGGTCCGCCTCCACGTACAGGGTCTCGCCGGTGAGGTGGATGATCTGGATGTGGTGGCCGCCGTGCCCGAACAGGACCGTGCCGCTGCCCTCCACCGACATCAGCGGGGTGTCCTCGTCGGCGAGCCGGCGCCCGATCATCGACATCACCCCGCCCTGCCCGCCCTGCATGTTGGGCGTGAAGGACACCTCGCCCTTGTAGGCGAGCATCGCGCCGCGCTGACTGAACAGCCGCCCGCCCGGCAGGACCGTCGCCTCGATCATCCTGGAGTTGATCTCACGGAAGGGCATGTCACACGTCCCCCGCGATCGTGTTCCGCTCGCTCGGCTGCACGTACACGAGCCCGTCCCCCTCGAACCTGATCTGGAAGGCCTCGCCGCCGCCCTCGCCCAGGAACGTGCGGAACGTCACACCGGACTGGAAGGACTGCCGGACGTTGCCCTGGTGCGCGACGTACGCCCCCGGGTCCACCGTCAGCGGGTACTGGGGGCTGACCCGCAGCACCACCGCCGGCCCGTCCGAGGTGATCGCCGCCTGGCCGTGCCCCTCGACGGTCGTCGTGAACAGGCCGTTGCCCTGGGAGGCGCCACGCATGCCGGTGAAGCTCGTCCCCGTCCGCAGCCCGGCGTCCGTCGCGAGCAGATTGCTCGACTCGACGTACAGCGTGTCGCCCTGGAGCCGCACGAGGTTGATCTCGGAGGCGCGGTCGGCGAACCAGCACGTGCCCTGCCCCCTCACCTCCATCACCGTCATCTGCTCGCCGGTGAGCCGCCGGGTCACCATCCCCCGCAGGCCCTCGCCGCCGCCGCTCATCTTCTTGAAGGCCATCTGCCCGTCGTACGCGACCATCGAGCCGTTCTTCGCCTTCACGGCGTCCCCGGTCATGTCGACGGCGAGCACCTTGCTGCCTTGAAGTCGAAACATCGCCACGCAGCGAAGGTAGCCTCCCGGAAGCCCGACCGACAGATCCCGAGGGGGGAGATCATCCCTGATCGTCCCCCTAAGGGGTGTCCGACGACCGGGCCCGGACACGCCCTAGAGGGACGAATCCGACGTCCTGCTCTTTCTCGACTGGTGCCTCTTGCCGATGATCCCGACGCAGACCCAGGCCGCGAAAAGGACACCCGCGGCGCCGTAGCCGAAAGGGGAGCCCGTGAACACCAGTCCCATGAGCACCGCGATCATCAGGATGATCCCGGGCCCGGAGGACAGGGCGGCGTCAACCCTCAGAAGCCGGCGCACCCCGGTGGAGGAGGTGTCCGACGCTGACTCATTCATGAACTCGTCCTTTGCTTGCTGACCTGTCTGCCGACTTCGCCGTGGGCGCCCCGAGGCGCCCGCGTACGGGGCGCGTCGTAGACGATGCTGGCGGTGGCGGTGCCGGACTCGGTGCCCGGCGTGCCCCGGAGGAGGCCGGGGCGGGACGCCGGTACCCATGGCCGTCCGACCCCACCCCGGTCCCGCGCCGCCCCGTTCGTTTGCCACAATGGGCGAACGCTTGTGCGTGCGTTCACAAGCCGCCCCCGATTCTCGACGCATCCCCACCGAAGGTGACCCGTGGACCTCAAGACAGCCTCCGCCCTCCGCCGCCTGCGCCTGGTCTCCATCCCGGAGGGCATCTCCTGGATCGTCCTGGCGGTCTGCACGATCATCAAGTACACCGTCGCCGAGGGCTTCGACGCCGCCCCGGTGCTCGGGCCGATCCACGGCGTGCTGTTCGTCCTGTACGTGATCTTCTGGGCGGACGCCTGGAACCGCGCCAAGTGGGACGCGAAGACCGGTGCGCTCTACTTCGCGTACTCGATCATCCCCGGCGGCGGCTTCATCGCCGACCGCAGGCTGCGCCGCGAGGCCGAAGACGCCGTCATCGCCTCCCGCGCCCGGCGCGAGGGCGTGGTGGAGGCGTCGTGATCGTCGCCTTCTCCGTCACCCCGCTGGGCGTCGGCGAGGAGGTCGGCGAGTACGTCGCCGACGCCGTCCGCGTCGTCCGCGAGTCGGGCCTGCCGAACCGCACCGACGCCATGTTCACCTCCATCGAGGGCGAGTGGGGCGAGGTCATGGACGTCGTCAAGCGCGCCGTCGCCGCCGTCGAGGCGCGCGCGCCGCGTGTCTCCCTGGTCCTCAAGGCGGACATCCGCCCCTCGGTGACGGACGGACTGACGTCGAAGGTGGACACGGTGGAACGCCACCTGGCCCAGGCCGGGGAGTGACCCGGCTCCACGGGTGATCCGCCCGGGAGGCGTTGACGTCAGCGCCTCCCGGAGCTCCGCCGCAGGTACTGCCGTACCGCCCGCTGCGCCACCGGCCCCAGTTCCTCCAGCGCGCCCACCAGCGTTCCCAGTTGCTCCAGCGCGTCCAGCGCCGCCGTCGCGCCCTCCGTGTCGACGCCCTCGTACAGTTCGAGGCCCACGAACGAGGCGGCGACCGCGCGGGCCAGGCCCGCCGGGTCGGTGAACTCGCCGAACGGCGTGCCCGCGAGCACCCGCACGAGGACCTTCTCGATCTCCACGATCCACAGGTCCAGCCCCGCCGCCGTCGCCGGCCCCAGCGTCTCGTGGGTCTGCGCGCCGGCCAGCAGCTGGCCGAGGCGCGTGACATGCCCCTCGGCCCGCTCGCGCTCATGGATCTCCCGCCCGAGGGCGAGCAGTTCCGACAGCGAGCCGACCGTCTCGAAGCGGGCGCGGTAGCGCGACACCGACCGCTCCGCGCCGTACCGGCAGGCCGCCGCGAGCAGTTCGTCGACCGAGCCGAAGTGGTAGAAGACCAGCGCCTGGTTGACCCCGGCGGTCGCCGCGACCGTACGGGCCGAGGTCTTGGCGATGCCCTGCTCGGTGAGCGTGCGCAGCGCCCCCTCCAGCAGCTTGGCCTTCGTCTTCAGCGACTTGGCCGTCTCCGCGCTCACGCGCGCGCCTCCTCGCGCACCGGCCGCAGTCCCGGCCGCACGCCACACCTGCGGACGTCCGAGTAGGCGGCGGTGAAGGAGCCCTCGTAACCGAACAGCGGACCGAAGTACCGGTTCACCACGGCGACCCGGATCCGGAACCGGCCGGCAGCCTCGTCGTACGACTCCCGCACCTCCGCCGTCGCCCCGATCAGCTCCGGCACGCGCACGTCCACGATGCCCTCCCGGAACCGGTGCTCCCCGGAACGGATCAGCAGGGAGCCGTCGGGCTCGGCGTGGAAGCGCAGGTCGGTGGCGAGGTGCTGATGGGTGCCGAGGTAGTCGAGGACGCGGTCGCCCCGCGGGCCGAGCACCATCTGGGCGTCGAACCGGCGGGCGCGGCCGGGCAGGTCGAAGGTACGCACGAAGGTCACCGTCTCACGGCCGAAGGAGTCGGCGTACGGCACGTTCTCGATGACGAACGGCACATCGCGCCCCGCGCGCGGGACGAGGATGTTGCGGGTGGCGCCCAGCGCCAGGAACGGCTTCACGAACGCCCGTCCGTGCCAGACGCGATCCATCACCCCGCGCCCCGTGCACATCTGGCCGCTCGTGAGGCCCACGGAGAAGCGCCGCCGCAGCTCGGGGTGCAGCCGGTCGAACTCGGCGCCCATCGCGGCACGGAAGATCGAGGTCATCGCGGCGTCTCCAGGGCGTTCAGCAGACGCGGCGCACGCACGCGTGTGGGCGGCCGGCGCAGACAGCGGCGGGCCGCCGGCGTGGTGGACAGCGGCGCCTTGAACAGCGCCAGGCACACGGCGACGCTCAGCAGCAGGGGGCACGCGTACGCCATCGACGCGGCGAACGGGCCGAGCAGCCGGAGCGCGGACTCCAGTCCGAGCCCGGTGCAGGCGACGGCGACGACCAGGGCGCGGACGGCGAGTTCGGCGAGCCAGTTCAGCAGCGCGCGCTCCGGAGTGACGCCCCGCTCCAGCCACAGCCGCAGCCGGTCGAAGGACCAGGCCGTCGCCCAGCCCATCAGCGGACGGAACACGAGCCGGTCGGCGAGCGCGCCGAACGCGCCCCAGCGGGGGCGGTAGTCGTAGCCGGTGAGGAAGCGGATCCCGTCGCCGTCGGGTACGTAGCGCCAGTAGCCGCTGCCCTCGGCGAGCAGGGAGAGCGGGTGCGGGGAGGCGAAGCGCAGCGCGGAGGTGCGGGTGCCGTCGGGTCGCTCTCGTTCACCCGCCGAGACGCCCGTCCCGGCGATCTTCAGGAACGGCGTCACACGCGTGGCGTACCGGAACCGCTGCGGCTCGTCTTCCACCCGTGGGAGGTAGTCGATCTCGCTGAAGCGCAGGTCCCAGCGTTGGTGCTGGTCCGGCTGCTGCGTTCGCGCCCACAGGTCGTCCAGGTCGGCGCGGATCCGTGTCTCGACGTACAGCCCCATGCGATCCCCCCAGGTCGGGCCAGGTTTGAGCGATCGCTCAAATACGTTGATAGGACGGTACACCCGTTTGAGCGATCGCTCAAACGGGTGCGGTTCCCATGGTTTTCAGCTCGCGCGCGCTGGCTAACCTCTCCGGGAATCGATCAAGTCCGCCTGCGGGGCGGACCTTCGGGCGGAGGCGAAGTGGCAGGTCGGCACAGGCCGGGACGGGCGGGCAAGGCCGTCGCGGCGGTGGTATTGGCGGTGTCGTTGGCAGCGACGGGCGACGGCGACACGGCCAGGCGCGCGGACGTCGGGTGCGCGCCCGCGCGCGGCGCGCTGACCATGGACGACCTGCCCGCCGGGTCCTCCGCGCTCGACTGCGCGGCCGTCGGACGCCTCCTCACCCACGAGGGCGCCGGCGTCACGGTCCCCGAGCCGGGCATGAAGGTGACCGTCGACTCCCTGTCCGTGGACGGCTCCCGGCACGGCTTCACCGTCGAGGTCGCGGCCGACGGCACCGTCTCCTACGCCCTGGCGGCCGACCCCGGGGCCGAGGAGCACCACGCGCGGGCGGCCGCCCCGGCCGCCCCGGCCGAGCCCGCCGCCGCCCGCCGCGCCGCCTGCGCGGACGGCGCCTACGCCGTCGCCGACCACAAGGAGTACGGCACCTACGACTGGTGGATCGGCGACGACGCCCTGCCCGGCAACGTCTCCGCCGCCGAGGCCCACCGCGCCTTCGACGGCGCCATCGGGACCATCACCGGCACCCGCAACAAGTGCGGGTTCGGCGATGTGGTCGCGGCGCGGTCCAAGTACCACGGACGGACCCACCACGAGGCCGACATCGACCAGCAGGCCCGCTGCGTGTCCCGGGACCACGTGAGCGTCTGGGACGCCGGGGTGCTCAGCCCCGGCGTCGTCGCCACGACCTGCTCATGGAGCCGCGCGATGCCCAACGGCCAGCCGGACTGGCTGAAGGAGGCCGACGTCCGCTTCAACACCAGGGACTACACCTTCACGAACAATCCCGCCGGCGACTGCAAGAACGCCTACGACATCCGCAGCGTCGCCACGCACGAGGCGGGACACGTCTTCGGCCTGGCCCACGTCGGCTCCGGCCACGAGGCGCAGACCATGTACACGAACTCCTTCGCGTGCACCACGGGCGCCCGCACGCTCGGCCGGGGGGACGTCCTCGGGCTGCGCGCCCTGTACTGAGCGCCGGCTCTGTCGGGGAGCGCCGCACGCCGCACGCACGCGTGTGCTCCCCGCGCCCGCCCGCCTCACGCGCCGTCACGCGCCTCACGCGCCGCCCGAAGCCAGCGCCATCCCCAGCGGCGTCCGCTCGTACAGCACCTGGTGGCCGTAGCGGCGGGCGGCCAGCAGGCCGGAGTCGCGCAAGACCGTCAGGTGCGCGGAGACCGACGACGGGGCGAGCCCGAGGCGGTGGGCGAGGGCCGTGGTGGTCGCCGGGTCGTCGAGCGCGGTGAGGACGGCGGCCCGGCCCCGCCCCAGGAGCCGTACCAGCGTGTCGGGGGAGCGGTCGGCGGGGTCGGCCCAGAGCCCCGCGATGCCGCGCGCCGGATAGACCAGGGTCGGCTGCCAGGGCGGGTCGAAGGTGCTGACCACGTCCGGCCTCACGAACACGCTCGGCATCAGCACCAGGCCCTGCCCGCCGAGACGCCGCTCGTGCTCGCCGTTCGACTCGACGGTGAGGGTGCCGGCCCGCCAGCCGCACCGCCGGTGGATCTCCGGCAGCAGCCCGCCGAGCCCGACCTCGGCGAGACGCCGTGAGTGGAAGGTGACGTCCGCCTCCAGCAGGGCCCGCAGCCGGGGCCAGTCGGGCGCCAGGAGGGCGTGCCACACCCGTTCCAGCAGGTCGGTCAGGTCACGGATCATGCGCTCGGGGTCCGCGAGCCAGGCGCGCGCCAGCGGATGGTCCAGCGCGCCCGGGGTGTCCGCGAGCGAGCGGGCCGAGTCCTCCCGGGCGGCCTCCGGGTCGGCCGCGCGGACCTGCGCGATCTCCTCCTCGAAGGAGGACGTGGGGCCGGCCGGCGGCGGGCTCAGCCAGTCGGGGGAGTGGCCGCGGCGGGGCATCAGCAGCCAGAGCCCCGTCAGGTCCAGCCCCGCGGCGGCCTCCCGGATCCGGCGCAGCCAGGGCGCGTGGTAGCCGTGCCGGTCGGGCCGCTTGAGGGTGCGCACGGCGTCCTGCGTCTCCCACAGCGGGGACACCGCGAAACGGCAGCGCAGGAAGTCGTCCTCCCCGAAGTGCAGACGAGACGGCAGCGCCCCTCACCCCTTTCCGGTGCTCCCGCGCGCGGCGCACCGGCAGGGGCCAGAAGATTCGGCTGTCGCCGAAACTCTAGGCCGCGGGGCACGGCACGCGCACGCTGCTGCCCATGCCCGAACAGCCCACGACCGCCAACGATCAGCCGGCGACCGCCACCGATCAGCCGGCGACCGCCAACGCACGGCCCGCGACCGCCACCGATCAGCCGGCGACCGCCAACGCACGGCCCGCGACCGCCACCGAACAGCCCACGGCCGCCACCGCACGGCCTCCCGGTTACGCCCGCGTTTTCGCCGTGCCCGAGTTCCGCGCCGTCTTCGCCGCCCATCTGCTGTCCCTGCTCGGCGTGGTCGTCGCCGAGATCGCCCTCTCCGTCCTCGTCTACGACCTCACCGGCTCGCCCCTGCTGAGCGCGCTGACCTTCGCCCTGGGCTTCCTGCCGTACGTCGTCGGCGGCACTCTGCTCGCCGGGGTCGCCGACCGCTACCCGGCCCGCCGGGTGCTCGTGGTGTGCGACCTGGTGTGCGCGGCGTGCGTACTGCCGATGGCCGCGCCGGGCACGCCCCTCGTCGCCCTCCTCGCCCTGCGCTGCTGCCTCGCCGTGGTGTCGCCGGTGTTCGCCGGCACCCGGATGGCCACGCTCGCCGACATCCTGGGCGACGGCGACCTCTTCGTCCTGGGCCGCTCCCTGCTGCGCATCACCTCGCAGAGCGCGCTCCTCGCCGGGTACGGCCTCGGCGGACTGCTGCTCACCGCGGCCTCCCCGCGCCAGGCGCTCCTGGTGACCGTCGGCACCTTCCTCGCCTCCGCCGTCCTGCTGCGCCTCGGCACGCGCCGGCGGCCCGCCCGGACCCGGTCGGGCGGCGCCCTGGTCACGGAGTCCCTCAAGGGCGCCCGGCAGATCCTCGCCGACCGCCGGGTGCGCGTCCTGATGCTGCTCTTCTGGGTGCCGCCGATGTTCACGGTCGCGCCGGAGGCGCTCGCGGCCCCGTACGCCGACGACCTGGGCGCCGGTCCGGTCGGGCTCGGCCTGCTGATGTGCGCGCTGCCGGTCGGCACGATCGCCGGCGAGCTGTACGCGGGCGCGCGCCTGCGTCCCGCGGCCCGGGAGCGGATCGTCCTCCCCCTCGTCTGCCTCACCCTGCTGCCGTACCTCGGCTACGCCCTGCGCCCCGGCCTGCCCCTGTCCCTCCTCCTGCTGGCGCTGGCCGGCGCCGGCTCGGCGTACACCCTCGGGCTCGACCAGTGGCTCGTGCGGGCGGTGCCGGAGGAGCTGCGCGGGCGGGCCATGACGCTGCTCACCGCCGGGCTGATGACGGTCCAGGGCCTCGGGATGGCCCTCGCGGGGGTGGTGGCCGAGTTCGTCGGGGTGACGGCGGCGGTCACCGCCGCGGGCCTGGTGGGGACGGCGTGCTGCGCGGTACTGGCGTGGGAGGCCCGGCGGACCGAGGGCCGAGACGGGGCTGACCGGGATATGACCGACGGGTAGGGTCTGGTGCCGTGCCGAAGCCGCTCAGCCTTCCCTTCGACCCCATCGCCCGCGCGGACGAGCTCTGGAAGCAGCGCTGGGGAAACGTGCCGTCCATGGCCGCGATCACCTCGATCATGCGCGCCCACCAGATCCTGCTCGCCGAGGTGGACGCGGTCGTCAAGCCGTACGGGCTGACCTTCGCGCGGTACGAGGCGCTGGTGCTGCTCACCTTCTCCAAGGAGGGCGAGCTGACCATGTCGAAGATCGGCGAGCGGCTGATGGTCCACCCCACGTCGGTCACGAACACGGTGGACCGCCTGGTCAGATCGGGCCTGGTCGCCAAGCGCCCCAACCCCAACGACGGCCGCGGCACCCTCGCCTCCATCACGGAGAAGGGCCGCGAGGTCGTCGACGCCGCCACCCGCGACCTGATGGCGATGGACTTCGGCCTCGGCGTGTACGACGCGGAGGAATGCGCCGAGATCTTCGCGATGCTGCGCCCGCTGCGGGTGTCGGCGCACGATTTCGACGAGGACTGACCCCCGCCGAGATCGCCCGGAACGGGTCGTTACGCTCGTCGGCATGAAGAAAAGCGTGTTCACCCGCTACCGCGTCATGGCCTACGTCACCGGTGTGCTGCTGGTCCTGCTGACCCTGGGCGTCATCGCCAAGTACGTGTTCGAGCTGGACGGCGCGGAGAGCTTCACGCGCGTGGTGGGCATCGCGCACGGCTGGCTCTACATCCTCTACCTGGTCTTCGCCTTCGACCTGGGTTCCAAGGCGAAGTGGCCGGTGAAGAAGCAGCTCTGGGTGCTGCTGGCCGGGACGGTCCCCGCGGCGGCCTTCGTCGTCGAGCGCAAGATCAGCCACGAGCTGGAGGCCGCGTTCGCCGAGGACTCCCCCGCGGTCGCTAAGGCCTGAGAGGCCGGCCGCCAGGCCTGAGGGCCGGCTGGCGAAGGCTGAAGATCACCGCCGTACGGCACGTGCACGCGCACGCGTACGGCGGTCTCCCATCGACATTTACTAGGACGTCCTAGTAAATTCGAAGCATGGACGCTGACGCCATCGAGGAGGGCCGCCGACGCTGGCAGGCCCGCTACGACGCCTCGCGCAAGCGGGAGGCCGATTTCACCACGCTCTCCGGCGATCCCGTGGAGCCGGTGTACGGGCCACGGCCCGGTGACACGTACGAGGGGTTCGACCGGATCGGGTGGCCCGGGGAGTACCCCTTCACGCGCGGGCTGTATCCGACCGGGTACCGCGGGCGGACGTGGACCATCCGGCAGTTCGCCGGGTTCGGGAACGCCGAGCAGACCAACGAGCGCTACAAGATGATCCTCGCCAACGGCGGCGGGGGTCTGTCCGTGGCCTTCGACATGCCGACGCTGATGGGCCGCGACTCCGACGACCGGCGCTCGCTGGGCGAGGTCGGGCACTGCGGGGTCGCCATCGACTCCGCGGCCGACATGGAGGTGCTGTTCAAGGACATCCCGCTCGGGGACGTCACCACCTCCATGACGATCAGCGGGCCCGCCGTGCCCGTCTTCTGCATGTACCTGGTCGCTGCCGAGCGGCAGGGCGTCGACCCGTCGGTGCTCAACGGCACGCTCCAGACCGACATCTTCAAGGAGTACATCGCGCAGAAGGAGTGGCTCTTCCCGCCCGAGCCGCATCTGCGCCTCATCGGTGACCTCATGGAGTACTGCGCGGCCGGCATCCCCGCCTACAAGCCGCTGTCGGTCTCCGGCTACCACATCCGCGAGGCCGGAGCGACGGCCGCGCAGGAGCTGGCGTACACGCTGGCGGACGGATTCGGGTACGTGGAGCTGGGGTTGAGCCGCGGGCTCGACGTCGACGTCTTCGCGCCGGGGCTCTCCTTCTTCTTCGACGCGCACCTCGACTTCTTCGAGGAGATCGCCAAGTTCCGCGCCGCGCGCCGGATCTGGGCCCGCTGGATGCGGGACGTCTACGGCGCGAAGAGCGACAAGGCGCAGTGGCTGCGCTTCCACACGCAGACGGCCGGCGTCTCCCTGACGGCCCAGCAGCCGTACAACAACGTGGTGCGCACGGCGGTGGAGGCGCTCGCGGCGGTGCTCGGCGGCACCAACTCGCTGCACACCAACGCCCTCGACGAGACCCTGGCGCTGCCGAGCGAGCAGGCCGCGGAGATCGCGCTGCGCACGCAGCAGGTGCTGATGGAGGAGACCGGCGTCGCCAACGTCGCGGATCCGCTGGGCGGTTCGTGGTTCGTCGAGCAGTTGACGGACCGGATCGAGGCCGACGCCGAGGCGATCTTCGAGCGGATCAAGGAGCGGGGCCTGCGGGCGCACCCCGACGGCCGTCACCCGATCGGACCGATCACCTCCGGCATCCTGCGCGGGATCGAGGACGGCTGGTTCACCGGCGAGATCGCCGAGTCCGCCTTCCGGTACCAACAGGCGCTGGAGAAGGGGGAGAAGAGGGTCGTCGGCGTCAACGCGCACACCGGTTCGGTGACGGGCGACCTGGAGATCCTCCGGGTCAGCCACGAGGTGGAACGCGAACAGGTCCGTGCACTCGCCGCACGGCGAACGTCACGGGACGAGACGGCGGTCCGAACGGCCCTGAACGCGATGCTGACAGCGGCACGCGACGGCGCGAACATGATCGCCCCCATGCTCGACGCGGTACGCGCCGAGGCGACCCTCGGCGAAATCTGCGACGTGTTGCGGGACGAGTGGGGGGTGTATACGGAGCCGGCGGGGTTCTGATCCGCTCGTGGCGGAGCGGGCAGATGGGCCTTGCCCCCAAAGAGTGGACATCTGTTCGTGTCGTTATGCGGCAGTGTGATGGTAGCTGACTGCTGTTCGTAGGCGATCGGTGCCTGTTGTTCGTTCGCCGAGTGCCGTCGGCGGGTGTTGTAGCGGGTGGTCCAGCGGAAGACTGCCAGGCGGCAGGCGCGGGCGCCGTCGAAGCGGCGGGTGCCACGGAGCGTCTCGCGTTTGAGGGCCGCGGTGAACGCGACTCGGCGAGTGCGTTGTCCGCGCTCCTTCCGGCCGTGCCCATGGACTGCCTGTCTCCCAACTCGGCGCAGGCGTAAGCGAATTCGCGGGAGGTGTACTGCCTGAACTCAACCGGTCGTCGCAACACCGGCTTCCTGTAGCGATAGTAGGTGCTCAGTGAGGGCTTCAGCAGGTGTCTTCCAACCGAGCGTTTTCCGGGGCCTGCTGTTGAGAGCGTGAGCAACAGCATCGAGCTCGTCGGCGTCCCATCGCGACAGGTCTGTTCCCTTGGGAAAGTACTGACGCAGAAGTCCGTTCGTGTTCTCGTTGGTGCCCCGTTGCCAGGGGCTGTGCGGGTCGGCGAAGTAGACCTGCAGCCCGGTGTCGACGCCCAGTTGGGTGTGCTGGGCCAGCTCCTTGCCGCGGTCCCAGGTCAGCGAGCGGCGTAGTTGCTCGGGCAGCGTGGTGATCGTGCCGATGATTCAGTAGTGAGCAGGGAAAGACCGTTAGCCCGGCTCCTCCGCGCGAACGGAGGAGCCGGGCTGCCTGCCTGGAGCCGTCCCTAATGGGTTTACCGGCGGTTCTAACCAGCGAACTTCGACGTGTAGACCTGCATGCCGGGGATGTGCAGGGTGCCGCCGAACTGGCCGGCCTGGACGACCTTCACCTTGGTGAAGTA
Organism: Streptomyces sp. NPDC002328; assembly: GCF_042890065.1. Taxonomy (NCBI): domain Bacteria; kingdom Bacillati; phylum Actinomycetota; class Actinomycetes; order Kitasatosporales; family Streptomycetaceae; genus Streptomyces; species Streptomyces sp. NPDC002328. Next base: position 35,329 of record NZ_JBIARQ010000015.1, on the reverse strand, counting down.
GATCAGCGGGATGTTCAGCGGCGGCGGGTGCTCCGGGCTGAACGTGACCGGGATCAGGCCGAACAGGTTCCCCGAGATGCTCTCGGTGTACATGATCGTGTCGCCGTCGGTGATCGTGGACGTCGTGCCCGAGCCGGCCTGGACGTGGTAGGTCACACCGTTCTTCTTGTCGTTCACCGTCTGGTGCAGGTCACCGATGTCGGTGCCGTCGCCGATGACGTACTTCAGGACCTTCTTCTTGGTCCCGTTCGCCGTCTTCACCTCGACGACGCCCTGGTAGTCGGCGCCCTTCAGCAGCAGCGAACTGGCGTTCAGGTACCACGGGTCGTCCGCCAGGAGCACTTTGTTGTCGACGCCGGAATCGGCGGCGTCCTTGACGACGGCGCAGTCCTCGAGGTCCTTCGTGGCGCTCGCGGACGGGCTGGGCGAGGCGGAGGGGGAGGCGTCGGCGTCGTCCTTCGCGTCGTCGTCCTTCGCGTCGGAGGCCGCTTCCTCCGTCTCCTTCTCGGTCTCGTCGGCCTTGTCGTCGGCCTTCTGCCCGGTCTCCTCCACCGTGTCGGTCACGGCGTCGGAGGTGTCCTCGGCCGTGTCGGAGGCGCTCTTGTCCGCGCTGCTCTTCCCGGAGCCGGCGGTGCCCGAGGTGCCCGACTTGGCCCCGGAGGAGCCGGAGTCCGCGGCGGACGGGGAGGCCGACGGCGACGGGCTCGCTTCGGCCGTCTTGTCGGAGCCGCCGATGCCGCCGCCGTCGAAGATGTCCACGACGGCGTCGCCGATGGTCTCCAGGACGTTCTTGTCGGTCTTCTCGGTCTCGGCGGGCGCCGGGCTCGCCGTCGCGGTCTCACCGGAGGACGGCTCCTGCGCGGAGGCCGACGGGGACGGGACCGGCTTCTCGTCGGAACCTGAATCCGACGAGGAGGAACCGCCGCCCGACGACCCCGAACCCGAAGAACCCGAGCCCTTCGAGCCCGACGGGTTCTTGGCGCCCCCGGACTGCTCGGAACCGGAGTCCGACGCGTCGCCCTTGGCGTCGCTCCCGGAGTCGTCGGCGCCCTTGGAGGCCGACGGGGAGGCCGAGGCCGAGGGAGAGGCGGAGGCGTCCTCCAGGGCCGTCAGACAGTCCTTGTAGTCGTCGGCCAGCTGGCTGTTGGACGTCGGCTGGTCGTCGGCGACGGCGAGCGTCGGCGTGAACCCCATGCCCATGAGGACGGCCGTGGGCATCGCGGCCATGGCTATCGCCTTGCCCGCCGGCATGTGGAAGCGGGTGAACAGCGGCTTCTTGGGCGCCGCGTGGCGCCCTCCGCCTCTCGACCGCTCCTGGAGGGCCGAGTCCTCGCCGAGGACCTCGTCAGCCGACACGGTGCACTCCGTTCGGCTCGTCCGCCCGGACGGGGTTCTGCGCGTCGCCGTCGTCCCGCTTGTCCAGCGAGTACGACGGGCCGGACTCACCGGCGACGGGCCGCGGGCCGGCCTCGGGGGCGCCGTCATGGGCGGGAGCGGGGGTGAAGCCCTTGGGCTCGGCGCCCTCGGGCGCCGGGTTGCCGGGCGCCCAGGAGAGGGCGAGCGCTCCGCCGACCAGCGCCAGCAGGAAGCCCAGGATGAAGCCGCCGATGTTGGAGACCACCAGGGAGACCAGCGCGAGGAGGATCGCCGCGATGCCGGCGAAGACCCGGGTCGCCTGCTGGAACCACATGGTCAGACCCAGGGTGACCAGCAGCACGCCGATGATCAGCGAACCGGCGCCGGCGGTGGTCGCCATGGTGAGCGACATGGTGCCCAGCTTGAGCGTGGCGTAAGGGAAGTAGGCGATCGGCAGACCGCCGAGCAAGGTGAACAGGCCCGCCCAGAAGGGCCGGTCGCCCCGCCAGTCACGGAACCGCAGACGCAGCCGGGCAAAAGTCCCGGCGCTCTGGCCCGGAGTCTCGGCACTCATGGAAAACAGCTCCCTGGGTCCGGGTTGGGTACATACCGGCTCGGCCGTGGCATGGAGAAGCCGGAAGGTCTCTGGGTGTGTGGGTGCGCCCGGCGCGCAGCACCGGGTGGGGGTGCGGGGCGGAGGAGCGACCGCTCCTCCGCCCCGTCCTGGCGGCTCAGCCGGCCAAGGTCATCCTGACGGCACAAGCCGTCAGTAGCACTCCATCTTGGGGTCCGCACCGAGGCGCATCGACAGACCGCTGAGCTTGAACGTGCCCGCCGTGGTCGCCCACGCCGTCTGCTTGACTCCGTAGAGGTCGGCCGACTGCGCCTGCTGGGCGAAGCCGCCCGGCAGCACGCTCTCGCCCTCCTTGACGGCGGGGCCACGGGTCTTGTCCTTGACCGCGACGCCGATGTCGATGTTGGTGAACGTCGCATCGGCGTCGAGTTGCGCGACGTCGATGTAGAGGTTCTTGGCGACGACCGGCTTCTCGTTCCCCGCCTCAAGACGCAGGTAGAACGTCTTGTTGAGGACCGGGATCGTCGTCTTGACCGACTGACACATCTTGGTGATCGTCGCGTCTTCGAACGACGAGACCGCGACCGGAACCTGCGTCTTGGTCTTGCCGTCGACCGAGGTGTAGACGCTGTCGATGCCGCCGTACTGGGCGAATCCGTCACCGTGCAGGTGGTCGGCCGTCACCTTGAACTGCTGGCCGGACACGCTGAACGAGGCCGCGAGTGCGCCCTGCGCCAGACCGACGCCCACACACGCTGCCGCGGCGACGCTGGGCACCATGACCACAGCGAAGCGCTTCCATCTGGTCCCGCCACGCACCTGGGACTCCATATTTCCTCCTTCTCGGACGTACATCCTCTGGCTCCGGCTCGCCTCCGAAGCGGCGGCCGAGCCGGGCAGGGATGGGAGAAGTGCTACGTCCTCGGGAAGGGGAGCGCCCGTACCCGAGAGGCGCGAACCGCGCTTCGGATCACCGGCGATCACCCCCGAGCGACAACCACTGGTCGCGCCTGACACGCATCACGCACAACCCTGCTGGACAGGCTTCACCGAGCGGCGAAGACCCCCCTGCCCAAGAGCCGACGCCACTGTCGTCGGCTCTGCTCGGTGGGGACCCAGGAAATCCGTTGAACCCAACCGGCTGTCGGGGTACGGAATTGGACCGAGCGTGGCCGATCGTGGTGCATTCTCGCCGCCCGCACAAGGGGGTTCGTTACTGGCTAGTAACGGCCGGATAACCGAACAACGACCCACAGGTCTCGGCCCACAACACTCGGTGGCAATCATGCCCAGGACAAAACTATTGATCGCTGGACAGAATCCGACAGATCCGCGCCCCTGACTTACTAGCAGTAACAGCGGCCGCGATTACCAAGATTTGGTAAAGCGCGGCCGCAGGGGCATCTCGTGGGCAGAAATTTCACTCCGGCATCACAGGCCCCGGCGTTTAGCGACTGGTCAGCACCGGGGTCCCCGTCCGCCTCAGAACAGGGCGCGCGCCAGAGCCCTGCGCGCCGCGGCCACCCGCGGATCCTCCGGACCCACCACCTCGAACAGCTCCAGCAGGCGCACCCGTACGGCGTCCCGCTCCTCACCGGCCGTACCGCGCACGGCGTCGATGAGCCGCCCGAAGGCGTCCTCGACATGACCGCCCACCAGATCCAGGTCCGCAGCGGCGATCTGAGCCTGTGCGTCCTGCGGCTTCTCGGCGGCCTCCCTGCGCACCGCCTGCGGGTCCATGCCCTGCACCCGCTGGAGCAACTCGGCCTGCGCGAGACCGAGTTTGGCCTCGGTGTTGGCCGGGTCGTCGTTCAGCACGTTCTGGTAGGCGCGCACCGCGCCCGCGAGGTCGCCGGCGTCGAGCGCCTGAACGGCCGCCTCCAGCAAGGCGTCGTACGGTCCGGCCGGCGCCTCGGCGGGCTCCGGGCGCTCGCCGGGCAGGGCGTCCGGGTCTACCGTCAGACCGGTGAGCCCGAAGCGCTGCTCGGCGACGGCCACCAGCTGATCGAGCGTCTGCCGGATCTGCGCCTCTCCGGCGGCCCCCTGGAAGAGCGGCAGGGCCTGCCCCGCGACGACGGCGAAGACGGCCGGGATGCCCTGCACCCCGAACTGCTGCATCAGCATCTGGTTGGCGTCGACGTCGATCTTGGCGAGCAGGAAGCGCCCCGCGTACTCGGTGGCGAGCCGTTCCAGGACGGGGCTCAGCTGCTTGCAGGGCTGGCACCACTCCGCCCAGAAGTCGATGACGACGGGCACCTCGGCGGAGCGCTGGATGACGTCGCGCTCGAACCCCGCCTCATCGACGTCGATGACGAGTTCGGCGGGGGACACCGCACCCGCCCCGCCCTGCCGGGCGCTTTCGGCGCGCGCCTGCTCCGCCTTCGCCTTGGCCTCCTGGGCCGCCTTCACCGCGGCGAGGTCGACGACTCCGCTCATGGACATGTTCCGTGGCTGCATGCGTCTATCCTCCCCCGTTCCCGCGCGTGCGTGAAAAGCGATCCGAAAACGCGCCGGGTCCCCACCCCGCGTCACACGATCGCGACCCGTGTACGTCCGTCACGAGCTTCCGCTACGAGTCGTAGCGTAATGGTCCCGGGGGCCCGCGCGGGGGCGCTTTCCGGTGATCTCCCTCACTGCGAACAAGCCCGAAGCGGGCGGTTATGGTCGAACCATGCAGAGCCGCACTCCCGCCAGCCGTACCGGACGGCCGCGCAGCGCCGCCGCGGACGCGGCGATCCTGGCCGCGACGCGGGAGGCACTGGTCGAGCTGGGCTGGTCGAAGCTGACCCTGGGAGACGTGGCGACGCGAGCCGGGGTCGCCAAGACGACGCTCTACCGCCGCTGGGCCGGCAAGAACGAACTCGTCGTCGACGCCGTCGCGGAACTCTTCGACGAACTCGAACTCCCCGACCGCGGCAGCCTGGCCGCCGACATCGAGGGCGTGGTCCTCCAGTTCGCGGCGATCCTCGCCCTCCCGGAGGCCAGGAGCGGCCTGATGGCGGTGGTCGCCGAATCCACCCGCGACGACGCACTGCGCGCCCGCATCCGCTCCTCCATCGTCGACCCCCAGAAGGACCTGGTCCTGGAGGGCCGAGCCCGCGCCCAACGACGCGGCGAACTCCCCCCGGAGACCGACCCCGCGGAAGCCTCCCGCACGGTCGACCTCATCTTCGACGTGGTCGCGGGAGCAGTGGTCCACCGCACCCTGGTAAGTGCCGAACCGGCGGACGAGGAGTGGGTGCGGAGCTTCACCAGGGTGCTGCTGCTGGGCCTGACCGGCTGAGGTGCCCCGATCCAGCCCATCCGGCGTTTGAGGACGAGCGTTTCGTGACAGTGCCGCTACAGACCATCGCCCTTTCGTCGAGCGGAGGAGGGTCTAGCCTCCCGCCAAAACGTTGGGGAGGCAACGCGAGGAAGATTCGTCTGATCTGGCTGGGCTGTGCGCTGGCATTCGCCGCAGCTCAGTTGTTGCCGCTGTGAAGATCGATGACAGTGCAGGAAATGCGGTGAATGCTTGCTGTCCCGCTCGCGTGGGGCGGTGGGGGGGGGGGGGGGGGGGGGGGGGGGGGGGCGGGGGGCGCCCCCCCCCCCCCCCCCCCCCCCCCCCCCCCCGCCTGAGCCCATGCGCCGTGTTACTCCGTCGGAGCGGCCAGAGTGCCGCCGAGGATAGGTGATCAGGCGTCGCCAACTACGGCTTCCTCATGCGCAGTTGGGGACGTCACCCATACCATCGAGTGAACGGGAACGGGGGTCGTGAAAGTTCTGCCTTTACGCCTCGCAGCGCCCGGTAAGCGGCAGCCGTCTGGATTGATGCAAGGAGCGCCTCGGGCGCCTACGCGGACGCCTCGGCGTCACTCTCGCGGTCAGAGCGAACTTCCGGACTGGAAAGAGGAGCACAACCGCTCACACCGGAAGGTCCACGCCCGTGTCGAGCTCGCCTTCGCCCGCATGAAAATCTGGAAGGTCCTCCGCGACGGCCGTCTCAAGAGCGACGGCGTCCATCAGGCCATGCGCGGCATCGCCCACCTGCACAACCTCACGCTGGCCGGACGAGAGGCAGTGACGCTGCTCGACCGGCATGTCGTAGATCATTCACGGGAGAACCTCAAGGACGTGCACCTGCTTCTGAGCAGAGACATGGGGAGCCGCTAAGCCTCCTCGAGCACCAGATGCTCCACCTCGTCGACGTGGTGTCGCCCATAACCGAACCGTTGACCGATGGCCTGGTACCTCTCGTACTGGCCTCGTGTGACCGGCGCATGCAGCACCAGTAGGACGCGGAGGAACAACCGAAACCCGAGGTCGGGATCGACCCGGCCAATGACCTCTTCCACTGCGGCCATGGCCTGCGCGGCCGGCAGCGGCTGCCAGTGGGGACTGATGGCATCGTCCGCCACTGCGAGCCCCATCTGCCGAAGCTCCCACAGCACCGAGTCCACCAGGTCCATGGGCGCGGGCGGTACAGCGGGGGTGTAAGCGGGGGCGACTTCCGCCAGCCGCTCTGTGCACACGCCCGCGATGAGCCGCAGCCAGTCGCGTCCGTCGACACGTAGTGCAGCGCCCGATACGGCTACCCACAGCGCGGTGATCGTGCCGTCGGACAGCGGAGAGTGCAGCAGACGCAGCGCGTCCTCCAGCAGAAGGGCCGCCGCCGTGCCCGGGGACTGGCCGGGCTCGTCCGCGTCCGCCACCCGACGGATCTCTCGCCGGGCCGTGTCGGCACGCCAGTCCTGGTGGGCGTTGCCAGCGAGACGGGAAAGACCGAAGTCCCATGCCGTGTCGCGGTGCGTGGTGTCTATGGGCGGCCAGTCGATGTGAAGGCCTTCCCGTACGACCGCGATCGGGTACTCCAGCCACTCGCCGAGCCTGCGAAACCTGTCGTACCGCTCCTTCGGGACCCGTACGAAGTACACCTTCAGGATCCGCAGGAAGAGTCGAAATCCGAGATCAGCGTCGGTTCGCCCAGCAACCTGCTCCAAGCTCGGAACGAGGTTGGGCAGCCCGGTTGCACCGGTCAGCTCCCCGGCCATGGCGCGGATTTCCGCCACCACCTCCCCGCACAGGTCTTCGTCCCGTATCGGCTGGACCGGCGGCGGGACGTAGGAGCGTCTGTTCTGCCGGAGGCGGTCCGTGGCCAGGTCCGAGACCGCACGCAGCCAGGTGCGGACGTCCATGCCGTGGTCGGCCGGATCGAAAGTCCGGCCAACCACGGCCAACCACACCGTATGGAGAACCTCCTCCGACAACGGGCCGTCCAACAGCCGACGGGCATCCTCCCCCAGCTCCACGGCTTCCTCGCCGTCCGACCCGTCCGCCGACCGGGCCGCGGCCGCGAGCGCGGCCTGGAGGTCGACGACGGGGCTGGCGGAGGTGCGGTCAGGAGAGCACAACTGCCCCGCCAGACCGCTGAGTCCGAAGTCTTCGGAGTAGCCCAGTTCAACATACGCTGGACGTTTCTGTGGCATGGATCATGTCCTACACGGGTCGTGTTCTACTTCGGGTAAGCGGTCTTGACGACGAAGCCGTACCTGCCCTGTCCGTTGTGACCCTTGACCTTCATCAGGATCACTACGACCTCGTTACCGGCATCGTCTATCGTCCTCCCGTCTGGGTGGTACCGCTTGCCCAGAGAGGGATAGGCATCCCACGTCCCGGTGATCGCCGGGTACTGCTCACCGTCCCTGGCCTTTGCCGCCCAGTCTTGGAACTTCTTCCACTTGTCCTGGTCGAAGACCTTCTGGCCGCTCGCAGTCCGCTTGCTGAAGTAGTCGCCCACTACCCGGTCCACGGCCTGCTGAGCGATTTCCTGGTTTGTCCAGACGGTGTTGGGCTTCCCTTTCTTCTCGGCGAGCTCAAACGCCTTTCTCTCATCCGGCCGCACGTGCTCCTTCAGCGTGTGGATCTCGTCCTTGTACTTCTCCAGGGCCTTGAGGTCCTCGTCCCCCAGGTTCAGGCAGTTGTGGACCATGACGTCAACTGCCCCGACGCCCTCGCTGCGCACGTAGAAGGTGTGCAGGCCGTCAACGGTGAGGTCGTAGACCCGGCGCGGCGCGAGCCCCGACCGGTCACTGACGTCGGTCACGGCGCGGAGCGTCCCGTCCGGGCTGAGCAGCCGGTCACCCGGGCGCAGTTCGGAGGCAAGGACCCAACCACGCTCGCTGGTGCGGATCTTGTGTCCAGCCGTGGTGTCCAGGCCGCTGCCGCCTGCCAGACCGATCGTCACCAACCGTTCCGTGTCGTGCCGGAACGTGTCGGTGACGGACTCTGCGCGCAACCGTCCGGTGCCGGGGTCGGCGGCCACGACCTGGTCGCCCTCCCGCACATCACGGATCGCCCTACGCGTACCGTCGGCCATAAGCACCAGGGTTTCCCCAGGGAAGCTGTTGACCTTGCACGTCGTCACCACGTCCTCGTAGGCGTTCACACCTGCCTCGATCTTGGCCAGCGTGGCCGGGTCCACGTCCAGGGCCTTCAGCGCCTTGAATGCGTCGGCGACCCCGATGCCGGTCTTCATCGCGGCGTCGAGCGCGCGGATCCCGTCTGCGATCTTCGTGAACACCTTGCCCGGGATGAAGTTGGACGCGAACCAAGCACAGCTTGACTTGTCACCGTGGTAACAGCGGGCGACATCACCCAGCGCAATCTCGTACAGGACCGCGCCGACCGTATCCCCGAACAGGTTCTGCCAGCCGATCCGGGTGATGTCACCGAAACTGAAGTGGTGGGTCCACGGCAGCTTCTGATTCGCGAGCGTCTCCGTCTTGAGGAAGATCGTGTCCGCCTGCGGGCAGCCTGCCTCGGTGGCGGGCACCTCGGGGTTGGCGCAGAAGTAGTAGCTGATCGTGATGTTCACGTACAGCTCGTACTTCACCGTGCAGCCCTGGGGAACGTACTGGCACTCGTTGAGCTGTTTGGCCGGCGCGGCCTCGGTCATCTTGTCGATGATGTAGAAGACACCTCCGACGCCGGTTCCGGCGCCCGAGGCGACCTGCCCGTTCGCTTCCTTACGCTCGGCGGAGTCGGCCGCTTGCTGGGCGGACTCGGCGTACTTCTGGGCGTCCTTGGCTGCCTCTTCGGCCGCGGTGGCTTCGGCGTCGGCGCGGGTAGCGGCGGCGCGGGCGTCCGTGGCGGCCTGCTCGGCCTCGGAGGCCGCCGTGCGGGCGGCCGCGGCATCCAGGGCGGCCTGGTCGGCTGAGGAACGGGCGGCCGTGGCGTAGCCCTCGGCGCGGCCGGCAGCACGGCCGGCTGCGGCGGCGTCTTCGGTGGCCTGGCGGTCGTGCTCGATGGTGCGGGCCAGTGACTTCTGCGCGTCGGCCGCGAAGTCGGATGCTTCTGCCGCGTAGTCGAGGGCTTCTTTGGAGTAGGTGCGGGCGGTTGCGGCGTGGGCGGCGGCGTTGGCGGCGTGGATGTAGGCGGCCTTGGTGTCGCCGGTGGCCTGGTCCGCGAGGGCCTTGGCTGTTGCGGCTTCCTGCTGGGCGTTCTTTGCGTGGGCGTCGGCGACGGCCTTCTGCTGCTCGGCGATCGACTTGGACGCCTGCCCGGTCAGCACGGCCAGGCCCGCGGCGGAGTCGGTGGTGACGTAGGGCGAGCCGAGCTGGATGGCGTCGTTCGCGGGAGCGGCGACCTGTGCTGCGGCGTTCCCCGCGTCCGCCGCGGCTTGTGCGGTGACGTGGGCGTATCCGGCGGCTTTCGCGGAGGCCACGACGGCCTTGGCGGTTTCCTTGCTCGCCTCGTCCGCGTGGCTCTTGGCGGTCTTGGCGTGCTGCTGGGCCTCGTTGGCCAGTGCGACCGCTTGGTTCGCCTCCCAAGCGGCGTGCTGGGCTGCCTTGATCGCGTCCGCCGCCGCGCTGGTCGCGGTCTTCACCGCGGCGTCGGCCTTGAGTTTGGCGGCCTGGGCGTCGTCCGCGTGGGAGCGGGCGCGCTTGGCGGCGGCTTCGGCGCGGGTGGCGGCGGCGTCCGCGTCGGCGGCTGCCTGAGTCGCCGCGTCCGCCTCGGTGCGTGCCGAACTGGCAGCAGACTCGGCGTCGTTGGCCGCGCTGTCCGCAGCGTTGGCCGCGGCCCTCGCCTGCGTCGCGGCGTCGCCCGACTCCAGGGATTCCGCGTAGGCTTCCTTGGCTTCGGCCTTGGCCCGCGCCGCGTTCGCTTTGCTCTCGGCGTCCCAGGCTTTGTCCCGCTTGCCCTTGGCCCGGTCACGCGCGGCTTCCGCGTCCTGGCGCTTCACGCGTGCGGTGGACTCGGCCGACTCGGCCCGGCCCTTGGCCTCGTTCGCGGTCTTCGCGTAGCCCTCGGCGTTGCTCTTGTGCTGCGCTGCCTCGGCCTGCTTCGCGGCGGCGGTGGCCTTCTCCTTCTTCGCGGTGGCTTCTTCCGCCTCGGCGGCCAGCCGCTTGGCGTGCGCGTCCGCCGCGGCTGCCTTCGCGTCGGCCTCGGCCTTCTGCGCCTCGGCCAGCTTCACCTTGGCGGTGTCGCGGTCCTTCTTCGCGTTGTCGCGGTGCATCATCGCGGCGTCCGCGGCCGATTTCGCCTGCTGCTCGGCGGCGGCTGCCGCGGCCTTGCGGAACTCGACCTTCGTCGCCGCGGACTGGGCCAGCGCACGCTGCGCGATGGTCTTGCTGTCCGCGCCCGACGCCCGGGTCGCGGCCTCGGCCGTCTCGCCGGCCTTGGTCATCGCCAGCAGCGCGGCGGAGGAAGCCTTCGTCACCTGAGCCTTCTGCTGACCCACCAGGAGACCACGGCCCCGGGGCGCGCCCTTGGAGTCCGCGATGGAGTACGCGGCCTGCTCGGCCGTGTCGGTGGCGGTGACGGCCTTCTTCGCGATCTCGGCCTGCGCCTTGATCACGGCGAGCTGCTTCTTCGCCTCGGCCTGCGCCGTCGCGAGGCCCTTCTTGGCCTTGTCGAACTCCGCCTTCTCCGGATAGTCCAGATTGTCAGTGCCCTGGTGACCCGACGCGACGACCTTGAACTGCTGCGGGCCGGTGTTGTTGCAGTCCCAGAGCCAGGAGTTGTGGCCGTTGTCGTACTTGTTCAGGTCCAGGCACTTGCCTGTCCCGACGTTCTTCAGGCTGGTCACCGCACGCGTGTTGTACTCCCACGTCTGCGCGGGGGAGTAGTTGCACGTCCAGAGCTGGATCTTCGTGCCGTTCGCGGAGGCGTTGCTCGAGACGTCCAGGCATTTGTCGGCCTTGACGTTGTACAGAGTGCTGCCGCCTTTGATCTGCCAGTCCTGCGCCGCGGACTTGTTGCAGGTGTAGATCTGCACCGGAGTGCCGTTGGCGATCTTCCCGCCCTCCGCCTCAAGGCACTTGCCCTTCGCGGCCTGAACCTGGATGACCGCCGGACTCTCACCGATCCAGCCGGCGCCACCGGGCGCCCAGTAGTCCTCCCAACGCGCGAGACGATCAGCGATCCACGACTGGCCCAGCATCTCGCCCAACGCCTTCGCCCCAGCGGCCATGGCCATGGTGGCGTCCCTGTTGGCGGTAAGGATCTGGTTGCGCTGCGTGGCCTGCGAGGAAATCTCCTCCTGCCACTCCTTCGACGCGGTGGCGACCTGCTGTCCCAGGACCTTGTTCGGGTCGATCGGGGTACGCCAAGCGCACGAAGCGAAGCGGGTTTTCAGGTCTTCGACCGCGATCCGGTACTCCGCGGTGCCCGGCTCGGACACGGTACGCGGGAAGCCGCCGGAGGCCAGGAAGATACGGGCGTTGTCCGCACCCGTCGGCTCCATGGACCAGTTCACCAGATCGTTCCAGGCCCGGTGTTCGAGGTAGTCCTGATCCCATGTGGGAAGCGTCGCGTCCGGGTCCTTCCCGTACAGCGGCGTACCGAGATCCTTGACCGCCTTGACCGTCTTCTCGTCGGCCTTGGAGGTGGGGTCCTTGTAGAAGTCGCCCTCGTGCAGCCACATACGGCTGCCGATCCACGGTCCGAGACCCGCCTGGTCGAAGAAGTCCTTGTCACCCGTGGAGGCCGACGTTCCCGGCGGCCATTCGAAGTCGGCGAGACTCTTGAACCCGCCCGGTTGAGGCAGTCCCGATACCGGCTCCTTCCAGGCGTTCAGCCTGGCGTAAAGCGCGTCCGCCTCCTTGAAGGCGGCGTCGCGGTCCTTGTCGAACGCCGCAGCGAGGGGCGTGTCCTCCCAGTACTGCCGGTTGGCGACCTCGCGGAGCTTGTCCGGCGCCTGGTTGAGACCGTTCTGCGCGGTCGCCGCCATCGACGGCCCGCCCCTGCGCAACACCTCCGTCATCAGGCACTGGTCCTGCCGCAACTGATCAGCCGCGGCGGCATCGAACCCGTCGTAGCTGTCCGCCACCGGAGCCATGTCCGCGCCCGAAGACCGGCCGAGCAGGCCAGGCTGCTCGACCATCCCGGACAGCACGGCACTAGCCAGACCGGACGCGATGATGGGCGCCAGGTATCCGGTTTTACGTGATACGGGTCTGGAGAACCTTGGTCTAAGGCGCAAAGATACGTTCCTTTTGTCGCAAGAGAACAAGCGGGGGCTCCGCCCGAAAAGGCGGAGGTGTCACGGGAGTTGGACCCGCCACCTCAACGCGGAGTCAGTGGCGCAGAGCATGGAGAGTCAGGCCGGGACGGCGGGCGTGAACAGCTCAAGTCGCGGCATGACGACAGATGTACCTCTCCCCGTGGCGACGGTGTCCCCCCGGTCGCTGGTTGGCATGCGCCCGGACGGAGTGGTCAACTTCCGTTTTCTGGCGCGGCGATCAACATAGCCACAAGAGCCCAGGGCCGGACAAGGGAAATCTTCGCGCCACACGCAACCGGCGAGCAATGAGCCATGCGGTCTCGGGCGTTCCAGAACATCGGCTCCATGTGAGGCCATCAGGGATTTCCTGTGGGGATCTGGTGAACCTCAAGAGGTGATGCGAGCTAAGGGCGCCATAAAGAATGACTGAAAGTTACCCCCGAGTAGGGCGGTGGTGGCGCGATGCGGGACGCTGGTGAGGTCCAGATTGCGGCCGCGAGCAGATCCTGGCGTTCCGGATAATCCGGCGATTGCTCGTCCCGGTGCGGCGGTTGAGTCCGCTCCTTGCGGATCATCCCCGCTGGCCCGGGGTCCAGGAGTGGGAGCGGTTGACCCCGGACCTGCCGTAGCCCCGCCGAGAACCACTGAGGGCGCCCCCGAAAACAGGGGGCGCCCTCAGTGCCGTACGGGAAACGCGGGAACCGCCTAGTCGCGGTCGCCCTGCCCCAAGTGGTGGACCCGGACCATGTTCGTGGTGCCCGGGACGCCGGGGGGTGAGCCGGCGGTGATGACCACGATCTCGCCCGCGTTGAAGCGGTTGAGCTTGATGATCTCCTGGTCGACCAGGTCGACCATCTCGTCGGTGCTGTTCACGAACGGCACGACGTGCGACTCGACGCCCCAGCTGAGCGCCAGCTGGTTGCGGGTGCCCTCGTCGGTGGTGAAGGCGATGATCGGCTGGGCCGCGCGGTAGCGGGACAGCCGGCGGGCGGTGTCGCCGGACTGGGTGAAGGCCACCAGGCCCCGGCCGCCGAGGAAGTCGGCGATCTCGCACGCGGCGCGCGCGATCGAACCGCCCTGTGTGCGCGGCTTCTTGCCCGGCACCAGCGGCTGGAGGCCCTTGCTCAGCAGCTCCTGCTCGGCCGCGGCGACGATCTTCGACATCGTCTTCACGGTCTCGATCGGGTACGCGCCGACCGAGGACTCCGCCGACAGCATGACCGCGTCCGCCCCGTCGAGGATCGCGTTGGCGACGTCGGAGGCCTCGGCGCGGGTGGGACGGGAGTTGGTGATCATCGACTCCATCATCTGGGTCGCCACGATCACCGGCTTGGCGTTGCGCCGGCACAGCTCGATCAGGCGCTTCTGCACCATGGGGACCTTCTCGAGCGGGTACTCGACGGCCAGGTCGCCACGGGCGACCATCACGCCGTCGAACGCCATCACGACGTCCTCCATGTTCTCCACCGCCTGCGGCTTCTCCACCTTGGCGATGACGGGGACGCGGCGGCCCTCCTCGTCCATGACCCGGTGGACGTCGGAGACGTCCTTGGCGTCCCGGACGAAGGACAGCGCGACCAGGTCGCAGCCCATGCGCAGCGCGAACCGCAGGTCGTCGATGTCCTTCTCGCTCAGCGCGGGCACGTTGACGGCCGCGCCGGGCAGGTTGATGCCCTTGTGGTCGGAGATGACGCCGCCCTCGATGACGATCGTCCGCACCCGCGGGCCCTCGATGTCCAGCACCTTCAGCTCGACGTTGCCGTCGTTGATGAGGATCTGGTCGCCGCGCGAGACGTCGCCGGGCAGACCCTTGTAGGTGGTGCCGCAGATCGTCTTGTCCCCGGGCACGTCCTCGGTGGTGATGGTGAACTCGTCACCGCGGACCAGTTCCACCGGACCTTCGGCGAAGGTCTCCAGCCGGATCTTGGGGCCCTGGAGGTCGGCGAGGACGCCGATGGCCCGGCCGGTCTCCTTGGACGCGGCCCGGACCCGGTCGTAACGGCCCTGGTGCTCGGCGTGCGTGCCGTGGCTGAAGTTGAAGCGGGCCACGTTCATGCCGGCCTCGATCAGCGCGACGAGCTGCTCGTGGGAGTCGACCGCGGGGCCGAGAGTACAGACGATTTTCGAACGGCGCATGGGGCGATCCTATCGGTTTGTTTCGCTACGGAATATTCCGTCTGGCGGAAGATACAAATGGGCGGGAAGCTGCTCGTTTGCTTTCCGGTTCAGTTTGTGTTTTCCACCAATGCGTAGGTCTGTGTCGCGATCTCCAGCTCCTCGTCCGTCGGCACCACGGCGACCTTCACCCGCGCGTCCCCGGGCGAGATCAGCCGCGGCTCGTCGCTCCGTACGGCGTTCAGCTCGGCGTCCACCGCCAGGCCCAGGCTCTCCAGGCCCGCGACGGCCGCCTCGCGCACCCGCGCCGCGTTCTCCCCGACCCCGGCGGTGAACGCCACCGCGTCCACCCGGCCGAGAACGGCGTAAAAGGCGCCGATGTACTTCTTCAGCCGGTGAATGTAGATGTCGAAGGCGAGCGCGGCCTGTTCGTCGCCCTCGTCGATCCGACGCGTGATCTCCCGCATGTCGTTGTCGCCGCACAGGCCGATCAGCCCGCTCTTCTTGTTGAGAAGAGTGTCGATTTCGTCGATGGACATATCGCCAACACGCGCCAAATGGAAGATGACGGCCGGATCGGTGTCTCCGGAGCGCGTACCCATGACGAGCCCCTCCAAAGGCGTGAGCCCCATGGAGGTGTCCACGCACCGGCCTCCGCGCACCGCCGACGCTGACGCCCCGTTGCCGAGGTGCAGCACGATGACGTTCACCTCTTCGGGCGTCCTGCCGAGCAGCCGTGCCGTCGCCCGGGAGACGTACGCGTGCGAGGTGCCGTGGAACCCGTAGCGCCGGATGCGGTGTTCGTCGGCCGTCTCCACGTCGATCGCGTAACGGGCGGCGGACTCCGGCATCGTCGTGTGGAACGCCGTGTCGAAGACGGCGACCTGCGGCAGGTCGGGCCGCAGCGCCTGCGCGGTCCGGATGCCGGTCAGATTGGCCGGGTTGTGCAGCGGGGCCACCGGGATCAGCCGCTCGATCTCGGCGAGCACGGCGTCGTCCACGACCGTCGGCTCGGTGAAGTGCTTGCCGCCGTGCACCACCCGGTGCCCGATGGCGGCCAGTTCCGGCGAGTCCAGCCCCAGCCCGTCCTTGGCCAGCTCCTCCGCGACGGCCTTCAGCGCGGCGTCGTGGTCGGCGATCGCGCCGGTCTGCTCCCGCGGATCCCCGCCGCTCGCCAGGGGCGTGTGCTTGAGCCGGGAGGACTGCTCACCGATGCGCTCGACGAGCCCCACGGCCAGCCGGCTGCCGTCGCCCATGTCGAGCAGCTGGTACTTCACCGACGAGGAGCCGGAGTTGAGGACGAGGACACGTGTGGCACTCACTGCTGGGACGCCTTCTCGCTGGGGGTCTGGGCCTGGATCGCCGTGATGGCGACGGTGTTGACGATGTCCTGGACGAGAGCGCCCCGGGACAGGTCGTTGACCGGCTTGCGCAGACCCTGGAGCACCGGTCCGACGGCGATCGCGCCGGCCGAACGCTGCACGGCCTTGTAGGTGTTGTTGCCTGTGTTGAGGTCGGGGAAGATCAACACGCTGGCCTGGCCCGCGACTTCGGACTCCGGCAGCTTGGTCGCCGCGACCGACGGCTCCACGGCGGCGTCGTACTGGATCGGCCCCTCGATCCTCAGGTCGGGCCGGCGCGAACGCACCAGCTCGGTCGCCTCCCGCACCTTGTCGACGTCGGCGCCGGAACCCGACGTGCCCGTGGAGTACGACAGCATCGCGATCCGCGGCTCCACGCCGAACTGCGCGGCGGTCGCCGCCGACTGGATGGCGATGTCGGCGAGCTGCTCGGCGTCCGGATCGGGGTTGACCGCGCAGTCGCCGTAGACGAGGACCTTGTCGGCCAGGCACATGAAGAAGACGGACGAGACGATGTCGGCGTCCGGCTTGGTCTTGATGATCTCGAAGGCGGGCCGGATCGTCGCGGCCGTGGAGTGCACGGACCCGGAGACCATGCCGTCGGCGAGACCCTCCTGCACCATCAGCGTGCCGAAGTAGTTCACGTCGGAGACGACGTCGTACGCCAGCTCCACCGAGACGCCCTTGTGGGCGCGCAGCAGGGCGTACTTCTCGGCGAAGGCGTCGCGCAGCTCGCTGGTGGCGGGGTCGATCAGCTGGGCGTCGCCGAGGTCGATGCCCAGGTCGGCGGCCTGCTTGCGGATCCGGTCGACCGGGCCGAGCAGGGTGAGGTCGCAGACGCCGCGGCGCAGCAGCACCTCGGCCGCGTGCAGGACCCGTGCCTCGGTGCCCTCGGGCAGGACGACCCGGCGCCGGTCGGAGCGGGCCGTCTCCAGCAACTGGTGCTCGAACATCATCGGGGTGAGGCGGTCGCTGCTCGGCGCGGAGACCCGCTTCAGCAGGTCGGCGGTGTCGACGTGCCGCTCGAACAGGCCGAGCGCGGTCTCGGCCTTGCGCGGGGTGGCCGCGTTCAGCTTGCCCTCCAGGGAGAACAGCTGCTCGGCGGTGGGGAAGCTGGTGCCGGCCACGGACAGGACGGGCGTGCCGGGCGCGAGCCGGGCGGCGAGCGTGAGGATCTCGTTGCTCGGCACCTCGCCCAGGGTGAGCAGCACGCCGGCGATCGGCGGGGTGCCGGCGCTGTGCGCGGCGAGCGAGCCGACGACCAGGTCGGCCCGGTCGCCCGGGGTGACGACGAGGGTGCCCGGGGTCAGGGCGTTCAGGAAGTTCGGCAGCATCGCGCCGCCGAAGACGAAGCCGAGGGCGTCGCGGGCCAGCCCCGAGTCGTCCCCGAGCAGCACCTTCGCCCCCAGGGCGTGGCTGATCTGGGCGACCGTCGGCGCGGACAGCGCGGGCTCGTCGGGCAGGACGTAACAGGACACCGGCAGCCGGGAGTCGAGCTGCTCGGCTATCAGCTCCCGGTCCTCCCGGGCGACCCGGTTGGTGACCATGGCGATGACGTCGCAGCCCAGGCCGTCGTAGGCGCGGTAGGCGTTGCGGGTCTCGGCGAGCACGGACTCCGCGGGCTGCTTGCGACCGCCCACGACGGGGATCACCGAGGCGCCGAACTCGTTCGCCAGACGGGCGTTGAGGGACAGCTCGTCCGGGAACTGGGTGTCGGCGTAGTCGGTGCCGAGGACGAGGACGACGTCGTACTCGCGGGCGACGCGGTGGAACCGGTCGACGAGCCTGGACACCAGCTCGTCCGTGCCCTGCTCCGCCTGGAGCGCGGACGCCTCGTGGTAGTCCATGCCGTAGACGGTCGCCGGGTCCTGCGCCAGCCGGTAGCGTGCGCGCAGCAACTCGAAGAGGCGGTCGGGCCCGTCGTGGACGAAGGGGCGGAAGACGCCGACCCGGTCGACCTGGCGGGTGAGGAGCTCCATCACCCCCAGCTCCACGACCTGGCGGCCGTCGCCGCGGTCGATCCCGGTCACGTACACGCTGCGCGTCACGCGTGCTCTCCGTTTCTGCTGTCGGGTGCTGCTGTCGAGAGTCGCCGTCAGGGCACAAAAATCGCCCACCGGGGTGAGCGGAACCCTCTTGACAATACCCCTGCGTGTGGATAAGGCGCCCGTCAAGAGACAGTGCCCTCGGCGGCGTGAAAGAATCGGAACGGCTCACCGGTATCGACAGCGAGCAGGAGACACAGCACGATGCGCATCGGAGTTCTCACCGCAGGTGGCGACTGCCCCGGGCTGAACGCAGTGATCCGGTCGGTCGTGCACCGAGCGGTCGACAACTACGGCGACGAGGTCATCGGCTTCGAGGACGGCTACGCGGGCCTGCTGGACGGCCGTAACCGTGCCCTCGATCTGAACGCGGTCAGCGGCATCCTGGCCCGCGGCGGCACGATCCTCGGCTCCTCCCGGCTGGAGCGCGACCGGCTGCGCGAGGCCTGCGAGAGCGCCGGCGACATGATCCACGACTTCGGCATCGACGCGCTGATCCCCATCGGCGGCGAGGGCACGCTGACGGCGGCGCGGATGCTGAGCGACGCGGGCCTGCCGGTGGTCGGCGTCCCCAAGACGATCGACAACGACATCTCCTCCACCGACCGCACCTTCGGCTTCGACACGGCGGTCGGCGTCGCCACCGAGGCGATGGACCGCCTGAAGACGACCGCCGAGTCCCACCAGCGGGTGATGGTCGTCGAGGTCATGGGCCGGCACGCCGGCTGGATCGCCCTGGAGTCCGGCATGGCGGCCGGCGCCCACGGCATCTGCCTGCCCGAACGCCCCTTCGACCCGACCGACCTGGTCAAGATGGTCGAGGAGCGGTTCTCCCGCGGCAAGAAGTTCGCGGTGATCTGCGTCGCCGAGGGCGCCCACCCCGCCGAGGGCTCCATGGACTACGGCAAGGGCGCCATCGACAAGTTCGGCCACGAGCGCTTCCAGGGCATCGGCACGGCACTGGCGTACGAGCTGGAGAAGCGGCTCGGCAAGGAGGCCCGCCCGGTCATCCTCGGCCACGTCCAGCGCGGCGGCGTCCCGACCGCGTACGACCGTGTCCTCGCCACCCGCTTCGGCTGGCACGCGGTGGAGGCCGCGCACCGCGGCGAGTTCGGCCGGATGACGGCGCTGCGCGGCACGGACGTGGTGATGGTGCCGCTGGCGGAGGCCGTCACCGAGCTGAAGACGGTCCCCAAGTACCGCATGGACGAGGCGGAGTCGGTCTTCTAGCCGGTCGTGTCCCCGCGGCGGCCGGCTAGCCGGTTCTGCTCTGCACGGTCGCCCAGAAGACCTCGACGATCCGGTCGAGGAAGTCCCGGCCGGGGTCGCCCGCGTCGCCTGCCGCACCTGTCGTGGCCGTTGTGCCCGCCGCGCCGATGTCGTCGGAGCCGCGGCGCAGCTCGCCGTAGCTCCTGTGCAGCTCCCGCAGGGCGTCCTCCAGCAGACGCCGGTCCAGCGGCACGATTCGGCCGACGGGCCGCACACTCGCCTGCGGGCGCCCGTCGACCGCGGCGCGCAGCAGCTCGGCGAGCCTGGCCTCCTCACCGGTCACGGTGACCAGGTCGGGCAGGGTGAGCTCCAGCAGATCGGCGAGCAGCGCGGTCTGGCGCTCGGTGCCGCGCCACCGGTTGTCCTCCTCCATCCGGACATAGGCCAGGAACTCGTGTCCCACGGCCCGGGACACGTCCTCGGCGGCGAGCCCCCGGGCCACGCGGTGCTCGCGCAGATTGCGGGGCCGTCCGACCAGCTCGGCCGGGGAGCACCACAACACCCGTGCGAGCGCGGTCAGTTCGGGCGCGGTGGGAGTGGCGACACCGCGCTCCCAGGCGCTGACGAGGTCGGGCGTGACCTGGTGCAGGGCGTAGGAGGAACGCAGGTGCTGCGCCACCTGGTCGGGCGTCATGCGCAGCGCCGCGCGCAGCCGGCGGGCGGTGGGCGCGTTGAAGGGGGGTCCGGGTCGGGAGGCTCGTGTCTGGGCACGCGGTCTGGGTGTGGGTCTGGGCACGGGGGACAAGCTAGGGGCCCGACGCTGCGACGACTACGGGCCGTTCGGCCATAGTCACGCCGTGTGCCGACCGATTCACGCCACGCCCGAGCCCCGACGCCGGGAGGTCACCGCCCCGTCGGCGCGGACGTCACCGCCCCGCCGGCGTGCAGGTCACCGCCCCGCCGACACCCACCGGTACACCAGCTCCGGCCGCCCCACCTGCCCGTACAGCGGCTTGCGCTCGGCTCTGCCGGCGTCCACCAGGTGTTCCAGATACCGCCGGGCGGTGATCCGCGAGATGCCCACCGCCTCGGCCACGCCGGCCGCGGTCAGCCCCTCCTCCGCCTCCCGCACGGTCACCGTCACCCGTTCCAGGGTCGGGCCGCTCAGCCCCTTCGGCAGGGCCGCGGGGCCCGGTGCGCGCAGCGCCGCGAGGGCGCGGTCCACCTCGTCCTGGCCGCTCGCCTCACCGGCCGCGCCGCGGAACTCCGCGTACCGCACCAGCCGGTCCCGCAGCGTCGCGAAGGTGAACGGCTTCAGGACGTACTGGACGACGCCCAGCGACACCCCCTCCCGGACCACCGTCAGATCCCGCGCGGACGTCACCGCGATCACGTCGGCGTGGTAGCCGGCCGCCCGCAGGGAGCGCGCCAGTTGCAGACCGTGACCGTCGGGGAGGTGCAGGTCCAGCAGCAGCAGGTCCACCGGCGTGCGGTCCAGCAGGCGTCGCGCCTCCGCGCCGGTGTGCGCCTTGCCGACGGCGACGAAGCCCGGCACCCGGCCGACGTACAGGACGTGCGCGTCGGCGGCGACCGGGTCGTCCTCGACGACCAGCACCCGGATGGGGTTCGTGGCCACTGGGCCCGTCGCGTCCGTCATCTCGCACCTCCCGACGTCCGAACCGCGGCGGTCGTCGTCCGCAAGGGCAGCCGTACCGCGAACTCCGCGCCGCCGCCCTCGGCCGCCGCCACCGACAGCGTGCCCTCGTGGCGGGTCACGGCCTGGCGGACCAGGGCCAGGCCCAGGCCGCGCCCGCCGGGGCCCGACGGCTTCGTCGAGAAGCCGCGCTCGAAGACCTGGGAGGCGTGGGCGGGATCCACCCCGTCCCCCGTGTCGGCTACGCTCAGCAGCAGTTCGTCGCCCTCCGTGGCCGCCGTCACCGTCACCCTGGCCCGCACGCTGCCCTGCGCCGCGTCCACGGCGTTGTCGATGAGGTTGCCCAGGATGGTCACCAGGTCGCGCGCGGGCAGCGACTCCGGGAGCAGACCGTCGTCCAGGCCGCTGTCCTCCGACACCACCAGCTCCACGCCCCGCTCGTTGGCCTGCGCCGTCTTGCCGAGCAGCAGCGCCGCGAGCACAGGTTCGCTCACCGCCGCCACCACCTGGTCGGTCAGCGCCTGGGCCAGCTCCAGTTCGGCGGTCGCGAAGTCGACGGCCTCCTCCGCCCGGCCCAGCTCGATCAGCGACACCACCGTGTGCAGCCGGTTCGCCGCCTCGTGCGCCTGCGAGCGCAACGCCTGGGTGAAGCCGCGCTCCGAGTCCAGCTCGCCCATCAGCGACTGGAGCTCCGTCACGTCCCGCAGGGTCACCACCGTGCCGCGGCGCTCCCCGCCGGACACCGGGGAGGTGTTGACCACCAGCACACGGTCCGCCGTGAGATGCACCTCGTCCACCCGCGGCTCGGACGCCAGCAGCGCGCCCGTCAGCGGGGCCGGCAGGCCGAGGTCGGCCACCGACGCGCCGACGACGTCGCCGTCGACGCCCAGCAGCTCCCGTCCGCCGTCGTTCATCAACGCCACCCGGTACTGCCCGTCCAGCATCAGCAGCCCCTCGCGCACCGCGTGCAGCGCCGCCTGGTGGTAGTCGTGCATCCGGCTGAGCTCGGCGGCGTTCATGTTGTGCGTGTGGCGGCGCAGCCGGGCGTTGACCACGTACGTGCCCACCGCGCCGAGCGCGAGGGCGCCCGCCGCCACCCCGAACAGGGCCGTGACCTGGTCCGAGACGCGCTCGCTGATCGCCTCGACCCGTATGCCGGCGCTGACCATGCCGACGACCCGCCCGTCGTCGTCCTCGATCGGCGTGACCGCGCGGACGGACGGGCCGAGGGTGCCGGTGTACGTCTCCGTGAACGACTCGCCCTTCAGGGCGCGGGCCGTGTTGCCGAGGAAGTGCCGGCCGATCTGGTTCTCGTCCGGGTGCGTCCAGCGGATGCCCTCGGGATTCATGATCGTCACGAAGTCGACCTCCGTGTCCCGCATCACCCGCAGCGCGTACGGCTGAAGCATGAGCGTCGGGTCCGGGGTGCCGATCGCCTCCCGGACGGAGGGGGAGTCGGCGACCGACCTGGCCACGGCGGTGGCCTGCCGCCCCGCCGCATCCTCGGCCTGGCTGCGGTCGCTCACGTACGTGAACAGCGCGTACCCCGCGACGACGACCGCGATCAGCACCGCCTGCATGGCGAACAGCTGACCGGCCAGGCTGCGGGGTCCGGGGACGGGGATGCGCATGTCGTCAGTGTGCCCCCGAGGTTAAGCGTGAACTAAATGAACGGAAGGGTGACCGCCCTCACACACCGGGAGACAGTCTCTGCATTCCCCTTTATCTCCCCGGACGTGAGCCGCACGCCGGTGATGCCGACGAAGACGTCAAGGAGGGCAGCCGTGGCCGCCAGCAGCACCACGAAGGCACCTGCCGCACCCGCCAAGCGGGACCGCACCCACTACCTGTACATCGCGGTGATCGTCGCGGTCGCCCTGGGCATCGCCGTGGGCCTGATCGCGCCCGACTTCGGCAAGGAGCTCAAGCCCCTTGGCACCGGGTTCGTCAACCTGATCAAGATGATGATCTCACCGATCATCTTCTGCACGATCGTCCTCGGGATCGGATCGGTCCGTAAGGCCGCCAAGGTCGGCGCCGTCGGAGGCATCGCCCTCGTCTACTTCACGGTGATGTCGCTGGTAGCCCTCGGCATCGGCCTGATCGTCGGCAACATCCTCGAGCCGGGCACCGGCCTCGCGGTCACCGACGCGATCAAGGAGACCGGCCAGGCACAGGTGTCGGCCGAGGCCAAGGACACCACCGAGTTCCTGCTCGGCATCATCCCGACCACGATCGTCTCCGCCTTCACCGGCGGCGAGGTGCTCCAGACCCTGCTGGTCGCGCTGCTCGCCGGCTTCGCCCTCCAGGCGATGGGCTCCGCAGGACAGCCGGTCCTGCGCGGCATCGAGCACATCCAGCGACTCGTCTTCCGCATCCTCGCCATGGTGATGTGGGCCGCCCCGATCGGCGCCTTCGGCGCGATCGCCGCGGTCACCGGCTCCGCCGGCCTGGACGCGCTGAAGAGCCTGGCCGTGCTGATGCTCGGCTTCTACGCCACCTGTTTCCTGTTCGTCTTCATCGTCCTGGGCGCACTGCTGCGGATCGTGGCCGGCATGAACATCTTCACGTTCTTCAAGTACCTGGGCCGTGAGTTCCTGCTGATCCTGTCCACCTCCTCCTCCGAGTCCGCGCTGCCGCGCCTCATCGCGAAGATGGAGCACCTGGGCGTCAGCAAGCCCGTCGTCGGCATCACCGTCCCGACCGGCTACTCCTTCAACCTCGACGGCACCATGATCTACATGACCATGGCCTCGCTGTTCATCGCCGACGCCATGGGCACGCCGATGTCGGTCGGCGAGCAGATCCCGCTGCTGCTCTTCCTGCTCGTCGCCTCCAAGGGCGCCGCGGGCGTCACCGGCGCCGGTCTCGCGACCCTGGCCGGCGGTCTCCAGTCGCACAAGCCCGCCCTGGTGGACGGCATCGGCCTCGTCGTCGGCATCGACCGCTTCATGAGCGAGGCCCGCGCCCTGACGAACTTCGCGGGCAACGCCGTCGCCACCGTCCTGATCGGCACCTGGACCAAGGAGATCGACAAGGCGCGCGTCGAGGAAGTCCTCGCGGGCCGGGCGCCCTTCGACGAGAAGACCCTGCTCGACCACGACGACGACACGGACGGCGCCGCTCCGCAGGCCGCGGAGCTGCCCGAGCAGCGCGAGGGCGGCGAGAAGGAACTCGCCAAGGCGTAAGCGCCGCCGGGGAGTCGGCCGACGTCCCCCGCCCCCGCCCCGCACTCCGGGTGCCCGGCCCCGCCTGAACCGGGGCCGGGCC